>CAZLPU010000022.1:0-66310 GCA_964561475.1 uncultured Alphaproteobacteria bacterium
TGATTTTGAGCGCTTTCCGGGCGGAAAACCGCACACACTTTTCCTGAAAGCGCTCTAGGCCTCATGACCCGGTTCCATTCAATCGTCAGCCTGGGTCTGACCGGTCAGTTTCAGTGCATTGCGCAGGCACGCATCGGTGATCTTCTCCACGCTGCGCAGCCGCTCCGGCGGGACACGGAACAACGCGCCTTCCGTGATCACCATGCCGGTCTCCGGCACATCCCGGGCACCGAAAACATAGACGGGGATTTTCAAGCCGCCTTCGAAGACATTGTAGTGGGTATCCAGAAGCTCAAGGGAGTCCGGGTCCAGAGCAAGGCCTGTTTCCTCCAGGACCTCCCGCACCGCTCCCTGTCGCGGCTCCTCACCGGCTTGGCCGCCGCCGCCAAAGGTAGACACGCAACCCGGGTGCACAATACCAGGAATATCGTCACGAAGTTGCAGCAATAGATCGCCGGACCGACCCCAGATGACAACACCGGCGTAGAACGGCGGCAGTTCTTTTGGAACAGGCATGGGAGCCGTTTCGGATGTGGGCTCAAACACAGGGCAGATCTCCGGCGCAGCGACAGGGGACCTGACCCTACCGGCAGTCGCCCAAGGGGGCAATCATCCGAAACAGATGCAGAAGACAAGCAGCCTCACACTGGTCAGTCCGTGTTTCACTCCGCACCACCCAATGCCACTTCGGGCGCCCCAAATTCCACTCTGGACGCCCCGATTCCACTCTGGAATAAAGAAGAGCATTCGGCACACTGTTCCCGGTTTTCATGCACTCATTTTAGGCCGTCCCCATGGATCCGCTGATTTTCTATGCCGTGACCATCCTGGTGATTCTGGGCAAGTTTGCCGATTACATTGTGCGCCAGCGGGTCGACACCGATGATGGCCAGGGCCGCGCACGCCTCCCGATCCCGCCAGACCGGTATTCCACTGAGGACATCCGCCGGACCCGCCCCCAGGGGCACTTCCGCTACCAGGCCCTGGTGCGCACGGAAGGTGTGTTTGAACGGATTTTCGGCGGCCGTTTCGTCAAGGGATTGTCCGGCTACGGCCATGTGGTTTTGATCAGCGCCTTTTTTGTTCAGGGCACCTTCATATTCTCGACCTTCTTTTTCAGCGACGCCATCTGGAACCATCAGAGCATCCACTTTCTCGCCATGTGGGTGGTGGCGGGCCTCCTCGGCCTCGTGATTGCCAATTGCGCCTTCGATGTGTTGTCGATTTTCCTGACGCGCTTTCTGCTGCGCCGGGCGATTGCCCTGCGGAGCACGCGCCACGCCACCCTCGGAACCTGGTACAAGGACCCGCTGCTTCTGTTCGTGGGCGGCCTGCCCGGCGTGATCCTGATCTATTACATCCTCGTCTACAGTACCATGAATCTGTCCTTCTCGTTCATCATTACCCTGAGGGGCTTCGCGACGGGCTATTTCGACGGGATCACCGATGTGGCCCTCACCCAATGGAGCATCTTCACCCACGATTCGATCATTCGTTTTCTGGATCCGTGGACGGAGGGAAGCCGCCTGGGGGTGGCGGGCATGAACGCCATCTATTTCTGCATCACGCCCCTTCTGCCCCCACTCCTGGCCCTGAGCGCGGTGGGCGTCGGCGTGATCATGGATAGTGCCGAGGATTTGACTCAGGGCGGGGTCAGCCGGCGGATGGAGGTATTTTCCGACCGGTGCGGCCCCGTCTTTGCCATTATCGCATCGGGCCTCGCCATCACCGGATCGGCCGCCGCAGCACTTATCGCGATCATCAAATGAGGGGGAGCCCGATGGACAAGACCGGGCATGATGCGGGCAACGCACCCTCCGGCTCCGGAGAAGCGGCGAACACCTTGGACCACCCTGGAGCGTCTGAAAGGCCCGACGCTTCGGCCCATCAGGACTCCGACCGCAAGATATGGCGTATCCTGCTGATCGCCAATGCATGGCTGCTCTGGCTCTTTCTGCTCATGGATGCACGCGCCTCCCTCATGTCCGGCAAGCGCCATACCCATATCATCGATCCCCCTCCGGCTCCGGAGCAATTGACCGCCGAAAACCTGGAAGACATCCGCCGCTCCCGGGTTGCCACCGGCCGCACGGCCTTTGTGAAATGCCGGGTCTGCCATAATCTGAATGCCGAACCGCGCACATACGGCCCGCCCTTGGGATGCATCCTGGGCCAGACCATTGCCCGGTCCGCCGTGGATTACCACTACTCCAAGCCCCTCAAGGAACAAGGCGCGGCGGACAGGATCTGGAACCTGACCGCCCTCCATGATTTCATCAGCAGTCCGAAGGCTTTTGCGCCCGGCACCAGAATGCCCTTCCAAGGGCTGGAAGGCCAGGAAGACGATATCAATGCCATCATCCATTATCTCGCCTGGACCTGCCATCCGCCGGAAAGCGTCGTGCCCAGAACCCGGGTGATCCGCCATGTTCCAGGCTCTGATCCCCGTACGGACAGCCAGTGCAAGGCTCTGACATCCCAGGAGGTCGCGGCCCTGGACGAGCCGGCGGCGGCGGACCATTACATTCTCCCCCATTCCCCCATGATCGATTTCTGCAAGGAGCGTGCTCCCAACCATCTGGAGCCGGAGCCCATCCATGGAGCATTGCCGCAAGGGCGCCAGGCGGGATAGGCTCCTGGTGGATGCCCATTCCGCTCGAGCCGAAACTGCTCAAGACCGCGCCGGTTGAACCCAGTGCGCTCGAAGCCATAACGCGCCGCAAGAAACGCCGTGAAACAGGGGGCATGCCTCAAACAGGGAGATCGTCCACCATGCGCAAATCCTTCATTCAACTGGCCAAGGGGCGGTTTCCCCGGCAAGCCCATGCGGATCTGGACGGGCTGAAGGATGACGAGATCAGCCGCCTCGGATTTGCGGGCCGGTCCGCCCAGCTCTACCGGCGCAATGACCCGACCCTGGCCCGGGCGGGCGGCTCGCTGCGCAATCGGGTGGTCTTTTCCAACAAACTGACACCCACCGATGCCACGGATCCCCGGGGCGCGCCTCTGCTGGTCCTGTGGAACGAGGATTGCCGGATTTATCTGAGCAAGCGCGCGAGCACGCCACCCTTTTTCGAGCGTAACGTGAACGGTGATCTGCTGTTTTTCGTCCACAAGGGCACCGGTGTCTTCGAGACCGAATTCGGCCCCTTGCGCTACCGGCCCGGCGATTATGTGGGCATTCCGAAATGCGCCAATTACCGGCTCAACCCGGATGGTCCTGACAATGAGTTCTTCATTGTTCAGAGCACCGGCAACATGGAGATCCCGGATTTCGGTGTCTTCGGCCGTCAGGCCCCCCTTGACGTCACCCTGATCGAGGTACCTGACCCTCAGCCCCAGGACGGACCCGGCGCCGGACCCGATGGGGAATGGGAAATCCGCGTCACCCATGGCACGGAAACCTCGTCCTTCTATCAGGACTTTCACCCCTGTGACGTGGAGGGCTGGAAAGGGGACCTCTTCCCCTTCCGCTTCAACATGGACGACTGGAATGTCATTCTGTCCGACGGCATCCACCTTCCGCCGACGGTACATCAATTCATGGAAGCGCCGGGCCTGTGCTTTGTCCATTTCCTGCCCCGGAGCGCCGAGACCCGGGAAGGCGCGGAACGGGTGCCCTGGTACCATCGCAATGCGGATTATGACGAGGTCACCTTCATCCATGGCGGCAGCTTTTTCGGCGCGCCCATGCCCGAGGGGCTGATCATGCATACCCCCCAAGGTGTCCATCACGGCGTGCAGGAAACCGTGCGCCAATATGTGCGCGATAGCTGGGAGCCCCAGACCCGGCTGGAGTGGAAGATCTACGCCATCGACGTGGCCAGACCCCTGACCGTGGCGCCGGACCTGAAGGCCTTCGACCGGGACGAAACCGGACGCTGACCGTCGCAGAGCAACGATCGGCGACCCCCAAAGCCCGCCGGGCACCGCTTTAGAAGAACAATACGAGGCACAGTGATTATGACCGCCCATGGAATCGTCAGAGAACCCTACGGCATCGTCTTCCAGGAAGAGGCTGCCTTCAAGGACGTGTACGGAGGAGAGACCGGTGTCGTCTTCCTGGAGTGCCTGCGCATCCGCCCCAGGGACAGGGAGTCGAAAACCGCCATCGTCTTCAGCCATCCCACCGGGCGGGGGGCATGGTTGCCCATCTGCACGGCCCTGGCCCGGGCTGGCCTTCATGTGGTGTTCGTTGGTACACGGTATGCAGGCTCGGACAATGCCCTGATCATGGAGAAATGTGCGGTGGACCTGGGCCAGGGCATCGCCGATATGAAAAAGCGCTTCGGCTACGAACGCATTGTGCTCGGGGGCTGGAGCGGCGGAGGGTCTTTGTCCCTTTTCTATCAGGAACAGGCGCTCTATCCGTCCGTGACCGCCACACCAGCCGGAGACGGCCCGGATCTGACCCGGCAGACCCTGCCCCCTGCCGATGCCATCCTCCTACTCGCCGCCCATGTGAGCCGGGCGGTGACCCTTACGGAATGGCTGGATGCATCCATCATTGACGAGGCCGATCCCTTCAACCGGGACATGGATCTCGACCTCTACGATCCCCTGAACCCCAATCAGCCGCCCTACACACCCGAATTCCTGGAGACCTACCGGGCCGCCCAGATATTGCGCAATGACAAGATCACCGCCTGGGCCGAGGACATGCTCGAAGAACGAGTCCGTACGGACGGTCCGGGGGCGGAATTCGGTTTCGTGGTCCACGGCACCATGGCCGCTCCGGTCTGGCTCGACCCCACCGTGGACCCCAGCGACCGGCAACCGGGCATCTGTTATCTGGGCGATCCCAAGACCGTGAACATGGGGCCCGTCGGCCTGGCACGGTTCACGACCCTGCGCAGCTGGCTCTCCCAATGGAGCCACGAACGCTCCAACGCCAACGGGCTGAAGAACGCGCCCCACACGGATGTTCCGGCCCTTGTGGTCAGCAATTCGGCGGACACCGCCTGCACCCCGAGCCACGCCCTGCGCCTCTTCGAGGCCCTGAACACCCGGGACAAGTCACTGGTCCAGATCCAGGGCGCAACCCATTATTATGCAGGTCAGCCGGAGCATCTGGCCCAATGCGTGGCCACCGTGGCTCAATGGCTCACGGACCGGGGCCTGGAGACGGTCTCCTGACGGAGTATCGTGGCACTTCAGGGAACATGACGGGCAACTCAGTCCCGCAGGGGTTCCCAGTAGACTTCACCGGTGGTGCGTCGGCCCTCCGCTTCCCAGGCCGTCCAAGGACCCGGTGCGGCGGCGGGCTTCATGCACCCCTTGACCGCATAGAATAGATCCACCGTCCAGCCGCCGATGGTGCCTTCCTTGGGCACACCCAGAAATTCCGCATCGGCATAATCGCCCTGGAACGTGACTCGGACCAGGTCCGGATGCATGTAAAGCGCAGGGTCAGGCTCGAAGGGTGGCAGGAAGGTTTCATCCACCCACTTGGCCCCGGCTGATGCGCCCATGGCCTCCGTCAGACCCGGACAGTCCGTGCTGGTTGTTTCGAGCCAGGGCGGGCTTTCCGCGCTCAGTGCCGCCGCCATGGCCTTACCGGCGGGGGTCTCCTTGGGCATGTCTTCCAAATGGCGGGTCAGACTTTTTCTCAAGGCAAAACCGGCCCCCCGCCAGGGACCTTCCGTGTCCAGAGCTGGGGCCGCCACCATGCGTGCGGTCCAGGTTTCGCCGCAGATCATCTTGAAGACCCCGTCGTTCTCACGACAATCCCCCCTGATGCCCATGGCCCAGACCGGATTGACGCCCACATCCAGGCTGTTCCAGCCATGATAGGTCACCCGGATTTCCATCCGCCTCTGGCCATACATGGGATCCCGGTCATAGGCCGAGCCTCGGTCGGGAAAATAAAAGCGCGGATCGAACGCCAGACGCAGATAGGCCTCATCGATGGTCTCCCCGCCCGGCTCCCTCTCCCGGCTTTCCGGGTCGGCGAGGGATGGCGACGGCTCCCCGGTATCCAGGTCCCCTTCGTCCTTGGATGATCCTGGTACGGACAGGGGCATCACAACCACGTCCCGCCCGGTCGCACCCTCATCTTCGATGGCACCCCCCGCCATGACTGGTATCGTCAGCATGGCTAACGCAGTTGTCAGGATACATCCTGATCCGATTACGCCATCTGCGTCGATCATCCTGGTGTCCCTCCTGATCCATTCGGTATCATGGTTGGGTCGGGTCTTGAGCGGGCGTGGTGCCGTCTCGGGCGGTCATGCGGAAAGCCGCTGCGAGTTTGGCCAGATCCTGCATGGCGCTTTCGCCGGAACCGTTCAGCAGAATGACATTGCCTTCAGCCTGGGCCGCGTCCCGGATCGTGTCCCAATGATTGGTCATCATCAGCATGGCAAGGATCGTTTCCTCAGAGACATCGGGCATGACATGCTTGAGGTTCTCCATGGCATCCCGGTAGCCATTGGCGATAGCCAGCCTTTGCTGGGCAATGCCTTCCCCCTGAAGCTGCTTGCTCTCCTTCTCGGCCAGGGCAATCCCCACACGGCGAATGCGCTCCGCCTCCGCCAGATTCCGGGCCGCTTCCTGCTCCCGGCGCGCGGCAATCACCCGATTGAAGGCCCTTTGAACCTCCTCCGAGGGCTGGGGCTGATCCACCAGCACATTTACGATGTCGTATCCATAGGCGGCGAGGCGTTCTCCCAGTTCCTGCTTGACCGCAAGCTCGACGGCGAGTTTCGCCGTATACAGATCCTCAAGGGAAGACTTGGCACCCTCCGCACGCACCACATTCAGGACGAAGCTGGTGATTTGCCCTTCCGGATCCTCAAGTTCGTAGAAAGCTTCCTTCACCCGGTCAGGACGCACCCGAAACTGAACGGCCACGGGGAAATCTACGAACGCATTATCGGCCGTCTTGACGGAAACTGTATGGCGCAGTTCCCGCAGGCGCATGGACATGCGCCGCCCGCTGGGCATGCGCGCCTCAACCGAGACCGGCCAGGGAAACTTGAATCGGAGGCCTGCCGGCTTCACATCGGCGAAGCGGCCGAAAATCTCCGTAACCGCCACGGTCTGTTGTCCGACCACCATGATCATCGAATTCAAAACCAGCAGCCCAATAATGATCAAGATGATGATTAAGGTAACCGATCCACCATCTGCGCCCATGCTTCCCTCCCTGAGAATGAGATCCGTTTCAATGGCACACGGATCAGAATGTGCCGCCACCCCGATTGACGAAATAGATGTAAGCGCGCCCGCGATTGGCCCGCTGCTCGACGATATCCGTCGTCCCGAGGCCGCCTTTACCGTCTGCGGACAGTTTCACCATCACCCAGTTGTGGGGCCGGGTTTCCTCTCCCGGTTCCACCATGGCCCAGAGGTGCAGGGTCACAGGCCGGCGCCACCGCGCCGCGATCCCGGGAGCCAGCCATAAAACATCCTCCAGAACCGGCATTTCCCATTTCTGGGCGGTGTGGACATGCTCCAAATGGCCGAGAAGCCCTCTCACCTGGTCACGCTCGAACTGGGCGTCGTGGAATCGTTGGGTACCGGGCTTGTCCTGTGTGGTCCTGTACTCCCACAACACCCTTTTCGGACGAACCCACGGCTCTGAGACAGGGCCGCCCGGTTGCTCAGCACAGGCATGACTGTCTATGATCTGCCACACCGCAGCCCCATTGGCGTGGGAAGGGCCTTCCGGGATAATGTCCTTGACCCGCATCTGGCCCGTCTTCCGCTCCCCAATGGAGAGGGTTGGGTCGCCCAGTCGGGTTTCGGTGTAGCCCACCGAAGTGGCCGCCAGCATCTCGGCTTTCACGATCCGGTCACTGACCGTATTCGTCCGGCGTTGACATGCAAGGCTGATGTCCCCGGCCTGCCGGCGCTGCCAGAGACGATTGAGCTGTTCCTTGACGGCAAAGGGCACCGTCGGCCAGAGCTTCATGACCCAGTCGCCGCTTTGCTTTTCCGCCAGGGTGTATTTGGGTCCGTCCCCATGCAGACCTTCCGGCTTCAGCCCACGGGGCCGATAGGCGAGGCGATAGGTCAGCGCCCGTTCAAAGGCCCTGTCCCCGACATGCTCCCCATAGGTCAGTTCCTCCATGGGATCTGATCCGGGTTCTTCCTCCGGCGGCGGTGTCTTGGCCGTCTTGGTGTCATCGGCGGTCTTGAGGGGCGGCTCGGCGCTCTGGGCCGAAGCCGGGGATTTGAGGGCCGGTTGTTTTTGGGCCGGTTGCTTTTGGGCTGGTTGCTTCTGGGCCTGGGCCTGGGCCTGTTCGGCGGGCCAGAACCCTGCACCGATCCCCACACTTATCCCCACACCTATCATTGCCAGGACAAGAGCGGCCCTCGCCGAATGCGCACCATTTCCAGTCATTCTCCATACCTCGCCTGTTCCCGTCCGCCGGCCCTCCGCCGAAAACGGAGCATCCCATCACAACGCTTTGCGACCCGTCCCACCGTTCCTCGCTGTCAAAGCACGTCTGCCCCGGTTCCAGGGCCGGGAGTGCCCCTTTGCGTGTGCACTCACCATAGCAGAACAACCGGAGCGCCGGGCAAACAATCCCACCCAAGGTCCAGCCGAAGACAAGATCAGCCGCCCCCAATGCCTCCAAGGATTCCCGCTCAGCCGGAGCCCATGACAAGACTGTCACTCCCCGGTTGGCGGCGCACATCGGCAAAAACACGGGTTCACGGATGGTTCAACAGGGCGGATTTCGCTGTGAACAGTCACCGGAAGACCGGTGAGAGCCTGTAAAGCCCGGATTTGCCGGACCTTTTCGATACGCGAGCAATTACGGCTCAGCGTTCTATTAAATGGTGTTCAAAAGCGGCGGGGAATTTTGCGATGTCCGCCGCGAAAACCTCCCCAAATGCAGGTCAACGCGACGCCACACAGGAGGTTGTTATGATCAGCCAACGCAGCATTTCCCGTCTTACCGCCGCCCTGCTCTCCCTCGGCGTCATGGTCGCATTCGCCGCACCGGCTGCCGCCTGGCAGGAAACCGTCAATCCGGAAGACGAAAGGTTCAACGGCTACGTGATCCTTCAGGCCCAGGACGAGAATGGGAACGAGACCTTCACGGATCGTCGGCAGGCGGAAATCATCCTGGACAGTGCGATCAAGCGTGTCTCCAAGGATCTGGTCTTCGATATTGCCGACACCGATGAAAGCCGTCAGACCGCCTGGAGACCCAATCACGATGATCAGTACCAGCTCCAAACCAAGGTCTCCCCATTCGAGGAAACCGCACCGGTCATCAACGTCAAGCTCGCCTTCTGATCCCCCCACCACCCCCCCAACTCAAAGGCCGCCCCCAGGGCGGCCATTTTTTTTGAGACAGTGAAAGGCCCCAGATCTTCAAGCCCGCCTCGTTCAGCAACATGGCACGCCGGTCAGCGCCGTTGCGATGACCTGCCAGCGCACAATGTATCAATTGCATACGGCATTGAGGCCGTTAACCAATTGGAAACTGGTGACCGTCAAGTCTGGCCTAGTCGTAACGAAGGTTAACGGTGTCAATCATATAAGTTCGATTAAGACTTCCATTCGCTCTATACTACGTCTGCCGAATCGCACAGTCTCGCTCTCAATGAAGGGCGGGTTAACACTGCCTGTGGATTTGGGGTCTCATCGATGGACGGGGTGTAGGGATGATGTCTTATGAGACCGCACCGAAAGCCGGTTATCAGGGCTAGGGACCCAGAGTTCCTGATGTTTTACATATGCATGGTGACTATCACAGGCACCTGTCTGCTTTTTCTTGGCTTGGCGGCATTCTTTATTAGTGACCCGACCGCACCGCAGTCAGACATTATCAGTTTGGCGAAGTACATTGTGACGATCGGTGTGGGCTCGATTTTCACCCATGTCGGCGCCAACATCCGCTTCAAGCACTCTCCCCAGCCGCCAAAATCAGAGTGACCACGAGCACATGGCGCAATGGTTCACTGGAGAACTTGCAGCGAGGGGGATGGCCGGGCTGGACCGGTTCCGGTCCGAGGCACATCTGGAGTTCTGATCTGCCAGCCGTCTCACGTGAGAGAATTTCCGTGAGACAGTTCCACGATTGTTCCGGTGCGAGCACCCGATAACCCGTTGATTTTATTGGTCGGGGCGGAGAGATTCGAACTCCCGACCCTCTGGTCCCAAACCAGATGCGCTACCAGGCTGCGCTACGCCCCGACGAATTCGAAGTCATACCTGATCTCCGCCCAAAGATCCAAGGGGGAGATCCGGAGATTTTATCTCCCATGATATAATCTGAGGTGATTTGGGGGCTGGCCCTGGCGCAGGCGCCGGTGGTTTGCTCACGGCTGGGGGCCGAAGAACCGGGAATCGCAGCACAGTGCTTTGTGATAGGGGCTGTTTCGCGGACATGCCGTCTCGCCAGCCCACCCCTGATCTGGCGCACACCTGATCCGGCGTACCCCTGATCCGGTGTAATGGTCGCCAGGAGCACCGGTGAGCGGCAGGTTTCCGCCCCATGCGGATCCGGCACCCAAAAAGAGGATGCCACAGTTGGAGAGGATGATGGAGTACCACACGCAGCCCGGTGGCCAGCACCAGGGAATCCAGCAACCGGGGGGAATCCAGCAACCGGGGGGATTCCAACAACCCGGGGGAATCCAGCAGCAGGGCATCCAAAATGGCGGCCACAACATGGGTCAGCCGCCGACCCAGGAAAGGCCCCCGCAATCCAGATCCGGAAGCCGGAAATCCAAGGGGCCGTCGGACTTTGAAAAAGTGATCATGCACGGGCTGAAATGGATCGCCTTTGCCATGACCGCTATTTTCGCCACGGCCTTTCTCGGCAGCACCCTGTCCCTGGTCGGCGACCAGATCACCGGCAACCGCAGCGCCCGGGACATCACCATCCCGCCCCTGGAGGCCTATCTGGACCGCCAGCCCACCGAGACCGCCCAGGACGCGGAAGAGGGGGAAATTCCCGCTTCCGCCCTGCCCGAGCCTGTGGACCGGAACGTGCCGGAAGACAAGCGCCGGGAAACCTACCAGACCCTTTACAACCGGGTCCTGGATCTGGGCAACCGCTATGACATGGTGGAAGACGCCGACACTCTGGTCGCCATCGTCAACACCGCCATCACGGAACTGGACGCGGCCACCCTCGGGGATGACGGCACATTCGCTTACATCTACCTGCGCAAGCTCAACGAACGGGCCGACTCCCTTGCGGCCCTCAGGGCCGGGGCCGATCCGGAGACGGACATGACCCTGGACCGGCTTGCGGCCCTGCTCCTTGAGGATGTCCGGGCCTCCCGGGAGGCGAGCATCTCCCAGGCCGCAGCCGCCACCCAGGAACCCAAGGCCTTGACCTGGAGCGAACGGGTTCATTTGACCCTGTGGCTGGGCCTGTCATTCCTGATCTCCGGAGTGATCTGGGGTCTGCTGGCCTTCCTGGCCCAGGGCCGCACCTATTGGATTGTCCAGAACGGTTAAGGCCCGACACTACGGTAAAGGCCCGACACTTAGAGTATCCATGAGGCGTTTAATCCGCATCATGCTCAAGGCCGCGACTGCGGTCCGGCGCCGCTGCGCCGCCCTCGCGGAGGCGCCTCGCGCCTTGAGCGAAAAAACGAGAGCGGCGGCCACCCTGTTTAAAGGTGATCGTGATTTTGCGCCCGCCGCTCAAGGATCGGGGCGGCGACAACCGTCACGGTCACGCCGCCCGAGGATCTCGATGCGGCCTTGCCCCACCTTCTGGGCGAGGCCAGCGCCTGCGTTAGTGGCGTGGGGCAGATACGGTTTTTCCGTGGAATGGTTTTCCAGGTGCGCAGAGAGCGGGACGGGTCAGACGACGGACCGTCAGTCCCGGCTTGCCATGAGCTTGAAGACACCCCGGGCGGTGAGCACGTCCCGATCTTTCGTATAAATCCGGCCCTGAACGAAAGACACCATGCCCTCCCGGGCGGTGACCTGGGCCACGCCCTCCACCCAGTCTCCCGGGCGGGCCATGGACAGGAAATCCGTGTTCATGCGGATCGTGACGCTGCGCATACGGCTTTCCAGATAGACCGCCATGGCAAGCACACCGTCGGCGAAGGCCATCAGCATCCCCCCATGGACAATGCCGTGGCCGTTGCAGTGGCGCCGCTGCACCCGGAACCCCTGAATAGGGCCGTCATCGGTCATTTTCAGATAGAAGGGGCCGTTATGAGTCGTGAAGGGTCCCCGGCCCCGGTTCAGCTTGAACCCTTCCGGGGGGAAATCCTGCTCCGCGCCTTCACCCGGGCTCTCGCTGTCGGACGATTGTCCGCGCGATCCGATGTTTCGCTGGGCGGTATTACGCTGGCCGGTATTACGATGGTCGCGATCACGTTGGCCAATATCAGGTCCCGAAGCACCAGATCCCGAGTCGCCCGATCCCCAGGAATCAGGGCCTGAGCCGCCAGGTCCTGATGGACTGGGGCTCACGCCTCGGCGTCCTCGATTTCCGCAACCATCAGACCCTTTGGTCCGGTGCCGAACCGCACCTTGACCCGCTGGCCCTGGCGCAATTCCCGCAAGCCGCACCGGCGCAGGGTTTCCATATGGACGAAAATGTCAGGTGTGCCTTCACCCCGGGACACGAAGCCGTAGCCTCTGGCCCGGTTGAACCACTTGACCAGCACCTCTTCTTCCTCGCCCACATCGGTGATGCGGGGTTCGGCCGAGGCGCCGCCAGGACCCCGCCCGCCGGGATCGGCGCGCAAGGCAGTGGAGGTGTCCATTTCGATAATTCGCAGTGCCTGCATTCCCTTGGGGCGTTTCACCGCCTCGCAGACCACGCTGGCCCCTTCCTGCGCCGTCGTATAACCCGACTGCTTCAAACAGGATAAATGCAGGAGAATGTCGCCGGAGCCATCATTGGGCACGATGAAACCGTACCCTTTGACCGCGTCGAACCACTTAACAGTGCCCGACACTTCAAAACTCTGCTCGACGACGTCGGCGGATACGACCGCAACCGTCTCACTGACCATGAGCACCGCCTGCCCGTCCTCTACAAATACTGAACCACTCCCGCAGATGCCGAAAGACGACCCACGAGGCACAAAGAAGAGCCAGACGAAGGAGAAGGTCAAGAGAACAATACCGGGGCCGTTTTCTTGGTCTTGAACGCCACCGGTACCTGGTGATGCAGATGCATCAGACACCCGTTTGATCGGTTTATTCGGTGTCTTGTTGTCTCCCTGGCTGATGCCCCCGCGGCACCCAGCCATGCCCCTCCCGCACAGACTCGAACACGCGTCCAACACCGGGCTCTTGACCCGATCCCCTGAGATACTGCTTTGATTTCAAAGCGAAACTCAAGAACACGGACCATCGGCTGAACCGGTGATGTCACAGGCTGTGTACGCAGACGGAGTGAAGACGGAAAACAACCGCAGAAGCGGTATAAACCAAAACCGTTACAAACCAGAGGCGACCCAACCCATGTGTCAGAGCGTATCGGCGGGCCGGTTGGCCGTCAAGCGGGCGATGAACGCCCGGTAATATTTGCCCACAGGTGCATTGACAAGTTCACGCGCCTCGGTCCGCCTGCCCATAATTTCTCTTGACTTTCCTTTGCCACTCTTTTCGAGCGCTTTGACCCGACTCCCGTTTCACTCATCGTCCAAAAGGATTATGAACCGCCCGCCCCCGCTCCGCCGAGTGACCGGACAGAGGCGAATCGGTTCCGGCCGGCCAGAGCGAACGGCTCAGGCATTCTTGATGGTGAGACCGCCATCGACGGGAATCACGGCGCCGGTCAGGAAACTCGCGGCGGGCAGAACACAGGACAAGGTGATATTGGCCACTTCCTCAGGAACCCCATACCGGCGCAGGGGCACCCGGCGCTTGGCATAGATCTCTTTATGTTCTTCGGGGATGCCGGCGGTGATGCCCGTGCGAATCGGCCCGGGGCAGATGCAGTTCACGGTGATGCCCTCCCGGCCCAGATCGACGGCAAGGCCCCGGGTCAGGCCGATCACGCCATGCTTGGCCGCCACATAAGGGCTGTTGCCGGGGGAGGCCCCGAGACCCTCCGTGGAAGCCACATTCACGATTCGCGGGTTGTCGCTGTTGCGCAGATGGGGAAGGGCCGCGCGGATCATCCGCTGATGGGCGCTCAGCATCACCTCGATGGTGGGTCCCCAGCTCTCCTCATAGCTCTCCTCACCCACATCCCCCGGGATGGCAAAGCCCGCATTGTTGACCAGGATATCCAGGCCGCCGAAGGTCCCCACGGCCTCACCCACCACCCGCTTGATGGCCTCCCGGTCGCTTACATCAAGGGCCCAGGCCCGGGCAAAGCCCGGCACCCCGGCGGCAGAGATTTCGTCCACCACCGCCTGACACTTTTCCTGGGACAGATCGGTCACGGCCACATTCGCCCCTTCCGAGGCGAACAGATGGGCCGTGGCCCGGCCCATACCACTGGCCGCACCCGTGACGATCGCCGTCAGACCCGCAATGGAGCGGTTCAAGGGCTGATAGGGTTCCATGGCGTGTCCTTTTCTATTTTAAGAGGCCACTGGGTTCATGACCCCAGTGCGCCGGTCACTCAAAAATCTCGACACGCTCGATGGTGCCGGCCTCGACCGCCTCATCGGTGAACCGCAGATCATCCCAACCCTTCGCGGAATAAAGAAGGGTCTGATCGGAATGGTGCTCGGATTCCGGATTGGTGGACTGGGAGTAAGTAAGCACGCCTTCGCTGACCGGCCCGTCCTCGGTGAACTCCACCACCATCACCCAGCTTGACCCATGGACCACATTGGTCCAGCCAAGGCCCGGCTTGGGCTCATTGGCATAGATCACGTTGAACACCCCGTGACGGCCCGCCCCGCCATGGATGGGGATGCGCACACCGTTCCGGGTCTCCGACTGGACATCGCCCCAGCGGGCATCCAGGGGCAGCTTCAGTTGGGCCAGGGTGCCCGCTGCCGTTTGCAGGGCCTCAAGCACTTTGGGATCCGCCACATCGAGATCAGCGGGGGTGTCGATGGGTTTGGCCGGATCGAAGGGGGTCTTGAACCGCAAACCGCCGCTCCCGGCGAACACGTGGAAGACATGGGCGCCCCGGCTGTCCAGATCGACTTTCAGGTTCCACCCGGCCAGAGCATCACAAAGCGCCTCGGGCAGTTCGTTGCTGACATTGTCCCGGCACAGGTCCACCAGATCGTCCCGCACCAACTCCCCGCCCAGGTGACGGTTGTTGAACATCGCCAATTTGAGGGTTTCCAGATCGAATTTGGTACCCTCATACCCATCGGACCCGTCCATCCGGTCGCGCACCAGATCCAGGGTCAGACGGGTACGCAGGCTCCGGGGATCACTTTCATCTCCCCAAACCGGGCTGAAGCCCTCCAGCGGGACCTCCGGATTGGTCAGCCAGTGGCTGTCATTGGCCTGGGAGACATAATCGGACCGGAACAGCCGGGGCTGATCCTTGGCGCCGAACACGCCGGGGGCGGAGGCGTCCGGATCGGTCTGCCAGTCGCATTCCGCCCGGGAGCCGTCGAGCACAGGCACCCGGAACCGGGACCAGATGCCATTGGCGAGCGGAGACGCGGTGCATCGGGCGGCAAGCTCCCTGGTGACATTGGGGGCCATGCCCAGGTCGCCGAACAGGGCCTCGCCGCTGGAGTCCGTCGCGGTGGTGTTAAAGCCCGTCGCCTGATATTGCGCCAGGACCGTGTTCAGCTCCCGGACGGACTTGGCCTGATAGAGGGCCAGATACTGGTCAATGGTGCGCAGGCCCAGGGGCATGGTGCGGATGGCATAGGCCCGTTCCCGGCCCCAGGGCAGTTGCTCGGTCTCAAGCATCGGTCCGTACCGGGAGGAAAAGAAGGTGCGGGTTTCCTCCGCCAGGGCCTCGCCCTCTCCGGTCTTGATCTCCACCGTGACGGTTTCCGCCTCCATGGGGACGTATTCGCCCTCATAAAGATATTCCGTCGGATTGTCCGGATTGAGTGTCAATTCGAAATAGCCGAAGCGCCGGGCCGTGGAGACCGTATGGGTCCAGGCAATGTGCTCGGTATGGCCGATCCCCACAATTGGCGCGGTGATCAGACCGGCGCCCACCACATTCAGTTCACCGGGGATCATCATGTGGATGCGGTAGAACCGGTTCTGCCCGTCCCAGGGATAATGGGGATTGCCAAGAAGGACACCGTTGCCGCCCTTCGTGAACTCACCGCCAAAGCCATAGGCATTGCTGCCAAGACCCCGCTCTTCATCCAGGGGATCATCCGCCACCGGCGGCAGGGCGGCTTCATCCTGGCCGAATTCCTCCGGCGCGGCGGCCACGATGCCCGGCATCTGGATCACCACCTGGCCCGCCAGAACCTGCTGCCACAGATCCGTCTCGCTCACCTCACGCACCCAGGGCTGGCCTTTGCAGCGGGGATCGGAGAGGGCCTCGACGCCGGTATCGCGAATATACCGGCTGATCCCGGCGGCCATGCCCCGGACAAGATCCCGGGCATCCTGGGAGGGGGTATCCACGGACTCGGCCGGACCGTTCAGCAGGGCTTCAAGCTCTCCGCTCTGGAGCAGTCGGCGGTGATAGAAATCGGAGACCACATTGCGCCGGTTCTCACCGGGTCCGAGATATTTAGCCCGCTCCCCTGAAACCGTGAGCAGACGGTCCATGAGCTGGCACAGATTATCCTGGGCCGACGCATAGCCCATGCCATAGCCCAGCCCGCCATAATCATCGGCCTTGATATGGGGCACGCCGTAGGCCGTGCGGCGGATTTCCGCTTTCAGATCCGGGCCCTGAGCCACGTTCTCATTGTCCACGGATGCGCAACCGGACAGGGCGAAGAGCCCTCCGACCGCGCCGCCGGTGATCAGAATGGTTCGTAAAATCCGTCCGGTGCCCATGGCCCCCTCCCCTGAAAATGTCATCCCTTATGGGCCCTTTGGGCTTCATGGGATTGTTGCCCCTATTGGATTGATGCCCTTTTAGGGGTGTTGCGCCGGATCTTCGCATGCAAACCCGGTGAACGGAAAGACCCTGCCGCCTCCCGGCCACCATCACCGAAAAAGGACGCTTTCTTGTTTATCGGGTGGTCGTCGATCATACTGAACCTGGGGGTGAGGCACAGCGGCGCTGATTGGCGGAGAGTTTGCGATGAACGTGTTTGGTCAAGCTCTGGCTGCGGCCGCCCTTGGTGCCTGCCTCGCAGCGGGCTGTACTCCGGTACAGGCCAGTCTCTACGATTGTGATCAGGTCACCCTGGATGGGGATGCGGTCAATTTTCTGAGCCGAACCGCGATCGAGACCCTGCAACTGCGGCTGACGGCAAACGGGTTCAACCCCGGACCCGTGGACGGGGCATGGGGCCGCAAGACCAGCCAGGCCATCACCGAGTATTTCAGCGCAAAGGGCCTTGGCGGCGAAGATTTCAATCTGGAAGCTGCCTTTCGCGACCTGCTGGGCGATGGCAACACCCTCGACCTGGCCGCCTGGACCCGGCGTCATCCTGGAACCGGAACGGATCATGCCGCCTCCGATCCGTTATCCGATGAAATTTCCGCATTTTATCAGGGCAAGGATATTGTCATCCACAAGAATGCGGATAACGACCCGGATGGCTGGGCAAGTCACGCAGCCGCGTGCAAAGGGGCCACCTGAGTGCCCCTGCGCCGCCCCCGCGGAGGTCCTGCGCACCGTGAGCGACAAAAAGGCAGACCCGATCTCGTTTGAACGGAACCGGATCTAACCATCTCAACCGGATGCCAGGATCAGGACCCGGCGATGCTCCGTGATATGGGTTCTGGGCGGTGGCAGGGTGTCGGCTTCGCCATTGGGCATGAAGCCATGGCGCTCATAAAGGCGGATGGCGGGGCTGTTGAAATCGCCCACATCCAGCTCGATCTGGGTGAAACCGTGGTGCCGCGCCCATGAGATACAGGCCTCAATGAGACCGTCTCCAGTGCCCATGCCCCGGGCCTTGGGACTGACCCACATGGAATAGAGTCCGGCGCAGGACCGGTGATCCTTGGGCTGATCAGCGCCGGGCCCGCCCGCCCGGCACCCGCCTGTCTGGGGCCCGCCTATCTGGGGCCCGCCCGCCCGGCTCCCGTCTGTCTGGGCTTCCTCGATCCGGGCAATGACCGCGATCCCGACATCCGCCCCACCGGTGCAGGCGACAAAGGTGGCGTGGTCATCCCGCGCCAGACGGTCCCGCCATTCATCCCTTGAGAGATTCCGTTCCGCATCCAGAGTGGATCCGAACGCATCCGGAGTATCCGCCAGGGCTTCGAGGCACACGCTGCGCAGCCGCTCCCACTGGGAAGGCGAGAGGTGTTCGATCGTGATCGCCATGTCTTTGGCCCGGGGCCTCAACCCTTCTCCCGCATCAGCCGGGCCTTTTCCCGGTCCCAGTCGCGTTTCTTGTCGGTCTCCCGCTTGTCGTGGGCTTTCTTACCCCGGGCGAGGCCCAGTTCCACCTTGGCGCGGCCGTCCGCGTTGAAATAGAGCTTCAAGGGCACGATGGTCATGCCGCCGCGCAGAACCTCGCCGCCCCATTTGCCCATTTCCCGCTTGTGCAGCAGGAGCTTGCGGGGGCGCCGGGGCTCATGGTTCTGACGATTCCCATGGGTATATTCCGGGATATAGGAATTGATCAGCATCAATTCGCCCTGCTCGAAACTGGCATAGCTCTCGGCCACATTGGCCTTGCCTTCCCGCAGGCTTTTCACCTCGGTGCCGGTGAGCACGATGCCCGCCTCGATATTGTTGACGATCTCGTAGTTGTGACGGGCCTTCCGGTTCTCCGCCACCACTTTGCCGATGCCGGACCGTGAGGCCAACCTGTTCGCGGCCATGGTCGTAGATCCTTTCTTTTTCTTCCCCTTACAAATATTCTGTCGTCAGACCTTTATCGTGGTGCCGTCAGCCCCGCATGGGCCATGGCCGCGTCCACCGCCGCCCGCGCCGCCGGGGATGCGGACACCAGGGGCAGACGCATTTCATCCGTGCACAGCCCAAGCGCGCTCAGGCCGTATTTCGTAGGCTGAGGGCTGGCCTCGACAAAGAGGGCCCCGTGGAGGGGCGCCAGCTTGTCCTGGGCCGCAAGGGCCCCGTCCATCCGCCCGCCAAGGGATTCGCTCTGCATGGTGGCACACAGGCGCGGCGCCACATTGGCGGTGACACTGATGCAGCCATGGCCTCCATGGGCGTTGAACCCAAGGGCGCTGCCGTCCTCCCCGGAAAGCTGGAGGAACTCCGGACCGCACAGACGCCGTGTGTCACTCGCCCGGGCCATATCGCCGGTAGCATCCTTAATGCCGATGATCCGATCCAGGGCACTCAACCGCGCCACGGTCTCGGCGGTCATGTCCACGCCGGTACGCCCGGGCACATTATAAAGCACGATGGGCAGGCCGGTCTCCCGGTGCACCGCCTCGAAATGGGCCAGCAACCCTTCCTGGGACGGACGGTTATAATAGGGCGTGACGATGAGAACACCGTCCGCTTGCGCCTCCTCCGCAGCCCGGGTCGCAACAATCGCAGCGGCGGTGTCCGCCCCGCCGGTGCCGAGGATGACCGGGATCCGCCCCGCAACCGTTTCCTGGATCTTGGCCAAGATCAGGGCCTTTTCCTCGGTGGTCAGGGCCGGGGTTTCCGCCGTCGTACCACAGGCCACAAGACCGTGAGTGCCGTTCTCGATATGCCATTCCACAAGCCGGATCAGCGCGTCCACATCCACCCGGCCCTCCCGGAAGGGGGTCGCCAGGGCGCAGATCGACCCGCGCAGGCGCGCCGCAAGTCCGGCTGATTCGATCGAAGCTGGCATTGGTACTCTCCCAAAAGCGCAGTATATGGGGCGCTCGCCTGTCCCCGCCAAGTCGGGAAGGCCGCTAACGGGATGCCTGGAGCGCCGCCCCATGTCCAGAAAGTCATGTCTCGCCCCAAGGGCGGGTGTTGGCCAGCCTGACGCTCGGCGGTGGGAGAAGCATCTCATTCCGGGTTGAGAGATGCGCAATCACAATTGGATGGACATGGACGATTCTGGTACCACTATCGGGTCCGCAGCCGGGATGATCCAGCCGTGGCGCAGTGCTCCTGCCGCCTCGCGTCATGTCCGGTACGCTCTATTTTTGGGTGTCCTGATGCGGTGGGCTTGAGTGCCTCACTGCAATGGCCCCCGCGCCGGATCTCCGGCGTTCGTTTTCCGACCAAAACCGGCCACCGGCGCCCGGCCAAGCCCATCCGGCTCCCGGTCCCTGGCCCTCAGACATGGTCCGACCGTGAATTTGATGCAGCCGCACCAACCGCCTCTTCACCCCTCTGGGGACCACCGGCCGGAGGCCCGACCGGGCCAGGGCGTGGCTCCTCTCCGCATGATAGCCCGTCTCCATGTGATGGCCCGTCTCCATGTGATGGCCCGTCTTGGCGCGGCCATGGTCATGGCCACCGGCCTCCAGACGGTTTTGCCGTCGTCCTGGAGCCTTGCGCCGGTGCTCTCAGCCCAGGCGAGCGCGCCCGTACCCATCCGGCGCCCGGAAGAAATGGGCACCCGGGTACTGTCGGCTTCCGACGCGCGCATCCTGCGCCAGGCCGTGCGCACCGCCCGCCAAAGGGGCTGGGATGACGGTCTGAAAGAGGTCAAGGACATCGAAAACCCCCTGGCGGTGCGGGTGGTCCGCTGGATGGCCCTGCAAGATCCATCCAGTGGGGCAAGCTTCGCGGAAATCGTGGATTTCATGGACTCCCACCGGGACTGGCCGCGAAAAGACCGGTTTCTGGTGCGCGCGGAAGTGGCCATGCCCGCCGGTCTGCCCCCCGCTCAGGTGATCGGCTGGTTCGGCGACCGGGACCCCATAACCGCCAACGGCATGCTCCGCCTCGCAGACGCCCAGTTTCGCAGCGGACAGGAGGTGGACGGCGCGGTCTGGCTGCGCCGGGCCTGGCGCAGCAGTAACCTGAGCGGTTGGGCGGAACGGGATCTGCGGGCCAACCACCTCGATCGCCTGACCACAGCCGACCACCTGGCCCGCCTGGACCGGCTGATCTGGGACGGCAAGACTACCGCCGCCACCCGGATGCTGAACCTGGTGCCCGCCTCCGACCGCAATCTTGCCCGGGCCCGGATCACCCTGCGCCGGAACGGCCGGGGGGTGGATGCAGCCATCAAGGCAGTGCCCCAGAACCAGCAGGCCCATCCCGGTCTCCTCTATGAGCGCATTCGCTGGCGCCACAAGCGCCGCCGCTATGAAGAGACTTGGCCGCTGTTTCTCCAGGCCCCCCGAGACACCGACGGCCTGCTGGCACCGGAAGTGTGGTGGCGGGAACGCCGGTTCCAGGCCCGGGAAGCCTTCGAGGCGGGCAAGCTCGACACCGCCTACAAGATCATTTCCGGCCACGGCCTGTCCTCGGGCGGTGCCTTTGCCCATGGGGAATGGCAGGCGGGCTGGTTTGCGCTGCGCCACCTGAACCAGCCGGAAGAGGCCGCCGCCCATTTCGCCAGGCTCGCGGATAATGTCGGTCGGCCCATCAGCCTGGGCCGGGCCAATTACTGGCTGGGCCGGGCCCATGAAGCCGCCGGCAACACCGAAGCCGCCATGGCCGCCTACGCCAAGGGCGCGGCCCACGGCACGACGTTTTACGGTCAGCTCGCGGCGGAACGCCTGGGGGGCTCCCTCAGCCGGTTCGAAGTCCCTCCTGCCCCGGACGTGACCGTCGCGCGGCGGGACGCCTTCAAGATGCACACCCTGGTGCGGGCGGCGACCATCGCCAGCGATTTCGCACCGGACAGCACCGTGCTGGGCCTGCTTCTGGGCTCGGTGGGGGACAATCCCACGGTGGAGGATTACGCCCTGGCCACCGTCATGGCCCATGATCTGGACCTGCCCCATGTGGCTGTGCGGATCGGCAAAGAGGCGACCTATGAAGGCTTGCCCGCGGAGGCCCTGGCCTATCCCCTGATCGACCTGAACCCCTACCAGGGCCGGCGCCAGGAGCCGGAACGGGCCCTGTCCCTCGCGATCATGCGCCAGGAAAGCGAGTTCAATCCCGAGGCCCGCTCCGGGGCCAATGCACGGGGCCTGATGCAGGTCCTGCCCGGCACCGCCCGCCAGACCGCCCGGCGCCATGGTCTGGGTTACCGGGCCGTGTGGCTGACCGAGAACCCGGACTACAACACCCAGGTGGGCCGGGCCTATCTGGGGGATCTGCTGCGAGCCTATAACGGCTCTTACATCATGGCCGCCGCCGCCTATAACGCCGGACCCGGACGGGTGCGCCGCTGGGTCAAGGAATTCGGCGACCCCCGGGACACCGCCGTCGATCCCATCGACTGGATCGAATCCCTGCCCTTTTCGGAGACCCGCAATTACGTCCAGCGGATCCTGGAAGCCACCCTCGTCTACCGCCAGCGCCTGTCCGGTGCCCCGGTCCGTCTCACACCGAGCCTGGACCTGACCCGGGGCACGGACGCCCCCCTCCACGCCCGGGGCTTCTTTTCCGATGATGACGACAGCGACAGAAGCATGATCCTTCATCTGGTGGATGACTCGGCCCCCGAGGATACGGACACGGCCCAGCCCTGAAGGACTCAGACCGCCTAGCGGATCCTTCACGGCTCCTTCGCATGATCAGCGTATGTCATATTCCGTCGTGGTCCGGCCCGGGCCGGGCACCCGACGACGGCGGCAAGGGCATTTCCGTAAATCCGGAAACCCCTCTACTGTGTCGCCGAACGCCAGATGATGGGGAGATGCGAAGGTGACGGACATATTGGTGATCGGGGCCGGCAAGATCGGCCAGACCATTACGACCCTGCTGGAATCCACCGGCGATTACCGGGTCACCCTGGCCGACCGGTCCGAGGATGCCCTGCGCCGGCTCGGCCCGGGCGCCGCCTCACGGCTGCTCCCCCTCGATGCGGAGGACTCCGGTGCCATGGCCGAAGCCATGCGCGCCATGTTCGCCGTGGTCTCCGCCGCCCCCTACAATGTGACCAAAGCCGTGGCGGAAGCGGCCCGGCAGGCGGGGATCCACTATTTCGACCTCACCGAGGACGTGGCCAGCAAGGAATTCGTCAAGGAACTGGCCGCCGACGCCTCCAGCGCCTTCGTGCCCCAATGCGGTCTGGCCCCGGGCTTCATTTCCATTGTGGGTCATGACCTCGCCCAGCGGTTCGACCGGCTCGATACCCTGAATTTGCGGGTGGGCGCCCTGCCCCAGTTTCCCTCGAATGCCCTGGCCTACAACCTGACCTGGAGCACCGAGGGGGTCATCAACGAATACATCCAGCCCTGCGAAGCCATCGTGAACGGTCAGCCCGCGATGGTCCCGCCCATGGAGGAAATCGAGCATTTCTCCCTGGACGGTGTGCGCTATGAGGCGTTCAACACCTCCGGCGGCCTGGGGACCTTGTGCGAGACCCTGATCGGCCAGGTCCGGCTGCTCAACTACCGCACGGTGCGGTATCCCGGCCACCGGGACGCCATGAAAATGCTCCTCCACGACCTGCGCCTGGCGGAGCGCCCGGACATGCTCAAGGACATTCTGGAACATGCCGTGCCCGCCACCCGCCAGGATGTGGTGGTGATCTTCGTCACCGCCATCGGCGAGCAGGACGGGCGGCTGATGCAGGAATCCTACGTGAACCGGATCCTGGCGCGGCAGGTGAACGGCAAAGTGTGGACCGGCATTCAGGTCACGACCGCCTCATCGGTCTGTGCTGTGCTGGATCTTCTGCGCCATAACAAATTGCCCGGGCAGGGCTTTGTCCGT
Source organism: uncultured Alphaproteobacteria bacterium (assembly GCA_964561475.1). Taxonomy (GTDB): domain Bacteria; phylum Pseudomonadota; class Alphaproteobacteria; order JAJFIK01; family JAJFIK01; genus CAYUYV01. The sequence goes on from CAZLPU010000022.1 coordinate 23,712, forward strand.
CAGGAACAAATCAGCCTGAAGGATTTTCTGGCCAACCGCTTCGGGCGGGTCTATGAGCCGGAAACGCCCCTGGCCACGGTGTGAGGACGCCATCCGGCCCTCGCTCCCATCCATGCTGAACAGACCAACCCATCCGAACAGGGCCTGCCATGACCATCCCAAGCCTTTTCACGTCCCTTGACCTGCTGGCCCCCGCCACCAGCGGGGGCACCCTGACCGTGCGCTCCCCCATTGACGGCGCCGTGATCGCGTCTCTTCTGGAAGACACTCCCGCCAGCGTGGAGGCCCGGCTCGCGGAAGCAGACGCCGCGTTCCAGACCTGGCGCGAGGTGCCGCCGCCTCGCCGGGGTGAGTTGATCCGTCTGCTGGGGGAAGAGCTGCGCACCCACAAGGAAGCCCTGGGGCGTCTGGTGACGGTGGAAAACGGCAAGATCCTGTCCGAGGGTCTGGGTGAAGTGCAGGAGATGATCGACATCTGCGACTTCGCCGTGGGTCTGTCGCGCCAGCTTTACGGCCTCACCATCGCCTCAGAACGCCCGGGCCACCACATGCTGGAGCGTTGGCATCCCCTCGGGCTCACCGCCGTGATCACCGCGTTCAATTTCCCCGTGGCGGTCTGGTCCTGGAACACGGCCCTTGCCATTGTCTGCGGCAATCCGGTGATCTGGAAGCCCTCGGAAAAGACACCCCTGACGGCCATTGCCTGCCAGGGCCTGTTCGATCGGGCCATGGCCCGGTTCGCAGAGGCGCCGTCCGGGCTGTCCTCCGTGGTCATTGGCGGGCGGAATATCGGTGAGCTGCTGGTCGACGATCCCCGGGTCCGGCTGGTGAGCGCCACGGGCAGCACCGCCATGGGCCGAGAAGTGGGACCAAGGGCGGCACAGCGTTTCGCCCGCACCCTTCTGGAACTTGGCGGCAACGCGGCCATGGTCGTTGCTCCGTCAGCGGATCTTGATCTGGCGGTGCGGGCCATCGTGTTCGGCGCCGTGGGCACGGCCGGCCAGCGCTGCACCACCCTGCGCCGGGTCATCGTCCATGAGACCATGAAGGACGCTCTCGTGGAGCGGCTGAAAAAGGCCTACAGCTCCCTGGTGATCGGCAATCCGCTGATCGACGGCACATTGGTTGGCCCCCTGATCGATGGCCACGCCTTCCAGACCATGGAAAACGCCCTGACCCAGGCCCGGGTGGAAGGTGGCACCATTCACGGGGGCGGACGGGTCGAGGGTATCGGCGGCCCCGAGGCCTATTATGTGTTCCCGGCCCTGGTGGAAATGCCCGGCCAGACGGCGGTGGTCCAGCAGGAGACTTTTGCTCCGATCCTTTACGTCATGACCTACCGGGATATCGACGAGGCCATCGCCCTCCAGAACGGGGTGCCCCAGGGCCTGTCGTCCTGCATTTTCACCACGGATCTTCGGGAGTCGGAGCGGTTTCTCTCCGCTGTGGGCAGTGACTGTGGCATTGCCAATGTGAATATCGGCTCCTCGGGCGCGGAAATCGGCGGAGCCTTCGGCGGGGAAAAGGAAACCGGCGGCGGTCGGGAATCCGGCTCGGATTCCTGGAAAGCGTACATGCGCCGCCAGACCCAGACCGTGAACTACTCCACGGAGCTGCCCCTGGCCCAGGGCGTGAAATTCGACATTGACTGATCAGCGCGAATGATCGGCATACAAATTGTCCGCCATCCAGATCACGGGGTAGTGATGCGCTTCTTGATGATGCCGGTGATCAGGGTACGGAAGCGCTGGCTGTGAAAGTAATAGTTGTGGATGAAGGGAAAAAGGCCCACTTCCGCAAGGCGCCCGGCAATATCGTTCGCCGCCGTGTAGGACACGGCGGAATCGAGCAGGAAAGACCGGAAAGCCCCTAAAGTGTGGAAGGCCTGGTTGTTGGCCGCCTGTTCGACTTCATCAGCGCAGGAGGGCGGCAGGGGCTTGATCTCCTGGTCCGCCAGTTCCTCCGGCAGATCCGCCACCGAGTGAAACTCCCAAGGGTAACGAGGGGCAAAGAACAGGGCGCCATCCCGGTGCACCAGGGTATCCGGCGTGTCCACCGGGGAGAGAACCGCCAGGTCCCGGACCGTATCATCGCTCTGCCCAAAGCCCAGACCGATCAGGCGGATCCGGCTCCAGGTGAGACGGTCGAACATCCGGGTCAGGAGTTTTGAGGCAAGGAATACCGGCCCTGACAGCAGGGTGCGGATGGCGAGGAAAAGCGGCACCGCAAGCGCCCCCATGGGCAGAAACACCAGGGCCAGCACAAGGATGGTCACCACCGGGACCGGCCCGCCCGCTGCCGGCGCCGCACCATCGACCACGCCCGCAAACAGCCCATCCCCGGTGAAAAGGAACAACGCCACCCAGGCCATCAGGGAGGCCGTCGCCAGAAAGGTCAGGGCCGAGAGCATGAAGGCAAAGACCCGCGGATCAAGGCTTCGTGTGCTGAAATAAGGTTTGGTCCGGGCAAAGACCTTGAGGATCGACACCGCCTCGTCCTTCGGGTGGACCAAAGGAAAAAAGGCCCCCGCGGCAAAGTCCCGGAAGACCGATTTGGCCTCGCGTGCCGCGTGCCTCAACTGCCCGCCGCCACCGCCCGAGCGCAGGGCCGCCAGGATGATCACGGCAAAAAAGGTCAGTGCGGCGGCATTGACGATTTTGTCCGTCACCGACAGGGACGGCAAGGCAAAGGAAAACAGCCCCGCGGCCAGTACCGAGAAAAGTATGCCGTAAAACGCATATCGGTGCAGGGGCGTGAGCCAATGAACCGCCCGCTGTTTTTCCCCCTTGCGGGTGCGGTAGAAGGCGGTCCCGATGGTGATCAAGGTGATGTTGCGCAAAGGCCCGGCCTCCACGCTCACCGGGGCGCCTGCCGGATCATCGGACAATCCCAGGTCCGCCAACGGCCCGCCCGTTTCCGCGAGGGGCCTGTCCACCTCTGCGCGACGGTCCCCCGACCCGGCGCAGATCTGACGCACCGCATTCAAGGCGATATTGCCGCCATGGCTGTGACCGATGATCACCACCGGCTCATCCGCATGGTGAAGGATGATCTGCCGCAGGCGGAACGACACTCGGATCCGCTCGATCTGAGAATTGTGGCCGCTCCACTGGAAGGGAATCACGTCGGCCATGGTGACCTGGGGACCGAGGCGGCCAACCAGATCGGTCAGGAAATCGCTGCCGGGCTGCCACCAGCCGGGCTTGGATTTGGATTCCGCTCCGCCCCCCGTGCCATGCACGGCAATAATCTTGGTCATTTTTTCGCTCACGCGCCGCAGGCGCTCCGCGGGGGCGGCGCAGGGGCGCCGGGCCGCGGTCGCGGCCTTGGGGAATGCCGTTTCGCGCTCTGACGATAAGATATGGCTGTAGTCTTGGCTATTTTTTCGCTCACGCGCCGTGGGCGCTCCGCGGGCGCTCCGCGGGGGCGGCGCAGGGGCGCCGAGCCGCGGTCGCGGCCTTTGGGGAAAACTGTTTCGTGTTTCTGGGTGCTTTATCCGGTTACACTAGACCTTCGATGGCGACTTGGCATCCTTCGATGCGGGCGCGCACGCCGTAGACGGCGCTGATCCGTTCCGGTGTCAGAGTGTCGGTGACCGGGCCATCGGCGACGATCCGGCCGCCCTGCATCCATATCAGCCGGTCCGCATAGCGCGCGGCAAGGCCGATATCGTGGAGCACCACAAGGGCCCCGCCCCCGTCTTCCACGAACCGCCGGATCAGATCCATGATGGTGAATTGGTGGCGGGGATCCAGGGCCGCCACGGGCTCGTCGGCGATGAGCAAGGGCGCTTCGGCGGCGAAGGTCCGGGCACAATGGACCCGGGCCAGTTCCCCCCCAGACAGGGTGTCCACGGAGCGGTTCGCCAGATGCCCGAGATCGCAGGCCGCAATCGCCCGCTCCACAGCCCGGGCATCCCGGTCCCCCAGCCGTCCCAAGGCAGCCCCATGGGCGAACCGGCCCAGAGCCACCACATCGCGCACCGGATTGGGCCAGGCCAGAGACCGGGTCTGGGGCAGATAGCTCAAAAGCCGCGCACGCTCCCCCGGCGCCATCCGCGCCGCCTCCCGGTTATCAAGCAGCACGTCTCCGGACGTGGGTGCCTCAAGCCCGGCGGCGGCGCGCAGCAGGGTGGACTTGCCCGCCCCATTGGGTCCGAGCAGCACCACGCATTCACCGGGCACCAGGGAAAAGCTCGCCCCACTGACGAGAGGCACCCCATCGGCGGCCATGGAAACATTCTGGACACGCAATTCAGTCATGGATGCCGCGCCTGCCCATCGCGATCCAGGCAAAGACCGGCGCGCCGATCAGCGCGGCGACCACACCCAGTTTCAATTCGTTCATGGTCGGCATCATCCGCACCCCAATATCCGCCAACACCAGAATGGTCCCCGCCAACAGGGCAGAGGGCAACAGGGACCGGGCCGGATCATGGCCCACAAAAGGGCGGATCAGATGGGGGGCCACAATGCCCACAAACCCAATGGCCCCCGCAAGGGACACGGCCGCCCCGGTGGCAAGCCCCGCCCCCGCCACCACGATCAGCCTCTGGCGTTTGAGATCGAGCCCCAGGCCCCGGGCCGCCTCCTCTCCCAGGGTCAGGGCGGACAGACCCCGGCGGGACCAGGCCAGAATGCCGAGCCCCAGGGCGAGAAACGGTCCCGCGAACAGCAGGTCGTCAAAACTGCGATTGGCGACAGACCCCAGCATCCAGTTGATCATATCCGCAAGGGAAAAGGGATTGGGCGCCAGGTTCAAAAGCAGGCTCATGGCGGCGGCGGCGAAACTGGACAATCCCACACCCACAAGAATAAGGGTGACCACGGATTGAGTGCGCATGGCCACAAAGGCGATCAGACCCGTGGCGGCCAGAGCCCCGGCAATGGCGGAGAGAGGCAGGATCCAGGGACTGAGCAACGCCAGACCGTAGTAAAGGGAAATGGTGGCCCCAAGGGACGCCGTGGCGGAGACGCCCAGAACCCCCGGTTCCGCCAACGGATTGCGCAACAGGCCCTGGAGGGCGGCACCGCTGGCGCCAAGGGCCGCGCCGACAACGAACGCGGTGAGCGCCCGGGGCAGACGGATCTGCCAGACCACAATCGTATCGCCCGCACTGCTGAACCCGGCCAGGGCCGTGAGCACCCGCCCCGCATCCATGGGCGTCGAACCGAGCAGACAAGCGGCGAACAGGGCCATCAAGCTCGCGGTGACGAGGCCCGCATTCACCGGATTTGGGATGAACGGCACACCGGACGCGGGAACCGGTTTCATGGGCGGGCTCCTTCGGACAGTCCGGCTTCGGATGGATAATCGACCATTGATCGGCGGATCTTGGCTTGGGCGCCTTCGGCGAGGGCCTCGACGGCATTGACCAGAAACCATCCGCCGCAGGACATCCAGGCCCCTTCAAGGGGCACCGTGGGCAGATCATTCATCTGGGCCCGGGCCACCGGGTGGCGCATGGGGCTCCAGACCGCCGGATGGTCGGAGTCCGCATTGAAAAATGCGGCTGCAACCATGTCCGGCTGTTCATAGGCCAGCCGCTCCAGGGGGATGGCCCGCCAACCGGGCCGGGTCTCGAAATTTTCCAGACCCGCCGCCTTCAGAATATTATGCACGAGAGATCCCGGCCCCGTGGTCACACCGGCCGGGTTCATGTAAAGGGTCTTGAGCCCGGTGGCCTCCCGGCTGGCGGCGGCGAGACGCTGACGCATGTCTTCCACGACGGCCCGGCCCCGCTCCGGTTCCCCCAGACCCTCGGCCATCCGTTCGATGACGGACATGACCGCCGGAATATCAGGCGCCCAACCCACTTCCAGGACCGGCACGCCCGCCTTCTCGAAAAAGGCTTTGGCGTTCGGCCCGCCCCCATAAGCCCGCACGACCAGATCGGGCCTGAGCACCAGGACATCCTCCGCCGTGGGACGGACACGGGGATAACCTTCGGCCGCATCGCGCATGAAGGAGAATTCCCGGTGGGCATCGGGAGAAATGGCCAGAACGCGCTCCCGGTCCACCAGCCTCAGAACATATTGATCCGCACAGTAATCAAGGCTGATGATACGGCCCGGGCGCTTCGCGGATTCGGAGTATTCTGCACCGGCATCCGTGGCGCCGCCTTGATCAGACGCAGGCGCGCAGGCGGCCAGGAGAAAGCCCTGGACGAGGAGCAGAAAGATCCCGGTGAGAACAGCCTTGATCCCGGTCACATGCGCACGCTCACCCCTCCGAAGGCGGACAGCGGCGCAGTGCCAAAGCCGAAATTGTCCTGATAGTCCGCATCAAGGGCATTCTCCACCCGGACAAAAAGGTTGAGCCGGGCGCTCACATCATAGCTGCCCCGCAGAGCGACCAGGGTGAAGCTGTCCAGGGTTTCCACGCCGCTGCGCTCGGTCCCGTTATAGGTCACGCCAGCGGACAGGGTGAGGCTGGTCATGGGCTGATAGACCATTTCCACGTTGAACCGATTCTCCGGCTGATTGCCGGCGGCAATCTCCGTGGAAAGATTAACCGCATCCGTATAGGTATAGGCGGCGGAAACGGACAAGACATCGCCAAGCCGCGCTTCGCCGGAAACTTCCACCCCTCTCGTGTCAAATTCCTGAATATTGACGAAGGTGAAAGCCGCGAGGTCGAACGCGATGAGATCATCAATGCGCTGATCGAAATAGACCGCCCGCAATGTGGCGCGCCCTTTCCAGAAGGGCTGTTCCACACCTGCATCCCAGCCCTCGCTCACTTCTGGGAACAGGTCCGGATTGAAGCTCAATTCCCCGGCGCTGGGGGCACGGAAGCCATCCCCATAGCTGCCCCGGAAAATCGTGCCCGTCGCCGGTACTTCGAGCGCGGCGGAAATGCTGTAGGTGGTCTCGCCACCGAAATTGGAGAAGGAATCGTGGCGGATGCCCCCATTGACGGTCAGAAACGTCAGGGGGCTGAACTGGACCAGACCGTAGCCACTGGTGGTCTCGATCACTTCATTGCCGCCGAACCCGATGGAGACCGTGCTTTCCTGCTCTTCATACTCCGTCCCAAGAATGACGGTCAGGGCGTCAAGAGGGCGCACCGTGCCCTGGTATTCATAGGATGTCCGTGTGCCGAGGGCATCGAAGGTTGCATCCCCTTCAGACAGATTGAGCTGGTCATTGCGCAGATAGGTGATGGCCAGCCGGTTCTCCAGCCGCCCCTCGAAAGCGGTGTGGGTCGCGAAACCGGCCAGGGCCAGTTCCTCGCTTTGGGCCACCTCATCCGCATCGGATGGGCCAACGCCAAAGGTGAACCCGTCGAACTCGCCCTCACTGTCCTGATAGCGGCCCACGGCGGTGAATTCCAGGGTGTCGGCGGGCGCAAAGCGGAGCTTCGTGGACAGGGTGACATTGTCGAAGCCGTCTCTTTCCCGGTTCCCGTTCGCTTCGTCCGCGGACGAAAACCCGTCCGTGGTCACACCGCTTACCGTGAAGCGCCCGGAGACCACTTCGGTCCCGCCAAGCACGGTAGCGGACCCCCGGAACGTGCTGAACGATCCCACCTCCAGAAAACCGTCGGCGGCAAATCCTTCACGGCCATCCCGGGTGACGATGTTGATCACCCCGCCAATGGCATCCGAGCCGTAGAGGGTGGACTGAGCCCCCCGGAGCACTTCGAGCTGGCGAATATCGTTCGTGTCGAAATTGGCGAAGTTGAAACTGTTGCCGAAACTGGCCGGATCGTTCAGCACCACACCGTCCTGGACAACCAAGGTCTGGTTGGTGGGCAGCCCCCGGATCGAGACGCTGGACAGGGCACCGAAACTCCCGGAACGAACCACCTGGACCCCCGGCACCGCCTGGAGTGCGTCGAACACGAATCGCTGCTGGCGCAGGGCAATGTCATCGGCGGTGATCACCGTCACGGCCCGGCCCACCTGATCGATGGGCGTTTCGATGCGCGTTCCCGTGACAACAACCGTCTCGGACTCCGCGTTGGCAACGGGCATGGGCGCTGGAGCCGGACGGAGCGGGTCCTCCTGTGCGTTCGCAGGGGGGATGAGACTGAAAACCGTTGCAGCCACAAACAATGCTGACCTCATCATGGAGGTGGCCTTCCTTTCCGTTGGCGGATGCACGGAGTTGGACGCCGGCATCCGGAGACGACAAACCGATGCCCTGCCCCGGCAGGGCAGCACACGGATGGATTTGTCGCTTCAACGGAAAAGATGTTCCGGCCCTGATTGGCTGGTCCCGGCCAGGGGCGAACGACGCGATGGCAGGTTTCCTGACTGACCGATCATCGCCTTGGGCCGTCTTCCCGGGCGGTCTCCTTGAGAAGGAGAATTCCCAGTGACATCAATGGCCTTTGGCTCCTGGCTGACAGTTGCGGGCACAGTCCCGGATTTACACCGGGTTCCCTCTTAGCCGGCTCACCACCGGCACCATCTGCGCAAAACACTACGCCACCTTTACGGGCTTGGCAATAACGCTCCTTCTCGGACGCAGACGGAAAGTTTCAACCTCCGGGTACTGGGCGGACCCCTGGCATGTTGCCTTGACAGGACCCGAAATTATTGGTCGATAGAGGTGTTGCTGGTGCCCAGCCTGCTGGGTGAAAAGGGAATGTGAGGGATCCAGCGCAAGCCGGATTTCAAGACGCAGCCGCCCCCGCGACCGTGACCGGAGAGGTCATCCCCACGCCACTGGCCATCGCGCCGGGAAGGCCGGATGACCGTTGACCATCCGACGCTCCCAGACCGTCCCCGTGGATGTTTGCCCCCGTGGACGCTGACCGGAGCCGGAGTTCAGGATCCGCAAGCCGGGAGACCTGCCAGCAATATGGACGTGAACCGGACGGGGTGTTCCGGTGGCGGGACCGGTCCACCACGCCCACGGCCTGATCCCCTCATCAACCCCAGTCCCCTGACCATGGCACCACTCTGACCAGGGCACCCTGTTCCCAAGGGCCGTGCCGCAAAGGGACTGACCACGTGAAACCAGCGCATAAAGACAGACCGGCCAAGCCTTGCCGACGCGCCGGAGGTGCTCGGGCATGGTGAACCCCACCGTCGGCGATTTTCAGAACAAGGATTACCGGGGCAAGGCCCAACGGGAAAGCGCACCGGTGAAACGGAACGGTCAACCGGGCACGTCCGATCGGGTCATCCGACACCCTCAGCCCGATGAGACCGCACCGGCGGACGACACCGTTCACTACATCGCAATCGAGGAAAACGACACCCAGGCGGCAGAAGCGGGCAAGTCACCAGCGCGCCCGATCCGCACCAAGACCTGTTCCCTGTGGCGGATCTTCACCTTCGCCTGGGCCCACTGGCGCCAGTTCCCCCTCGCGCTGACCGGCGTGGGCGTGAGCCTTGTTGCCCTTGTGGGGACGGGGATCGTTCAGCCGTTTCTGGCGGGCCAGCTTGTGGACGCGGTCGCCCTCAATGGTGGCTCCGCCGATCTGGCCACGGTGTTTCTCGCCCTGTTCGCCGTGGCGGCGGTCCTCAACACGGTCTTCCGCCAGATCCATGACCGGACATGGAATCATCTGACCACCCACGCCATGGCCCGCATCGCCGGTGATGCCTTTTTCCGTGTCCAGCGCTTCAGCACCCAGTGGCATGCGGACAGTTTCGCCGGTGCCACGGTGCGCCAGATCACCAGGGGCATGTGGGCCCTTGAACTCTTCGGCAATACGCTCACTTTCGGCTTTGTGCCGACGGTTCTCATGCTGATGGGAGCCATCGCGATCCTGGGCGCCTTCTGGCCGGTGATGGGTCTGCTGATTGCCGGTGCGGTGATTGTCTATGGGGTGATCATCTACTGGCTCTCTGCCCATTATATCGGACCCGCCAACGAGGCCTTCGTCGCCCAGGATTCCCAGGTGGGGGCGGTGCTGTCCGACGCGGTCACCTGCAACGCCACGGTCAAGAGCTTTGCGGCGGAAGCGGAGGAAGACTCCAAACTGGCAGGCACACTGAGCACCTGGCGGTTGACCGCCCGGCGTACCTGGAACCGGGCGGTGACCGCAGGGCTGGTGCAGTCGGTCTTGCTCATTGCCCTTCAGACCGGGCTGTTGTCCCTTGCCCTGTGGTTCTGGATCCAGGGGCAGGCCACACCGGGCCAGATCACCATGGTGATCACCACCTATCTGGTCCTGAACGGGCATCTGCGGGACATGGGCATGCATATGCGCGGCCTCCAGCAGGCCCTGAACGATATCCAGGACGTGGTCGGATTCGCCGACACCCCATTAGGCATTGCGGACCGGGCCGGGGCAACGAGCCTGGTGGTCCGGGAGGGGCACATCGTCTTCGACAAGGTCCGGTTTTCCTATGATCATCAGTGCGGGCCGGTTTACGACCGGTTCTCGACGGAAATCCGCGCCGGGGAAAAGGTTGCCCTGGTCGGACAGTCCGGCAGCGGCAAGACCACCTTCGTCAAGCTGCTCCAGCGCCTTTACGATGTCGAGGACGGGGAGATCCGCGTTGACGGCCAGAACATTGCCCGGGCCAGTCAGGAGAGCCTGCGCCGGGCCATCGCTCTGGTGCCCCAGGAGCCGGTGTTGTTCCACCGTTCCCTTGCGGAGAATATCGCCTATGCCAGACCCGGGGCGAGCCGGGAGGAGATCGAATCCGCCGCCATCCAGGCCCATATCCACGACTTCATCACGGCCCTGCCCAAAGGCTATGACACTCTGGTGGGCGAACGGGGGGTGAAACTCTCCGGCGGGGAGCGTCAGCGGGTGGCCATTGCCCGGGCGTTCCTCGCGGATGCGCCGATCCTGATTCTCGACGAAGCCACGTCCAATCTCGACTCGGTGACCGAGGACAGCATTCAGAAGGCCATGACCGGGCTCATGGCGGGGCGGACCACGATCCTGATTGCCCACCGTCTGTCGACCATCAAGGCCGCCGACCGCATTCTGGTATTCTCCGGCGGGCGTATTGTCGAGCAGGGAACCCATACGGACCTGCTCGCCCGCTCCCAAGGCCCCTATAAAGACCTTTACCTGACCCAGTACGGACCCGGATCATCCCGCTGAAGCGCTTGCAGGAACAGTGTGCGCGGTTCTCCGCCCGGAAAGCGTGCAAAACACCGCGTCCGGAACAATCTTCTTGAGAGTATGTGTCAAGGAGCAAGCCCAAGGGCCTCCACATTCACCACGGCCGCGTCATAGTCGGCAACGGTGATGAAATGGCGCAAGGTGGCGCCGATGCGCCGGATCCGGGCGTCGGCGGTGCGTTCCTCCCTGGTGTTCACCAGGAAGAAGTTGCTGATACCATTTTCAAACCGGGTGCGCTCCAGACGCTGCATGATCCGGGCCTGTTCCTCTTCCTGCTCAGCCAGACGCACCATCTGGAAGGACGCGTTGAGGTTCATGCGCAGTGTCCTGATTTCCACCGCGATCTGTTCCTCCAGGGACTGGCGGCGCCATTCAAGGGCCTCCATTTCCGCACGGGCACTGGCCATGCGGCCTTTGGCTTCCCGGCGCTGGAGGGGCATGGAGAAGACCACGGAGAGGATAATGTCCGTCCCCACACGACTGGAGCCCCCTTCCGCCACGGAGCCGAAATCCCTGCCCACTTCGTAACGGAAATCGAGCCGCGGCATCAGATCGTTGCCCGCAAGCCGGAGCTTGTTGCGGGCCTTGGCCAGTTTGGTATCGATCAACACCAGTTCCGGGCGGGCCTCGCTCAGATCGCGGGCGTTCTCGGCGGCCGCCGGTCCTGGCAGGGGCGGAAACCCGTCCGGCAGGTCCCGTTGCGCGGGGATTGCAGGGCGTCCCTCCCCGTCCCGCAGATAAAGGGACAGAAGCTGGCTCATTTCCGCAAGCTGACGTTCCGCTTCCACCACAAGGGACTGACGGCGCAGGATATTCTCCCGGTTCTCGACCAGGAGCACTTCGGCCGTATCCCCCGCCTGCACCGTACGCTCCAGGGCCTGTTCCCGCTTGAGGGCGATGTCGAGCAGATCCTGATAGACACTGAGCTGACGGCCCGCCGCCAGCCAATTGTAGTAGGCCATCACCGCCCGGTGCTGAACCCCGATCTGGGCCAGGAGGACCTCAAGATCCGCCGCGCGCAGGGTCTCGGCGGCATCCACCAGTCCGGCGCGCTCCTTGTCGAAGGCCCGGTCCCTGAGCAGGGACAGTATGAAGCCCGCCTTCAACTCGCCGCCGGTATTGGTGAAATACTGATCCTCATAGATCGGAAACCGCCGGTCGGAGATCCGGTAGCCCCCGAACAGGGTGATACCGAAGCGGCGCAGATCCTGGGACACCGTGGCATCCACCACCCGGCCGTCCCAGAAGCCGGAAAACCGTCCGAACCCTTCCGATCCGATCCGCGTATCGAAGGCGCCCTCCGCCGTGAGAGCTTCCCCCCGGGCGGCCTCCCGCATGGAAAGGGTTTCCAGGATCCTGGGCGCATGACGGGCGGAGGAGGCCAGAACCTCCCCTAACTGAATATCATCGGCACGGGCGCCATCCCATCCGGCGGGAGCCAGAGTGCTCATCGTCACGGCAACGGCCAGGGCGAGACCCACCACGACTCGCTCCACTACCGGCCGGATCATCAGGACTGGCTTACTGGGGAGCATTGGCCTGCTCCTGACTGCTGGTCTGGGCCCCGGTGAAATTCGGGGGGAAGTTGTTGAGACGCCGCCACAATTCATATCCCACACTGACCGTATCAAGCACCACCCACCCTCTCGCCTGGGCGCCGAAGCGCACGAAGCGGGCATCGGGCCAGGGGACCTCCTCCTCGGGATCCTGGCTGACCAGAATCCGGAATTGCCCGCCCTGCATGGCCGAGGGTTCCACAAAGGCGACCACGCCCCCGAAGGTGCCCACCGCGAGGGACGGCCAGCCTGAGAGTTGTACCGCCGGCCACCCCTCGAACTGAAGGCGGACCTTGCGCCCTTCAACGACCAGGGAAATGTCCCGCCCGTCAATCATCATTTCCACGACCCGCTCGCCCCCATCGGGCAGGAAGGTCGCCACCTGCTGGCCTTCCCGGACGAAGGTGGCGGTGCCGCCGGAGCTGACGGAAATGATCGTGCCGTCCCTTGGGGCCCTGACCACCTGACGGGACTGGCGGGAAATGTTGACATTGGCCCGGCTCAACTGGGCCTCCGCCTCCGCCACCCGGGCCCGCAGATCCTCCAGCCGGATGCGGGCGTTCTCCAGGTCCTGTTGGGAGCTGAGACCTTCCTCAAACAGACGTTCCTGGCGCGACAGATCAAGCTGGGCGGTGCGCGCGGCGGCCTTCGCGGCTTCGAGCCGTTGTTCCAGGGCGGCCTGCTCCGCCGTCAGCCGTTCCACAAGTTGGGGGTCGTTGTCGACGATGCGCAGGATCGGATCACCGGCGGCAACCCGTGAGCCGTCACGGACATACCAGCGTTCGATCAGGCCGGACACCAGGGCGTTGATCGGCTGCTGGCGGTCCCGGGGATCGAGGGCCGTGACCTGGCCGAAGCCCGTGGCGGTCTGGACCCAGGGCACGAAAATCAGGAAACAGGCGGCCCCGGTGATGGTGAGCACAAGGATGATCGCCAGGGCCCTGGTCACCCAGGGCACACGGATCTCTTTCAGGGCGATGAAATGGGCTGCGTGCCGACGGAGGGTCTGGGATGATGCCCCTTTGGCGCTGGTAAGCCCCACCCCCGGAGCGCCGCCCCGGCTGGGGGCCTTATCCTTGTCGTCGCGGCTCATTCTCCGGTCCCCCCATCGGTGACATGCTCAAGGCGCTGCCAGTCCGTGTGAAGCGCAAGAGTGTAATCGGCCCAGGGTCCCGGCTCATCATCGGTGAACCGGATCACGGTGGTGTCCAAGTCCCGGGCCAGGGTGTTGAGGATGGGATTGAGATGCCTTCGCTCGACCACATCGAAAATCTCCGTCAGCACCAGGACACAGGGCCGTTTCAGGAGAGCGCCCGCCAGTTTCAGACGCAGGGTTTCCGACAGGGACAGGGGCCAGCCCGAGGGCACGATGGGGGTCGTGATCCCCTTCGACAGACGGTGGACCGTGAGATGAAGGCCGGTCACCTTGAGCACTTCGGCCTTCTGGGCACTGGTGACGTTGGGGTTTGCCAGATCGAGGAAACTGTCGATGGAACAGTCCACGATATCCGTGCGGTCGAGAACCATGACGGCGGCCCGCAGTTTGGCGAGGTCGATGTCCCGCAGGTCCTGGCCGCCGAGCCGGATCCAGCCGCTGTCAGGCCGCTCATAGGCCTGGAGCAGGGACAGGAAGGCCCTCTGGGCGGGGATCTGGGCATTGCGCACCATGACACTGCTGCCCGCCGGAATGTCGAGGGCCAGGCTGACCGGCTCACCGTCAGGGCGCTTGGTGACCACCTGATCGAACTCGATGCGCGGCGCGCCCAGGGGCGGGTCCTTTCCGTCCGGATCATCCTCCAGGGGGATCTTGAAGAAGGCGGACAGCTTCTCGACTGCCGCGCAGACCTCATAGAACTGGTCGAGATAGAAGCCGAACTGGGACATGCCCAACAGGATCGTGGACAGGATCAGTTCCGCCGCCACAAGCTGCCCGAGGGTCAGTTGCCCGCCGATCACCAGCCAGCCGCCGATCCCCAGCAGAAGGGCGCTCGCAATGGCATAAAGCAGCAGCAGGCACAGGGTCTGGGAGAAGGAATAGCGGAAATGGCTCCGGTTCCGGCGGACATATTCCGCGATCCGCCGGTTGGCCTCATAGAGGGCCACGTTCAGGTTGATTTCCGAACGGAAGAAATCGTTGTTCTCGGCAAACCGCTCCAGATTGGCGGCGGTGTCGAACTTGGCGTAGGACTCGGAGATCGCGGTCCGGATGGCTCCTCGACCCCAGACCAGCCAGACCAGGAAAATGCAGGTCACCAGAACGAGGGTGAAGACCAGAAAATAGGGGTGATAGAGGGAGACCAGGACGAATCCGATGACGGACTGAAAAATCAGGGTGAAGGCGCCGGTCAGAAGCGAGGGCACGTTCGCCTGGAGGATCATGATGTCGAAGAACCGGTTGAACTGGCTGTCGCGCTTGCTTTCCAGGAAATAGTTGACCTGGGCATGGGTGGATCTCAGGGCGATTTCGGCGGACAGGCGGGCATAGATGCGCCGGGCAAAGAGTTCCATCACATGGGTGCGCAAGGCCACCAGAATGCCGGAAATGAACAGCAGAACGAACAGCACCGAGGCAAGCACGATGACCGGCTGCACGAGGCCCGTGTTGGCGACCGTATCAATCAGCATCTGGACGGAAATCGGCAGAGCCAGGGTCAGCAGACTGACGGCAATCCCATAGATGACGGCCAGCCAGTAATAGCTGGATTCAGGTCCCAGCACCGCTTTGAACCAACCAAACAGGGACCGGTAGTCCACTGGTTCGTCATGATCAAAAGCGCGCCCTTGAACGGCACTGTTATCGTCGGCCATGGTCTCAAGCCAATACTGTCTGCCTCGCTGCGCTCGGCGGCGAGGACTGTTCCGGTCATCAAATGACGATGGCGCCGCTGCCCCTGGTCCACCGTATCCAGCCTCCGGTTTGGCCTTCGGGTCCGGGTCTCGGTCTGGGCAGAGTGCAGGACGGCGATGGGGCCATCGTGCCCTGATTTCAGCGCCCACGCACGCTGAAATGGTCTTTCGCGCGCCTGACCAGACCGGGAGTTTCAAGCCCCGGGTCCGGATCGCGACCTTGAAGCGAACAGGTGCGAGTTTATCCGCGTCTGGGGCGGGTTTCCATCAGGAGCGGCCATGGCGGGCCAGGATCCCCCCGCCGGTCAATGCGTCTATCTTGTCGGCAGTGTAGCCGAGGCCTTCCAGGATTTCCCGGTTGTGCTGCCCCAAAAACGGCGCCGCGCCCTGGATCGCGCTCGGCGTCACGTCAAACTGGGCCACGGGGCGGGGCTGACGGACCGGACCGAGGGCGCCGTACTCGTTGATCACGAACAGGCCATTGGCCTTGATCTGTTCGTTTTCCAGCAGATCCATGCGCCGCAGCAAGGGCGCACTGGGCACATCTTCCTCGTCCAGACGGCTGAGCAAGTCTTCCGAGCGCCAGTGCCGGATCGCCTCCGCGGTCAATTCCTTCCTGATACCCACATTCTGCATACGCTCCCCGGCTTCCTTGAATCGGGGATCCTCGATCCATTCCGGCTTGCCCAGCACCGTGCACAGGCCCCGCCACTCGGCATCGGACACCGCACCGGCGGTGATGTATCCGTCCTGGGTCTCATAAATCAGGTCCATGCCGCTGCGGAAGGTGGCCGGATCCGCCTCACGGCCCACGAAGTTCAAAGTCGCCATCTGTTCAGGCCAGAAGAATGCCACCAGGGAATCGATCATGGAGAGGCGGATATGCTGCCCCTGGCCCGTGCGCTCCCGGGCAAAAAGCCCGGCGGACATGGCCTGGGCGGCGGTCAGGGCGGTCACCTTGTCCGCGATAATGACTTGAAACATCTGGGGGCGTCCGGTCTGCCGGTCCGCCTGAACATCCGTGGAGCCGGTGAGGGCCTGGATGACCGGATCATAGACCCGCTTGTGGGCATAAGGGCCGGTCTCGCCGAAACCGCTGATGGAGACATAGAGAATGTCAGGCTTGATGGCGCGCACCGCGGGCTCGCCGAATCCCATCCGCTCCACGGCGCCGGGGCGGAAATTCTGGACCACCGCATCCGCGCCCGCGATGAGATCGCGCAAAATGGAACGGCCTTCCTCCGTCTTCAGATCAAGGCCGATGGATTTCTTGCCCCTGTTGCAGGAGAAAAAGGCCCCGGTAATGCCTTTCGGCCCAGGCCCCAGCACCCGTGTCTGGTCGCCTGCGGGGCTTTCCACCTTGATGACTTCCGCCCCTTGATCCGCCAGGATCATTGTGGCCATGGGTCCCGAGACCATGGTGGTGAGATCAATGATCCGAATACCATCGAATGCTCCGGCCATTGGGTCCTCCCTTCGATCCTGTTCGAGTGTCCATCCTGCCCGTATCACGGGACCACTGCCTCGCAAGGCACCCTGCCCTGCAATCTCAAACCCTCATCCGCTGTGGCCCCTCATGGCCGTGGAGGCGCAGGGCCCATGGCCGGTCCCGTCAGGGCTGGGCAAGGTCCAGCTTCCTCATTATCGTTACGGGAGAGGGCCGACACCAGACCAAAGCTCCGCGCGGAACGGGGCATGGGATCGGCGCTGGAGGAAATGCCGTTCGAGAGGCCGCGAAAAGAGCCTCAAACCAAGAACGTACAGGAAGGGAAAAAAGCGTGGAAACGACCGAGACGCCGGTTTCCGAGCCGGGGCGTGCGGGCCCTGTCTCTCCTCAGCCCAATCCGGAAACGCCAAAACTGAGCCTGGCGACCAAGATTTCCTACGGCATCGGCTCCGTGGCTTTCGGGGTCAAGAACAACGGCTTTGATTACTTCCTGCTGATTTTCTACAGCCAGGTGATCGGCCTCGATCCCCGCCTCGTGGGCATCGCCATCACCACGGCGCTGATTTTCGATGCCATGAGCGACCCGGTGGTGGGCTACTGGTCGGACAATCTGCGCTCCCGGTGGGGCCGACGCCATCCGTTCATGTATATCTCGGTCCTGCCCGTGAGCCTGAGCTATTTCCTGTTATGGAACCCGCCCGTGGGTTGGTCGGATGCCTCCCTGTTCTTTTACGTCCTGACCCTGTCCGTCATTATCCGGACCTTCATCACCCTGTACGAAACCCCCAGCACTGCTCTCACGGCGGAGTTGACCGAGGACTATAACGAGCGCAGTTCCCTTCTGGCGTTCCGGTATTATTTCGGCTGGACCGGCGGGAACCTCATGACCGTGATGATGTTCTTCGTGGTCTTCCCCCTCTTTGTCACGACCACCATCCCCGACGGACGGTTCAACCGGGACAGCTACGCCTTTTACGGGGTCGTCGGTTCCCTGATGATGTTCGCCGCCATCCTGATCTCGGCACTGGGCACCCACAACAGGATCAAGTATCTCAAGCCTTCCCCGCCCAAACGCACCCTGACCCTTGGCCGGATCTTCCGGGAAATTTTCGACACACTGGCGGAACGCTCCTTCATCGCCCTGTTCTCCGCCGCCCTTCTGGGAGCCGTGGCCCGGGGCCTTGCCGCCGCCCTCACCTTCTACTTCCTCACCTATTTCTGGGGCTTCGGGTCCCTGGAGACCGGGGTCATCACCTTCGGGACATTTATCGCGGCGGTCATCGGCTTTGTCCTGGCGCCGATTGTGTCCCGGACCATCGGCAAGAAGCGGGGCGCGGTGATCATTGGCCTGATTGCGTTCCTGGGCTCGCCCCTTCCCATTGTTCTGCGCCTGTTCGACCTGCTGCCGGAAAACGGCACCCAGTTCGTCTTCCTGTTCGTGCTGATCACCGGAATTATCGATGTGGGGCTGATCATCTGTTATCAGATCCTCTCCACATCCATGATGGCCGATCTGGTGGAACAGAGCGAATTGAAGACCGGGCGCCGTTCAGAGGGCCTGTTCGCCGCCGCCATCACCTTTGTGCAGAAGGCGGTCCAGGGCTTCGGCCTGATCGCCGCGTCCTGGGTGTTGTTCTTTGCCCAGTTCCCCGTGGGCGCTTCGCCTTCGGAAGTGTCAGACGATGCGCTCTGGCGGCTTGGGGCCATCTATGTGCCCGTGATCCTCGCCCTGTGGATGACCATGATCTGGGCCATCTCCACCTACAAGCTGGAACGGGAAGACCACGAGGAGAACCTGCGCAAGCTGGCAGCCCTCCGGGACGGGCGTGGCACGGACAGCAGCCTGAAGGGAGGGCGCGCGCGCCGGTGGTTCAGTCTCCGCCTGCGGAGCAAGCTCAAGTGAGGTCGCTGCACAGTGTGAATGTCAGACCAACGCTGTCTCGTCCCGCACGACATCAATAGCAGGTTGGCTGCACCTGCTATCATCCGCTGTTCACGTTCAGTCAGGTTGGTGGCCCGGAGCGCTGCACCCTGCGATCCGGTAATGTGCATCGTGCCGATGGCTGAAAGGCCCTTCTGGAACTAGTCAATGCGCGCTGGTGCCTCAAAACCCCTCGCGAGAAGCTCGTAAAGATCGGGGCCAAGGTAATTTCCATGACCGTTATGCCGTAACCCATTCATATGATGACCCGAATCGTGGATCGGGCGCAGCAAAACCGATGTACATCCCGGGAATACGGGTTGACTCAATCCCTTGCCACTGGGCGCGCACCTTGGCACTATGCCCCTGCGCAACAAAGGAGGGGTTTTGTTCAATGATTATTCTGCAATCTATTATTGCACTCTTTATCCTTATATTATCTTTACTTATGTATTTTTCAGGTAGCGATCATGAGAGGTTTTTTGGTGAAAAGAATTCCAGGAATTTTTTGAGAAAAATTGGGCCGGTACTCTTGGGTCTTCTTGGCCTTATTTGGTTTATCTATGAAATATACAGCTCGGCGATTCTAGATATCGAGCCCCAAGATGATGAAATTTTGGAGAGAGTAGCGTTTATTGTCTTCCTGGGCACATTCTTACTCCTAGCCTTTGGATCATTGCTGTCCTTTTCGCGAGAGGTATTCTACCACAGACTAAATGGGCCGCCCCAGGGTCGCAAACTACCCATCGTACTTCAAAATCGGCCACTCGTGGGATGGCACCAGTTGAGCCGTATCTTTTCTGGGACAATGGGACGGATTAGTTTCTTACTGCCCTTTTTTGGCTATCTCGTCCTATTCAATGATACTACAGCCACTTTAATTAGCTTTGATTTTATAATTGGTAACGAGGCTCTTGACCTGGAAGTGCAGAGGAGAAATTTGTATTGTATTTACTTTGGTATGCTCTCTATTTCAATAGCGACGATCGCCTTTCATGTGTTTTGCCCAGGATTTATTAAAGATCTGCGAAATGAGTTTGACTTTATCCGGTTATACTCAGGCATATTGTCTGAACAATGGTTGGACTTCTTTCACTCACAAGCCATAAAGGGTGGCTTTGTCGACGATGAGGAAAACGGAAACAGGATCAGAAACCTCAAAAACTCTATCAAGAACAAGCCTCTTGATGAGGTCATCCGCCAGCACTCCTCCTTTCTGAGTGATTTCCTGATGATGGCGCATCAGGGGCTTAATAAGGGGCGTCGAATTTCAAAATTCACCTGCGTAATTTTCCTTGCATTTGGGCTCTCCCTGTTGTCCATCCCCAGCGCGGATTTGTTAATTCGTGTGGGTCAGTCTTCTGTCAACGAGGGCTTTTGGTCCGGGCTCTTCAGTCTCGCCCCACTCTGACGAGGATGATGCGATGCCAGGAAGGGGAATGGGCGGATGCCTCAGGTCCGTCACATGAATACCGGTCAAGACGCCCTGGCAAAAATCTCGATCCACTTAAGCCTTTCAAGCCTAACCACATAGCACAAGTATGTGATAGCCATATGGGCAACGCAGCTCTGCCGAAGGGTTGGCGTAGTTGCAGACACCGCCGGGTGAGAGCGGGAAGCAGGGACTGGGACGGACCATGAGTCATCTTGAAACGGACTATCTTGTCATCGGTACCGGCGCCGTGGGGATGGCCTTCACCGATACCCTGCTGAGTGAATCCGGCGCGGATATCGTCATGGTCGACCGCCACCACATGCCCGGCGGCCACTGGAACGATGCCTATCCTTTCGTGCGCCTCCACCAGCCCTCCGCCTTTTACGGGGTCGCGTCCGAGGAACTGGGCAGCCGGCGGATCGATGATGCGGGACCGAATCGGGGGTTCTACGAACTGGCGTCGGGTTCTGAGGTCGCCGCCTATTTCGACCGGGTGATGCGCAACACCTTCCTGCCGTCCGGCCGGGTTCGCTATTTCCCCATGCATGACTGCATCTGGGACGACGACGCCGACATGCACAATGCAGTGCGGTTCCGCAGCCTCCTGTCCGGTGAGGAGCACACCATTTCCGTCCGCAAGCGGATTGTGGATGGCACCTTCTACAACACATCCGTGCCCTCGACCCATAGCCGCAAGTTCCATGTGGCCCCGGGCGCGACCTGCATCGCTCCGAACAGCCTGCCCCGTCTGGCCCCTCAGCACCGGTCTTTCGCCATTCTGGGCGGGGGCAAGACGGCCATGGATGTGGGGGTCTGGCTTCTGGAAAACGGGGCGGATCCCGAAGCCATCACCTGGGTGCGCCCTCGGGAATCCTGGCTTCTCAACCGGGCCACCACCCAGCCGGGCATTGAATTTTTTCAAGGCGCCATTGGCGGTTTCGCCAATCAGATGGCGGCGATCGCGGCGGCCCGGTCCGTGGAGGATCTGTTCGAGCGCCTGGAGGCCGCAGGCAACATGCTCCGGATCGACCGGGACATCTTCCCCGAAATGTTCCATTACGCCACCATTTCCGAAGCGGAAGTGGCTTTGCTGCGCCGCATCGACCGGGTGATCCGGGGTGAGAAAGTGACGGCGATCGTCCCCGGGCGGATGGCCTTATCCGGCGGCGGCCAGGACATGGACCCGGATACCCTTTACATTGACTGCACCGCGACCGCCGTCATCATGCCCGAGACCCGACCCACCTTCGAGGACCGGCGCATCACTCTGCAAATGGTCCGTATTCCCCAGCCCGCCTTCAGCGCCGCCGTCGTCGCCCATGTGGAAGCCGCCTATGATACGGATGAAGAGCGCAATCGTCTGTGCCCCCCCATCCCCCTGCCCGATCGGACCGCGGACTGGATGAAGGCAACCCTCGCCAACATGATGAACCAGTTCACCTGGTCCCAGGACCCGGATCTGCGGGACTGGATCACCGCCTGCCGCCTCGACGGCTTCAGTGCCACCATCCAGGCCGCCAACCCCGCCGACCCGGCCCAGGGCGCTGTCCTGAAGCGCCTCCAGGACAATGCCTTCCCGGCCGTGGAGAACCTGCAAACGCTGATCGCAGCGCAAAATCCGTAGTCAAATCAAGCTCGAGTCCGTCCAGGCTCCAACCCGACCAGACCCGGATCCAAGCAGGTCAAGACTCATCCGCCTGAACGCGCCCCATTGGGCTCAGCCCGCTGACGGATCGTCAGTGGGCATGATCAATGGTGCCTGTTCCGCGCGCCCGCCCCGGCAGTTCATTAAATATATTTCATTGGAACTCTTGAGACCCGGGGCAGCTTCAGCTTGTACTTCACAATGGATGTGAAATATTCGGGAATGCTCCCGCCGCTCTATTCGGAAAAAGCGATATACACCACATGGGTGAGTGCGGTGCGGGGGGACATCCTGGGGTTCGTCATCTGGTTCATTGGGGGTTGAGTATGTCTCGGTATCTGGAATCCGGCAAAGGCACGGCGCAATTTGATACGCTTCCAGACGATCACCACACCCCCCGAAAATCATCTCCCAGCGGCCTTTTGGCATCCCGCCTTCCGGGCCTGAAACATATCCCGGGCCTGAAACATATCATCGCCGGTGGGATCACCGTGGGTGCCGCCCTGTGCATGAGCACCTCGGTCCACGCGATCAATACTGGGTGTTCCGTCAACGGATCGACAGCGGACTGCCCGGATGTGCCCGCCGACGGCATCGCCTTCACGGGCGGCGTCACCACCGTGAACGCCGCCGATGGCACGCCAGGGATCACCACCGTGAATCCGGGCGTGCGCGGGATCCAGCTTCTGCAATTCGGCGCCGATGGCGGTGCGGGCACTTCGTTCGATCTGGATACGATCCCCTTCGATGATGACGGCGATCCGGAGACCCCGAACATTTTCGTGGTCAGCTCCGACGGCAGTGAGCCCCTCCTTCTGGACGGCGCGGTCATTATCGACAATGGCGACGGCAGCTTCACCTCGGGCATGACCGAGTTCGCCGATCTGGATGAACTGGCGGCGGCCTTTCCCATCACCAGCGGCGGCGGCGCGGCCTCGGGCGCCATCACGGTCAACAACCCCATCGGGGCCGGGCCGGGCGCCTCTTTCGAGACGTTCAACGCGACGGGCATCCTGGCCCAGTCCACCGGCGGAACCGGGGGAGACGGCGGTTGCTTCACCCTGATCCTGGTGAGTTTCTGCGATGACGGCAGCGACGGGGCCAATGGCGGCTCGGTCGCAGTCAACAGCAACGGCGCCATCACCGTGAATGGCGGATTGGCGGACCGCGTTGGCGTCGAGGCCGTGAGCCAGGGCGGCACCGGCGGAGACGGCGGCGGCTTTTTCGCCCTGCTCTTTTCCGATGCGGGCGCGGGCGGAGATGGCGGCACGGGCAATGACGTGTCGGTCCTGCTCGGCGCGGACTCAGACATCACCACATTCAATACCCGTGGCATCGGTGCCTTTGCCCTCAGCCAGGGCGGTGACGGCGGCAGCGGCGGGACCCCTATCGCAGGCTTTGCCCTGGGGGACCGGGGTGGTGACGGCGGCAATGGCGGCACGGTCTTCCTGAGTAATGACGGCTCCATCCGGACCACCGGCGACGGCGCCCACGGCATCTACGCGCTCAGCAGAGGCGCCGGGGCTGGCGACGGCAGCGATGTGGGCGGGCTCATCGCCATCGGCGGGCGCGGCGGCGGGCAGTCCGAGGGCTCCACCGTGACGGTCGCCAATTCAGGCACCATCCGCACCGAAGGCGAGGACGCCAACGGCATCTTCGCCCAGTCCATTGGCGGTGGCGGCGGCGACGGCGGCTTTGCCCTGGCGATCGGAGCCGTGGGCGGCCAGGCGGGATCCGGCGGGGATGCAGGCAATGTCATCCTCAGCAATTCCGGCGAGGTCACCACGGCGGGCAATCTGTCCTCTGCCTTGTATGCCCAGTCCGTGGGCGGCGGCGGCGGTGACGGCGGCTCCAATGGCGGTGTGTTCTTCACCATTGGCGGCGGCGGCGGTGACGGCGGCAATGCAAGTACGGTGGCGCTTACCAACAGCGGTGATCTGCGCACCATTGGTGATGACGCCCACGGACTGTTTGCCCAATCCATCGGCGGCGGTGGCGGCAATGGCGGGAACGCCGTGTCCCTGTCCGCCTTTGTCGGTCTTGCCATCGGCGGCAGCGGCGGCAATGGCGGTGACGCCGATACCGTCACTGTCGTTCTGGAGGACAGGGACGGCATAGCCCCCACAATCACGACAGTTGGCGATCGCTCCCACGGCATTTTCGCTGAATCCATCGGCGGTGGTGGCGGCAATGGCGGCTTTGCGGTCCAGCTCAGTGCGGGTTACGCCGCCAATGCCTCCTTTGCCATTGGCGGATCCGGCGGCGGCGGCGGTGACGGGCGCGCGGTCAGCCTCGAAGGCGATGCCCTTGTCGAAACCTCCGGCGCGAACGCGGACGCGGTCGTGGTTCAGAGCCTGGGCGGCGGCGGCGGTAATGGCGGTTTTGCCTCGTCCTTCTCGTTTGCTGCCGGTGAAACGGCAGCGGCGGCCCTGGGAGTTGGTATCGTCGGATCCGGCGGCGGCGGCGGAGACGGCGGCAATGTCACCGTGGAAGGGGGCGGTTCCATCCTGACCACCGGGTTCCAGTCGGAAGGTCTGCTCGCCCAGTCTGTCGGCGGCGGCGGCGGGAATGGCGGCCTGTCCATTGTGATCGCCGGGGCCGGAGCCGGGACGTCCGGCGCAGCGATCGGCGTGGGTGTCGGCGGTTTCGGCGGTGACGGCGGCGATGCGGGAACCGTGAATGCGGCCTATGAAGGCGATATCCGTACCCAAGGCGCCGACTCCGATGCGGCTGTCATCCAAGCCCTGGGCGGCGGTGGCGGTAATGGCGGTTTCAACATCACCGGAACGGTCACCGCCAACGGCGGCAATGGCGGCGCGGTCTCGGTCGGGGTTGGCGGCAGCGGCGGCGGCGGCGGCAATGCCGGGGCAGTCACTGGCTCAGTGGCCGGGGATGTCACCACCCTGGGCGACCGCTCCGACGCCGTTCTTGTGCAAAGCCTCGGTGGCGGCGGCGGCAATGGCGGCTTCAACATCGCAGGCAGCGTGGCCTTTAACGGCGGCAATGCCGGCGCGGTGAGTGTCGGGGTCGGCGGCGCGGGCGGTGACGGAGGGAACGCCTCCCAGGTCAATGCCTCCCTCATCGGTGACGCAACCACCTTCGGCACCGAAGCCCCCGGTTTCACCGCCCAGAGCATCGGCGGCGGCGGCGGGAACGGTGCATTCAATATCTCAGGCGCCATCGCGATCGGGTCGAGCAACAGTGCAGGCATTGCGGTGGGCGTCGGCGGTGCCGGCGGCGGCGGCGGTAATTCCGGGGCCGTGAATGCATCCCTCCTCGGCGACATTGCGACCACCGGCGCCGGGTCCGACGGCTTTCTTGCCCAGAGCCTGGGCGGCGGCGGCGGCAATGGCGGGATCAATGTGGCCCTGGGCATCAGCGCCGCAAACAATGCGGGCGGCGCGGTCTCCGTCGGTGTGGGTGGCTTTGGCGGCGACGGGGGCGATGCCTCCACGGTTGCGGCGAACGCTGCGGGCACTGTCACCACCGCCGGACAGGACGCTCCCGGTGTGACCGTTCAGAGCATGGGCGGCGGGGGCGGTAACGGCGCCCTCAACATCGCAGGCTCTGTGGGCCTTTCGTCCGGGAATTTCGCCCTGGCGGCGAGCGTCGGGGTTGGCGGCTTCGGCGGCGGCGGCGGTGAAGGCCGGGATGTGAGCCTGACCCGCTCCGGCGCGACGGCCACCTCCGGGGCACGGTCCGATGGGATCCTGGTACAGAGTGTCGGCGGCGGCGGCGGCAATGGCGGGGTCAATGTGGCCGGCGCCATCGCGGCCACGACGGAAGGAACCGGCATCGGGGCCGCCCTGGGCCTTGGCGGCTTCGGCGGAGACGGCGGCAATGGTGGCGCGGTCGCCGTTGACGTGAGCGGGGATGTCCTGGCCAGCGGTCTGGCAACGGATGTTCTGTTTGAAGAAGATGACATTACCCGGCGGCTGCGGACCGGCGGCTCGAACGGGCTTGTGGCCCAGAGTATCGGCGGCTCCGGCGGCAATGGCGCGGTGAATGTCTCGGCGGGTGTCTCATTCGTCGATATCGGCGGCAATGGGGCGAACATCACCCTGGGTGTGGGCGGCTTTGCGGGCGGCGGCGGCGATGCCGGGGCAGTGGACCTGACCGCCGATGCAGGCTCCATCTCCGCCATTGGCGACGACCGGATCGGCGTGACCGCGCAAAGCCTGGGCGGCGGCGGCGGCAATGGCGGTCTCAACGTTTCCGCCGGGATCACCACCAGCGGTCAGATCGTGGCGGGTGTTGGCGGTTTCGGCGGCGAAGGCGGCCTTGGCAACACGGTCAATGCGTCGGTCGCCTCCGATATTTCCGTGGAAGGTGACCGGAGCATCGGCTTCCTGGCCCAGAGTGTCGGCGGCAGCGGCGGCAGTGGCGGGGTCAACATCACCGGCGGATTGACCGCCAACGGGGATAATGCGGCCGGCCCCAGCCTCACATTCGGTCTGGGCGGTTTCGGCGGAGACGGCAACAGCAGCAGGGACGTGACCGCGACCCAGTCCGGGGAGGTCTTTGTCGAAGGTGCGGACGCGACCGGTATCCATGTGCAGAGCATCGCCGGTGGCGGCGGCAACGGCGCCCTGAACGTGACCGGCAACATCTCTCTGGACCAGGACGGATTTACGGGCGCCGTCGGGATCGGCGGTTTTGCAGGCGACGGGGCGAATTCCGGAGATGTCCGGCTCACCAGCGACGGCGCCATCACTGTGCAGGGCGAGGGTGTCTTGTCCTCTGACGATGAGACCGGTGGTACGGGCATCCTGGTGCAGAGCATTGGCGGCGGGGGTGGCGACGGCGGTGTGAGCATCACGGGCCTTCTGGCCCCCAACAATGTGCCCCTGACCGTTGGGGTGGGCGGCTTCGGCGGTGGCGGCGGCAATGCCGGCACCGTCAGCTTCACCCGGGGAGGCACATTCGCATCCCTGGTCAGCACGGTCGGCGATGACATGAACGGCATGACCATTCAGTCCATCGGCGGCGGTGGCGGTAACGGGGGCTTCAATCTGGTTTCCGCCACCCGCAATGTGGGCGGTGAATTTGCAGCCCAGATCAATGTAGGCGGCAGCGGCGGCATTGGGGGCGACGGTGAGTCCGTGACGGTCGCCCATACCGGTGACGTGGAAACCGCAGGCGCGCGCAGCGAGGGCCTCCTTGCACAGAGTATTGGCGGCGGCGGCGGTAACGCGGCGATCAATCTGGCCCTGAGCCTGTCCAATTCCGACGCGGCAGCCTTCAATCTGGCCGTCGGCGGTGGCACCGGTGACGGCGGCGACGCCAGCACCGTGGCGGTGGACCATGAAGGCGATATCACCACCACGGGCATCGACTCCGCGGCCATCTTTGCCCAGAGCATCGGTGGCGGCGGCGGCAGCGCGGCCCTCAACACCAGTCTCAATTTCTTTTCCGGACGCATGGCGACCATCGGCCTTGGCCGGGTCGGCGGCACCGGAGGCATCGGCGCCACGGTTTCCGTGGACTCCGTCGGCACCCTGACCACCGGAGGCGATTTCTCTCCCGGGGTCCTGGCCCAAAGCGTGGGCAATGGCGGGGGGGTGAGCGGGGTCCGCCAGCTTACCGTTTCCCCGGGCTTTGCCACTTTCGCGGCGGCAGTGGGTCTGGAAGGGGGTGAAGGCGGGCGCTCCAGCGCGGTCCGCGTGAACACCAGCGGCCAGATCGACACCACCGGCGCGGAGTCCCATGGTATCCACGCCCAGAGTGTCGGCGGCGGCGGCGGGATCGGCGGTTCGGCCCTCAACGTCATTTTCCGGGAAAGCGCGGCCTTCCGCCTCGGTCTCGGCGGCGAAGGGGGCACCGGCGGCATCGCCAGCACGGTTGACGTGATCAACAGTGCCCTGATCGAAACCGGCGGCCGTCAGGCCCACGGCATTTTCGCCCAATCCATCGGCGGCGGCGGCGGCACCGGCGGCTACGCTGCCAACCTCTCCTTTCAGGCCGGCGGTAACGCAGGCCGGGCGAACAACACATTCGTTGCGTCCATTGGCGGTCTCGGCGGCGATGGCGCTGAATCCGGTCTGGTCACGATCGAGAACACCGGAACCATCAACACCACGGGTGAAGGGGCGATCGGCATCAACGCCCAGAGCGTCGGCGGTGGCGGTGGCGATGGCGGCTTTGTGCTCAATGCCGCTCTCAGCGGGGCACAGGCCGGCACCAATCTGGACATTGCTCTTGGGGGCACCGCAGGCACCGGCGCCACCAGTGACGATGTCGTGGTGAATAATGCCGGAGAGATCACCACCATCGGGGCGCGCTCCGTGGGCATCCAGGCCCAGAGCATCGGCGGCGGTGGCGGTAATGCGGGTCTTGTGGCGCAGCTCAATGTGTCCAAGGGCAACACCCAGGACGGGGTTAGCCGCTTTGCCGTCAATCTGGGTGGCTTTGGCGGGACCGGCGGCGAGGCCGGCGATGTGACCGTTACGAACACCGGCCAGGGCCGGATCAGCACCGCGCAAAACGACGCCTACGGCATATTCGCCCAGTCCGTCGGCGGCGGCGGCGGCAATGGCAGCTCTGTCGTCACCCTGAATTTCGTGGGCAGCGGCGGCAACAGCGACGGCGCCGCCAGCAACAGCCTCTCCCTTGGCCTTAATGTCGGGGGCGCAGGCGGGACCGGCGGCACGGGCGGCGCGGTGTTCATCGACAATCAGGGTGTCATCCTGACCGAAGGCGAAAATGCCCACGGCATTTTTGCCCAGTCCATCGGCGGCGGCGGCGGCAATGGCGGCCTCGTTCTGGCGGCTAATGCGGTGCTGAGCCAGGACGGCGGCGTGCCCCTGTTCAATGTAGGCGGGTTCGGCGGAGACGGCGACGATGCAGGCAATGTCGTCGTCTCCAACAGCGGAACGATCATCACCCAGGGCAAGAACGCCCACGGGATCCTTGCCCAGTCGATTGGCGGTGGCGGCGGTAACGCCTCTGCTGCCATCGGGTTGGCGAATGATGCGCTCACCACCATTCTGGCCAATGCGACATCCGCCGTGATCGGAGCGTTCGCCGGCGGCGACGGCGCCCAGGGCGGTCAGGTCACGGTCGACCACTCCGGCGATATTGCCGTGTTCGGTGACGGCGCCCAGGGCATCAAGGCCGAAAGCATCAATGGCGGCGGCGGCAGCCTGGGCCTGGACTTTGACGGGATCACCACCTTCCCCGGCGGCCAAAGCCTCCCCATTGATCCGATCGATCCTCCGGAAACGGAACCGGGCGTCTCATCCGATCCCCTGCTGACCATCATCGCTGGGTCCGATGCCAGCACCAATTCGAGTGCCGAGGCGGTCACCGTCAACTCCACCGGCACGATCTTCGTTGGCGGGAATGACGGCCTTGCCTTTGGGGCTCAATCCATCGCCGGGGGCGGCGGTACCGCGATCCTGAACCTGGACCTGGACGACGAGGAATCCATCCTGGCCTTTGAAAGCGTGCTTGGGGGCACCAACGGCCAGAACAATCATGGCGGTGCCATTATCATCGGTCATGAGGGCGATCTCCTCGCCGATGGCAGCAATACGCCGGGCATTGCCCTGCAATCCATCGGCGGCGGCGGCGGGCGGGCGAGCCTGTCCGTGGACAGTGCATTCGCCCCGCTGGAGAGCACGTCCCTGGGCCTGGGCGGCGCAAACGGCTCCAACGAATCCGGCGCGGCCATTACCTACAGCCAGACCGGATCCGTCACCACCACCGGCGATCTCTCCTTCGGCGCCCTGTCCCAGAGCATTGGCGGCGGCGGTGGCCTGCTGACCTTTGTGGACACGGCCCCGCTCAGCGGCCAGGAAACCGATCTGACCCTTGGGGCCTCCGGCGGCGAGACCTTGAACGGTGGCGCGGTGGACTTCACTCTGGCCGGTGATACGGTCACGGTGGGCGACAATGCCATTGGCCAGATCCACCAGAGCATCGGCGCAGGCGGCGGTGTCGCCAATGTGTTCGGTGCTGATGTTTTGAACGTCACCATCGGCGGGTCCGAGGGCGCCAGCGGCAATGGCGGCGCCGTCTCCATCGTGAACGCCGGCGCTGTGGTCACCACCGGTGAGCGTGCCCACGGCCTTGTGCTGCAATCCATTGGCGGCGGCGGTGGTGCCGTGTTCACCGATGCCCGAACCGTGAATGTCACTCTGTCTGCTGACAATAGCGGCGACGGCGGTGACATCACCCTCGAGCAGACCGGCACGATCACGCTCATGGGTGATGAGGTCTACGGCGTTCTGGCCCAGAGTATCGGCGGCGGCGGCGGTTTCGTTGACGGCGCCTTTGCAGGCACCTCCGGCGGGGCGGGCGTGGGTGGCGCAATTACCCTGACCCTGGACGGCGCCGTGGACACACCTGGCTTCAATGCAGTTGCCCTGTTTGCCCAAAGCGCCGGTGGACCCCAGATTGGCGGCGGTGAAAGCGCCGGGGACATCCTCATCAACGTGACCGGCAACACCGTGTTCGGTGGTGAAGGGCCGGAGGGTGCGGGCATCGTCTTCGACGGCGGCGCCAGCAATGCCTTGACCAACGCAGGCACCCTCGCCTCCCGGAACGACACGGCTCTGCTGGGCGGATCCGGCAGTGAGCTGATCGAAAACACCGGCAACATCATCGGCAATATCGACCTGGGCGCAGGCACCAACACCATCAACAATCGGACCGAGGGCTTCCTCCTGTCCCTGGACCGGATCTTCCTGACCGACACCGCAGATCTTCCACCGGCAGCCAACACCCTGACCAATGACGGTGTGCTGACTGTTGCGGGTGTCGATACGGTCGGCCAGACCGATGTCTGGGGCAATGTGGTGCAGACGGAGATTGGCGTCCTGCCCATCGACGTGGATCTCAACAATCAGGCAACGGACCGGCTCGATATCACCGGCACCGGAGATTTCAGCGGCACCGGCCCCCTCCTCTTCCAGAGCATCGACCAGAAATTCGACACCTATGTCATTGCCCAGGCCAATGGCGGCATGACCGACAGCGGGTTCGTGCCCACCTTCCAGCTTCCCACCGTCGGTTTCGACTTCCGGGTCCGGGTGGACAATGGCACGGATCTGGTCCTGTTTGCCGACAAGCCCTTGTTCGAAGCGCTGGCAGGGGATGCCCGGGTCGATGACAATGTGGTGTCCTTGGGCGAAGGTCTCGACGGCGTCGAAGCGATCCTGCCCATCGACGATCCCTTCAACAGGCTGATCAATCTGCTGCGTTTCCAGCCGGATACGGAAAGTCTGGGCGATGCCCTCGCCAGCCTCACCCCCAGTGGCGCACCCCACCTCCTGGAAATGGAGCACCGGGCCTCCCTCGCCTATCTCGACGGGGCGGCGGAGTGCCCCTTCGAACTGTCTCCCTTCCGTCCCGATGCGGAAGACCGCTGCCTGTGGCTGCGGGTGACCGACGGAAGCTATGATCGCGACTCGGTTAATTTCTCACCGGATATCGAGGATGAGACGACCGCGGTGAGCATCGGCGCGCGTCTGCCCGTGGGCGAGCACTGGATCGTCGGCGCCGGTCTGGGCAAGGGCTGGAGCGAATCCGACCTGCGCCGTGGGGGCAGCCTGCACTCGACCATGAACAAGGATTGGACCATGAGCCATGCCATGGTCGGGTATCGCGGTCTGGACGGGCTGGACATCAGCCTGACGGTCGCAGGCGGCTACAGCGAGTTCGAGACCGCGCGGCGGGTGAACGTCAATGGCTTTACCCAGGAGTTCACCACCTTTGACGGCATCGTGGATCTGGAGCCAGTCTTCACCGTCCGGGAACGGACCTTCGAGGGGATCTCCGGGGTGGCGGCCAGCGAAGGGAACATGTGGTCCCTCAACACCCGACTGCGCATCGCCTACCCCCTCACGGTTCCGGAGCATGAACGCTTCCAGATCCGCCCCATGCTCGACATTGACGGCTTCTACAGCAAGATCAATGGGTACACGGAACGGGGTGCGGGCCTGGCGGACCTTGCGTATCCGGAGGTGTCCGACAGCTTGGTCAGCATTGGGCCGAGCATGGAGTTCGCCTACACGGGAGATGTGAGCGAAAACACCAAACTGCGTGTGTTCGCCCGCCCGGGCGGGCTTTTCTCTCTGGACGAGTTCTGGGTCGTGGAAACCGCTTTTGCCGACGCCCCATCCGATGCGGGGACCATCGAGATCCGGGAAGCGGTGGACGAGCCGCTCTTCCGCCTCAATGCGGGCCTGCAACTGCTCACCGCCGCCGGCGCCGGCTTCACCTTGGAGTATGCCGGCACCATGGGTGAGCTGACCGATCAGCACAACATCACCGGTCGTCTGTCGATCCGGTACTGACGATCGCTCGGGAAGTCTTCATCCCTCCCCGAACGAAACCTGCGGCGGCATCGCGGAGCATCTCCGCGATGCCGTTTTTCGTGTCAGGGCCAGTCTTTTTGTATCAGGGCCAGTCGAACGCGACCGATATGGTGTCGCTGGATGATCCGCCAACAAACAGGTCAAAGGTCCCCGGATCGGTCCGGAAGCTGCCGTCGGGCATGAAGTATCCCAGGTCCTCTTGCGTGAGCGTGAAGACGATGGTCCGGGTTTCCCGAGGGACAAGAGTCACTTTCCGGAAGGCCTTGAGTTCCTTGACCGGACGGCTGATCCGCGCCACCCGGTCCCGGATGTAAAGCTGCACCGTCTCCGTGCCTGTTCTGGCCCCGGTATTCGTCACATTGACCGAGACCCGCACCGGCCCCTCGCCGGATTGGACGTACAGGGCCGAATAGTCGAATGTCGTATAGCTCAGGCCATGGCCGAAGGCGTGAAGCGGCTCGTTCCTTTCGTCGCTATAGCGCGACCAGAACACGCCTTCCTGGGGACCGGGGCGGCCCGTGGGCAAGTGATTGTAGTAGATCGGCACCTGCCCCACGGAGCGGGGGAAGGTCATGGGGAGTTTGCCGCTGGGATTGGTCTCACCGCTCAGCACACTGGCCAGGGCGTGGCCGGACTCGCTGCCCAGATGCCAGGCCTGCACGATCGCGGGAATGTTTTCATCCGCCCAGGTCAGGACCAGGGGGCGCCCGCTCATCACCACCAGGACGATATTCGGATTGACCCCATGGACCGCCCGCAGAAGGTCTTCCTGGACACCGGGCAGATCGAGGGATGCGCGGCTGCGTCCCTCTCCGCTTTGCAGACCGTCTTCACCGAGCACCATGATCACCACGTCCGACTGCTGGGCAACCGTGATCGCCTCGGCAAATCCGCTACGGTCCGTTTCATTCACCTTAACATCGCCGGAAAAGGCCGCCGTTCCGATCTCCACATCCGCGCCTTTGGCATAGGTGAACGCAATCCCCTTCGCCTCCAGGCCCTCCAGCACCGACACCGCCGAATCCGACTCGCCCCGTCCGCGCCAGTTCCCAAGCGGGGTATCCTTGTCCGCCGCCAGGGCACCGATCACGCCGATGCGCTTGCCGGCGCGCAGGGGAAGCAGAGCGTCATCATTCTTCAACAACACAATGGATTTTCTGGCCATGTCCAGGGCGGCAGCGCCGTGGGACGGGTCGGAGAGAACCCGGCGTTCCCGTTTCTCATCCAGATATCTGTAGGGATCATCGAACAGCCCCACTTCCATCTTGAGGCGGAGCACCCGGCGCACCGCGTCATCGACCAGGGACTCCTCGACCACCCCTTCCCGCACGAGGCCCGCGAGGTGGTTGAGATAGGCCGTGGACTCCATGTCCATGTCCGATCCCGCGACGAGGGCCAGTTCCGCCGCATGGCGAAGATCCTCGGCAAACCCGTGTTCAATCATTTCCCGGCTGGAGCCCCAGTCGGACACGACAAGACCGTCAAAACCCCATTTCCCTTTAAGAATGGTCCGCTGCAGGAAGGGATCGCCGGTGGCCGGCACACCGTTGACCGTATTGAACGAGTTCATCACCGCCCGCACATTGATTTCCTCGATCGCGGCCTGGAAGGGCGGGAGCACCACATTGAACAGGGTGGCGGCGCTGATCTCGGCGGTGTTGTAGTCTCGTCCGGCTTCGGCAAATCCGTAGGCGGCGAAATGCTTCGCGCTGGCAAGGATCGTGTCCACCGCGGCCAAATCCGTCCCCTGAAAGCCGCGCACCCGGGCCACGGCCATCCGGGAGCCGAGATAGGGGTCTTCCCCGGCGCCTTCCATCACCCGGCCCCATCGGGCATCCCGGGAAATATCCACCATCGGCGCGAAGGTCCAATTGACACCCTGGGCCGATGCTTCCCGTGCGGACACCCGGGCACTGTCCTCGATTGCCTCGAGATCCCAACTGGCGGCCTCCGCCAGAGGGATGGGAAAAATCGTCCGGTGTCCGTGGATCACATCGAAGGCGAAGAGCAGAGGGATGCCCAGGCGGGTCTCCTCGACGGCGATCTCCTGCATGGCGCGCACCTGCTCCACGCCGACAACGTTCAGCATGGAGCCCACCCGCCCCTCAGCCACATGGCGCGCCCGCATCTGGGCCTCGCCGCTGGCGGGCTGCGGGCCGGTGAAATCCCAGAAGCCGCTGTACTGGTTGAGTTGCCCCACCTTTTCTTCAAGTGTCATTTCATTAATGAGCGACTCGATCTTGGCTTCGTTCATGATGTTCGACTCTGCCTTGACCGGGCCCAGCGCCAGCATCGCCAACGCGACCCCCGCCACAACGCTCAGTCCACGTTCCATCACCATCATGTCCCTCCTCGCACGCCGTCTTCCGTCCGGGCGGTCATGCGCCGTCGCCACCCGGCCGCGTTTCACCGGGCCAGGCTGCGCCGGCCCCATCTGCGACTGTTCAGGGTAATTTTGGGCGATTTGAAATCGATTGCCCAGGAGACGGGAACCATTTTCCACGGATCGGCACACACAAATTGTCAACGGTGACGTAAGAGCCCGCCGCCCGGCCTCCAATGCCCGAGGGAAATGCCTTTTGCTAGCCACCGGCACCCGTTTAAAGTATATAAGGCGGACACGGATCTATTACCGATAGATTCTCCAAGGCCCGTGTTGCCCCACAGCCGGACATGATCACGGCCCTACCAGTCCGGAAAGGATCGGGACCGTAAAGACGCCCTCATCCCCATGGCTTCGAAATCCAACCCCGCACCCGTTCTCGACTTCACCCACGCCCTGCCCCACATGCCACGGCACTCACTTCCAAGACATGAATGATCCGAAGAGATGCACGGGAGTGGAGATTGAAAGGTCCGGCGATGACCCTGAAAATCCGCACCAGGACCGTATCGAAATGGCTTGACAGCTTGGACAATGTTTACAGAAAGATCTCAACGACATTTTCAAGGCTGGTCCGAAGCCAGCCCCCTCAAGGCCCGGCGCTGGCATCCACCCACACATCGTTCCGAACCCGCCGCCAGAGAGCCCGAGTTTCACCCTCGCGCGGCTTTGCGTCAATCGTGGCAGTGATCCCCCGCAATCAATAGCGAAAGCTCATGAGTTATCGGGGGTTGGTCAATCTGCCCAAGGCGGAGCGCCAGTGGTCGTCTGCCATGGGGCAGGGAAACCCGTCTCGGGGAGAAAGACAGGACAGTGCACTCAGGGGTGGATCTTTCCGCAGCCGTAGGATTAAACTTCCCTCATTTTTCGAAAAGCAGGCGGCGGATGCCGACGGCTTTCTTGGATGAGTTGAAGCGTGGTTGTGGGGGCCAGTTTTGATGGGTGATATGGAAGCCAGCTTTGTTCGAGACAAAATCGAGGCTCTGAGACCGAAGCTCCTGGACCTGACACGAAAAAACCCGCTCCTGTCGACCCGGTTCTCACCACGGTCCACTTCTCATATCCGCGCCGTTGATGAGCTTCCTGATATTCTGGCCAGCAAGCTGAGCCAAGGATTGAGAATGCGGTTCTGTCCGCTCCCCTCACCGGACACCGATCCTGCGGATGAGCAGGAAGGCGATTTTCTGAGGGCGCATGCCGTCGCAAAGCTGACGGACGAAGCCTATCTCTCTGCGCTCGGGGATCTTGATCAAGATGCGGCAGAGGCCGATGAGAAGGCGCTCGCAATCGAGCGGGCATTGAAAGATCGTGTCCGCGAAGCCCTTGGTCTCCCGCCACGCCAGACAGATCCCCACACCTTCTCTTTTGATCAGCATGCGCGCAATTATGGGATCGATCCAAGCTACGACCTGCCTGAGCCTCAGGACGGAGAAGACGCAGGTCACCATATGGACAATGATATTCAGACCCTCCTTCTGCCGGAAACCCTGGAAAACAAGCTCAGAGGTTTGATGACCAAAGAGCGGACCTGGCTTCAGGAGACAGGCATCGGTGTACTCTTTGTCGCATTCGGCTTTCTTGAATGGGCAGAACAAAGCGTAGAGAAGGCAAGCCTCGCGCCACTGGTCCTCTTGCCCGTAGGGATCGCTCGAGAGCGTACAAAAGATGGCCCTGAATTTTGGGTGAGTTCATCCGGTGAGCCGCCAGAGGGCAATGCCGTTCTCGCGGAAATGCTTCGAAGGCTTCGCAGCATTGTCCTGCCGGAATTCGAAGGTGGCTCTATCGAGCAGTATATGAAAGATGTCAGGGCTGTGTCGCCGGAGGGAATGACCTGGAAGATCAGACGTCAAGTCGCATTCGGCGTTTTCCCCTCTGCCCGCATGGCCATCTATCATGATCTTGATACGGAAAAAACAGCCCATCACCAGGCATCGGTAGTGCAAAAACTCCTGAATGGACCAGCCCCCGCCGGTGATGCCCTACCTTATGCTCCTGATCATGACACCGATGCTCCGGATATTGAGACGGATGTCCCATTTCTTGTGAAGGATGCTGACTGTTCCCAGGTGAGCGCCGTTGCGGATGTCATACGGGGCGATGATCTCGCCGTCGAGGGGCCTCCGGGCTCGGGCAAATCCCAGACCATTGTCAACACCATTGCCGCGGCCCTCGCCAAGGGTCGGCGTGTGCTCTTCGTGGCCGAAAAGACAGCCGCTCTGGATGTCGTGCGCGCACGCCTTGAGGAAGTTGGCCTCGGCGAGTTTGTTCTTTCCCTGCAAGCGGAAAGAGCATCCCGGGAAGCGGTCATCGAAGCCCTCCGCAAGCGGTTGAAAATGGATCCACCGGCTAAAACCGTTGAGTTTGAGCGGCGCGCCGAGGATCTGCGAACGACAAGGGACCAGTTAGGAAGCTACCTTAAGCTCCTTGGTGAACCGGTGGGTAGCACCGGCCTCACCATCCATGGGGTACTCGGTCACGCAATGGGGTCCACGGAACGTCTGCGTGACGCCCCCTCGGTCTTCCGGGATCCCCCGGATATGGGACTGGAAAACCTCCATGCGGGCGAACGGGACGTGGTCTTGAAAAAGGCAGAGGCCATATCGATCGCATGGGGCGAAGTAAAAGGCGCCAAGACCTACTGGCGGGGTATTCAAACGGACCGGTCTGACCCCATCGCGCTGAACCGGATTTTGGAAAGGTCAGCCCTTGCGGCACAGGCTTGCGAAGAAACTGCCCGTCAACGACAGCAGCTTGAGGCTTATGGGCTGACGGCCACTGCAACGCGTTCAGAGCTGAAAGCCCTGAGCCACACACTTGAGAGCATGTTGCAGGGTCTGGAGACCTGTGACAGGAATTGTATTATTCGGCTTTGTACTGTCGAAGACATGATGCCAGTCCAATCTTTTTCTCATTTGTGCCGAGATCACACGACCCGCGCAAGCGAACTTTCGGCTATCCTTACAGACCCCGCGGAACCATCTGCGCTGGAGCGCCTCGGCGAGCTTCAGGATTTGTGCAGTCGGCTCAATTTAGAGAGCATCGACCCTACCGCCCTTGGCTCGCGCCTTGCCGCTCTTGATGCAGACTGCGCCACTCTTGGCCGGCATTACGCGGATTGGATCCGCTTTCAAGGCGTTGCCCCTGACGCCGCAAAGGCCCCTCTAGGATCCATACAGCGTGCCCAAAGGCTGATTGACGAAGCGGGACCGAATATCTTGTCTTTGAGGACTTCAGCCAATGCCGATCCGGCATCGTGGTCCGTAATCGGAGATTCGTTGCAACGGCTTTCTGGACTGCGCCGCCGAAAGGAAGAGATTTCCAAAATCATTCGGCTGCCGCAAAACGCATCCAGCGATCAAATTCTCGAGTATGCCGCGGTCTTGCAAGGAGCAGGACCTTTGTCGTTCTTCTCCAGGAAATTCCGTTCAGCACGCAAATTTTATCGGGTCCTGTCCCGGCGTCGGCGGTATCATCGCGCGCGGGCGGTCAGAGACTTACGGCTGCTTGGCGATCTTCGGACAGATTTAGACCGCTTCCATCAGAACATGCGCCTGCGTAATGCACTTGGCCCCATGTTCAGAGGTCTTGATACCAACGAACAACAGGCCAACCGGTTGCTGGAATACTACGCCGGAATTGACGAGCAGCTTGCCGGCGGCGAAAATCTTGGATTGCGGCAGTTGCTCAGGGCTGGCGATTTCGACTCTCTTCAAAGCTTACCCAGGTTTAATGGAGAGATTGCGGCTGACAGCATTGCCGCCCTGAAGGAACGTTTACAACTTGTGGAGGCTAGGCGAGATGCACTTCGAGAGGCCATGGGCCAATTGCGGTCACTGAATGCGCTTTTCCGGGATCCCGGTGCGGTCCACCCTTCTACGCTCTCTGACCTACAGAAATCTTTGACGACGCTTCAGCAGACCACCAAGCGCCTGAATGAAGACAAGACCGTGGCCCAACTCCTCCATCCAATTTTTGATGGTGTACGGACGGACCCTAGTACACTGGAGCAGCATCTTGGGCTCAGTACCCTTGTCCGCGAGCAGGGTTCCTTGGCACAGGTAATCATTCCACTGATCAAAGAGAACCGGCTCGCAGACTGTCTCACCGGTCTGGCGAACGTTGTTGAAAGCGATCAACCTGCGCTCGAAGCTCTGAACGCATTCGACCAGATGACCGGATTGCTCTCAGTTCTGGACAGCTCGAGAGATGGCATACAAGATTTCGCCGCTCTTGCCGCACATCTCAGAAATGCGGTCGGCGATATAGACGGATTGCGCAGCCATGCCAATCTCTCAGTGTCCCGCCAGGGGATTGAGGGCCAGGGCGTCGACTGGGCCTTGGATGCCCTCTTAAAGGAGGACAAAGGTTTAGAAGATCTCCGCGACCTTCTTGAAGCAGCCATGGACCGTCAATTGGTTGACCGGGTCTACCGGGAACATGGAGATGTGCTGACCAGCCATCGCGGAACCCATCTTGATGACCTGCGCCGCCGATTTGCAGATTTGGACCTGAGAGTGAGTAATTTGGGTCGGAGTAAACTCCGTTCCCACCTTTTCTGGAACTGCGCCCCGCCAACGGGCCAGAGTACGGGACCAAAGCGAAACTGGACTGAAAAGTCGCTGGTCGATAATGAAGTTAACAAGCAACGCAATTACATCTCCGTGCGGGATCTCGTTATGCGGTCAGGCCGGGCGCTACAGGAATTGAAACCGGTCTGGATGATGTCTCCTTTGGCGGTCGCACAATATCTGCCTGCGCATGCGATCAAATTCGATCTGTGCATTATCGATGAGGCATCCCAGATGCGGCCTGAAGATGCCATTGGCGCCCTTGCCCGTGCGGGTCAAGCCATGGTCGTCGGCGACACCAATCAGCTGCCTCCCTCCAACCAGTTCCAGAGAACCGTCGACGACGATGGGCTGACAACTGACGAAGATGACGGAATCGATCCGGTGGATGAAGAATCCATTCTGGAACTTGCCAATCGCGCCTTGCGTCCGGTACGCCGGCTCCGATGGCACTACCGATCCCGCCACTCCGCCCTGATCGCATTCTGCAATCAGGAGATTTACGACAATGATCTTGTCTTGTTTCCTGCTCCGTCCGAAGACCGAGAGGATCGCGGTGTACGCCTTGTTCCTGTTGAGGGTGGCTACCGCAAAGGCACCAATCCCACAGAAGCCGAGGTTATGGTGAAGGCGGCCATTCTGTTCATGGAACAAAATCCAAATCGGTCGCTTGGCATCGTCACCATGAATCAAAAACAGCGGGACTTGATCATCGAAGCTCTGGATCAGGCCATAGACGCCAGTGACGCCGCCGCCGCCTATATCCGCACTTGGGAGGAACGCAACGGGGGCCTAGAACCTTTGTTCGTCAAGAACCTGGAGAATGTTCAGGGTGACGAGCGGGATGTGATCTTTATCGGGACAGTGTATGGCCCTGAGCGGCCGGGCGGGCCGGTACTCCAGCGCTTCGGACCGATCAATCAGAAGAATGGCCACCGCCGTCTGAATGTGCTTTTCACCCGTGCCAAAGAGCAGATCGTCACCTTCACTTCCATGAAAGCAACTGACATCAGGGTGGATGAGAACAGCCCGAGGGGTGTCAGGATGCTCCGGGGATGGCTTGAATACTCAGGTTCGGGCAACCTGTCCTCTTCGACCGCGACCAGCCGGGACCCCGGCTCCGCCTTTGAAATCTTCGTCATGGAGCGGATCAAAAGTATGGGCTACGAGCCAGTGCCTCAAGTCGGCGCTTCCAAGTTCTTCATCGACATCGGTGTGAAAGCCCCGCATGAGTGGCCCTATGGCTTCGTCCTGGGCGTGGAGTGCGACGGCGCGCGATACCACAGTGCGAGACCAGCGCGGGACCGTGATCGCCTTCGACAGCAGGTATTGGAAGGCCTTGGGTGGACCCTGCACCGGATCTGGTCAACAGATTGGTTCAATGATCCGGATGCGGAGACTGAAAGACTGCGCCGGGCCATAGATGATCGAATCAAGGCTTTGAAGGAGCAGCAGAGTCGCCTTCCCCTGGTCCCAGACATTGCTGGCATTCAGCAGCAGGACGAGGCGGCCGCGGACGTGCCGACGTCGGCGTACGTTCAGACGGGCGAAGTTTCCGGCGCGTCCCAACATGACCTGCTCGGGTATCAGGCGCCGGAGCAGGGCAATCTTGGGTTCGATGAACCGGCAAATGATCATGCTACAGATCTTATTGTGGATCCAGATACCCAAATCGCCAAAGTTTCCCCGCCCAAAATTGATCGGATTCGTATCAAAGTGGGCGATACAGTTCAACTTCGGTATCTCGATCGCGATCAAGGTGTGTTCCGCTTTACCCTGAGCAACACGGAGAATGATCCGGATCAGGGTATCATCGGCTCCGGGATGCCCATCGCATTGGCAGTGATCGATGCGGAGGAAGGGGATCAAGTGGAAGTTCCCATCGGGTTCCGTGTTCGCCCGGCCGTGATCGTGTGGGTCAGCCGGCCGGGTACAGATTAACGACCGGTTGCTGCCTTCAGGTCATACCTTGGCACCCGCACGGCGCATGGCGCGCGGGCCGCGAACATCGTAGCAGCAAAAGTCGCCGCCATTTGGACGGTTTGAAAAACCTGCGTTGTAACCGGCAAATCATGGGAGTCTCAGCTCAGGCATGAGCGGGGAGGCTGATGATGGCGGCGCAGGCGGGGTTTTTCGATTTCGATGAGCGGTTGGTGGATCTGAGCAGTCATGGCGATCCGTTGGAGCGGATTGCCGGGGTCGTGGATTTCGAGCTGTTCCGGGCGGATCTGAATGCGGCGCTTGGGCGCTCGGAGCGGCGCGAGGGAAGGCCGGGGCGTCCGCCACTGGATCCTGTCGTTCGGCCTGCTCGCTCGAACCGATGGCGCTCGGGGCCTCACTGTCCAAGATTCTGATCCTCCAGGCGCTGTATGGGCTTTCCGACGAGCAGATCGAGTTTCAGATCAAGGATCGCTTGTCGTTCATGCGCTTCCTGGGGCTCGATCTGGCGGCACCGGTCCCGGACTATTCCTCCGTCTGGCGGTTCCGGGAGGCGCTGGTCGAAGCCAGCGCCCTGGAGACCCTCTTCACCCGTTTCGATCGATGCCTTCGGGAGAAAGGCTATCTGGCCATGGGCGGTCAGATGCTGGACGCCTCGGTGATCGAGGCACCGAAACAGCGGATGACCCGCGAAGAGAAGGACACCATCAAAGGCGGTGGCACCCCGCCCTGGTCACGCAAGAAAGCGGCGCACAAAGATAAAGATGCACGCTGGACCTTGAAGCGGGGCCGGGTGAAGAAGCGTCCCGAGGACGAGGCCTGCGATAAGACGACCGCCGGGCTGGTGATCCCGGCCTTCGGCTACAAAAGCCACATCAATGTGGACCAGCGCTATCGGCTGATCCGGCGCTGGAGCGTCACTCCGGCGAGCGCCCATGACGGGGCACGGCTGCCGGAGCTGCTCAACCCGGACGCGTTCGGATCGAAGATTTGGGCGGACACGGCCTATCGCTCCAAGAAGAACGAAGCGGCCATCACCAAGGCGGGCCGGGTCTCGCTGATCCACTTCAAAAAGCCGCGCGGACGCCCCATGCCCGGGGCCCATCAACGGGCCAACCGGGCCCGATCCAAGATCCGCTCAGCCGTCGAGCATGTCTTTGCCGAGCAGAAGGCCCGCATGGGCCTCTTCGTGCGCACCGTGGGGATCGGACGGGCCAAAGCCAAAATCGGCCTTGCCAACCTCGCCTACAACATGAAACGGCTCGTGTTCCTGGAGGCGCAAGCCGCCTGAATGGCCCAAAGGGCCGCCTTTAGAGTATCCGTGTTGATCAAGCGGTATTTTGGGTTTGTGAAGAGGGGTGAGCCTGTCAAGGGTGAACCGCTTCGCGGCGCGCGTGGC
Source organism: uncultured Alphaproteobacteria bacterium (assembly GCA_964561475.1). Lineage (GTDB taxonomy): Bacteria > Pseudomonadota > Alphaproteobacteria > JAJFIK01 > JAJFIK01 > CAYUYV01. The sequence continues at coordinate 66,210 of CAZLPU010000022.1, forward strand.
GCGCCCTTGACAGGCGCACCCCTCTTCACAGTGGGCTTGGGAAGGCCTTATACCAAGTGTGCGTAAGCAGGACTCATTTTTGGGATTCCCGTATCGGCGAA
>CAZLPU010000023.1:0-65618 GCA_964561475.1 uncultured Alphaproteobacteria bacterium
CTATCGGCCTACGAAAATGGGCCCATAGGTTCTGATCAAATGCGATTGGTATAAGACGGAGTCATTTTGTAAAATGCGATTGGCATGTTCTGTTGCATTCATTACGGACGATCGCTGGGATCGAGGCTATGGCGATGATCCGAAAGGGGCAGGTCCCTGTCTCAGGCCCGAGGATCGTCTTGGTCAAGGCAAATTGATCCGCAAGCTGCTCAATGAGGCATCCTTCCTCGCTTGAGCGTGGCAAATGATCCGCCCTCTTTGACCGTTTCTGCCTCAATGCAACACAACAGAATTTTGTTTGTTGTGCTGCCATCCTCCGCTATCGGAACAGGTCGAGGAATGCGCAGGCCGATGGCAAGCCGGCCTCACACGTTTCAGGGCTCGCCGGGCCGGCGAGGAAACTGTTCAGCTCGTCGCGGGAGATTGTGATCACTTCATCGGCTGCCTGTTCATGGGTGGGTGTCACCTCGGCGACGCCTCGCCGGATATGGACGTACACCGGCGCGTCGGTGCCCGTAACGTCCAGCCTATAGACCGCGTCTACATCAACCGTCTTTTCAGGATTTATGCGTGCCTCCAGGATTCTGGCGAGGGGAAGGAGCGGCAGCCGGGACAGCACCAGGGCTGATCTGTCAGGAAAGACCGGTGTTTCAGGCGCGGCCATGCGGTCAATAGTGCCTTCCAGGTCGAGCGCTTCGGTCAGATAGAAATTATGCGACTGCAGGCTGATGGAGACCTGCGCCATGCTGCGCAGCGCGGTCGCAAGCGCCTGACGCGCGCCCTCATGACTCGGCTCTGCATCGACGGCAAATCTGGCGAGCTTGGCGGCAAGGTTGTAGCGGTTCTCTGCCTGCGCATTACCGGCTGCCTTGAGCAAAGCGTCGATGCCCCCAAAGCCTTCAACGATGGACTGGCCGAGGGCGCTCGCGGCGGGGGGGTTGAGCTCTGTCGTATCCTCATCGAACCAGCCGACGAGGCCGCGATAGATCCCGCGCACGGCATAGGAGACTTCGGAATAGACCTCATAGAGGCCTTCAGTTCCAGCCAGATGCGGCGGAAGCTTAACCGTCCAGGCAAGCTCATCCGGCGTCATGCCCCGATTGATGCCGCGGACGGTCTGATTGTACGTATAGGAATAGGCGTCACGCTGATTTGTGAGGGTCTGATAGACCGCGTCATGGCCGCTGATCGGTCTGCCATGGACGGGCGCATAATGTTCGACGGGCAGCGCGCGCAGACGGTCGTAACTTGTAATGATGTCGTTCGGGTCGCGATACCGTTCCCCGCGAAGCGTATAGATTGGATAGTACATGTTCGAGACCGTGTTGGTGAGAACGGTCTGAAGCGCGGGTATCCAGACTGAAAGACTGTCGAGGGTATCGGCAGGTGTCCAGAAAAACTGGAAGGTCAGCCCGCCGATCTCGACCTCTTCGCCATCGCTGACCCGGTGGGACACCGGCAGAGGCGCGAAGGCCTGATTCTCTGGCTCATCGAAATGCGGCTCCGGCGTGGTGGCGCGGGCATCGTCGCCCTCTTCGGGCAGGTATGCGCCAAACTGCATATTCGCGCGACGCGAGCGGGCCGGTAGAAGCGCGAGTTCTCCTGCGTTGCCTTTCCCCAGATTTGGATGGGCTATGACCCGAACTTTTTCAGGGCTGCCTTCTGCGAACACGGCGGCGCCGCCGACATAATGAGAATGCGAATAGATGATCGCGATGATGGGCTTGTCTGTGACCGAGCGGATCTGCGACAGAAAATACTTTCCCTGGCCGACATTGTCACCTGTGTCGAAGACAACCACACCCTCGTCTGTGACGACGAATGAAGAGTTCGCCAGCGCATATCCATGCGCGACCCAAACCCGCTCATTGAGTTGGGTAAGCTGCGGGTCGCTATGCATGAACGGGTTCTGATTGAGCTCGTCATTGATCAGCGCGCCATTGTCGGCTCGCGAAATCTCCGCTGGTTTGCCCCCGTACACCGATGATTGTGCGTGAGAGTCCTGCATCAGCAGAAGGCTTGAGGCTGAGACTGTCGCCATGATCCAGTTCCTCATAGTGTTTCCTTATCGATCCATATTGCGAGGCGGGAGTTGAACTGGCAAGCATTCTGAATTTGTTGCGCATTGTTACTCCTCCCTTGAAACTTTTCTTGTGTTGCGCTTGGAATGGCTGCTTTTCGCAGCCGCTTATTCCCCTCCACTCATGATAGGCCGGAGATCGGGTCCGCCATCGGATGGCTGGTGACCGCAAAGTGGAGCAACTGGCGCCGATCAAATCGGAGACTGGCCAGGGCATAGAGTGCTTGGAAGCAAATGGTTCGTGTCAGGATTAAGTCCATACTGGTGATGCCGTCGAGATGATTGCGGATGAGGCTCTTCCAGGTCGGTCCCTGGCTGTGAGGTCGCGGGGTCATGGTTTTTGAAACCGTTAAGGTTTCGGATGGGACAGGGACCGGCTCCTCCAGGGTGAACCGCTGTGGGCATTGCGCTTTCGGTGCGGATTACTACACCAATCCAACACAATCATTCAAAGGCGTGGTAGTGTGGTGGTGAGCAGGTGCGCGTTACCCCAGGGGAGGGGCGACGCCAAGAAGCCATTCATCAGCAAGGGTATCAACTATGACTTCTGCAACACAAATCCGATTGAAGAAGAGGCCTCAGGGCATCCCCCAGGATGACGTGTGGGAAATGACGAACGACATCCCCCGGGAGATTGCCGACGGTGAAATTGCTGTGGATGTTCAGTATGTCTCCATGGATCCGGCCATGCGCGGCTGGTTGATCGATGCACCCTCCTACGTCCCACCGGTTGGTCTCGGCGACGTGATGCGCGCCGGCGGCGTCGGGACGGTTACGGCAACGAAATCAGGCAAATTTGCCGTGGGGGATTACGTCTTGGGGTCGACCGGCGTTCAGACTCATTATGTGGGCCCTGCGGACGGTTTCACCAAGATCATGCCTGAATTGGCCCCGCCTCAGAAGTTCCTGGGCGGGCTCGGCATGCCCGGTATGACGGCCTATTTCGGCCTTCTGGATGTGGGCCAGGCCCAGGCGGGTGAAACTGTCCTGGTGTCCGGAGCCGCCGGTGCCGTTGGCAGCGTGGTTGGACAAATCGCCAAGATCAAAGGGTGCCGTGTGGTCGGCATCGCCGGGGGCAGGGAAAAATGCGACGCAGCGGTGGCGCATTACGGCTATGACGCCTGCATTGACTACAAGAATGAAGATGTTCCGGCGGGCCTGAAAGCAACGTGTCCGGATGGTGTGGATGTCTATTTCGACAATGTTGGCGGCACCATTCTGGAACAAGCCCTGGCCAAAATGGCCATGCGCGGCCGGATCGTCGTGTGCGGCGCCATCAGTCAGTACAATAATGCCGACGGTGTGCCCATGGCCGGTCCGCGCAACTACATGCAGCTTCTGGTCAAGCGCGCCCGCATGGAAGGGTTTGTCGTCTTTGATTACGCCAGCAGGTTCCCCGAAGCGATCATGGAGATGATGGGCTGGATCCAGGAAGGCAAAATGCGCCTGGACGACCATATAGTCGAAGGGATCGAGAGTTTCCCGGAAGCCCTTCGCATGCTGTTCGATGGCCGCAACCAGGGCAAACTCATCGTGAAAATCAGATAGCAGCAGCGGCGCCGTCCGACGTCTGGATATCGTCTTGATACATACCTTGTCTAGCCGGTTGCCAGATCCGTGCCCTCCAGGCGTTCGGCGCTTTACTTCCCGGGCCAAACCCGTGAGCATAACACCAGGAGACCGTGAGGAATTCACGGTCTCTGTAATCGGCAAAACTGGGAGATCCTCTTGAGCGCATCAACAACCGGGCCCATGCTGCACGCCAGAAACATTCGGCCCCGGCGCGCGGTGGGTGCGGATTGCGCTTGCATATAAGACGGTTGAAGTCAACGCCGTGCAGCAACGGACCCGACTGACCCTGCCGATCGATGAAGGACACACGCTTGCAGACTGAGGGGTACCGAGGCCCCTGCTGCATTACGGAGGAAAAATGCCGATGAAACAGCGAACCAACCATATGTGGCAACGCATTCTGATCGGCTTGCTGGTCTTTGTGCTCGCAGCCAGCGCTCTTGCCTGGTTCAATCGCCAAGCGATCGTCTTTTATCTGATCGCGAGCGCCGCGAAGTCGCCTGTCGCGGACAACCGTCCGGTGGAATGGTCACCGGGCCCGGACGAACCGGCGGTGGACCGGTCCGAGGGACCGCCGAACATCGTCTTCATTCTGGCCGATGATCTTGGCATGAATGATCTTTCCACATTCGGTGGCGGCGTCGCTGGCGGCAGAGTCCCCACACCGAATATCGACCGGCTTGCTGCCGAAGGGGCGATTTTCTCCAACGCCTATGCCGGCACCGGCACCTGCGCACCCTCCCGGGCCATGCTGATGACCGGGCGGTATCCAACCCGGACCGGCTTCGAATTCACACCGACGCCGCCTGGCATGGGCCGTGTCGTCGGGATGTTCGCAGAGAATATGCGGGAAGGGTCCGGCCTGCCGCGTCCGACCGCCAATCAGGATAATACGTCGGATCCGGTCGAATTCGCGGACATGGGCCTGCCGTCGGAAGAGGTCACCATCGCCGAACTGCTCAAGCCTCAGGGCTACCATAATGTGCATATCGGCAAGTGGCATCTTGGGCGTGCCGAACGGTTCCGCGCCGTCTCCCAGGGGTTCGATGAAAGCCTGTTGATGGCCAGTGCCCTTTATCTGCCCGAAGACCATCCGGATGTGGTCAACGCAAAGCTGGACTTCGATCCGATCGACCGTTTCCTCTGGGGCATTCTGCAGTATGCAGCAGATTTCGATCGGGTGGGCGAAGATACGACCGAAGACCGGTTCGAACCGGGCGGCTATCTCACCGACTACTGGACCGATGAGGCCTTGAAGGTGATCGAGGCAAACCGGAACCGGCCCTTCTTTCTCTACCTTGCCCATTGGGGACCCCACACGCCCCTTCAGGCCACACGGGAAGACTATGAGGCCGTGGGCGATATCAAGCCCCACCGCCTGAGGGTCTATGCTGCCATGATCCGGGCTCTGGACCGGTCCGTGGGCAGAGTGATGGACAAGCTTGAAGAAGAGGGACTGGCGGACAATACGATCATTGTCTTTTCCTCTGACAATGGCGGGGCCGGATACATCGGACTGCCCGAGGTGAACGCTCCCTACCGTGGCTGGAAGATCACCCTGTTCGAAGGTGGCATCCGTGTGCCCATGTTCATCAAATGGCCAGGCCGGATTGAGCCAGGAACGGTTATCGAAGATCCGGTGGCCCATATTGATGTGATGCCGACCCTTGCCTCAGCGGGCGGTGCGTCCCTGCCGACGGATCGCGTGGTCGACGGCCGGGATATGCTGCCGGTAGCGACTGGTCAGCAGGAAGCCATCGTTCGTGAGGATGACGCGATCTTCTGGTCGAGTGGCTTCTACAAAGTCGTGCGGGCCGGGGACTGGAAACTGCAGCTCAATGAGCGCCAGGACCGGCGCTGGTTGTTCAATCTGGCCGAAGACCCGACCGAACAGGTCAATCTCGTGGACACGCGGCCGGAAAAGCTTGCGGAACTGGAAGCACTGATCGAGGAACACTGGGCCGATGCCCGTCCGCCGCTCTATCCGCACCAGACCGAAAGCCCGATCTGCATCGACAAGACGCTTGCCGAACGGCCCTGCGACGAAAACGGCTACATCATCTGGCCGAACTAAAGCCGTTTCTGTTCTGACGAAACCGGTTCCAACTGCGCCTAGCCTGCGCCGCCCCAGTGGGGGTGGCGCAGGAGTGCCGCACTGCCATTTCCATGCTCACAAGATCCGACACGGCCTGTTATCACGCTCGCACCACGCCCCTTCTGAAAGTTATCCTTGTACGTATCGATGACCGTGGTTCCCGAGGGATCGGAACGGATCCCGGATGTCTTGAGCGGGCGAGACGATCCGCACCTGGACCTTTTCAGAGACGCCTCCCCACATGTCCCGTCCGGAAGACCGGCGACGGTCTTGCTGGCTTAAGGCCATTCCACACCCCTTCCATAGAGCCACAATCCCGATGTACGGAACGCCAATTGTGCGAGGCTTGTCCGGGGCTTGTCCGGGGCGAGCGGATTGAGAGACCTGCACCTGCCGCCGTTCACCATGGTAAGATTAGGGAATGGGTGATTCCGCAAATTTCTGGACGGGCGCGGGTGGCATTGCCTGGGGCGCACCTGCTCTTACACGCCGTGCCCCTCCCCTTCCTGACGCCCGTTCCTGAAGGCGCGGACCCGGTTTACCGACCGACGGACGCGGGAGTGCCGTGCGTGCCGGGACTGGATTTCGATCAAGACCGTCAAGACAAGACAGTAGAGACAAGATAGACCATGAATGCAGCCGCAAATATCACGCAAACCATCGCCGAGGAGATCTCCTGCCGACCGGAGCAAGTCAAGGCAACCATCGAACTGTTGGATCAGGGATCGACGGTGCCCTTCATTGCCCGGTACCGCAAGGAAGTCACCGGGGGACTGGATGACACACAGCTCCGGCGGCTTGATGAACGCCTCATCTATCTGCGGGAGTTGGACACGCGGCGGGCGGCGATCATCAAATCCATTGACGGTCAGGGCAAGCTGACCCCGGATCTTGAACAAAAACTCACCGCGGCGGTGTCAAAGGCGGAACTCGAAGACCTCTATCTGCCCTACAAACCCAAACGCCGGACGAAAGCGCAGATCGCTCTGGAGGCTGGTCTTGGTCCCCTTGCGGACCTTTTGCTCACGGAGCGCACGAAGGATCCGGATTCCCACGCAGCGGGATTCCTCAGTGAAGCGGTGCCGGACATCAAGGCCGCTCTCGATGGCGCCCGGGACATCCTGGTGGAACGCTTCGCCGAAGACGCCGCCCTTTTGGGCAGGTTACGCGCTTATCTCACGAAAAATGCCATGGTCCGGGCCAAGGTGATCGAGGGCAAGGAAGAGGCCGGTGCCAAGTACACGGACTATTTCGACTATGGGGAGCAATGGGCGACCGTTCCCAGTCACCGGGCGCTGGCCTTGTTCAGAGCCCGAAACGAAGAGGTGCTCCAGGTTGAGATCGTGGCGGATCCGGACCATCCGGGCCCGATCACCCCGGTCATGGCCATTATCGCCGACACCTACGGGATCAGGACGAACAGTCCGGACGCGGGAGAACAGTGGCTGACCAAGACCGTACGCTGGGCATGGCAGGTCAAGCTTTCCCTGCATCTGTCAACGGATCTTCTTGTGCAGTTGCGGGAGCGCGCAGAAGAAGAAGCCATCCGTGTTTTCTCCCGCAATCTCAAGGATCTGCTTCTGGCGGCTCCGGCTGGACCCCACGCAATTCTGGGCCTGGATCCGGGCGTGCGCACGGGCGTCAAGGTTGCGGCAATCGATGCCACGGGAAAGCTTCTGGAGACGGGGACGGTGTACCCGTTCCAGCCAAGAAACGATGAAGTGGGCACGAAGCGTGAACTCAGCCGTCTGATCAAGCAGTATGGCATCACGCTCATCGTGATCGGCAACGGAACCGCAAGCCGGGAGACGGATCGACTGGCAGGGGCCATAATCGCGGAGTTGCCGACGGATCTTCCGCGCCCGGCCAAGATGGTGGTGAGTGAAGCGGGCGCATCGGTCTACTCCGCGTCGGAGATCGCCGCCGCCGAGATGCCGGACGTGGATGTCTCCCTGCGGGGGGCGGTCTCGATCGCCCGGCGTCTTCAGGATCCGTTGGCGGAACTTGTGAAAATCGAACCCAAAAGCATCGGCGTTGGTCAGTATCAGCACGATGTGAACCAGGGTCGCCTTGCCCGCAGCCTGGACGGCGTGGTGGAAGATGCCGTGAATGCAGTTGGTGTCGAACTGAATACCGCCTCCTCCCATCTTCTGGCACGGGTTTCGGGCCTGGGGCAGAGCCTTGCCGAAGCGATTGTTGAAATGCGCAACGCGCGCGGGCCATTCCGATCCCGCAAGGAGCTTTTGAAGGTGCCCCGTCTGGGTGCCAGGACCTTTGAACTGTGCGCAGGGTTTCTGCGCATTCGTGATGGGGATGACCCTCTCGACGGCTCGGCGGTTCACCCGGAGGCCTACCCGCTTGCCGCGCGGATCGTGGCGGCGAGCGGACACAGCGTTCGTGAACTGAGCAAGGACGCCAGCCCCTTGAGAGCGCTTTCACCTACGGATTTCGTAGATGACCGGTTTGGTCTGCCCACTGTGATGGACATCATCGGCGAACTGGAAAAACCGGGCCGGGATCCACGGCCGGCCTTCCGTACCGCGAGCTTTGTCGAAGGTGTTGAGACCATCACCGACCTCAAGCCGGGGATGCAACTCGAGGGAACGGTCTCCAATGTCGCGGCCTTTGGGGCTTTTGTTGACATTGGTGTCCATGAGGACGGTCTGGTCCATATTTCTCAGCTTGCCGACCGTTTCGTCAGCGACCCGTCGGACGTGGTGAAGGCAGGCGATGTGGTCAAGGTGCGGGTTCTGGACGTGGATGTGAAGCGCAAACGCATCTCGCTGACCATGCGCCGTCAGGATAGCCAGGAAGCGCAGCCCCGTCAGGATAAAGGCCCACGAATGGACAAAGCCGTATCCGGAAGAAAGGAAAGCCGCCCGTCCAGTCAAAACCGCCAGAACGGAGGCAAGGCCGGACAGCATCAAACCGGTGGCGGCAGTGCCTTTGGGTCGGCGTTTGCGTCCGCTCTTGCGAAGAAGCAGCAGGAGAGCCGGTAGACTCCCATCTGATCCTGGGCCCAGTGTTACAAAACAACTGGTGTTTCAAAACAACTGGCGTCTCAAATCAGCCGACTTTTCCCCCTCTCGCCGATCCGGGAGAGGGTGGCGATTTCGAACCTGCAGGAGGGCGCCCCCTCTCCACAGCAGGCGGCGTGGTCCACGCGCATATGCCTTGAAACCAAGGTCCGGAACATCCGCTCAAAGACCGCCGTGTGCCAGGCACAATGACCGATGGCGAGCGGGTTCGCGGTGATCTCGATAATGATGGGACTGCCTTTCTGAACGCTCAGGGTACCGCTGCCCGCAAAAGTCCAGGCGTGCCGGGCGATTGCTGAGAGTAGCAGCAAGGCCGCTATCGGACCGGGCAGGAGCTTGAGCAGCCGACGGACATTGACAGGAATCCGGTTGGCCATGACATAATCCGCCGTGCGACGGCCGGCATCCCGGGCAATGGCACTTGCGTTCCGGTGATCGAGGTGCTCGAACAGGGCCCGATAGACCAGGGCAACACTATCCTCCTCCACCATATCCGTGGGCGGATGGTCAATGAATTCCGTCAGCCCGGCACGGGCAAAGACAGCGCGGGTATGGGCCCCTGCATCGAAGTGATCCAGGGCAGTGATCAGTTGAAGGATCGCATTCGGGCCGACACGGGCTTGCCGGGTTTCAGTGGGCGCGGCGCCATCGAGGCTCACACCTTGCACAGTCTGCCTGCGGGCGGCCATGGCCCATTACTCCGCGGGCACCAGGGGGCGGGCGTCCTCGTCCTGCATCTGCTGCTCACCGCCGCCGCAGGCTTTTACGGCTGGCGCAGACTTGGCCGCTCGAGCCTGGTCGCGCACTTTCCGAAGGGCCTTGGCACGGTCGGCGGCCGCTTCCCAGTCTTCTGCCTGTGCCGGTGCGATCCGCTTGGTCTCGTCGAAATGGAAATCGACCTTCTCTTTCGTCTGTGGTCCCCAATATCCAACCTTGCCCAGGTCATAGAAGGTGCGTTGGAACCCGGCCTTGAGAAAAGCCTTCAGACATCCCAACAGATAGCGGCGCCGGAATCCGGTCCCCCGCCAGGGGTAGTGGAAGAAGGCCTTGCGCATGTAAAAGCGCCGGTAATTGCTCATCACGCGGTCGAGCAGTTCCCCCCGGTCCATCGCCTCCGGTTTCATGATCGGCGTCACGAAATTGTACTTGGAGAAATCGAAGACCTCGACCTTGTCCCCCAGTTCCTGGAAAAGGGGCGTGAAGGGCCAGGGGGTATACATGGACCAGTTGGCCAGGTCCGGATCCCAGTCCCGGGCCATCTGATAGGTCTCCTCCAGGGTCTCGGCGGTTTCGTTCTCGAGACCGACAATGAACTGGGCTTCGGTGAAAATGTCAGCATTGCGCAGAAGTGCGATGGCCCGGCGATTGTCTTCGACCTTGGTTTCCTTGTTGAACCGGTCGAGCTTGAGTTGGGCGGCTGCTTCCGTGCCAAGAGAGACGTGGACGAGTCCGGCCTTGCGGTAGAGGGGCAGGTATTTCTCATCCCGCAGAATATCCGTCACCCGCGTATTGATGCCCCATTTGACCCGGTCCGGCAGCCCCCGGGCGATGAGCTCCTCACAGAAGGCGATGAACTTCTTGCGGTTGATGGTGGGTTCCTCGTCAGCAAGGATGAAGAAACCCACCTGGTAGTCCTCCACAAGCCGCTCGATCTCATCGACGACCTTTTTGGGGTCGCGGATCCGGTAATCCCGCCAGAATTTCCATTGGGAGCAGAATGTGCAGGTGAACGGACAGCCCCGGGCCATGTTCGGAATGGCCACCCGCACACCCAGCGGCACGTAGATGTACTTTTCCCATTCGAGAATGGACCAGTCCGGATCAATTGCATCGAGATCCTTGACCGTGGGTGCGGCCTGGGTTGCGACGATCTTGTCCCCATCCCTGTAGGCCAGCCCCTTGATTTCGGAACGGCATTCGGGCCAGCGCCCGTCGGCCACGGCCCCCACAAGGGTGTTGAAAATCTCCTCCCCCTCACCCCGGACGATGACATCGACCTGGGGCGCTTCGGAGAGCACCTGCTTGTACATGAATGTGGCGTGGACGCCGCCAAGGACGCGCAGGGCATCGGGGCAGGCTTCCCTCGCGACTTCCAGAACCCGTTCGGCCATGTAGATGGAGGGCGTGATGGCGGTGACACCAACGATATCGGGTTTGAGGGCCGTAAGGCGCTCCCGCAGTCCATCATCACCAATGTGATTGGTCATCGCATCGATGAAATGGACATCCTCAAAGCCCGCGGACCGGAGCGAGCCTGTCAGATAGGCCGCCCAGGCCGGGGGCCAGTTCCCGGCAATCTCGGCGCCGCCGGAGTGATAATTCGGGTGAACGAGAACTATGCGCATCTTCACGCCTCATGCTTTGTGTCAACGCAGCATGACAGTTCTCGCTCCACACTCTTTGACGCACATCAAGCTGAAGGCACCAATCCGTCCTTCAGCATTTCCAGATTGCGATGGCGACTTCCGCGCGTCTTATCAATGGCGGAAAACAATGGTCGTTTGTCCGATCTGGATCCCGAATTTTGACACCTCGGCCCGGTTCACCAGGACATTGTCATCAAGCAGGAAAAACCAGTCATTGAACTGAACCTGGAGGGTCTGCTTGCCCAGACGCAGACGGAACGGATACTTCCAGTTCAAGGTATTGCCCTTGACGGCCCCATTCGCGGCGCCGATCACGTCACTTGAGCGGCCCTCATACCCATCCTCTCCGACGGGGCGGATATGCCATGTGCGGTGATCGATTTCACCGTCGTCGAAAACGAAATCCTCGACGAGGGTCAGCGTCTTTCCGTCCCATTGTCCTTCGACGTCGACGGAGAACTGGCGGCGGGGTTTGCCGAAGCGGTCCTGGAAAATGCCGGTGGCCCGGACCTTGCCGTCAAAATACCGCTCCAGCCGCAAATCGCTGGATGATCCGGCGGGAAATCCCTGTTGCATGGCTTCCTCCATAGCTCGTGCGCCCATCTGTGAAAATTGAAGTGACGGCTGAGACCGTCAACTTGCAATGACACTTACGGCGGCATCGAACCGGCGGATCACCACCGGGAGCGTAAATCTGCAATGTGGGCGATTAGAGCGCCGCTCAGCCACCCCATCAGCCAAAATGGAGGCGCGCCGGTCAGGGCTGCATGGAGGGCAAGGATCAGAAATCCACCGGATAACAGGGTGAATGCCAGGTCCTGGAGCCTGGGGCCCCTCCCGGTCAGGCGCCGGTAAAGGGCGATACCAACGGCCTCGAGCCCAATCAGGCCGAGGATGACAAGGACCGCCCCTCCGGAGAGAACAAACTCAACCATGATCCTACGAGAAGGGGGCGTTGAGGGACACGATCGTCCAGTTCAGGAAAGCAGCGAAACTGACCCAGGCCAGATAGGGCACCAGGAGCGCACTTGCTTGACGGGAGAACCGGGCCACGAAAAGGATCAGCGCAAGGATGGACAGCCACAAAAAGCCGACCTCAATCAATGCCCAATCGGGACGCTGAAGCCGGAAAAACAGAAAACTCCAAAGCAGATTGAGAAACCCGTTCAGGCAGAACATGCCGATAAGCGCTTCCCGGTCCCCTTTGGTCCGGGTGCTGACCCACGCCTGAGCGGCGGACAGGGCCGTCAAGGCGAAGATGATCGTCCAGGCCGGGCCGAACAGCCAGTCCGGCGGTTGCCAGGACGGCTTGTCCAAGGCCTCGTACCAGGGGCCGATGGTCGTCAGTGTGCCCCCGACCAGACCGACCAGCAGGGCGGCGGCTGCGGCGACCGCAATCGCCCGCAGCTTTCGGGACCGTGCCGTCATCAGGTGGACGCCCAGCCGAAGAGATGGGCCAGATCCTTGAAGAAAATGCGGGCATGGGCCGCGGGCTTGGCCTTGACCAGTCTCTTGTTCATATAGGCGTCCCAGGTGAGATGCTGCACATCGGGATCGTCGCAGATGCTGACGAACCGTTCCCGCCGCTTGTCGTTGCGGTACCAGAAATGCTGCATCATACCGAGGATCCAGAAGACCCGGCCGTGCTCTTTCATGAAGGTCTTGCGGGCCTGCTTCAGGACTTTCGCGTCACCGGTGGCGAGAAAACGCTCTGCGGTATCGGCCACGATGCGTCCGCCGGCCATGGCGTAATAGATGCCCTCACCGGAAGCCGGCGCCACAATGCCGGCCGCATCGCCAACCACAAGCACATCCCTGCCGTTATCCCAGCACTTCAGAGGGCGCAGGGGGATCGGAGCTCCTTCCGTACGCACCGTTTCTGCCGCGTCGAGACCGGTGGTCTCCCGAAGAGAGGACACCGCACCGCGCAAGGAAAAGCCCTTCCGGGCCGAACCCACACCAACGCTCGTGGTCTCGCCATGGGGGAAGATCCAGGCGTAGAAATCCGGCGACAGATGACCCTGGTAATAGATGTGACAGCGGGATCCTTCGAAGGCCGCATTGTCATTCGATGGGGAGCGGATGATCTCATGGTAGGCAAAGACGCAAGGCACCTCATTGCCCTTGGGGATGGCCTGGCGGGCGACCATGGACCTTGCCCCATCGGCGCCGACCACCAGGCGTGCACGCACCCGCTTGGGTTCACTGCCCTTGGGATCCCCTGAAGCCCGGTAGCAGACGACCGCGGTGCCGTCCCCGTCCCTTTCCAGGGTCTCGAAGGTGCCGGTCCGGCGGGACGCTCCGTGGCTTGCGGCCCGTTCCCGGAGCCATTCATCAAAGACTTCCCGGTCGACCATGCCCACATAGCCGCCTTCGATGGGCATATCCACCTCACGCTCGGAAGGCGCGATCATGCGGGCGGATGTGGCCCGGGCCACGATGACCGATTGAGGAATGTCAAAATCCTGGATCAGGCGGGGAGGAATGGCGCCGCCGCAGGGTTTGATCCGGCCTGCCCTGTCCAGGAGAAGGACCCTCCGGTTCTGTCGGGCCAGGTCATCGGCCACGGTTGCCCCGGCGGGTCCGCCGCCGACGACGACCACATCAAATGTTTCCATGCTGCTCATTGATTTTCACCGTCCGGCTGCGCCTGCGATGTAGCCTTCTCCGGCGGCAGGCATCAAGGTCTTCGATTGTCCGGTCCCGTTCCAGTGGATGCGGAAGGCAAGACCGGCGGCCAGGACGAACAGAACCGCTTCACAGATGAAGACTGTTCCGTATGCCCCAAGGGGAGTGCCGGCAATCACGCGCATGGCATCCACCGCTGCCGCACCCAGGAAACCGCCCAGGCCAAAGGCGATCGCCTGTGCCGCCCCCCACAATCCCATCCGTACACCCTCCCGGGATCCGGTGCCTTCATTGGCAAGGTTCATCATGGAGCCGATGGCTGCGACAGCGAAAATGCCGTTGGCCAGTCCGAGGGCAAAAACCGACATCTCCAGAGGCCATGCCGGGCCCACATGCCCCGCAACGGCGAGACTGGCAAGGGCCACAGCCGAAGCCAGACATCCGCCTACGGTCCAGATCCGCAGTCCGATGCCCCGCCCGGCCCGGGCACTGCCGGCCAGAGCCACAAGGATCATGCCCACGAGAACGCCCCCATGCTGCATGCCGGCGAGGCTCGTGGTCTCTCCCGGGGTCATGCCGAACACGAGGCCGGCGAAGGGTTCCAGGATCAGATCCTGGGCGCTGTAGGCGAGCATGGAGACGAAGACAAAGACCGTGAACTGACGGGCCTGGGGCTCTGCCCAGACCTGTTTCAAGGCCTCCATGAAAGGCGTTTTCCGGGCATCGGAGTCGGGCTCCGCGCTTGCATCGGCACCGTTCACGGACATGCGTTCGACACGCCAGACAGCCACCAGAGTGAGCAGGAACGCAGCACCGGAAACGGCAGCAGTCACGGCCATCAGACGGGGAAAGGAGAAGGGATCCAGCACCTGTCCCACCGTCGCGGCGGTCACGATGAACCCTGCGATCATCATCATCCAGACAATCGAGGCCGCAGCGGCCCGGCGGGAGGGTGCGGTGCGGGTCGCCAGCAGGACGAGAAGCGAGGTCCCCGAGGCGCCGACGCCAACCCCGATCAGGACGAAGGCCGCCAGGGACAGCAAAAGCCCGGTCCAGTAGGCGGTGGCCATAATGGATACCGCCCAGGCCGCAAGCAGGGCGCCGCCGCCCAGAACCGCCATGCCGCCAATGATCCAAGGGGTGCGCCGACCGGCCCGGTCAGAGCCATGACCCCAGCGGGGACGCAGCATCTGGACCGCATAATGAAGCCCCACCAGGGTGCCCGGCAGCATGGCCGCAAGGCCAAGCTCGACAATCATGATCCGGTTCAAGACCGACGTGGTCAGAACCACAATGGCCCCCAGAGCCGTCTGAACGAGGCCCAGTCTGATAATGCCGAACCAGCTCAGATACTGTCCCGTCATGATGCCCCACCAATGATGGATCGAACGGCAATGGCACTCACCAACATGCCGATGACATAAAGGGTGATGCCGGTGGCATTGAACCAGGGGGCGTACTGACGAGGATCCCGCAACAGCCGGAACATCAGGAGGATCTGCCCCGCAGTCAGACCGCAGACCAGGGCGGCATGAACGGGCCGTTCCCAGGACAGCAAAAGACCGACAACAATCAGTTGGGGAATGACCATCATGACGCAGGCCACCTGGGCCGCCCGCTCGACCCCGAGCTGCACCGGCAGGGACCGCACGCCCATGCGCACATCGCCTTCCACGGCCTTGAAATCATTCAATGTCATGATGCCATGGCACCCGGCGCTGTACAGAGCCGCCAGAGCCAGGATGCGCCAGTCGGGCATGGAGGTGGTCATGACGGCGGCACCGGCCACCCACGCCAGCCCCTCATAGGAGACAGCAACGGCCCCATTTCCCCACCAGCCATTCTTTTTCAGGCGGAAGGGCGGTGCGCTGTAGGCCCATGCGAGAGCCGTTCCCATGGCCGCCGCACCCCAGACCCAAGGACCGAGGGCGGCCGCAACGGTCAGGGACAGGGCCGTCCACGCCAAGGCGATCTGCAAGCCCCAAATGCCCGGCACCCGTCCGGACGGGATGGGGCGGTTGGGCTCGTTGATTGCGTCCACATGGCGGTCGAACCAGTCATTGGCAGCCTGGCTGGTGCCGCAAAGCAGCGGACCGGCGAGAATGATGCCGACGGCAATCTCAATCATCCGCTCGCTGACCGGCACGCCCGCCGATACGATTCCACAGCCGAAAGCCCACATGGGAGCAAACCATGTGATCGGTTTCAAAAGCTCCACGACCGCGGACACAGAGGGCCGGGACGCGGGCCGGATGGCGAGCGTTTCGTGTGTCATGGATTGGAGGGTAAGCTTGACAGCAACAAGTGTCAATCTAACTTGACGCTCATATCGGCAGCATTATGGCGCGCAATACACGCGCAGGCTGTATCGTCACTCGACGATATTGTAGCGGCGCAGTTTGGCGTAGAGCCCCTGGCGGCTGAGGCCCAGCATTTCGGCAGCGGATGCCCGGTTCTCCTGGGTGAGTTCCAGGGCCGCCTCAATACACAGACGCTCAATCAGATCCGTCGTGTCCCGGACAATTTCCTTGAGGGAGACCCGTCCCACCAGCTTCGTCAGTTGTTCCACCGAGCGGGGCAGATCGCCGGGAATGGGCGTCGCCTGGGTGTCGAGGTTCAGTGCCCGGATCGTAAAGCCGAAACAGGGCAAGTCTCCGCCGGGCGTATAGACCGCGGAAATCTCAGTATCGAGACTGGACCCGTAACTGTCCCGCATGACCGTCTTGAACTGGCGAACGGATCCGTGCTGGCGCACATTGGAGACCAGAACATTCAAGTCAACCTGGGTCCGTCCGATGAAACTCGACAGAGGCTGACCATGGGCCTGATCGCTGGTGGCAAGCTGGGCCATTTCCAGAAAAGCGCTGTTGGCTGACAGAATATTGAGCTTTGAATCGGCCACGACAAAGCCTTCGGGCAGGTTCTCGATCACCTCGAGACATCTGGCACCGGTTCGCGACAGTCGCTCCGGGGTTGCCTCATCTTCCAGGATAAGGCGGGCAAGGAGGAACGGCACGCCGTCCTGGCGGAACACGGATGCGGACAGAAGGCACTGCCTGTTCCCGTCTTCCAGGCGGACACGCAGACCTTCGACACGCCCGCCGGCCATGACGGTCTGCACGGTTTCCTGAAAGTCCGGGGCGAACATGTCCGGAAAGGGCTTGCCCACAAGCTGCCGGGGGGTGGCATCGAAAATCTCGGCGGCGGCCGGATTGCTCTCGACGACCTTGTGTGTCCGTGTGTTGACGATCAGGACCGCTTCGGCGCTGACCTGGAACAAGAGCCGGTAGCGGGTTTCCAGTTTGCGCAGCCGGGCAAACTCACGCTCCATTGCATACTGCGTGTCGAGCAGACGCTGCTGCATCTGAGCGGCGGCGCGCAGGTCACGGCCCACGGCGACAACCTTGTCTCCCTGGCCGGCCTTGACGGCAAAATAGCGGACTGGCAGATCCACACCCTCTGGAGACGGATGATTGACCTGGCGCCATTTGGGGGGGCCGGCCTCCAGGGCCGTCTGCATGATGGCCTCGATCTTGGGCCGGCTTTCGATCGTGACCGTGTCGACCCAGGCCTGGCCGATCCAGGCCGCATATTTCTGGCCCGCCGGTTCCGCCTCGCCGATGGTGACGGATTCGATGACGCTGTTGCTGTCGAGAATCAGGGTGACGTCCGCCGTGGCCGCCAGGAGCTGCGCCGCCACGGCACTCTCGAGATGGCTCACTGTTTCCGCGAGGGCCTTCAGCTCTCCGGACGCGTGATTCGACAAAGCCAGTTCCATCGTGATGTCACACACTAACTCTTGCCGAGGCGAGAAGGGTCACACAGCGCGACCGGTCCTGCTGGTTTCTTGTGCCATTATTTCATTGGCTCGCGACACGGCTTCAGCGGCATTTGAGGCGGAAAGATCACCGCCGACACGGGTTACCAAAGTCGGGTTGTCTGCAAAAATCTGCCCACCAACCATGACCTTGACGTTCGGATTACAGGACTCACTCTTCAGTGTTGTGATCACTGAATGCAAGCCATGCAACGCAACTTCACAGCTCACGGACAGTCCCACTACATCATAGGCCGTTGCATTTACAAGGTCTTTGATGGTTTCCATGGATACAGACGGCTCATCCCACACACTCCAACCGTCAAGGCGGAAAAACTCCGCCACCATAAGGAGGCCGAATGTGTGCTGTTCGCCGGGAGCCGGCACCAGCAAAATCCGGTGGGCAGCACGGTCCTTGGATTGGGTCATATCTGCGCCCGCGCCAAGGCTGTGGATGAGGCGGTGCAGCCGGGTCAGTCCGATAGTCACGTCACTGAAACTGTAGACATCGTCTTCCCAGCCTGTGCCAAGGGCCCGGGCGGCCGGCGCGAGGAGATCCAGGAAAAGGGTTTCACGTTCAACACCACGGGCTTGCAGACTGTCAATCTGCTGACGAATCGCCGCGTCATCGTCATCAAGCACGGTCTTGGTGAACCGGGCGAGGTCAGCCGCGCTGACCGCCGAACCACGATGGGACCCCAGGTCTGCTTGGGGCGCCTCTTCACGGGGGTGATCCTCACCGGAGAGCACGGCAGCACCAGTGACGCGTTGTCTATGAGCCATCAACAGGCGCGGCACGATTTCCCTTTCGATGGTCGCGGCAAGCCACTTCTGCTTGTCTTCCGTTCCGCCGCGAACCGCTGCCTGGGGTTGCTCCCCGGACGAACAGTCCGGCGTCAGCGTGACGTTACCGCTGCACAAGCTCTGATCATCGGCATCCGTAGTCCAGCCATTGCCATCAGCCTTGTCTTCGGAGCCCACAACTTGGCGTGTCGTGGCCATGTTGCCCCTCTTTCCCCGGTTCTGCATGACTGCACCCGGTTTTTCTCTCGGGATCCTCCCATGACCGGCACATTCTTTCGCACCGTGTCACGGCGTTCGGTGGCTTGAGATGGTCCCGCTCACAAGCCGCACAAGGGCGATACCTGCAAGGGCCGGTCTGATTGCCAGACCGCCATCTCCGTCAGCGGTGCCTGTCTCAGGCACCGCATTCCTGCCACCGCGCCCCAAGTTCAACAGGTCATCGCGGCTTTGGCAAAGCAAATTGGGCGCATTTCGCCCATATCAACGCCAATTAAGAGGTTTTAGCACCAAGCGTCAACCCTTCTTGACGTAAAGCGCAGTTGACAGTGACCAGAGCTGGCACTACCGTTTCAGGGTGACCGATTGTGCTGAAGGCCAACCCATTGGACGCGTTTTAGGCTTCCAATGAGCCGGATCCGCGGAGCCGCAAGGCCCGATCCCAGCAGCGCAAAGCGGTCGATCGTCTTTGTCCGCATCGGGCAAATTCAGCCCAGGGCAATGCCAGCGGGCAAGGCTCCGGAACACAGTTTCGCTGATGGCAATCGCATTGAGGGTACTGGTCGGTAGGATATGACGGCAGAAGTAGAACATGGCCCCGGATCCAGTCGCGCCTTCGAGGCGACCATGAAACACCGCAAAAGCGGTGCTGCGGCGTCGAGCGTCCTGGAAGCCGGTCTCTCTGTACCGCAACGTGACGTCTTTGCCCGTCAAAACGATCAGACACGTGTGCAACGGTCGCTTTACACCCCTGAAGAGCGCGTCCGCCGAGACAATACGGTCTGGACCCTTGTTCAGGGCATCCTCGCTCCCCTTCAGTTTCTCGTCTTCCTGATCAGCCTCGGTCTCGTGGTGCGCTATCTGGCGACCGGCGAGGGATTGATGGCGGCAACTGTCTCCATCGTGATCAAGACGCTGGTGCTCTACATCATCATGATCACCGGGTCGATCTGGGAAAAGGTCGTGTTCGGACGCTGGCTCTTTGTCCCGGCGTTCTTCTGGGAAGACGTGGTCAGCATGCTCGTGCTGGCTCTGCATACGGCCTATCTCGGCGCGGTTATGTTCGGCTGGCTTTCAGCCCAGGGGCAGATGCTTCTCGCCCTTGCCGCTTACTTCACCTATGTCATCAATGCCGCCCAGTTCCTGTTGAAACTGCGGGCAGCCCAGCTCGAAGCGCCCGCCGGCCAGACCGGACCCTCCGCCAAGACGGGTAACCGCTTCCCAAACAGTGCGCCGCAGTCCGCGGAGGTTCTCCCATGAACCATGTCCCGGCTCCCGCGCCGCTGCCCAGATCCGCCGGTTGCGATTCCCGCCCCGTCCTCAAGGAGCGGGGCCAGCGGGAAGTGTTCTGCGGCCTGACCGGGATCATGTGGCTGCACCGCAAGATCCAGGATGCCTTTTTCCTGATTGTCGGCTCGCGGACCTGCGCCCATCTGATGCAATCGGCAGCCGGTGTGATGATTTTCGCCGAGCCCCGGTTCGCGACCGCCATTATCGAAGAGCGCGACCTTGCGGGCCTTGCCGATGCCAATGAGGAACTGGACCGGGTCGTATCCCGCCTTCTGGAGCGGCGCCCGGAAATCCGTATGCTTTTCCTTGTGGGCTCCTGCCCGTCCGAGGTGATCAAGCTGGATCTGTCCCGGGCGGCCCAGAGGCTTTCCCTGCAGCATGCCCCGGATGTGCGGATCCTGAATTATTCAGGGAGCGGCATTGAGACCACCTTCACCCAGGGCGAAGACGCCTGCCTCACGGCCATGGTTCCCGAGATGCCCGCGGAGCCTGCCCAAGCAGAGCAATCCCTGCTGGTGGTTGGCAGCCTGCCGGACGTGGTGGAAGACCAGTTCCGGCGCCTTTTCGAAGAATTGGGCGTCGACCCGGTGCACTTCCTGCCCCCGCGCAAGGCGGACGACCTGCCGCCGGTGGGACCGAACACATCCTATCTGCTGGCCCAGCCGTTCCTGGGAGAGACCGGTCGCGCCCTCTCCGAGCGGGGCGCAACCCATCTTGCAGCCCCCTTCCCTTTCGGCGCCGAAGGCACCCGGGCCTGGCTCCTTGAGGCCGCCAAGCTCTGGAATATCCCCCAGGCGGTTTTCGATGGGGTGGTGGAGCCCCGGCGCCAGCGGGCTCACAAGGCCCTCACCCGATACCGCGATCAGCTTGAGGGCCGATCCGTCTTCTTTTTTCCGGACTCCCAGCTCGAAGTGCCCCTGGCCCGGTTCCTGAACACCGAATTGGGCATGGATCTGATTGAAGTGGGCTCCCCCTATCTGCACCGCCAGCATCTCGCGCCAGATCTTGCGCTCCTGCCCGAGCACGTCACCTTGAGCGAGGGCCAGGATGTGGACCGGCAGCTTGACCGGTGCCGGTCATCCCTGCCGGATCTCGCCGTCTGCGGATTGGGTCTTGCCAATCCTCTTGAGGCGGAAGGTATCACGACCAAATGGTCCATCGAGCTTGTCTTCACGCCGGTTCATGGCTTTGAGCAGGCCGGAGACCTCGCCGAACTGTTTGCCCGGCCCCTGGTCCGGCGCGCACGGCTGGAGGTCTGATCATGCAGCTTTCGGTCTGGACATATGAAGGCCCGCCCCATGTGGGCGCCATGCGGATCGCCACCGCCATGGAAGGGCTGCATTATGTGCTCCACGCGCCCCAGGGCGATACCTATGCGGACCTTCTCTTCACCATGATCGAGCGCTCGAGCAGGCGCCCGCCGGTGACCTACACCACGTTCCAGGCCCGGGATCTTGGCTCGGATACCGCGGAAATCTTCAGGACCGCTCTTCAGGATGCCTACGGACGGTTCAAGCCGGAAGCCCTGATTGTCGGCGCGTCCTGCACCGCCGAGCTGCTTCAGGATGATCCGTCCGGCCTGAGCAAGGCGCTCGCACTTCCGGTGCCCGTCATTCCCCTCGAATTGCCCTCTTATCAGCGCAAGGAGAACTGGGGCGCCTCGGAGACCTTCTATCAGATCGTCCGCGCGCTGGCTGGTTCCCCTGCTGACGAGACGGCGGACACGCCGGAGCGCACCCGCCCTTCATGCAACATCCTGGGCCCCACGGCTTTGGGTTTCCGCCACCGGGATGACCTTCAAGAAGTCAAGAAACTCCTTGGCCGTCTTGGGGTGGATGTCAACGTCACCGCCCCCCTGGGCGCAACGCCCGGAGATCTGACCCGGCTTGGACAGGCTGATTTCAACATCTCTCTCTATCCTGAGATCAGCATGACAGCAGCCAAATGGCTTGAGCGGACCTTCTCCCAACCCTTCGTGTCGACGGTTCCCATGGGCGTCGGCGCCACCCGAGATTTCATCCATGAGGTGGCCCGGGTGGCCGGTGTCGATCCCGCCCCTGCCCTCGATGATGAAAACTCCCGCATGCCCTGGTGGTCCCGTTCAGTCGATTCCACCTATCTGACCGGCAAGCGCGTCTTCATTTTCGGTGATGCCACCCATGCAATCGCCGCCGCCCGGGTCGCCAAGGACGAGATGGGCTTCGAGGTTGTCGGACTTGGCGCCTACAACAGGGAATTCGCCCGGGAGGTTCGCGCCGCAGCGGCGGATCACGGCGTTGATCCTCTGATCACCGAAGATTACCTCGAAGTCGAGCAGACCATTGCCGATCTCCAGCCGGAACTGGTTCTCGGCACACAGATGGAACGCCACATCGCCAAACGTCTGGGCATTCCCTGTGCGGTCATATCCGCGCCC
This sequence comes from uncultured Alphaproteobacteria bacterium, assembly GCA_964561475.1. Classification (GTDB taxonomy): domain Bacteria; phylum Pseudomonadota; class Alphaproteobacteria; order JAJFIK01; family JAJFIK01; genus CAYUYV01. The sequence goes on from CAZLPU010000023.1 coordinate 22,323, forward strand.
GTCCATGTCCAGGATTTCCCGGCCCGCTATTCCCCGGTCATGGGTTTCGAGGGCGCCAATGTGCTTTTCGACACCTGGGTCCATCCCCTGGTCATGGGGCTTGAGGAACATCTTCTCCACATGTTCCGGGAAGACTTCGAGTTCCATGACGGTGCGGGCGCCTCTCACCTGGGCCATGGCGCCGCCCGGGAAGCCCGGCAGCCCGCAGCCCCGGCACAAGACGACGGGACGCCAGCCGCGACGATGGAAAAGCCAGCCGATGCCCCGTCCGGTGCGATGCCCGATGCGACTCCGGCGGCACCATCCGGAGCACCCGTCTGGGACGCCGCGGCAGAGACGGAACTGCGCAAGATTCCTTTCTTCGTACGCGGAAAAGCGAGACGCAATACGGAGACCTTTGCCCGGGACCAGGGCTTATCAACAATAACGGTAGAGACCTTGTACGATGCCAAAGCCCATTTCGGCCGCTAGAGGCACGCCTAAAAGAGTTGTTATCGTTACGTTGGACAATCACATGTCCGGCCCGGTGGATCGTGCGCGCCCGCCCCTTGAGCGGGATTATCCGGACCTGACCTTTTCCCTCCATGCGGCCGCCGAATGGGCCACCGACGAAGAGGCCCGGGCCCGCTGCCTCGCCGATATCGCCGAGGGCGACATCATCATCGTCAACATGATGTTCCTTGAGGAACACATCCAGCTTGTCCTCCCTGCCCTGACGGCCCGCCAGCCCCATTGCGACGCCATGGTCTGTTTCATGTCCGCCGGGGAAGTCATGCGCCTGACCCGGATGGGCAAGTTCGCCATGAACGGCAAACAGTCCGGGCCCATGGCCCTCCTGAAGAGGCTGCGGGGATCCAAGACCAAGACCCAGAGTTCCGGCGCCAAGCAGATGGCCATGCTGCGCCGCCTGCCCCGGATCCTCAAATTCATCCCCGGCACAGCCCAGGATGTGCGCGCCTATTTCCTGGCCATGCAGTACTGGCTTGCCGGATCCGACGAGAACATGCTCAACATGGTGCGCTTTCTGCTGGAACGGTATTCCGGTGAGGGTAAACCCGCCAAAGTTCCGCCGCCTGCGGACTACCCGGATGAAGGTGTCTACCATCCGCGCCTGAAAGGGCGGGTCGGCACGGACGTCCATGGATTGCCGCACCAGGGCAAGGGGGCAAACGGCACCGTCGGTGTTCTGGTGCTGCGCTCCTATATTCTGGCCAATGACACGGGCCATTACGATGGGGTGATCGCCGCCCTTGAAGATCGTGGCCTGAACGTGGTCCCGGCCTTTGCCAGCGGGCTCGATGCCAGAACGGCCGTCGAAAAGTTCTTCATGGCCGACGGCAAGGCCACGGTGGATGCGGTCGTTTCCCTGTGCGGATTTTCCCTGGTCGGCGGCCCCGCCTATAACGACGCCAAGGCGGCAGAAGACATGCTGGCCCGGCTCGATGTGCCCTATATTGCCGCCCATCCACTGGAGTTTCAGTCTGTGGCGGACTGGGAGCGCTCTGACCAGGGTCTCCTGCCCATGGAAGCGACCATGATGGTGGCCCTTCCGGAACTGGACGGCTCCACCGGCCCGATGATTTTCGGCGGACGGGGTACGGAAGGTCAGTGTGAGAACCACCGGGAGATGCAATGCTGCCCGGAGCGGGCGGCCATGCTGGCATCCCGGGTCGAAAAGTTGATCGCCCTGCGCCGTCGGCCGGTTTGCGACCGCAAGGTCGCCGTAGTCATTTTCGGTTTTCCGCCCAATGGCGGTGCCGTGGGTACGGCCATGCAGCTTTCCGTCTTCCAATCCCTCTACAACACCCTGACGGCCATGAAGGGCGAAGGGTACAGCATCGACCTGCCCGAAAGTGCCGATGCCCTGCGCACACAGATTGTCGAGGGTAATGCCGCCCAGTATGGCACCGATGCCAACATCCATGTACGGATCAGCGCGGACGATCATGTCCGGCGGGAGCCCTGGCTGGCGGAACTGGAAGAGCAGTGGGGTCCGGCGCCGGGCCGTCATCAGACCGACGGCCGGTCGATCTTCGTTCTCGGGGCTCAATTCGGCAATGTCTTCGTCGGTGTCCAGCCGGCCTTCGGTTACGAAGGCGACCCGATGCGCCTTCTGTTCGAGAAAAGCTTCGCCCCCACCCATGCCTTCTGCGCTTTCTACCGCTATGTCCGGGATGATTTCGGGGCGGACGCGGTGCTGCATTTCGGCACCCACGGTGCGCTCGAGTTCATGCCGGGCAAGCAGACCGGGCTGAGCGGTGCCTGCTGGCCGGACCGGCTCATCGGCACACTGCCCAATTTCTATCTCTACGCCGGAAACAACCCGTCCGAAGCCACGATCGCAAAGCGCCGGTCTTCGGCCACCCTGGTCAGCCATCTCTCGCCGCCGGTGGCCCATGCGGGGCTGTACCGTGGGCTGATTGACCTGAAGGCCTCCCTCCAGCGTTGGCGCTCCCTCCCCCCGCCTTCTGATGGGGCGGACACCGTCTCGGATTATCATACGCTCACGGAGATGATCCAAAGCCAGGCGGCGGAGCTTGATCTGGCGCCCCTGGAGCCACAGTGGAACGGGGACGCGGAAACCCACATCGCCAAACTCACCACCGATCTGATCGAGCTGGAGCAGGCCCTCATCCCCCATGGTCTCCATGTGGTGGGAGAAACGCCGTCCCGGGAAGAACGGATCGATCTGCTGCGGTCCCTTGCCGATGCGGGGCATGGGGTTCAGCCGGATCTATCCAGCCTGGAGATCATTGCCGATGGTGGCAGCGCCCGGGACGCATCGGCCATGGGCGCAGGGTCCGGGGACAGTGATTCCCTGGCCATGTTCGAAGAACTGTCCCGGACGAACCGTCTCCTGATGGAAGATACCGAGATCGACGGGCTCCTGACGGCTCTTGATGGCCGCTACATCCGCCCGGTGGCCGGCGGAGATCTGCTGCGCAATCCGGACATTCTTCCCACCGGGCGCAACATCCACGGCTTCGATCCGTTCAAGATCCCCAGCGCCTTTGCTCTGGCCGATGGTGCTTCCCAGGCCCAGCGTCTGCTTGACCGGTATCTTGAGGACGGCAATCCGCTGCCGGAACAGATCGCACTGGTTCTGTGGGGGACGGACAATCTCAAGAGCGAGGGAGGCCCGATCGGCCAGGCGCTGGCGCTCATGGGCGCAAAGCCCCGGTTTGACAGTTATGGCCGCCTGTGCGGCGCCGCCCTCATTCCCCTTGAGGACCTGGGGCGCCCTCGGATTGATGTGGTTGTCACCCTTTCCGGCATCTTCAGGGATCTCCTGCCCCTCCAGACCAAGCTCCTGGCAGAGGCCGCCTTTCTGGCCGCGGAAGCTCCGGAAGCGGAAGAGCGCAATTTCATCCGCAAGCATGCATTGGCCTACCAGCAGAAGACCGGCTGCGACCTGGAAACCGCGTCCTTGCGTGTCTTCAGCAATGCAGAAGGGGCCTATGGCTCCAACGTCAACCACCTCATCGACAGCGGCTGCTGGGACGAGGAAGACGAACTGGCCAACACCTACATGCACCGTAAGTGCTTTGCCTACGGACGGACAGGACATGCGGAACAGCAGCCGGCCCTTCTCGAAGATGTGCTGGGCCATGTGAACCTTGCCTATCAGAACCTCGAATCCGTTGAGCTTGGCGTAACCTCGATCGACCATTACTTCGATACCCTCGGAGGGATCGGGCGGGCGGTCCAAAGAGCGCGCGGTGAAGCCGCCCCGGTCTATATCGGCGATCAGACCAGGGGTGAAGGGACGATACGAACACTGAACGAGCAGGTCGCCCTGGAGACCCGGACGCGGATGCTCAATCCCCGCTGGCAGGAAAGCATGCTCCGCCACGGTTATGAGGGTGTGCGTCAGATCGAGGCCCATATCACCAACACCATGGGCTGGTCGGCAACGACAGGACAGGTCTCCCCCTGGGTCTATCAGAAGCTGACCCAGACTTTCGTCCTCGATGAAGACATGCGTGAACGCCTTGCCGGATTGAATCCCAAGGCATCCGCGAAACTCGCCAACCGTCTGATTGAGGCGTCCGAACGGCAATATTGGACGCCCGACGAGAAAACCATGGAAGCCCTGCGCGATGCCGGTGATGAACTCGAGGACCGGCTCGAAGGCGTGGGCCCAATGCAAGCCGTTTCGGCGTAAGGAGCCAGACTGATGGTACTTCTCGATCTTCCCAGAGGCGTCAACAAGCGGCCGGATGGTGAAGGCAGCCTCCAGGTCAAAATGGATGTGGCCATCGAGTCCGCGAAAGTCTTTGCCGTGTACGGAAAAGGCGGTATCGGCAAAAGTACGACCTCATCCAATCTCTCAGCGGCGTTCTCGAAAATCGGCAAGCGGGTTCTGCAGATCGGCTGCGACCCGAAGCATGACTCCACCTTCACCCTCACCAAGCGCCTGGTGCCGACGGTCATCGATGTTCTTGAAAGCGTCGACTTTCATTCCGAAGAGCTGCGGACGGAAGACTTCGTGTACGAGGGCTACAACGGCGTGATGTGTGTGGAAGCAGGCGGCCCCCCGGCGGGCACCGGTTGCGGTGGCTATGTGGTGGGCCAGACGGTCAAACTGCTGAAGGAACACCACCTGCTTGAAGACACGGATGTGGTGATCTTTGATGTGCTGGGTGACGTGGTGTGCGGCGGTTTCGCCTCCCCTCTCCAGCATGCTGAGCGGGCCATTGTCGTCACGGCCAATGATTTCGATTCCATTTTTGCGATGAACCGGATCGTGGCAGCGATCAAGGCCAAGTCCAAGAATTACGACGTGCGCCTTGCCGGAGTGGTCGCCAACCGCAGCGCGGCCACCGATGAGATCGACCGTTTCAACGATGCCATCGGCCTGAAGCGTCTGGCGCATTTCCCCGATCTGGATGTCATTCGGCGCAGCCGACTGAAAAAGTCCACCCTGTTCGAGATGGAAACCTCGCCGGAGCTGGAGGCGGTGCGGCAGGAATATATTCAGCTTGCGGAAGCTTTGTGGGCAGGCACCGACCCCCTGTCGCCTAACCCCATGAAGGACCGGGAAATCTTTGACTTTCTGGGGTTTGACTGATGCTGACATTATCCTACCAGAAGCGCCGGGGTGAGCTTGAAACCTATTTCGACAAGACCGCTGCTGAGGCGTGGTCGAAGCTCACATCCGATGCGCCGGTCAGTGGCATCCGGGCTACCGTCCGGGCCGGGCGCGACCGGATGCGCGCCACCCTGCTTGATTGGCTGCCTACGGATCTGCGTGGACGCCAGGTTCTCGATGCGGGCTGTGGCACCGGCGCATTGGCCGTGGAAGCCGCCCGCCGGGGAGCCCAGGTGCTTGCCGTGGATATCTCGCCGACCCTGGTAGACCTCGCCCGGGATCGCGCGCCCAAAGACCTGGGTGAGGGCTCGATCGAGTTTCGGGTCGGTGACATGGTCCATGATGATCTGGGCACATTCGACCACGCGGTGGCAATGGATTCGCTGATCCATTATCAGGTCGACGACATGGTCCGTATGCTTTGCAGTTTGACCGCTGCGACCCGGTCGTCGGTGGTCTTTACCTTCGCACCGCGCACCCCGGCCCTGACCCTGATGCACGCCGCCGGACGGCTGTTTCCCCGGTCCGACCGGGCGCCGTCCATTGAACCGGTCAGTCCCAACCGGCTTACCCGTGCCATCACGCGGGCTGAGCCCTTGGCGAACTGGGAAGCGGGGCGCACGGAACGGATATCGAGCGGGTTCTATACCAGCCAGGCCATGGAGCTGCGCCGGTGATGAAACGCTTGAACCAGTCCCTGACGGAAGCATGGAAGCAGCTCGGGCCGGGGTTCCTGCCGTTTGCCGACGCGGCAAGCGCGGACCTGCCCTTGAGCCGTCTTCTGCGTCTGGGTCTGTTTCAGGTTTCGGTGGGCATGTCCGTTGTTCTTCTGACCGGCACGCTCAACCGTGTCATGATCGTTGAACTGGGTATTTCCACCTGGCTCGTCGCCTTGATGGTCTCGATCCCGATCATTTTTGCGCCCCTGCGTGCCCTGATCGGTCACCGGTCCGACAACCACAAATCCTATCTCGGGTGGCGGCGTGGCCCCTATATCTGGTTCGGGTCCCTCCTCCAGTTCGGCGGCCTGTCGATCATGCCCTTCGCCCTCCTCATTCTCTCAGGGGATACCCACGGGCCACTGATTGTCGGGCATATCAGCGCCGCCCTGGCGTTTCTCCTGGTGGGGGCCGGCCTACACACCACCCAGACCGCCGGACTTGCCCTGGCCAGTGATCTGTCCTCTGAGGAAAATCGCCCCCGGGTGGTGGCCCTGCTTTATGTCATGCTTCTCCTCGGCATGGTCGTCAGTGCTCTTGTGTTCGGTGCGCTTCTTGCGGATTTCGGCAAGGTCAAACTGATCCAGGTGATCCAAGGCTGTGCGGTGGTCACTGTAATCTTGAACGTGATTGCCCTTTGGAAACAGGAAGTCCGCAATCCGGAACTGACGGCCCATAACCGGCCGCGGCCCACCTTCCGGGAAGCCTGGCAGGCGTTCTCCAGGACGACCCAATGCGGCCGTCTGCTGATCACCGTCGGACTGGGAACGGCGGCCTTCAGCATGCAGGATATCCTGCTCGAACCCTATGGCGGACAGGTTCTGGGTCTCAGCGTCAGCGAGACGACGGCGCTCACCGCCATGCTGGCCGGCGGCAATCTCTTGGGGTTTGCCCTTGCAGCCCATCTTCTTGGACGGGGAACCGACCCCTATCGCCTTGCGGCCATGGGAGTCCTGGCAGGGATTGCCGCATTCTCAGCCGTGATTTTCGCCGACCCCATGGGATCGGTGACACTCTTTCGTGCGGGCACCGCTCTGATCGGGTTCGGCACAGGTCTCTTTGTCGTCGGCACACTGACCGGTGCCATGAACCTCGCGGAGACCGGCCAGGGCGGGCTTGCCCTCGGGGCCTGGGGAGCGGTTCAGGCAACGGCAACCGGCGTTGCCATCGCGCTGGGCGGCGCGCTGCGGGATGTTTTCTCCGGCCTTGCGGAACGGGGAGCCCTTGGGCCCGCCCTGACCGATGCGAGTGCCGGATACGGATTCGTGTACCACCTGGAAATTCTGTTACTGTTTGCCACGCTTGTGGCTATCGGACCCCTAGTGAAACCCCGAAGCGGTTCAAACAAACCGCGATCGTCACGGCTCGGATTGGCTGAGTTTCCAAGCTGACCCACCGCCTGAAGGAGGCGAACCATGCAAGCTGACTACATCATTGGCAACATCGATGCCGTTGAACTCGTTCTGTATGCATTCTTCCTTTTCTTCGCCGGTCTTGTTTATTACCTGCGTATGGAAGACCGCCGGGAAGGGTATCCTCTTGTGTCCGAAGAGACCGGACAGCCCGAAGGCGTCGGCCCGGTCTGGATCCCGGATCCCAAGGTCTTCCGTCTCCATGGCGGGGAAACGGTTTCAACGCCGACCGGCGGCGGTGACGACCGTCCGATCAAGGCGGAAAAACAGGTCGCCATTCCCGGTTCGCCCCTGGTGCCAACTGGCAACCCGCTTCTGGATGGTGTCGGTCCTGCCTCCTACGCCATGCGTCAGAACGTTCCCGATGTCATCCATGACGGGACCCCCAAGATCCAGCCAATGCGGGTGGCGTCGGACTTCTCCATCGCCGAGGGTGAGCCGAACATCATCGGCATCGACGTGATCGCCTCCGACCGGAAAGTGGCCGGCAAGGTCGCCGACATCTGGGTGGACCGGGGTGAGCACATGATCCGCTACCTGGAAGTCGAGCTTACCGCCCCGACCCCGGCCCCTGCCGCACCGGCGCAAGAGGGGGAAGAGGACGTAACCGCTGCTCCGGCTGCAGCGCGCCGGGTGCTGCTGCCGATGACATTCGCCCGCCTGAACCGGCGCATCCGGGATTATCAGATCCTGGTGGGTTCGATCGTCAGCAGCCAGTTCGACGATGTTCCCGGCGTGAACAGCCCGGACCAGATCACCCGGCTCGAAGAAGAACGGATCATCGCCTATTACGGCGGCGGACACCTCTACGCGACGCCTGAGCGCCAGGAGCCGCTGATATGATCCGTAAACGGGAACATGACGACGAGCCCATCCCCGGCCTTCCCGGGCATCTGCCAGAGGGGGAGCACATCCTCTGGCGGGGCTCACCGGATTGGACCGCCTTTGCCAGGCGCGCACTGCATACCCGCAAGGTGGCGGTCTATTTCGGTCTCCTGATGGCGTGGCGTCTGGTATCAAGCCTCGCCGACGGTCAGCCCGTGGGAGAATCCGCGGCGTACGCCCTCTGGATTCTGCCGCTGGCCCTGCCCTGCCTTGCCATTCTTTTCATGCTGGCATGGGCGATGTCCTGGACGACCTTCTACACCATCACCAACCGGCGGATTGTTCTGCGCTTTGGTGTGGCCATCCAGAAGGCGTTCAATATTCCGTTCACGTCCGTCGGGTCGGCGGGCCTGAAAGTCTATGCCAACGGCACGGGTGATATCACTCTGTCCCTGACCGGACCTGACCGTATCGCCTATCTGCATCTGTGGCCCCATGTGCGGCCCTGGCGCTATGGCAAGGCAGAGCCCATGCTGCGCGCCATTCCCGATGCGGAAAAAGCGGCCCGCGTGCTCTCCGAAGCGCTGCGTGATGCCGTGCCGGGTTCCGCTGACGGGGCGACCGCCGGGGTGATCAACCCCACACAGAAGGAAAAGACAAAATCAGGATCGCAGTCCGCTCCATCGTCTTTTGGCGATGAGGGACTGCCTCAGCCGGCGGCGGGCCGGTAGAGACGGAGTAGAAGCATGTCCGGACCCCACACCACGGAACGGTTCCCAAGAGGTCTCCTGATTGCTGCAGGAGTGTTGACTGTCTTCACGATACTGATTGCCGGGGCAACGAAAATGAACCGGGATCAGGACGAAGCGGCCCTTCTTGAAAGCGCCACGGCGGTGCGTGACCTGCGCTTTGACGTTCAAAGCGATGAGACGATTACCGTGACCGATGCCCAGACCGATGAGACCGTCGACGTACTGGAGCCAGGCTCCGAAGGTTTCATCCGGGGCGTTCTGAGGGGATTGACCCGGGAGCGGATCCGGTTTTCCGCCTCGCCGGACGCGCCCTACCGGGTCGCCCAGCTTGAAGACGGCCGGTACTTTTTACAGGACCCTGCAACCGATCAGACGATCAGCCTGGGATCTTTCGGCCCCACGAATGCCCAAGCGTTCGGACGCCTCCTTACCGCAGGACAGAAGGACCAAGAATAACCATGCAAGCGAAACGCCCGAAGGTATTCACTGTGCCATGCACAGTCGAGGTGGAACACACCTCGGCCAGCCTTCACGCCCATGTCGACCTTGATGGGGATATTGAGATCGGACCGGGCGATGCCGTCCTGGTTCATGGCGCCCCCGCGCGGGTGCCCTTCGGAGAGCGGCTGGTCGTGCGGTGCGACGCGACGGTCAGACGCGCGACCTGGCTGGGCCGGCAATGGACCAAACTGATGGCCAAGCTGGAGCTCACCGAACTCTACGAAGTCAGCTTCACGGCGAGGAGGACGCTATGACGAACACCGCCCTGAAAGAAATGCCAAACGACACCACCCGCGCGGCCCAGGATGACACCATCCTCAGCCCCCATTTCTACACCACCGATTTCGATGCCATGGACCGGCTGGATATCAGTTCCGTGCGCACGGAGTGGGATGTCCTGATCAAGGAAATGCAGGATGATCCTAACAAGGATCATTTCAAGCGCACCGACGAGTTCGACAACATTCTTGGCAATCTCCCGCCGGAACTGCGCAGGGAGTTCATTGACTTCCTGGTCAGTTCCCTCACGGCGGAATTCTCCGGCTGTGTGCTCTACAAAGAGATCACCAAACGGATCGAGAACCCGGACATCAAGGAACTTTTCCGGCTGATGGCCAGGGACGAATCCCGCCACGCAGGGTTCATCAACCGGGTCTTGAAGGATTTCGAGATCGGCGTGGATCTGAGCTTCCTGACCAAGGCGAAGAAGTACACATACTTCTCTCCGAAGTTCATTTTCTATGCGGTCTATCTGTCGGAAAAAATCGGTTATGCCCGGTATATCACGATCTTCCGGCACCTGGAGCGCAACCCGGAGCGCCGCTTCCACCCGATCTTCAAATGGTTCGAAGATTGGTGCAATGACGAATTCCGCCACGGTGAGGCCTTCGCCCTGCTCATGCGGGCCAATCCGAAACTGCTTTCGGGCACCAACAAGCTCTGGATCCGGTTCTTCCTGCTTGCGGTATTCGCGACCATGTATGTGCGCGACCATGCCCGTCCGGCCTTCCATGACGCCCTGGGTGTTGACCCCACGGAATACGATTTCGAGGTTTTCCGTATCACCACGGAAATCTCCCGCCAGGTCTTCCCTGTGGAAATCGACATCGATAACCCAAAGTTCCTGGCCGGGCTTGAGCGTTTGCGTAAAGCTGCCGATGCCATGGCGGCTGCCAAGGCCAAGGGTGGGCTATCCGGGCGTCTTGGTTCTGCGTGGCACGGAATGAAGGCCGGCATGGCTTTCATCGGTCTTTTCATGCTGCGGCCCAAGAAAAACCAGCTGCCAGCGGATATCCGCCTGTCACCGGCCTGGTGAGGAGTATCCAACGATCATGTCCGAACATGCTCTGCCCGCATTGTTTGCCATATTCATTTGGTGGCTGAGCACCGGACTGATCCTTGTGATGGACAGCCTGCCCAAGCGAACCTTCCAATGGAGCATGCTGGGGGCGACGGCACTGGGTGGCATCGCGCTCTATGCGCTCATTGCCACACGGAACGACGCCTCCATCACCGGTGCGTATGTGGCTTTCCTCAGTGGGCTTGCTATCTGGGGCTGGCACGAAATGAGCTTTCTGATGGGGTTCCTGACCGGTCCCAGGCGTGCCCCCTGCCCTGCGGACTGCTCCGCCCTCCAACGGTTTTCCTACGCGGCCCAGACGGTGTTGCACCATGAACTGGCGATCGCGGGAACGGCCCTTGGACTTGTGGTTCTGACCTGGGGGGCCGTCAACCAGATTGGTACCCTGACCTTCCTGGTTCTGTGGGTCATGAGACTGAGCGCGAAGCTGAACATCTTTCTTGGCGTTCCGTATTTCACCGACGAGTTTCTGCCCGATCACCTTCAGTTCTTGAAGAGCTATTTCCGCAAGGGCCCGGCCAACGCCTTCTTTCCCATCGCCATGGTGGCGACGGCCCTGGCGATCGCAGGTCTCCTGTACACGGCCCACAAACCGGGCACCCAGGCTTTTGAAGCCACGGGAGCCGGATTGCTCGCGACTCTGCTGGCCCTTGGCGCCCTTGAACACATGTTCATGGTTCTTCCGATCCGGGACTCTGCATTATGGATGTGGATGCGTCCGAAATCCGCCGTGAGGCTCCCGGCAACGGGGTGCCCGGAACCCAACCGGCGGCGGCGGTCGCCGGTTTCGCCTCCACAATCCGGCAAGGATCATCAGAGTAAAGCAGTATTACGCCCGCCCCGAACGGACGGTCATCCGGACCGTCTGCACTACACGGCATACAGGAGCGGGTTCGCCTTCTCCTCCGGCCGCCAAACCGGCCCCGCGTCATTGAGGGCCCAACCCTTAGCAGAGGCCCGACCGGTCCGGTACACATCCGCCGGCCGCAGAACTGGGAGGTGAAGATGGACTTTGAAGGTTTTTTCCAGTCCAGGATCGATGATCTGAAAGAAGAAGGCCGGTATCGGATTTTTGCCGACCTCGCAAGGCGCGCCGGATCCTTTCCCTATGCGACCCATTTCTGTGATGACGGCGAGCGGGATGTCACCGTCTGGTGCTCCAACGATTATCTCGGCATGGGCCAGCATCCGGCCGTACTCGAAGCCATGCACAACGCCCTTGATGAGTGCGGGGCCGGCGCCGGTGGGACACGGAATATCTCTGGAACGAACCACTATCACGTCCTTCTCGAGCGGGAACTGGCCGATCTCCACGGCAAGGAAGCCGCTCTGCTGTTCACCTCCGGCTATGTTTCCAACTGGGCCGCGCTGAGCACCCTGGGTGCCCAGATCCCCGGCTGTGTCCTGGTTTCTGATGCGGGCAATCACGCGTCCATGATCGAGGGCATCCGGCACAGCAAGGCAGAGAAACGTATCTTCGCTCACAATGACCCGGATGATCTGAGACGGACACTGAACGCTCTGCCAGCGGACGCACCCAAGATCGTGGCCTTTGAGTCCGTGTACTCCATGGATGGTGATGTCGCTCCGATTGCTGAGCTGTGCGATGTGGCCGAGGCCTTCGGCGCCATGACCTATATTGATGAAGTGCATGCCGTCGGTCTTTACGGTCCCCGCGGCGGCGGTATCACCGACCGTGACGGACTTTCGGACCGCCTGACCCTGATTGAAGGAACCCTCGGCAAAGCCTTCGGCGTGATGGGCGGGTACATTGCCGGCTCCGCCGCCATGTGTGATTTCGTGCGCAGCTATGCCTCCGGATTCATTTTCACCACGGCCCTTCCCCCCGCGGTCGCGGCCGGGGCCCTGGCAAGCATCCGCCATCTGAAGGCAAGCAATGCGGAACGATCCCGCAAGCATGAGCAGGTGAGCAAGGTGCGGGCCGGTCTTGACCGGGTGGGCATCCCTTATCTCCCCAACCCGAGCCACATCGTGCCGGTGATGGTGAAGGATCCGGTCAAGTGCAAATGGATCAGCGACTGGCTGCTCGACAATCACGGCATCTATGTTCAGCCGATCAACTATCCGACGGTGCCTCGGGGGACGGAGCGGCTGCGGCTCACCCCCTCCCCCATGCACACGGATGCGGACATTGCCCGTCTGATCACCGCCCTGTCGGAAATCTGGTCCCAGTGTGCCCTGGCCCGTGCGGTCGCATAAGCTGAATTGAGACAGATGGGCGCTGGGTGAAGATCGCCGGCGTCCGTCCTTCACCGGATCAAAAAGCTGGCCCTGTCGATGGACAGGGCCAGCTTTTTTGTGCCGGGGAGCGAGATCAAACCAGCCGCATGCGCCACAAAAGAAAACCCGCACCCCTCATATGAAGGTGCGGGTTTTACTATTCAGTGCTGTGATTTATCCCGGTCCGTCCCTTATTCGCTGAGAGACGGTCTGGCGATCTGGTCTGAGCCAGGCCCATGGCCCGGCCCAAACACCATACTCATCAGCGTCCAGCCGATGCCGTCCTCGGCAAGTCATCCAGTGCCCGCGTATCCAGGCTGGACTGTTCCATCTCATCGGCGTCCCCGTCCATCCCGCTTTCATCCCCGCTCTCATCCGTTGATGTGTCATCGACGAGCTGGGCAGGAGCGGCCAGGGAGGGATAGTCACGCACCATGTTGACACCGTAGAGAGGCTTGGCGACACCCTGGTGGCAGGTGGCGCAGTTGGCTTTCGGTGCATCACCCTTGGGACCAAGACGATAGTCGGGATAGACCGGCTGCAGCGGCTCCAGGTAGTTCACGTTCAGGCTGCGAGCCATATAGATGCCATGCCAAGCCGGGATCCGGGCCGGGGTGCTCTGGTCCCATTGATCGAAAGCGCGGCTGTTGTGGCAGTAGGTGCAGTTCACACCCAGCGCCGTCGACATGTGCACCATGAAGGCATAGGTCTTTTCCGCGTCCTTGATATTGCTCTGCGTACCCGAAGCAAGGGCCGTGGGAGAGTGGACACGGATGGACTCGTCACCGCTCAGATAGGCCATCAGAGCGTTATAGGGCAAGGACGTGGTGCCGACATCGCGGCTTGCCACATTCTGTCCCTGACGGTTTGCCGCCATGCCCGATGCCTGCTTTGGCCCGCTTTCGTCGAACCAGATATATTCCGGAACGGGCTGGCCACGGTGACAGGTGTAACAGGTCACACCGACCGCACCCACATGGTCCTGCCAGTCAGCATTGATATGCTGGGTCATCTGGATCATGCGGCGGGTCACTTTGTGCTGATACTTGGAGTCGTCCGCCATGTTTTCGAGATTGTGGCAGTAGGCACACCCCTCCTCCTGGGGAGCGACCCACTCGGTCATGGCAGCCATCAGACGGTTGAAGCGGTCCGCGCTGATGTCCCCCAGAACCTGGACATTCTCGTAGAACTCACCGGCGGTTGGTCCGGGAAGATCCTCGATTTCGTAAGGAGGCGGAGGAACCTGATTGGCTGCCTCCAACTCCGCTGCCTCACGGGGGTTGGCGACCGTACCCATGGCAACGCCGCGATATCCGACCTGTTCGGTCTCAATCGGCGGCCGGTCCCAGCCGGCGGTGAAGAGCATGGCGATCGTAAAGAGCGTTGCTACGGCGCCAAGGGCGACTGTCCAGAAGTTCATTGCATGCCTCCCATTGATCCAGCTTGGGATCCAGCTTGGGATCCAGCCGGATCCACCATATCCGGACCCGCGCTCGGATAAGCCGGCGCGACGCCATTTTCCACTGCCCAGAGATACCAGTTATCGACAACGGTTCCGGTCAGCAGAATACCGAGGCCCCCGGTGAAGGTGGTGAGGACCGCGAACCACCAGGCCCAGCGGTGAATGGATTCCATCGACGCGTTGAAACCCATGGTCCAGCGCCAGAACAATGCACCCCGTTCAGCACCCGTACCACGGTCGATGATCTGATCGATTTCCCGGTCTGCCCCATAGCGGCTTGTGGCCAGGATCGTGGCGCCGTGCATCGCGAAGAGCAGGACTGATCCGTACAGGAAGACAATGGAGAGGCAGTGGAACGGGTTGTAGTAGAGGTTGCCGTACCGGATGGAAAACGCCGTCGTCCAATCCAGATGGGGGAAGACGCCGAAGGGAACCGCCTCGCTCCAGGACCCCATCAGAAGGGGACGGATGAAGCCCAGAACCAGGTACAGGAAAATCGCCGAGGCAAAAGCCCAGGCCACATGGGTTCCCATGCCCAGCTCAACGGCCCGAAGATAAGTCCGGAACCACCACAATATGATTGAAGCCGTCAGGAAGAAGCCGGCAATGAGCCACCAGCCGCCTTCAGCAAGGGGCGGAATGCTCAGCCCGTATTCGGCCTTCGGCGGTTCCAGAGCCAGCCAGAAGAGCTGGCGGACAAACTGGATCGGATCCCAGCCGACCGAGGCCCACATGTTCAGCCCAATGATCTCGATGGCAATGAAGCCGCAGATCAGGGAGGCAACCCCCAGATAACCCAGATAGATAGGGCCGATCTGGGCATTGCCGATCCACCCCATAAGGGAGGAGAAAAACGGCGTTCCGATCCGGTCATCCCGGCCCGCAGGCAGGGCGACCCCGTACTCGGCCGGTCCGCGGACCTGCACTTGTGTGAAGATGTTTTGATATTCGGCCATGTTCTTTGTCCCGTTCAACGCCCGTGACCGGCATTCGGCCAAGATTGACACCAGGTGACGGCCCAGAAGGGATTGACGCCCCAGACCGTCCCTCCGTGCAGAACCGGATCCGAAGATCCGCTTCCGTTTGCCAAGCCCCGGTTCATTCGGCTTTTGCCGGTCCGGCTCTCTGGCGTTTGCCCAATCCGGACCCGGTCCTTACCGGTATCCCGATTGCCGGCGAGTGCTTCAGGATGAACTCCCATTGTCGTTCCCCTTAACGCCAGATCGGCAGGTCAAGCCACCAGTTCCACCATTCCGGCCAGCCGCGGGTCCAGAAAGGACCACTGATCACGATACAGACGGCACTCCAGAAACCAGCGGACAGGGCAAGGAACAGTCCGACCCTGTGGATCCCGAGCGTACCCACGGAATAGCCGATCGTGTCTCTGAAGAAGGTGTCTTCGTGTTCCGGTGACTTCACTTCCTGACCTTCGCCGGGATTGGTGGCGGAGAGAACCAGCGCCCCGTGAAGCGCAAGAGCCAGGGTCGTGGTGAAGAAGAAGGTCACCGCGATCATGTGAGCCGGATTGTAGTGGAAATGCAGGTACTGGTAGCCGGTGTTGGACACCCAGTCGAGGTGACTGAATATGCCGTAGGGAAAGCCATGTCCCCATGCGCCCATCAGCAGTGGACGGACGACCACAAGGGTGACATAGGCCAGAATCGCGAAACTGAAGGCAAAGGGCACATGAAAGCCGATGCCTAATTTTCGGCAGATCTCCACTTCCCGCAGGGCCCAGGAGCTGAACGATCCGATCGCGCAGATCGTAATGATCTGCCACAGGCCGCCCTCCTTGAGGGGCGCCAGGGCCAGACCATAACTCAGGTCGGGCGGCGCAATATTGATCTGCCAGATGTTCCAGGTCGGCCCGATGGCCGCACCGTAAACAATCAGTGCTGTACCGAGTAACGTGAAGAAAGCGCCCGTTACGCCGAAGAACCCGATGTAGAACGGACCGACCCAGAAATCGAACAGGTCGCCTCCGATCAACGTTCCTCCGCGAACGCGATATTTTCTCTCGAAACTGAGCATCGCCATCGCTTGAGTCCTCCGATTTGACGGCGCCGAGAATAAATAGTGAAGCAGTGCGTGTGGAAGCGGACGGCATGGTTTCGCCAGAGGCCATCCGCTTACCAATTATGTGAACTAGACCAGCGGCAGTGCTGCCACATCCGAAGACACGCTCTGCTGAGCAGGAGCGGGTGCTTCGAGCCAGTTGTAACGATCCGTGCTGAGCAGGATGAAGTGAATCACCAGTGCCAGTACGAAGAGGAAAGCGGACAGGCCAACAAGCGCCCGCCGCGGATCGAATAGAAGCCAAACCTTCCACATCGTCGAGTATCTCCCTCTAAGCTATCGATCAGTTGATCCAAGGACGCCACATCCAGACGAGGATGTGAGCCACAACCGCAATAGCCGTGAAGCCGATGAAGTTTGTCACGAAGATGCTGTGAAACTCTTTGGCTTCATCTTCTGTCAAACCGGACAGCGAACTACGGTCAGGTTCCGTCATGTTTGCTCCTTTCGGATGCAAGCCTTCAGGCAGTTACCGCGCAATGCCCGCGCGGCAGGGCTCTCGCAACATGAAGCGCTGCGATTCCATAGTCATCCGGACACACCGGATGCCTTATGAGGGTACGAGCCTGTTGAGGATGGGCAGGTTTCAACGGTATCATGCCGCCTGCCCCTCCCTCAGGTTCGAATGTGCTTGCGTGACATGAGCCTCGGTTACCTGGCTCTCGCCACCGGCCCGTGCTGCCCGTTCCGCCGCATCACGGAGACGCCTCGCTGCGGAAATGCGGGTCAGAACCGGATAGGCCTCAAGGGCTGCATCCATGGCTTCCCGGGCCTGATCGCTCCACGGAAGCTCTTTATACAAACGGGAGGGGGTTGCCTCCGTCCTGTCCATGTCCGTTGACAGGGGCAGAATATTGAACAGCGCATCAAACAGGGCGTTGCAGACTTCCTGCAGCTGATAGGTCGCCCCGGAGTAGCCCATGAAGGGCGTACCTGTGTGCCTGCGGATGACCGCACCCGGAAAGGATGCCGGGATGTAGATCGCCCGGCCGCCGGTCTCCGCAAGATACATCCGCTCATTGTAACTGCCGAACAGCACCAGAGGTGTCTTGTCACGGATGGCTTCGCGGACGGCATCATTGTCTGGCTTTTCCCCTGCCTTGCGGGCAAAGGCAAAGGTGCAGGGCAGACCCATCTCTTCTTCCAGAAAATGACGCACACCCCGGGCATAGGTCTCGTTCGCGACAATCCCGAAACTCGCGGTTCCGAAGAAATCCTGGGTCACGGACCGCCACAGATCCCAAAGGGGTTTGATGGTGGTGTGTTTTTCCCGCTCGATGAACGGTTCCGGATCAAGGCCCAGGATGTCACCGAGGCTGCGCAGAAACTTGGTCGTGCTGTGCAGCCCAATGGGTGCCTGCAGATAAGGCCGCTCCAGACCTTCACACAGCATACGGCCGAATTCCCGGTAGAGGCAGACATTCGCATCCGCATCGACGAGGCGCGGGACATCGGCGAGATGGCTTCCCAGGGGAAAGACCATGTTGACCTCCGCGCCGATCCCTTCGATCAGACGACGGACCTCAGCCAAGTCAGAGGGCATGTTGAACATGCCGTAGCTTGGGCCAATGATATTCACCTTGGGCTTGTCGCCCTCCTTGCGGGGCTTGGCCTTCGGCATGCGGCCCCGCTTGGCACCATATTCCGTCCACAGCCAGTACATAGCACGGTCAGCGCTCTGCCATTGATCCTCATCAATCGTACGAGGAAGAAAGCGCTGGATATTCGTGCCTTCCGGGGTAACGCCCCCGCCAATCATCTCAGCAATGGACCCGGTGACCACCACTGCGGGAAGGTCCGGATCGAGGGTTCCATGGGCGCGCTTCATGGCCCCTTCGGTGCCGTCACGGCCCAGTTCCTGCTCGGACAGACCCGTGACCACGATGGGCAACTCATGGGGAGGCAGAGCATCCGTGTAGTGCAGAACGGATGTCACCGGCAAATTTTCGCAGCCGACCGGGCCATCAATGATGACCTGCAAACCCTTGATCGCCGTGAAAACATAGACAGAGCCCCAGTAGCCCCCGGCGCGGTCATGATCAAGCACTAGCATCCGACCGCCTCCTCAAGGTTGGCGGCCTTGGCCCGCTGATTGGCGGCTTTCTTCCGAAACTCCGGACGGTCCACGGGCACGTCTTCCCAGACGCCGGAAGCGTGATCCGTGCCCACCCCTTCGAAAAAGTCCTTCATGTGATCGAATCGGGCCTTGTTGGACATGGCCGCGTTGATCACCTGGGCCAGGGAACCGGCACCGGCGGGACCCATCAAAGGGCGTGCGGAAATCAGATTGGTGAAGTAAAGGGCCGGCGTCGCGGTTTCCTTTGCCTTCTGAACAATGGGCGTGGTGCCGATGGCCAGATCGGGCTTGTATTCCTTGAACGCCGCGAGATCCTGTTCCAGGGACGCCCGGTAGACGACCTCGACACCCCGGGCTTCCAGCCATTCCCGGTCCGGATCGGACCACCGGGTCCGGGGGCAGGCGGTGCCCACGTAGCGCAGATCCGCACCGCTTTCCACCAGGAGTCTGGCCACCAGCAATTCCGACCCTTCGTAGCCGGATAAAGTGACCCGTCCCTTGACAGGCATCTGGGCCAGGGCACCGGAAATGGCGGGCAGGATTGCATTCTTGGCCGCATCGACTTTCGCTTGCGCCACGCCGCAGGCTTTCCCGATCCCATCAAGCCAGTCCGCAGTGCCATCGAGGCCCACGGGTGCCGAGGCAACAATCGTGCGTCCTGCCTTCTCGAATTCGCGGAAGGCCGCGGTATAGAACGGATGGATGGCAGCCACAGCGCCGCAATCGAGTGCAGCATAAAGCTCGCGCCATTCCCTGGTGGGCACCACGGGACCGGCAGCCAGACCCATTGGTTCCAGAAGCCTGCCGATGCTGACCGGATCCGCCGGGAACATCTCGCCCACCAAGGTCACCGTCGGCTTTTCGCTCGGTCCGCCGCGGGGGGCCTGGACCGGACCCTGCTCAACCTCGGCCCGGGCATAAGCCAGCATCGCGCCAGCCAGCACGTCCTTGGCCTCCGCATGGGTCGGGACACCGAAGCCCGGCACATCGATTCCGATGATCCGCACACCATTGATGGTGTCAGGCAGCAGCTGAAGAGGAACACCGGAAGCGGTGGGCACGCACAGATTGGTCACGACAACCGCGTCGTACAGTTCCGGATCGGCCAGCTTGTGGACCGCATCCCGGATATCCTCGAACAGTTTACCCGTCACCAGGGTTTCGGAATTGAACGGTACATAGCCCACAGTCCGGCGTGCACCGTAGAAATGGGAGGTGAAGGTCAATCCGTAGACGCAACAGGCCGATCCGGACAGAACCGTCGCCACACGCCGCATCCGCAAGCCAACACGAAGGGAACCGAAGGCAGGGCACATGCTCTGGGGCTGATCGTGGGGTCCGGCCGGATAGTCTTCCGCATACCGCCGGAGTGTCTCACTCTTGCCGGCCATCTGCGCCGCCTTGCGCATTTCGTCGGCCCCGGCATGACAGCCGACCCCGTCGCCCTCGGGGACAGTACCAGCCGGTGCGTCGCGGCCCAGTTCCCTGGAGTCCTCATCCGTACCCGTCAGGGCTTCCTTGCCAGTCACATCACGCGCCGCCCCGCTTTCCACGGGGGCAGAGCCCGCGTTGTCGTAGACAACCTCGCCTGTTGACGAACCAGAAGTGCCGGATTGAGGGTTATTCTGTGTCATGATTTCCCTCAGACCGTATCATAAATGACTTCGAGGGAGGGCTTCTCGACAATCTTGCCGCCACGCATATCCTCGGCGGTCGCCGGGCTCAGAACAACATTCCGGCCCACTTCTTCCCCATTGAAAAGATCGAGCAGACCGTCCTGGCTCAGAGGTTCAGGGTGGAGAGGCGGTGCCTCGGCAACATTGGTGGCCAGATCTTCGAACATGGGTGCCCAGGGGGAGCCGGGGCGGCCGACAATCTCGTAGTTGGCGCTCTTGCGCCGGATATCATCGTCAGCCGGGATGGCGGACAGAACGGGGATGCCCACATTCTCGGCGAATGCATGGGCCTCGCCGGTTCCGTCATCCTTGTTGATCACCATGCCCGCGACACCGACATTGCCGCCGAGCTTGCGGAAATACTGAACCGCCGAGCAGACATTGTTGGCCACATAAAGGGACTGAAGATCGTTCGACCCGACCACAATCACCTTCTGGCACATGTCCCGGGCGATCGGCAGACCGAACCCTCCGCACACGACGTCTCCGAGGAAATCGAGCAGCACATAGTCGAAATCCCAGTCGTGGAAACCGAGCTTCTCCAGAAGCTCAAAACCGTGGATGATCCCGCGCCCGCCGCAGCCGCGACCGACCTCAGGTCCGCCCAACTCCATCGCAAACACGCCGTCGCGCTTGAAACACACATCACCGATCGAAACCTCCTCGCCGGAGAGCTTCTTCTTGGTGGAGGTTTCAATGATGGTCGGGCAACTGCGCCCGCCAAACAGAAGGGAAGTGGTATCGCTTTTCGGATCACAGCCGATCAGCAGAACCTTCTTGCCCTGCTGGGCCATCATGTAGGACAGGTTCGAGAGGGTGAAGCTCTTGCCGATACCGCCTTTGCCGTAAATGGCGATGATCTGGGTTTCCTTGGCAGGTTCCGCCGTCACCACAGGGTCGGGATCGACAGCCGCTTCCTGGCGCAACTGGTTCGTCATCTCCTGAAGCGCCTGCCCTGTGTTCTGAGCTGCGTTCGCGATGTCCGTACCCGTATTAGCGTTGGATGCGAGGCTGTTGTAAATCTCCGTCACGGGGTATTCCTCCAGTCCAGCACGAGCTTGAGGCATGCCGGGTCATTGAAAGCCGTGCGGTAGGCCTCATCGGCCTCATCCACAGGCTGGCGGTGGGTAATCAATCCCTGCAGCGACACCAGTCCGGATCGGATCAGTGTGCTGACCGCCGTGAGATCGGGCTCTTTCCACTCGGCGGAAACCCTCAAGCGGGCTTCCCTCATGAACGCAGGCGGAAAAGCGAATGAAAGCGGCTCGCTGTAGAACCCTGCGAGAACCACCTCACCGCAGGGGCGCAGCCGGGCGATCAGACTGTCGAGCAGTTTGGAATCGCCGCTTACGTCATAAATGGCGCCATAATCCCGGCGCGGATCGTCATCGGGCCGGGTGACCTGATACCCGCTGGCCCCGTCCATGCGCACCGGGTCGACTTCCCAAACCGTCGGGGCCGGATGACCAAGACCGGTGGTGATGCGCGCCAGCAAGCGGCCCAGAACACCGTGACCGACAATCAGATCAGGCGGGGTTCCGCCCGCAACCGCATGGTGGGCCGTCGCAGCAAGGGCAATGAGAACCCCGTTTTCCCCAAGGTTCTCGTCGAGGGGGACGACCCGGGATGAGGGCACCACCAGGCGCGCGGCGGCACCGCCGAAAAGTCCGCGGGCATCGGTAAAGCAGTTGGCACCGGGAACAAATACCCGGTCACCGACACCCAGGCCGGACCCGTCGACGGACTCAACCACCCGGCCGACGGATTCGTATCCGGGCACCAGCGGGTAGCCCATGCCTGGAAATTCCGGCATCTGCCCGGACCAGAGAAGACGCTCCGTCCCGGTGCTCACGCCGCTCCATTCCACGTCAACAACCAGATCGCCGTCGGATTTCGCAGAGAGCCCCACGCTTCGCACCGACAGGCACTCGGGTCTCTCGAATATGACGGCGGTCGTTTCCATTCCTGGTCCTGTTCGGTTGGTGCAGATGGTTCCTGAAATCCATCTCAGACTGTCAGGGTAAATTGACACATAAAACTGTCAAGTAATTCGTCGTGTCACTGGCGAAATTGCCTAGGGACTTGCGACCATTAGGCGTGCAAGTAGCGGCATATGGGTTTTGATACTTCTTAGGCGTGTGAAGCCGGCGGACTGGAGCAGACCCTTCAGCTCTTGGTGCGTTCTGGGGCGACCTGCACCCATGGCGAGAAGGTAGAATTCGAAATAGGCGCCGACCGACTCGGCCCCCCTGGTCTGGGCCATGGGCTCGGCCAAAAGCAGAACCCCGTCTGGGGGCAGTGCGGTCCGGGCGGACTGGAGAATCCGCAGCGCATCTTCATCGGAATGGTCGTGGATGACGCGGATCAGGGAGATGACATCCGCCCCAGGGGGTAAGGGGTCCTTGAGAAAATCACCCCCGACCGCCTCCACGCGGTTTGCAAGCCCCCGGGCG
Organism: uncultured Alphaproteobacteria bacterium; assembly: GCA_964561475.1. GTDB lineage: Bacteria > Pseudomonadota > Alphaproteobacteria > JAJFIK01 > JAJFIK01 > CAYUYV01. The sequence goes on from CAZLPU010000023.1 coordinate 44,969, forward strand.
GCCAGCCGGGTCCGGGCATGGTCCGCGACTGCCGGAAGATCAAACAGCACGAGGTCCAGACTCGGCGCCTTCGCGGCGGCGGTGCTCAGAAAGGTGCCGTCCCCGCCCCCAAGGTCCATAAGGCGGGTATGCCGGCGCAGGGGATAGGCGCTCACGACACTCTCGCCGATCAACATCTGGGAGGCGGACATCAAATCGCTGTAGGCCGCCACCTGGCCGCCATCCACCTGATCGGGACGGGTGTTGCCCGCATAGGGCCAATACTGACCCAGGGCGGTTTCCATCCCCTGGGACTGCAACAACGCTTTGGGGTCCTGAAGGTCGGCGTAGAGCATACGGTGGTGGTCCACCATGGCCCGAACGCCCGGATTTCCAAGGAATGCCGCCCCGAGAGAGCCGAGACCAAACCGTCTGTTGGCCCTGGGCTCGACCAGATCGAGAGATGCGGCGGCATTGATCAGCCGTGCCGCGCGCTCCACGGGGAGGTCCATCTCTTCGGCCAGGACTTCCAGGCTCTTGGGACCATCGGCCAAGTGGTCAAGCAGGCGCACTTGAACAGCGGCAAACAGCACCTGGGAGTAGACAAATCCGGCGCACAGATCGAACAACGCTCGTGCCCGCTGACGGGCAACGGGGCGGGTCAGCGGAAAGGCCGAGGCCCAGCGCACAAACCGGGGATTGGACAACAGACGGTCACGCCAGCCGCGCCAGGTCTCCATAATCGGCAAGGTCGCCTCCGTCTTCGGACAATCGGAATCAGTCATCGCCAAGGCCCAAACCCTTTTCAGGCGGCAGCACGCAACGCAGGGGCCGTAACGCCGGGAGCCGGGACGAAGGCGCGACAACTGTCAACATTGCTTGTCATATATACCTGTAATATAAAATGGACACATGGCCGGAGGCTGTCAAACACAGGCCTCGATGGTCCGCCCGAGGAAGGGGGATCGGCCGATTTCTGAATTACGGAGCGGGGCATGCGGGGACGCGGCATTTGAAGACGCATCGGGTGATCGTCATCGGCGCCGGTGTTGGCGGCCTGACAACGGCCGCGCTTCTCGCAGCCAGAGGCATCGACGTGGTGGTGGCCGAACGGGCCGCCACGCCCGGCGGCAAGATCCGTGAAGTGGACGTGGCGGGTCAGCCCATCGACTCAGGCCCGACGGTCTTCACCATGCGTCCCGTCTTTGAGCAGATTTTTTCCGATGCCGGTGAGTCCCTTGATCGGTGCCTTGCCCTCACCCGGGCAGACACGATCGCGCGGCATGCCTGGGGACCCGATGACCGTCTGGACCTGTTCAGCGAGATCGATCGGTCCGTCGACGCCATTGCCGCCTTTGCCGGCCCCGACGAGGGCAGACGCTACCAGGCCTTCTGTGACCGCAGCAGGCGGATTTTCAATACCCTCGAACACTCCTTCATGCACAAGCCCCGCCCCACACCCTTGAGCCTCGTATGGGACGCGGGCCTGACCGGGCTTCCGGACATGTGGCGCATTCAGCCCTATGTCACCCTTTGGAATGCCCTGGGCCGATACTTCAAGGATCAGAGGCTGCGCCAACTCTTCGGTCGGTACTCCACCTATTGCGGCTCCTCCCCTTTTGCCTCCCCAGGAACCTTGATGCTGATCGCCCATGTGGAGCGGGAAGGGGTCTGGTTCGTGGAAGGGGGCATGCGCCGTATCGCCGACGCCCTGACCGGTCTTGCGGAACGCAATGGCGCAACGGTGCGCTTCAATGCCCATGTCAGCACCATCGGCACCACCGGGCCAAGGGCGGGCTATGTCATTCTCTCCGACGGGGAACGGATCGACGCGGATGCCATTGTGGTCAACGCGGACCCGTCAGCCATCGCCGACGGGCATTTCGGTCCGGCGGTCGCCGCCTCGGTAAACGCGCCGCCGAAACGGGCGCGGTCCCTGTCCGCCGTGACCTGGAGCATGGTGGCTGAAACTGATGGCTTCCCGCTTCTGCACCACTCGGTTTTCTTCTCCCCCGATTACCGGGCGGAATTCGATACCTTGATCCGGCACAAACGTCTTCCCTCAGACCCCACGGTCTATATCTGTGCCCAGGACCGGGGGGGCACGGACAATGGCACGGATGAGGGACCGGAACGGCTCTTCTGCCTTGTCAACGCGCCCGCGACCGGGGACGGACAGCCGCTCTCAGCCGAGGAGTTTGCAGAATGCGAAGAAGGAACCTTCAAACGCCTGGGGGACTGTGGACTGCGAATCCATCGGTCTGGGGACAGAACGGTGACCACCACCCCGGCCCAGTTCGACAGCCTGTTCCCGGCGACGGGCGGGGCTCTTTATGGCCGGGCTTCGCACGGATGGATGGCGTCCTTTCAACGGCCCACGGCACGGACCAGCATTCCCGGCCTTTATCTGGCGGGGGGCAGCACCCATCCGGGAGCGGGACTGCCCATGGCGGCGCTTTCCGGCCGCCTGGCAGCCCAAGTCCTGCTGAGGGACCTCGCTTCGACCAACCGGTAGGGCCGGGCGGTTACGCCTGGTGGTATGTGGACGGATTGAGCGATGACGGACGTTTCGGCATCACGATCATCGCCTTTATCGGCAGCGTGTTTTCACCATACTATGCATGGTCCGGTCGGGATGACCCGGCCAATCACTGTGCGTTCAATGTGGTTCTCTACGGGCGCCAGACCCCTGGCTGGGCCATGACGGAACGCACCAGCAAGGCCCTCAACCAGAGCCGCCATGAAATCTCGATCGGCCCCAGCGGCCTGTCCTGGGACGGATCATCACTCACGATCCACATTGATGAGACCACCGCACCGGTTCCAACCCCCCTGCGCGGCACGGTCACTTTGCAGCCTGAAGGCATTTCAGACACCCGTTTCCATCTGGATACATCGGGGCGCCATGCCTGGTGGCCCATTGCGCCGTGCTCGCGCATTCGCGTTGCCATGGACAAACCGGATCTGTCATGGACCGGATCGGGATATTTCGACACCAATGCAGGGGATGAGCCCCTTGAATCAGCCTTCGTGTATTGGACCTGGTCCCGGGCGGAGCTTCCTGAAGGTGCGGCTATTCTTTACGACGTGCAAAGACGGGACGGGACGGATCTCTCGCTCGCCCTCACCATTTCGCCTACAGGGAAAGTGGATCGCTTCGAACCGCCGGAGCCTGCGCGCCTTCCCTCCACGCCGATATGGCGGGTTCCGCGGGATACCCGGGTCGATGCGGGCCATGGCGCCGAGGTCCGGCGCACCTTTGAGGATACGCCGTTCTATTCCCGCTCGGAGATCAGGTCCCATGTGAAGGGCTACCCGGTGACGGCCATGCATGAGAGCCTGTCCCTGGACCGGCTGAAAATGCCGTGGGTTCGGATGCTCCTGCCCTTCCGCATGCCAAGGGCTTTCTGGTAGGCGCGACCGCTCCCAAAGTCCGGTGTTGAAAGATCTTCAGGGTGGGACCAGAGGCGAGACCCGGGCTCAATCCGGTGTGCCGGAGCCGTCCTTCGGCGGATGGTTTTCGCGTTGCTCGGCTGACGCCTGCTCCTTGCGCTCACGGCTTTTACGGATTTCCTTGCGCACCGAATAAAGCTGCCAGAAAGCGATGCCCAGAATCACACCGAAAAAAGCCAGCAGCTCGATAATGAAAAACAGATTGGTGCTCACGGCATGTCCTTTCCGGCACAGTAGGTCTTCCAGGGCACCCACTACCGGGGAGGCAAAATCCCCAGCTCCTCGCCCTGTCCGATGATGATTTCGCCAGCCTGTTCGGGCTGTTCCTCATGGGCCAGGTGCCCGGCGCAGGGCATGGTCACGATCCGGGCACTGCGGACCCGTGTGTGAACCAGTTCGGCGTCCTGGGGCGGAATGATGGAATCCGCATCACCGACGACCAGAAGCAGGGGACAGGCCAGCCGGGGCAGATTGTCCGACAGGGGATGAAGGTTCCAATGGGCCATCATCCCAAGAGTGGCAGCCACATGGCCTGAATTCCGGAAAAGCCGCCCGTAAAGGGCAAGGCCCTGGTCGTCGATCCTGGATCCCGTGTCCTTGAGCAGACGTTCGACCCGGCGGTCGTCCCGGGCACTCCATGACAAGATATGGGGCGTCAGCCGATTGACAAAGAGCAGCCGGGCAAGGCCGGGAAAGACCAGACCCGCCGTCCCGGGGAACGGCTTCAAGGCACCGTTCAGGCTGATCACCCCGTTCGGCGTGATGGCCCCGTCCAGGACCATGCGCAGCAGGATCGCCGCCCCGGCGGAATGGCCGGCAACCAGATCCGGGCTGAGATCAAGTTCGGTGAGAAGGGCCTTGATGGCCAAGGCCATGGACGGCAAAGACAATTGGCGCGGTCGGGGCATGGAGGTGAAACCGTGCCCGGGGAGATCCGGTGCAATCACGGTAAAGTGCCGGGCAAGCAGCGGCATCAGGTCCCGCCAGGAATGGGTCGAGGCACCCGTGCCGTGGATCAACAGAAGAGTCGGGCCCGTGCCCATGCGCTGGACATGCCACCGGAGACCGCCCGCTTCGACAAAGCTGCTCGCTGACCGGTTGGGCCAGTCTGTTCCGTCAACGCGCCAGTCCAGTCCCCGTGGCTGAGGGCACATGCTTCCGCTCCTGCTTCGGCCCGAGGACCTCGGCTCCTTCCCTTGAGATCAGGACGCTATCACGGATTGCACCACTGCGGATACGGCCTGGGCCTGGGCATGGGGCAACGCAACATAGCGGGCACCCATTTCCTGGGCCAGGTCCGGCAAGGACCCGCGTCGGCGGGGCGCCGTGTCGATCAGGATCGATGCGGCATTTTGCAAACGCAGGGCGCGGGCAGCCGCGAGGGCATCCTCGGCGGCCTTGCCCCGGTCCGGTGTTCCGTCACGGGCGATATTGCCCTGGCCATCCGTGAGAAGAACGATGACCGGTGTGAGCCCTTTGCGCTTGACCGCCTCAACCAGAATGCGGGCTGCATCGATCCCGGCCGCCAGGGGGGTTCCACCGCCGCCGGGAAGGGCGGCCAGACTGCGTTTGGCGCGCACGAGTGAGCGGGTGGGGGGCAGGATGAGGTCCGCACCCTGACCACGAAAGGCGATCAGGGCCACTTCGTCCCGGCGGACATAACAATCGGCCAGAAGCAGTTCCACCGCCCCCTTGGCTTCCGCCAGCCGGTGGAGTGCGGCGGATCCGGATGCATCCACGACGAAAATGGTGATCGTCTCGGTGCGGTGCTTGAAGCGGGTGATCCGGAAATCATCCGTTCGCACCTGGATGCGTCCCCGCTCCCTGGTGGTGTTTTCGGTGGACGCAAGCCCTTGGCCGAGTGCCGTGCCGTTGTTCAAGCCCCGGCGCAAGGTCTGCCAGGGCGCGGCGGCACGCAGGGTTTCGATCACATTGAGACGTCCCGTGGCCGGATCGCCTTTCCGTACACCGATGGGCCGGCCACGCCTCCGGGTGATGTTCATGGCCCCTGCCCGGCCCGTGCCGCCGGTCGGTCCCCGGGGCTGATTGGCTATTTGCAGGCGGGCGAGAAGATCCTCAGGCAGGGACGCCATGGCCGCGTCAAGCACCAGGTCTTCGAGGGGCTGATCCGGGAGGGCCTTTTGATCCTCGCTCTCGCCGGGATCGGGCTCGGGCTGGCTGGCCTCGCCGTCTTGTTCCTCATCATCCTCGGGCGGTTGCTCCTCTTGGGCCCCCTCTTCATCCGCCCTCCCCTCATCAGGAGGCGGAAAAACCGTCGCACGGGGCAGCAGGACAAGACTGGCCGCCTGCACGGCATCCTGTTCACTCAGGACAGTCCGGCCATCCAACGCGGCACAGGCCCGGGCCACCTTCAAGGCCAGGGAGGGCACCCGGAGCGAGTGAACGCCCAGGGCCATGGCCACGTCACAGAGGGCTTTGACGGTCTCATCGGCGACTGCGACCCGAGGATAGACATGGCGGGCGGCTTCGACCTCTTCGACGGTGAAAGGGACATCCAGAATGTCACGCATACTGACATCGGTCAGATCCGTATGGAGCGCCAGGCGTTCCGTGAGCGCCCCTGGTGGGCATTCGTCATCCTCCACGCCTTCGTCAAGGGCGACAACACCGAACCGGGTCCGGCTGCGGACGGTCATGCCTTCCCGTTCCGCGACGACCTCCCCCTGATCGAGCGCGGCTGCAATATGACCGGCATTGCCCGGGGGCAGCCGCTCGGCCATCGCGAGGAGCAGGACACCGCCATCGGCTTCCGCCAAAAGGCCGGATTGTGCCACCGGGGTACCGGATCTGAGGGTCGCGGTCAGATCCAGGCCACCCAGGAGGCGGTCTTCACCGATCCCCGTGGGCACCTTCCGCAGGCGGATTTCCGGCCCGAGCAGATCCTGGAGTTCATCAAGCCACGCATCGCGCACCGGACCGGCCCGAGCCCTCAGGACAATCCCCCCTAGACCATGGGGATCGACCGCAAAGACCGCCGCACAAAGGCATGCCCGCTCCCAAAAGGTCATGGAGGGCCGGTCATCCTGTGGCGAGCCGTCCGGGTTCATGCGGCAAACAGGTCTTCGAGTGCCCGCTCCACCCGGACCGCCGATCCCGTCTCATCGAGGGGATCCCGGCGCAGCCGGTGACGCAGGGCCATGGGGGCCACGGTTTTGAGGTGGGCATCTTCCACAATGGCGCATCCGTCCAACGCGGCCAGGGCCCGGGCGGCGCGCATCAGGGTCAACTCACCCCGCAGCCCATCCGCACCAAGACTGATACACAGGGACGCTGCCTGTTCCAGAATCCGGTCGGGAACATCCACCGATGGGAGCCGCTCTTGGGCGGAGGCGATCCGCTTACGGACCGCAGCATCCTTGCGTTTCCATTTATCGTGAAAGCCCTGGCGGTCCCGTTCGAAGGCATCGCGGCGGCGCACCACTTCCACTCTCTGCTTGAGATCGTCCGGCGTCTTTACATCCACGGAAAGGCCGAACCGGTCGAGGAGCTGGGGCCGCAATTCCCCCTCCTCCGGATTGCCGCTGCCGATGAGCACAAAACGGGCGGCATGGCGCACGCTCAGGCCCTCCCGCTCCACCACATTCTCACCGGAAGCCGCCACATCGAGGAGCAGATCCACAATATGATCTTCAAGCAGATTGACTTCATCAATGTAGAGAAAACCGCGATGGGCGCGGGCAAGGAGGCCGGGCTCGAACGCCTTTTCACCCAGGGTCAGAGCCTTTTGCAGATCAAGGGCTCCAGCGACCCGATCTTCGGTCACTCCCAAGGGCAGATCGACCACGGGGACCGGAACATTCCGGTTCTTCAGCTTGCCCCCCGGCTGGCAGGCTGCACAAAGGCCCGGAAGGGCACCCTGTTCAGCCGGTTCGCAATTATACGGACACTGCTCGACCACCGGCATCTTCGGCAGCAAAGAGGCAAGGGAGCGCACTGCCGTGGACTTGCCCGTCCCCCTGTCCCCAAACACCAGCACCCCTCCGACCGCTCCATCGGTGGCAGCGATGAGAAGCGCACGCTTCATCTCGTCCTGGCCGACAATTGCAGAAAATGGGAAGGGAGCGGACATGGGATTCTCCGGCGCGCAAGGCCCTCACCGGCTCAGCCATGGCAGACGGGAAAAAAGGCACAACAGGCAAAAGGCGCATCTCAAACAAGATGGCCAAGTCAGCCCGTTGTAGGAGACATGTCAAGCGTATCCGGACCGGCCAGGGTGGTATGGGTCATCCGAAAGGAGAGGTGCGCAAAAGAAAGGCCGCACGGCGTTTCCACCATGCGGCCCGGTATTGCAGCCTCGGCAAAGCCCGCTATCAGCTCGGGTCGTCTTCGCCTTCGGTTTCTTCCTCGGCGGGCTCGGCGTCACCGCCTTCTTCCGCATCGCCCTCGGCATCGGCAGGCGCTTCTTCACCTTCTGCCGCATCACCGCCGGCTTCCGGGGCAGCCGCTTCTTCAGCAGGGGCTTCTTCCGCCGGAGCTTCTTCCGTGGCGCCGCCAAGGGGCGGTGCGTCAGGGGAATTGTCCCGCAGATAGGCAATCACGTCGGCGCGGTGCTGGGGATTGCGCATACCGGCATAGGCCATACGGTTACCGGGAATGTAGCCCCGGGGATCCGCCAGATAGGCATCAATGGTGTCTTCGAGCCAGACGATGCCGGAGTTTTTCATGGCAGGAGAGTAGGCAAAGCCCTCAACGGCGCCGGCCGTCCGGCCAACCACATTGTAAAGGGTCGGACCGACCCGGTTCATGCCCGGCTGAACCACGTGACATGCCATGCATTGGGCGAACAGGCGCTTGCCCCGGGCAGGATCGCCCACCAGATCGCCTTGGGCCACTGCGGGCCGCATCAGACCGACGCTTGCCACCACGGCAAACGCAACCATAAGAATCTTTTTCATCTTGATCTCCACGAACAAATTCCCCCGGATCCCTTCGCGCCCGATGATAGACAGCCGTTTCATCGAGACAAAGCGCCCACTTGGGTTATGGGTTGTAACGCACTCGACCATAACGCGGATTATGCATCGAGAATGTGGCAGGGCCTCGTTGTCGACCAGGAACACGCTGCCCTGTTGACGCATCCCCTTGCTTTTTTCCTACGCCGGGCAGGCAAAATCGGACCAGATTCGCATTAAGGATTCCGTCACCGGCGATGCCCCGCCCGGGACGCTTCCATCCCGAGGCGCTGGCGCATCCGTTTCAAGCCCATCCAGGCCAGGAACGCGATAACCGGGACAGACCCGGCTGTTAGCAGGGTCGGGGACAGAGCCATGCCCGCGTCCTCCGCCGCCTTCGCAACATAAGAGACAAGACCGGCGGCGTAATAGGTGATTGCCACCACAGAGAGCCCTTCCACCGTCTCCTGCAGCCGGAGCTGGAGTTCCGAGCGCTGATCGAGGGAGGTGAGGAGCCGGGCATTCTGCTCCGAAACGGCAATTTCGACCCGGGTCGCAAGCAATTGAATCGCCCGGGAGACCTCCGTGGCCAAAGCTTCCCGGCGGGACCGGACGCTGTCACAGGTCCGCATGGCCGGCGCCAGGCGCTGCTGCATGAACGCGGTAAGCCGCTGGTGGCCGTCGATGACCTCCTCACGCAGACGTTCGATCCGGTCGGTGACAATGGCATAGTAGGCCCGTGAAGCCTCGAACCGGAAACTGGTCCGTGCGCCAAGCTCCTCGGTCTCCCCGGCAATCTCGGACAGCTCAGCCAGAAGATCCCTGTCGCTTGTTCCCTTGGCGCCGATGGCCACGATCCGGGCCGTGATCGCTTCCATCCGTTCCTCAAGGTTTTGAAGCCGCGCCATTGCGGAGCGGGCCTCGGGCAAGCCCAGCAGGGCCGCCATCCGGTACGCATCAATTTCCAGGAGCCGCTGGGCAAGGCGGCCCCGGTGGCTGTCCTTCATGCCATGGTCACTGACCAGGATCCGCAGGAAGCCGTCGGGACCGGACCGGAAGTCGGTGGCCACGGTGGCAAAGCCCCCGCTTGTCCTGGTCAGGACGATTTCCGATGAGCCGAACGCCTCCCGGGCCTGACGTTCGATACCGCTGGTCTCCCGCTTCACGGTCAAAAGGGCGATATGGGCCGCTGCAATCACCTTGCCGGGTATGTCCGCAAGCCAATCGGCGGGGACACTGGACAGGGCATTCCGGACAAAACCGGGATCGGCGGTTTCCGTCTGATAAAAGGTGTAGGAGACAAACTCCGTATGCCCCTCCCAGACCATGGACCAGGATCCGGCGTCCACGAAATGCCGCCGGGACTCCGCCGGCGGGAGAGGCAGCATGAAACGGTTGCATAATGCCTCAATGTGGGTGCGCGCCGCATCCCGCTCCTCAGGCTCCTCCAGCAGACAGGTGATACGGCTGACCATGGCAGGGCATGGCAGATCCACGGATGGCCGCGCATGGGCCTCCGCCATCAGGGTTCCATGATGGGGATGGAACTTCAGTGCGGGGGATGCTGAAAGGCTCACGGCATATCCTTTCCCGTTCGGCGCCTGGAGAGGCTCGATGCCGCTTCAAGAGAGGCCAATACTCTTAAAGTACCTTATCCCTTCCCTTCAAACCAAACCGGCACCGGCCAGGATGGTCTCAGACTGAGCCTGTTGGTCCATGGGGGCAAGCGGGGTGTATGGCACGGCATGGACGCATGAGGACTGCACACCCCCAGTTACGCGGCGCAAAAACGGACCGCCAGCGGCGTATCCGCTGGCCCTGTCTCTCGTTTTTCAGGATTGAGATGGTATGACCGCGTGTCGTGGTTCAGCCGGATACGGCGTCGAACCCTTGCGGCGATTCGCTCACGAAAATCAGATCATCGCTATCAAGCGGATCCGGCCCAGCACCGGAAAACGCCACCACATCCGGGGACTGCGCCGTCACCAGCGTCCCATCGGCCTCAACCAGTGTCGTCCGGTCCAGTGTATCTGCAAGGGAGAAGTCCCCTTGCGTGCCCATGGCCACTTCAATCTGTGTCTCGCTCAAAGCCTTATTGTAGATGCGCAAAGCGTCAATGGAGCCCTGGAAGAACCCAAACTCCTCACCATCCGGCTCAATGACATTTCCCGTGTCCGAGGGGAACCGTGGGTCCAGATCATTGCCATCGTGAAGTTCCGTATTGTCGCGTCCCGCGCCGATGGTCACATCCCCCTCATGGGGTTGCAGGGTCTGGGCGGTGCCGAAAGCAATCAGGTCGCCGTCCACAAAACCGTAGAGGCCCGCCTGCCCCCGGCCCGCATGCCCTTGAGACGTATGGTCATCGAGAACCAGGGCGACGCTGGTCCACTGGCCTTCTTCGACCCGCCCAAGATCCAGGAAAGTGCCGTCCCAGCCGCCGGTCCAATCCGCTCCGTCCCCGAATGTTTCATCAACGTCACTCCAGGCGCCAACGAACAGCCGCCCATCGCTGAGATAGATGTTCAATCCGAACATCTCGCAGCCCTCTTGATAGAGAATTTGGGGATCGGTCCCGGACAGATCTTCGGCCTTGAAATCGAGAATGACCGTGCGGTTCGTCGTCTCCTGAAGATTGACCAGGGGCGTGTCGGGAATGGTGACGATATCGTCGATCCCGTCGAAGACCAGGGCACCCGGTGACCCGTCCCCAGTGGCCCCGCTCCTTGCCGCACCTTCGATAACGGCATCCAAGCCATTCAGTGACCCGTCCGTCAGGCTGCCCGGCGCGGTGCCGTCCATCTTGTAGAGAAGATCAGCGGGGGGAGCGGTATCCTCCTGGGTGACTTCGCCAATGTTCAGATAAGCCCGTCCTTCCCTCGCCCGCCCACTGCCGTCAGCATCGGTCACGAAATAGGAAAATACCTCCCGGGTCACGATCCCGTCTTCCGGTGTGTACCGGAACAAGCCGTCGCCGAGATAATCCAAGACGCCGGAGCCCACTTCTGAATAGGCGAAAAGCGTGACGGCATCACCATCAAGGTCCGTATCGTTGTCCAGCACACTGAAAACGACCGTTTTGGATTCGTCGAGATTGATTGTATCCGTGACCGCGTAGGGTGCACTGTTCGTATACCAATGACCATTCTCCGAAACGGCGTCGAGCGTTCCCTGGTCGGTGCCATGCTTCTGAAGGCCATCGCCCTGAAGAATGATGGGGATGTCCATCAGATAGGCCTTGCCCGACCAGCGATCCGCAACCGTTTCAGAGAAGAGGACGGCCTGTTTCCCGTCAGGCAGGGTGAAGATGCCGCTGTCTTCAACCAGTGTCGGGATATCGACATGGAAATAGGCACGCCGGTCCGCATGTCCATCCACCGTAAGATAATCCGTACTGCCAAGACTGTCCGTCAGGATACCATTGAGGCGAATGTATTCCTGCCCGCCCGTTCCGGAAATGGACAGATCCGCCGTCCCATCGAAGACCAGTTGAGGCCTGCCGTCGGGATCAATGACGATCTGGTTATTGGGCACTTCCTTGAAGAAATCCGGATTATCCGCGCTATCGGTCACCCGGTTGATGTTACCGACCGATTCATAGCGGGTCAGGATGGTCCCGTCATCGGGCGCCGACAGATTGCCCGTCGCCTTGAAGCCGTCGTGAAAACCTTCTGTATAGATATTGTCAAAGGTCACGTCGGTGAGCCGGTTCCCGGTCACAATGCCGGAAGACGACCATTCCTTGTTGGATCCGGAATGGATGCCGGTCGCTTTCCGCGAGACCGCGATGACATCCCTGACCAGATAGTGCCCAGTATACTGAAGGTGCATGCCGTTCTGCACATTCCAGGCGGTGAACCCGTCGATCACCGTGCGCTGGCCATGGTGCTGATCGGGCTGGTTCTTGATGACCTCAAGACCCGCATTGACCGCGAAGGCTTCGTTATCGCTGAAATTCTGGATGGCGGGACGATCCTGACTGAGCGCCCCGTCCCGGGTCTGGTAGGTCTCCCCAAACGGATCGTCGAAGGTTCCGGACTTCACATCCTCGGAGGTTTCCGTTCCCCGGTGGAAATAGAGAAACCCGTGACTGGACTGGCTTGCCGCCACATTGTCATGGTTGTGCACGAGACGGCCCTGGAAGTAATAGCCAACACCGCCGTTGCCGTTATTTGCCGTTCCCACCGCCGCCTTGGGACGGTCTGCATTGCCCTCAATTCCGATTCCGCCAATGGCAATGTTCCGGCTCCAGACGCCTGTCTCATCGCCGGACTCCGCCACAAATGCCGCTCCGTCCACCCCATAGGCCGCATTGTCGGTCATGACGGCGTAGGCGGAGTGATGCACGAATCCCCAGCCCGGAGAGCCGAAAACCGTGTTGCCGACCGCGAGCGCCGGACTGTTATCAATCTCCAGATCCATTTTGTGGAAGTGGAAGGAATAACGGCCGTTGGGGTTGTCGTCGGAGCCCACATCAAGACGCGATTTGTCCGTCCGCCCCAGTTCGTCGAAAGCGGCATACCGCACATCAACATCGTCATTGTGCATGAACATCACATGACCACGCTCGGCGATCACATCCGGATTGTCGCTTGCAAATGTGATCGACCGGGTCATGTTCGCCGCATAGGCCTTGAAACCGTCCCCCGGCGTATCGTGATCATGGACAAGCGGCTCGTTGAGATAGACCGTGTGGCCCTCAATGCCGGAAATCGTGCGCACCTCATCCTGGAGATCACGCATTTCCGTATCGAAGGCCTTGGTACCGGTCAGAACGATCCTGTCCCCAATTTCCCAATTTACCGGAACCTCGGCCAATGTAAGGGACGTATCGCCCTTCATGGGATCCGCCAGAACCTTCACGTGGCTGGTTTTTTCTTCGCCGTGAATATCGACCGTACCCAGACTGACAAGACCCAGACCCATCTTCATGCCATCCATCATGGCATCGGGATGATCCTTGAACACAATATCAGCCGTCGTTTCACCGCCGATGGGGTTCTCCTCAGTGCCCATGGTCAGGGTGCCGCTATGGGTGACCACGAAGGTATCGACCACCAAACGGGTGTCCTGGTCCGGTGTAAAGCTCAGCCCCCCGTCAACACGCAGACTGTGAACATGCGCATCGCTTTCGATGTCATAGAGAACCTCAACACCCTGACGGATTTGAACGCGGGCTCCTGCACCGGGTACTTCGCCGTTCTGCCATGTGGATGGATCGGACCACGCACCATCCCTGACCGCGACATGGGACATGGCATCCGATGGCACCATCATCAGTGTCATCTGCTGTTCCATGAGACGGGTCTCATCCAGCGTCCAGTCGATGAAGGGGCTGCCCGGCTCCAGATCGGGAACATCGGGGAGGTGGTGCATGTCTGCGGGACCACTGTGCCCATCCTCTTCCGGTGCGGGGTCCTCCGTGACACCATCATCGGTCATGTCATCGGAGGGGGATGGGTCGCCCTGCTCCTCTTGGGGCGGACCACCGGCATTCAGCCCGGTCACCTCAAGGACTGTATCCCTGGAACCGGCAATGGTGACGCCGAACCATGCGCTTTCACCGCCCTCAAGGGTGCCATTCCAATCTGCGGCCCGGACCTGATACGCCCCATTCTCTTGGGAAATGATCTCTGCACCCCAGATCTCCGTGATGGAGCCACCTGACAGGGTGAAGGTTGCCGTCCAGTTTTCGATGGTGTCGCCCTGGTTCGACAAGTGAATTTCACCGTTGAACCCGCCGCCCCAGACTTCGCCTTCGCGGACCAGAAGTTGCCCGGAGACAGTGGTTTGCGCATCCGGCTCGGATTCCGGTTCGGAACCACCACCGTCGTGGGGAGCCGCAGGTGCATCAAGAACCGAAAAGGCCGCATCGGGATTGCCGGACACGGATAAACCGAACCAGACTGTTTCACCCGCGCCGATAGAGCTGTTCCAGTCTGCCCCCTGAACTTCGAGAATCCCGTTCTCGAAGGAGATGATCTCCGCGCCCCAGATGGCGGTGACCCGGTCCACATCGAGCGCAATGCGGGCTGTCCAGGCCCCCAACGCCCCACCCTCGTTGGTCAGGTGAATTTCCCCGTTGAAACCACCAGCCCAGACATCACCCTCCCCGTCCCGAATTTTCAGGAGACCTCCGGGAGTGGTCTGGTCCCCATCAGGCTCCGGCATGTCGCTGGCAGATTCCGGGTCAAAGATTGGCTGCGGTGTGATGTCAGAGCCCAGATCACCCGGTGTTTCCGCGTCGGTAGCAGTGTGCTCCGGCAATTCAAAGATAATCCTGGTGGACAAGAGCAGGTCGCCCCCGGCACCCGGTCCGCTGAATACGGATAATTCGACAGTGTTGGTGCCAGACGGCAGTCCACCGGGCTGGAAATCCCCGCCGGCATCCCCAAACAACGCATAGGGCGAGGCGTTTTCCGTTCTTGTTTCCCCAAGCTCCGTATGTTTGAGCATGACGCTGCCGATCGTCCCTGCCAGTCCGCCCTCATCCATGGCGATGACGGAGAGTGTGAGGGTGTCCCGGCTGATCCCGTCCAGGACGGATGCAGGAATAGCCTCGCCCAGTTTCAGAACCCAGATCACTTCGTCTGTAGACGCATCGATCAGTTCAATCCGGAGATGGTCCAATGCTTCGGCGCTGCTGACATTCCCAATTGGCTCGACCGCCATCCTGCCCACCCTTCAAACTGTCCAGTTGATCCTGACCAACCGGCGGATTTGTGCTGCCTTGTCTTACAAGGCCGGGGAGCGCGGACCAAGTTAAGGATGGTGAATGCGCGGTCACGGTGAACAGATAGCAATGCCGCTGTCATGGCGAGGCCCAAACCAACGGCAGCGCCGGGAGCAACAAAAGCCCGCGTAAACCTGTACGATGATTAAGGTTGATGCCGTTGAGTTGCGTATTGCCAACCCAGTTCCCCCCCGGGACCACGGTCCATCAGAGTGCGACCACAACCCCATCCGCCCCCTTTCATGCGGGCTTGCAGATTACGAAGGTGCCAAGTTTACCAAACCTTTAGCTTCAATGATGGGCTGTGGCCTGTATAGATGAAAGTGCTAGGCAGGCGAGGGCCCGTACCCGATGACACACCCTGGGATCGGGGGATTTTGACAGGGCGACCGTCAACCTTTCGATCGGGGTTACCGGACCTTCAGGGCCCTGGTCAGCCCGCCACGCCAAGGTCAGCGAGCCAGGGATGCTCGAACCAACACACTTCTGCCTTGTCCCTTCGGGCAATGTTGAAACCGAAAGAGTGGTTGGGGGAAAGCCGCGAGGACGGGTCGGCACACTTAAATGGTCAAATCAGCATCCGCATCCCGCGGCCAATACAGTCAGGCCGTCATTCTGGGTATCCGTCGGCATACGGTACGCCTTGGCTGGATCGTGTTCGGCTTCAGCGTTTTGATCAATCTGCTGCTGCTGGTCAGTCCGATCTACATGCTGCAAATCTACGACCGGGTGCTGGCATCGGGCAGTGGCGAGACCCTGTTCTACCTCACCCTTGTCGCCATCGGTCTGCTGGGTGCCTTGGGTGCGCTGGAGCACTACCGGTCACTCATCCTCGTGCGTTTCGGGGAGCAGGTTTCCAACGCCCTCGACCAGCGTCTTTTCAAAGGCGTGACCCGGGCACTGGGGCTGGCAACCACTGGCAATCCCACCCAGCCCATGCGGGACCTGGATACGGTCAACGGCTTCCTGGGGGGAACGGGGCCCGCCAATCTGATGGATGCCCCCTGGGCGCCTCTCTTCATTGGGCTGATTTATTTCATGCATCCTCTCCTGGGGGTGGTTGCCACCCTTGGAGCGGTTGCGCTTTTGATCCTCGTTTTCCTGACCGAGTTCCTGAGTCGGGAGCCCCTGCGCAAGGCCCATGAAGCCCGCAACAAAAGCATGCAGTTTGTGGATACCACCGCACGCAACGCGCCGGTCATTCTGGCCCTCGGCATGGGTGGGCGCATGCTCTCCCGCTGGCTCACGCCCTATCGCGAAGCCGGAGAGCATCAGGCCGTCGCCTCGGAGCGCAACGGGTCGGTGCGCGCATTCATCAAATTTCTGCGCCCTTCTCTCCAGGCCGCCATGCTGGGCACCGGCGCCTATCTGGCCCTGCGCCAGGAAATCACGCCCGGTGTGATCGTGGCGGCCTCCATCATCTCAGGGCGGGCGCTCGCGCCCATCGAACAGGCCATGGGAAGCTGGAAACAGATCATCGCCGCCAGGGATGCCTATCACCGGCTCCTCTCCTTCCTCACAAAACATTGTCCTGACACGGAGCAGAAAGTCACCCTTCCCGTGCCCACGGGCGCCCTTGCGGCGGAAGCCATCACCGGCGGACCCCCGGGCACCCGGTCCATGGTGCTCAAGGGTGTGTCCTTCAGTATTCCGCCGGGGAGCTTCCTGGGGATCGCGGGTCCGTCCGGGGCGGGCAAGTCCACCCTTGCCAACATGCTGATCGGGATCTGGCAGCCCCTCGGCGGGGCGGTGCGCCTGGATGGTGCCAACATCGCGAAATGGGACAAGGAGGATCTGGGACCGCATCTGGGCTTCCTTCCTCAAGATACGGAGCTTTTCGACGGGACCGTTGCCCAGAACATTGCGCGGTTTGGTGACATCGATTCCAACGCGGTCCTGGAGGCAGCCAAACTCGCCGGCGTCCACGAATTCATCCTTCGCCTGGAGGAGGGCTATGAAACCGCACTCGGCCCCAACGGCATGTGGCTTTCAGCCGGGCAACGTCAGCGGATCAATCTGGCGCGGGCCATTTACGGTCAGCCCAAACTGCTTGTGCTGGATGAGCCCAATTCCCATCTGGACGCCACCGGCGAGGCGGCCTTGTTGGAAACCCTGAAAGCCATGAAGACCCGTGGCACGACCACCATTCTCATCTGCCACCGCCCCACACTCCTGGCCCTCTCAGACCAGATCCTTATCCTCCGTGAAGGGCGCGTCGATGCTTATGGTCCGCCTCAGGATATTCTTGGCAAGGGCAAGGCCGCGCCCCAGACCACCCGGGGTGCCATCAAGCCCGCACCGGTCCCGGCGCATGGGAGCGGAAAAGCCGTCGTGGGAGGCACGCCATGAAAGGGCGCAAGACCCGGTTCGGACAGAACAGAAGATCGGGCAAGAGGCCCACGGCCCGCCTCCATCCCGGTTTCCGAATGCCCCCTCCAGCCCCTGAGGACGGCCCCACTCCGGACAGGCCTGCCCCAGATGGGCCCCGCACGGAGAGTAGGCAAGACCTGGGTTTCATTCAGAGCCCGGACTGGCCCTTCGCTGATCCGGACCAGGACGATGGCCGCGCCAACACCATGGGGCAGTTGGAACCGGGAACACCTCAAAACGACCAGGATAGGCGCCGGGCACCGCCGCCAGGCATGGGACCGAAGCGCAGACCCGGGCCTGGCAGGCGAAAGCGGGCACGCCCTGGTTCCGGCACTCTGGCGGGGACCTTCAACCGCTTCCTCAAGACCCTGACGACATCCTCAGCGGGCAACAGGAATTCAGGCCAGGGCAAAAAGCCAAGGTCGATCCAATCAGCCATCACGGGCGGGGTATGCGTCATCCTCGTCACCTTTGGTGGCTTTGGGACCTGGGCCATGTCGGTGGAGTTGTCCAGCGCGGTCATTGCCTCCGGCGTTCTGACCGTGTCCGGAAAGAGCAAGACCGTGCAGCATCTGGAGGGCGGTATCGTTCGGGACATCCTCGTCCGGGACGGGGACGTGGTGGATGCAGGCGCACCCCTTATCCGCCTTCACAGCACCAAGATTCAGGCGGGCCATGCGACAGTGCGCAACCGTCTCGACAATGCCTGGGCCACTGTGGCACGGCTGACCGCCGAACGGGACAATGCGGATGCCCTGATCTTTCCGCCGGAACTGACCAGCCGGGCCAATGAAGCCCATGTCAATCGCATTCTGGCCGGACAACAAGCGGCCTTCGAGACCCGCAGGAATTTGATTTTTGGACGGATCAACCTGAATCGCCAGCAGATCAGCCAGCTTCGGGAGGAGATCCGCGGCCTTCAGGGACAGGCATCATCGGCACGGGAACAGATCGAGCTTCTGAATCAGGAAATTCAAGGTCTGGAAGAACTGCTCGCGAAAGGGTTCGCCGCCCGAAACCGGGTCGTGGCACTCCAGAGAGAGCGGGCACGTCTGGAAGGGGAACGGGCCCGTCATGACGCCGCGGTGGCCAAGGCCTACCAGGCCATCAGCGAGACGGAACTTCAGATCACCCAGGAATGGACCCGCTACCAGGACGAGGTCATGGGAGAGCTGGAGGACTGGCAGCGGCAGGTGTTCGAACTCACCAATGAAATGGACTCCATGACCGACAGTCTCGAGCGTACTGAGATTGTCGCGCCTGTGCGGGGTACCATTGTCGGTCTCTCGGTCCATACGCCCGGCGCGGTCATCGCACCGGGCGAGGTGCTGCTGGAAATCGTTCCGGCTTCAGACAGATTGGTGGTGGAGGCGCAGGTCCAGCCCCAGGATATCGAATCCGTTTCTGTCGGTCTGCCGTCCGATGTTCAGCTTTCGGCCTTTTCCCAGAAATCCCTCGGCAATCTGGAGGGGACCGTCGTCTATGTGTCCGCCGACAGCTTCATGGACGACCGGACCGGTCTGGCCCACTACGTGGCCAACATTGAAATCGACGACACTGTTGTGCAGGAGGAAGACCTTGCCCTTCAGCCGGGCATGCCAGCAACAGTCTTTATCAAGACCGGTGGACGCAGCCCTTTCTCCTATCTGGTCGGTCCCTTGACGGACAGTCTGAGCCGGGCCTGGCGGGAAACCTGAGACGCCAACGCCCAGGGCATCAATTTCGGGCCCGCGCCGCCGCGTCCTCCCCTCTCCCAGCAAGCTATTTCCCATTGGATCGCCGCCCTTTGAACCTGCAAGCCGGCAGTGTATTGTGGAGGTGTATCGGGGTAATGGGTTTCAGGGGATTGGTAAGATTATGACCTATAAACGTGACAATGAACTGGGCGCTCTGCTTGAGCGGACAGCAGCCGGCGAAAGTGACGCGTTCGAGGAAATCTATGAACGCACCTCGCCCCGCTTCCTGGCGATCATAACGCGGATGGTTGGTGACGCGGATCTGGCCATGGATATTGTTCAGGAGGCCTATATTTCGATCTGGCGCCACGCGGCGCGGTTCGACGAAAACAAGGGCCGGGCATTCACCTGGATGTTGGTGATCATGCGCAACAAGGCTCTGGACGCCCTGCGTAGTGCGGATCGCAAGGAAGAGACCAGGGAACTCACGCCTGAAATCATCGATCCCGGCGAAACGCCCGAAGTCCTTGCGAGCCGGTCCGCGATTTGGAGCGTGGTTCAGACCAAACTGCGTGACCTGCCCGATGGCATGGGCCGGGCCATCACCCTGCGCATCTGTTACGGGCTTGAATATCGCGAAATTGCCGTGGTCCTGTCCTCCACGCCCAACACGGTCAAGAGCTGGGTCCGGCGCGGCTTGATCCGCTTGCGGACCAGGATGCCAGCGGACTCCCTTGCGTCGGTCATCTAGGTGATCGCCATCGCATAGAACCACCCGATCCCATGTGCATCAGAGGTGCCCAGGATACAAGAAAGATGGCTGACGTGCCCGAAGACGACCAGAAAGCCGCTGAATATGTCCTTGGTACTCTGCCTGAGCCGGAACTGAAGGCCTTCCGGAAAGCTCTTGCCCGGGACCGCAATCTGAGGGCCAAGGTTGCCCAATGGGAACGGATCCTGTCACCCTTGGAACAGGGCGGGTCGGCCCCAAGGCCGCCGCCAGAGCTCTGGGAGCGGATCAAGGCCAGCACCATCGATGCCTCCTCCCCTTCCTGCAAGTCCGGCCATTCCGAAGAACGCGGCGCCCTGCGTGAGCCCGTCCATGGCGCAACAGGCCCTGGCATGGTCCATGTCGTGCGGGCAGATGAAGGATCTTGGACTGTCCTCGGGTCCGAGCTGGCGACCGGCCTCAAGAAAAAGCAGATTTCCTGTCATCCGGACGGGGCTTCGGAGTCTTGCCTGATCCGGCTTGATCCCGGCTCCAGTCTCCCCGCCTCGATCCGTACCCGTATTCAGGAGTGCTTCGTCATTGACGGCACGATTGCACTGGGCGACATCCATCTGTCTACTGGTGATTTTTACGCGATTCATCTGGAGGGTGAGCATCCAGACCTTCGGTCCGATACAGGCGCTACCCTGCTTGTGCGACTTAGAGCATGAGGCGTTTAATCCGCATCATGCTCAAGGCCGCGACCGCGGTCCGGCGCCACTGCGCCGCCCTCGCGGAGGCGCCTCGCGCCGTGAGCGAA
>CAZLPU010000024.1:0-64977 GCA_964561475.1 uncultured Alphaproteobacteria bacterium
CACGCCGTGTTTGACCGCGGCGTTTTCCGCCGGCAGGCCGAAGGCGTCCCAGCCCATGGGGTTTAGGACGTTGAAACCCTGCATGCGCTTGGTCCGGGCGATGACGTCGCCGATGGTGTACACCCGGCAGTGGCCCATGTGGATCTTGCCGGATGGGTACGGGAACATCTCCAGCACGTAGTATTTTGGCTTCTTCGGATCGACGGCGGCCTTGTAGATCTCCCGCTCGGCCCAAAGCGCCTGCCATTTCGGTTCCACTTCGCGGGCATTGTAGCGGCTCGTGTCGCCCTGATCCTGGGGCGTGCTCCCCTGCGCGGGATCGGCTGCCTTCTGGCTTTGGGGCTTTGGGGTGTCTGGGCCGTCGTTGGGGGTCGTCATTGCCACGGGATCCGATTGTCAGTCATGGGAAAAAGGGCACGGGCCAGGGTGCGGCCCAACAGTGCCGGTAGGGATAAGGTGTCCGCCTCTAGGGCTTGCCCGCCGGACCATGAATGGGAGCCGGACACTGTTCCGGGCGGCAGGGTCATGGCGGGCCGGGCGGTCATGTCATGGCGGGCTTTGGCCTGATCGGCCAGCCCGCCATGGAGGGTGTTCGTGAAACCCGACTTCAGTCGGGCCTGATCTCAGTTGGAAATGGTCGCCACACGAAGCTGGCGCGCCTTGGTGAGAATGGCGTTTTCCATCTGGATCTTGGTGTTCGGATCGACCGGGGCATCGAGCCAGTCGGCAGCCTCGCCACGCTCCTGACGGAACACGTTCACGGTCACGCCGTCGGCGCGCAGGCGCTTGTCGAGGATGTAGACCTGAACCTTGAACCGTTCCGTCGGGGTGTCCGGCGCGGTGTACCAGTCGGTGATGATCACGCCGCCGAACGGGTCCGCCGTCACCAGGGGCATGAAGGACAGGGTGTCGAGGGAGGCCCGCCACAGGAAGCTGTTCACGCCAATGCCCGTGCCGCCTTCGCTGGCCTTGCGCCCATCTGTGCTGACCAGGGCCGCGCCGTCATCGCCGTCGAGAATGTAACCCCGGCCGCCTTCTCCGGTGGTGCCACCGGGGGTGATGCCTTCGGCCGCCTGGTCCTTGGTCGAGCCGCAGGCCGCGAGGGCAGCGGTCAGGCCCGCTGCGAGAATGAGGCGGCGCAGCGCCCGTGTGTTGATCGTCATGGGTTACCCACTCCTTAATGCTTGGCGCGGTTTGGAATCGTGTCCCAAACTCCTGCCGTCTGCCCCGGACCCTTGGCTCGCGCCAAATGCCCCCCGTTTTCAGATATCTGATCCCAGATCCCCGCTGGCCCCCGCGCGACCGTGTTTCAATCCGGAACGGGGAGTATTGCCGGAAAGACGGGCGGGCTTCAATTCACAGCTCAAGTGATCATTGCCCGATCACTATCGCCCAGTGATCATCGCCCCGGGATAATCGCCCGGGGATCGTGACCGGCTCTTGAACGCGCCGCGGTGAACCCCGGCATTGATGCCAAGCCCCTGGCCCAACGATCGGAAGCCATCACCCTCGGTGATGGAAATCTTTGTTTTCCTATCATAACGCAGTGGGCTGCGCAGCGGCGGTGCAAAGGGATGACATTGTTCAATTCCGGGACGCCGGGCCAGAGGTCCAGGCCCCGATTGCCGCCCAGCCCGCCGCCAGGGGCAGCCGGCCCAGCCGGTCTTCCGTCATGCCGCCCAGGGCAAAGGCCGGACCCGGGAAATCACCGGCGATCCTGGTGAAGCCCATGGGGCCGAGGGTTCTGGCGCCAGGATGGCTTGCGGTGGGGAAGACAGGCGAGATCAGGATCGCGTCGGCCCCGGCGCTCGCTGCCTCCCGGGCGGCCCGGGGGCTGTGGACGGCCGCGGTGAGGATCATCCGCCGTGCCACCATCGGCCGCCACAGGCGGGGCCGGTCCAAAAGCCACTCGGGCAGATGCACCCCATCCGCGTTCAGCCGGCGGGCCAGGGCCGGATCACCGGCAACGGAAAAGACGAGGCCCCGATCCCGGCAGATGGCCGCGAACCGGGTCGCCACATGGGTCCGGTCCGGATGGCGGTAATGGCGGAAAATCAGCCCTGTTCCTCGCGGCAGTCGGTGGGGAAGGCAGTCCGGATCAGGCAGGCGCTTCTCATCGGTCAGGATCCAGCACCGTGGCATTGCGGATTGGCGCGCGGGCATCAGGCCCGATTGAAAGCGCCCCGGGCCAGGGTTAGTGGTGAGTGGTCGGGCCTTGATCATCAGCCTTATGGTCCTTCGCTCCGGTTCTGAACCCCGCTTTGTGGAGACTGTCACGCCATGGACCCTGCCGGTTCAAGTTTCGATCCTGATTTCAATCCTGCGGCTGCCCTGGCCGAGATCCGGGACCGGATCGCGACAGCGGCGCGAGACGCGGGCCGGGATCCGAAGGAGATCACCCTGGTCGGTGTCTCGAAGGTCCATGGGCCGGAGCGGATCAGGCCGGTGATTGATGCGGGTCTGACGGATTTCGGCGAGAACCGGGTCCAGGAAGCCCAGGGCAAATGGCCGGATCTGCGCGGCCAAGTCTCGGCACCTCTGCGGCTTCACCTGGTGGGGCCGTTACAGACCAACAAGGTGAAAGACGCCCTCGGTCTTTTCGATGTCATCCATTCCGTGGACCGGGAGAAGCTTGCCCGCAAGCTCCAGTCGGAAATGGCGACCATGGAGCGGCGGCCGGATCTTTTCGTCCAGATCAACACCGGGGAAGAAGATCAGAAATCCGGCGTGCTGCCGGCGGACGCGGACGGTTTCATCGCGCTGTGCCGGGAGGAGCTTGGCTTGCCGGTCCGGGGTCTGATGTGTCTGCCGCCGGTTGAGGACAATCCGGCTCTCCATTTTGCGTTGCTGGAGAAGATTGCCCGGCGCAATGGGCTGACCGGTCTCAGCATGGGCATGACCGCGGATTTCGAAACGGCCATCGCCTTTGGCGCCACCCATATCCGGGTGGGCACGGCCTTGTTCGGTGTGCGTCCCAAGTAAGAGTGGTGCGGGCTACCCGGCGTGGCGGGCGATCTCCGTGCGCATCTTTTGGATATCCGCAACCGCTCGCAGGCTGAAAACCAGAAGGATGCCGGTCGCCGCCAGGAAAGACGCCAGCGTGACCAATCCGACCGTGTTGAAGGTGCTCAGCTTCCAGATCAGACTCCACAGGGCCGTCAGAGGAAGCAGGGTCAGTGTCAGGACGGCTTCCGCGCGCCAGGCGCTTAAAGTGATGCCGCCCGCGCTCCATTGCAGATCATCGGGAAGGGCCATGGGCAGCCAGGAAAAATCCTGGAAGGTCTCGGCGGTGTCGGGCCGGATCAGCCTGCGCAAATGGCCGATGTGCTGGAGCAGATAATAGCTCAGGGCCAGCAGGGTGAGCGGCGCCGCAAAGACGACCAGAATGCCCGGAACATTCGTGCCCAGAATGGAGACCGACTGTTTCGCCGGGCTGGCGTTTTCGATCTTTTCCGTGAAGTCCTTGGACAGGGTGCCGAGATGCGTCTCCCTTGTACCCGACGGCGCGTCCTTCAGGGCGGGGAGGAAAGCGATTTTATCCCCGATGAAGGCGATCAGATCCTTCAGGTCCGGTTGGGCTTTCAGCCATGCGAGAAAGGATGTGTCCGGCACGGAAACAAGATCGAATGTCAGTGGCACATCAAATGGCGGTGTTGCGGTGAAGGTTGAAGGTTCCACCAGTTCGAAGGCGAAGCCGCCGTGCATCTGGGGGCCTGGAACGAAACTGTCCGCCGTGAAGTCATGGTCCTGGGTGGTCAGTTGGATTGCATCCACCCGCTGACCGGCCCGTCCGTGATGGGTCAGGTGGGTGTTCACGGCGCCCAAAATATCCGTGTGCCGTGGAACGGCGATCTGGATGTCCGACGCGAGGGGCAGCACATCCAGACTGTCCAGCCCGGTCAGGGTGGCGGCAGTGATGTCGCTGAGATTGAGGTCTTCGACGAGGATCTTGCCCACATGGGCCGGGTTGGCGAAAGCGTCCGCCAGGTTATCGAGATTGAAAATGAGATGGCCTCTGTTTTCCAGGTCGGCGCTCACCGCCTGCTGGACCGGGACCAGATGCGCCTGTCGCGCGGCTTCGATCTTGTCCTCCAGAAACCGCTCATAGGCCGTGAAATCGAAGGCGATGAGATCGTCGATCGCATCGCGCCACCGTTCATGGCGGGGGTCCGCCTGGAGAGACAGGGCGAAGATCAGGGTGACGAATGTCACCGTCACGATAAGACGGTGCAGGAGCCGGGTCGATTTCAGGGCGTCTTCGATCATGGTCTCTCGCCTCATCAGGTCCCGGGGCTTAAGCCAATTCACTGTCCCCGTGGACGATCAGGGTACTGTCCGCGTCCACCATGGTCAGCACCTGGAGCATGGCGTCCCGGGTGACCGCGACACAGCCTTCCGTGGGGCGGCGGTCCGGGGCCATCAAGTGGAAGAAGATGGCGCTGCCTCCATAGGGGACCACCGGATCATCATTGTGGCCGAGGACCACGATCACGTCGTAGACCGTATCATCCCGCCACAGACTCTCGGTGCTGGCCCCATAGGGTAAGCGGACCGGGCGGTTATAGTTCGGATCATCCGGCGCGTCACACCAGCCGTCATCCTGGGACAAGGGGCGGATGGGAAGTGCTGTCGCGGGCGGCGCGTCGAAACGGTCCGGGCGGTAGAAGACCTCGCGCAAGGGCCAGGATCCAATGGGGGTGGCGCCGTCACCCTCACGTTTATCTGCTGCGGGGAGAAGGCCCCCCTTGCCGATGGTACAAGGTACGGTCAGGGTGCCGATGGACAGCTCACGACCTTTGCGCACATGGATGACGCTCACCGGTATTCGTCCTCCCTGTTCGCGGCCTCGCCGTCATTCATGTCACGGGTCAGGGCGTCGATGTCGAGATCATGGCCGGTCTTGTCCGCCTTCACCTTGAGGTAATGGGCATTGTGGGGATTGGCCTTGAAGGCATGGGCTACCCGCCCGGCAACGGCCACGCCATTGGCCTCCAGGGCATGGGCTTTGGCCGGATTGTTCGTGAGCAGACGCACCGCCGTGATGCCAAGCCGCTTGAGCATTTCCGCTGCGGGCTGATAGGCCCGCTCATCCACTTCGAAGCCCAGCCGCTCATTGGCTTCCACTGTATCGAAGCCCTGGTCCTGGAGGGCATAGGCCCGCAGCTTGTTCATCATGCCGATGCCCCGACCTTCATGGGCCAGGTAAAGGAGCACGCCTGAACCCTCGGCGGAGATCCGCTCAATGGCACCGCGCAACTGCTCCCCGCAGTCGCATTTGAGCGACCCCAGAAGATCGCCGGTGAAACACTCCGAATGGAGCCGCACGAGGGGGGCTGCCTCCGCACCCGGATCACCGATCACGATGGCATAATGCTCCGGCCCGCCCGCCATGCCGCGAAAGGCGATGATCCGCGTTTCGGGAGCACCGGCCAGGGGCACCTGGGCCCGGGAGATGGCCTGGAGGCTTTCGGTGATCGCAAGATCGTAGGTGTCCAGAGCGTCTTCGGGCACCGGGACGAGGGCCTCCCGGGCCGACCACATGGCGGCTGCATCGCCGGTCATGTCGAGGGGGGCCGCCAAAATCGCGGGCAGAAGCGCGCCGATCTTGGCGAGCCTGATTCCATGTCCCAGAGGCAGTGGCGGCAAGGTCCGCAGACTGGTGTAGGGTCCCTGCATGGGGGCGCTCAGATCGTCGGACGGATCCACGATTTTGCGAATGCGGCTGACCATGGCCCGGTCCGTGTCCGGGTTTCGGGAGGGGGGAGCCATGGGCAGGCCAACGACATCCTCCGTGTAGAGCCGTATTTTCAAGGTCCGGGCCCGGGTGTGGGTGAGCGCCAGCACCATGTCGGCACCGCCGGTCTGCGCGTCCATCCAGGACAGAACCTCAGGGGTCAGGGTTTCGGCGGCGGCCACCAGGGCCGGACCTTTCGCGCCAAGCATGACGATGGGCAGTCCCCGGCGCAGATCCATGGCAGCCCGTTCGACCACCGCCTGGGGGCGGTAACCAAGAGGTGATGCGTGGTGGCGTGAAGCGGGGCGGGGTGAAGCCCCCTGAGGCGAGGCCGGCGCATTCAAGCCCGAGGGCACGAACCGTGTATCGTCCTGGTCGGCATCCGCCTTGCCTGTGATATTGGAACCGTCGGATTCGTTAGCCGTCACGGCGAGTTGACCCATGTTTGATTGGTAATTGGCCTCGGAGAATAGCAGGTCCTCTTCGGTCGTGGATCACTTCCACATCTCCCGGCATGACTCCCGGGTGCCTCCAGCAATTGAGCATATATTTGAGATCTGGAAATTGGCCCGTGCATAGAATCGACAGGCGCGCAGGACAAGGAACGAGGAGACACAGCCCATGAGTTCGGCAAAGAAGCTGCTTCTGATCGATGACGATGACGACCTGCGCGACACTTTGCGCGAGCAATTCGAACTCCACGAGGATTTCAGCGTCACCGACGAGGCCACCGGTGGCGCCGGGCTGGAGACCGCAAAGGCGGGTCTGTTTGATCTCATTCTGCTCGATGTCCATCTGCCGGATTTCGACGGGCGGGAAGTGTGCCGTCTGATGCGCAAGGGCGGGGTTAAGGCGCCGGTCATCATGCTCACGGGCGCCGACAGTGACGCGGACACCATTCTGGGTCTTGAGGCCGGGGCCAACGATTACGTCACCAAGCCCTTCAAGTTTGCCGTGCTTCTGGCCCGGGTGCGGGCCCAGTTGCGCAGCCACGAGCAGAGTGAAGACGCGGTGTTCCAGATCGGCCCCTACGTCTTCAAGCCTGCGGCCAAGATGCTGATCACCGAAGACGAGAAGAAAATCCGTCTGACGGAAAAGGAAACGGCCATCCTGAAATTTCTCTACCGGGCCGGGGATTCCGTCGTGGGCCGGGATGTGCTCCTTCACGAGGTCTGGGGTTATAACGCGGAAGTCACCACCCACACCCTGGAAACCCATATCTACCGGCTGCGCCAGAAAATCGAACCGGAACCCTCCAAGGCCAGCCTGCTGGTGACGGAATCCGGCGGTTACCGGCTCGTGCCCTGAGGCAAGCAGCCTGGCAAAACAGCTTTGGGGATTTGAGAGGCCTTCGTCCTTTCTCTCCGCTATGGTCGAGGGTGTTTGAAAATACTTGGAAACACCCAAGCGGAGAGAAAGGACCATCCCCATGGCCGTCCAATCCCGTGCCTGCGCCTATCCCCTCAATCTGAGCCGCAGTGGTTTCGTCCACATCACGGCGGCGATGCTGTTCCTGGTTTCAGCATTTCTGCTCGCGGGCCAGCCCGCAACGGCCCAGGACGGCCAGGGCCGCCCGGGCAATTCTGCTGCCACCCAATCCGTCGGCCCCCTGACATTCGAGACCGATGAGGTGGAGCTTTCCGTCTTCATGGGAACGATTACCGTGGAGCCCGGTGATGGTGCCAAGACCACTGTTGTGGTGACCGGGCCGGCGGACCGGGTCGGCGAGGTGACCATCGAGGAACGGGGCGGGGCGGTCTCCATCCGTGGCGCTCATCAGCGCAACAACTGGTATGACTGGGACCGTTGGTTCGACGGCTCTCCCGCGACCAGTGAGCTGAACGATTTTGCCGTCATCTCCATCATCCTGCCCCAGGGTGGCAGTTTCAGCGCGGACAAAGTGATCGGCGCGATCCGGGTGGGGGATACGGAAGGTCCGGTCGCCCTCAGAGGTCTCTCCGCCGACGCGGCGGTGGGGAGCGTTTCCCAGGCCTCCATTGCCATCGCCGGTCAGGGTAAGGTGCGAATCGACGAAGTGACCGGCTCGTTCAGCCTTGCCATAGCCGGGGCAGGCGACGCGGAAGTCGACCGGGTCAGCGGTGATGCCCGGGTGGCCATTCGCGGCAGCGGCGATGTGGTCCTGGGCACCATGGACGGCGGCCTTGACATGGAGATTTCCGGGAGCGGCGATGCGGTGGCCGAGACCGTGAACGGTCCGGTCCGGGTGCGAATCAATGGGAGCGGCGATGTGGCCATGGGCGGCGGCCGGGCCGATCCCCTCACCGTGGTGATCCGGGGCTCCGGTGACCTGCGTTTCGAAGGCACCGCCGTCAATCCGGACATCAACGTGGCCGGTTCCGGTTCCGTAAGCCTCGGCGCCATCGAGGGCACCCTGCGCTCTCGCGGCAATGGGGATATCACCGTCGGTCGGAATTGAGGATTGGTGTGCTGACGATTGGGTTTTTGGCGTCCTTTCGCTCACGGTGCGCGGCACCTCCGCGGGGGCGGCGCAGGGGCGCCGGGCCGCAGTCGCGGCCTTAGCGTGATCCAACTCAGTCGGATCACGCTCTTATCATCTGTGCTCTGACGATTGGGGATTAGCCGCACCGGCCAGACCGGGGCGGCTTTTTCCGATCAGATTGAGGTGCTCAGAGATCGCCGGTGCGGCCGCCGGGGAATTTGCCCCGGCGCATGAGCCAGATCACGCCAAGCAGATCGAAAATGCCCGCGGTCAGGCGGCCCAGGAAACCGTATTTGGACTGGCCCGCCGTGCGGGGCCGGTCATTCACGGGAAACTGCATGATGTCCCATCCCGCCCGCCGGGTCAGGGCCGGCAGGAACCGGTGCATGCCGTCGAAAAAGGGGATGTCGTCAAAGGCCTGTTTGCGCAGCAGCTTGAAGCCGCAGCCCGTGTCCGGGGTTCCGTCATTGAGGAGGGTGCGCCGGGCGCCGTTCGCGATCCGGGACTGAAGCCATTTGAAGGTGCCGTCATTGCGGCTGGTGCGAATACCGGCCACAAGGCCGAGATCGGTGGCCGGTTCGCCGTCTTTGTGCAGGTGTTGCCAGAGCGCCAGCACGTCTGCGGGGTCGTTCTGGCCGTCCCCGTCCAGGGTCTGAATCCACCGGCCCCGCGCCGAAAGCCGGCCAGTGTGCAGAGCGGCACTTTTACCGGCCCGATTGGCGTGGTGGATCACCCGCACGTCCTGATTACGCATCCGGACCTCGGCCAGTTCATCATCGCTGCCGTCGCTGGAGCCGTCATTGACAATAAGGACTTCAAACCGGATCGCCGTGCCGATGGCCTCGTGAATTTCCTTGATCAGGCGATCAATGTTGCCCCGCTCGTTGTAGACGGGGATCAGAATGGTCAAATCCGGTGACGGCCCGGCAGGGGCCGCGTTTTGATCGATTTCGGTCATTGAAACAGGCCTTCCGGGCAAACGATTCGCGCCCCGCACTTAAGCAGCCACGCCATGCCCCTGCATAGAGGAAACCCGGCAATGGGGCTACCACTTGAGGGCCGCGCGGCACGGGCGGTCAGCGGCGCGGTCACGGGTTGGTCGGGCTGGAGGTGTCGGCGTGGTCTTCATCCTGGAGCAGGGCCCGGTTGATCCGGCCGTCCATGGCCAGGGCCCGAAGATTGGCGATGGTGCGCCGGTCCAGGGGCAAGCGGCGGGTCTGGGCGGCGGTCCAGGCCCGGGTCACCAATTGAGGGAAACCATCGAGCCGGTGGTCCGCACGGACAGGGCCGCCGGGGCCGATAATCTCGATCTGCACGACCTGAGGAGCATAGTGCCCCCGTTCCGCATAGTTGCGCACCCGCAGACCGGTCATTTCCTCCCATGCAAACAGACGCAGCAGAACGGATCGGGCGCCTGGATCTTTTGGGTTGAGGCTCAGTTCCAGGCCCACATCCTGATCGCCCATGATGATCCGGGTCATGGCCAGTCGGGCCGCGCGCCAGGCAATGACCAAGGCAATGGCGCCCAGGATCAGGGCGAACCACCACACCACCGAGGCCAGAGGCAGGGAGAAGATCAGAAGCATCGAGGCGGCAAAGCCGGTGCCCGCCCGGGCGAGGTCTCCGGCGAGCAAGTTGAGGGGATAGGTCATAATACGGGCGCCGGGCGTTGGGGGCCGGTGCTCCGGTGAACCCTCAGGCGGGTTCGAATCGGTACGCATTGGGCACTCTTGGCTCAGGTCACGGTGAAGGAGCAGCGTCCTCGGGGGAACCGACGGGGTGTCACTCAGATGTTCACGCCGCCATTATGAACCCAGTTCCCCAGGGAGGCGGATGATTGGGGCAAATTCGCGGTCCAGGACGTGTTCCCAGCCGCCCTTGTTTGGGCCTTCCTTGTTTTGGGCCGACCTTGTTTTGGGCTGGGATTGAGACCACGATATGTGTCAGGAGAGCGGGGGGCCTGTCTCATAGAGAGATCCTGGCCCGGCGCACGAAGGGCGCAGTAAGGGAGAAGGCCTTTGGCGGAGCAGATGATCGATCCGGCGACCCCGGAGATTTACCCGCCCAATATCCAGGCCATTCTCAAGGCCCCGAGCCCGGCCAGTGCGTTTCTCGGACTTGAGCTTGTTTCCATCGACAGGGAGGCAATGACCGCGCGGATCGCGTTCAATGCCAGCGACTCCCTGTGCAACAAATGGGGCGGAATCCACGGCGGCATGATCGCGGCCATGATGGATGACGCCATTTCCATTGCCATCGGCCTTGCGGTGGAATGGGGACAAATCACGCCCACTTTCGAGCTGAAGACATCCTTTCTGGCGCCGGGGCGGCCTGGCCGTCTTGAAGCCATGGGCCAGGTGATCAAGCGCGGCGGGTCCGTCGCCTTCGTAGAGGCCCGGTTGTGGGACGCAAAACAGAGCCTGATTGCCTCGGGCTCCGCCACCCTCGGTATACGGAAATTCAAGCGCGAGTGACGGGCTCCCGTGGGCGCCAGCTTTCCCGGTCCATGCGATACAAAACGTGGTGCTCGAGGGGATGGCCGTCGGGCACCAGGGGGTGATCGAAGTTGCCCGCCAGGTCCTGGATGAGGCCCAGTTTTTCCATCACATTGCGCGAGCGGTAGTTGGCTGGAACGGTGATGGAGACGATGGCGTCCAGTCCGGCGCCGCCTTCGGAGGTGTCCCGGAAGGTCAAACCGAGGGCGGCCCTGGCGCCTTCCGTCGTAAAGCCAAGACCCCAATGGGCCCTGGCCAGCCGCCAGCCGATTTCCACCGCCGGGGTGAAATGGGCCTCGAAGGTGAGGGTGTTCAGGCCGTTGAAGCCGATCATCTCCCCGGTATCCTTACGCTCCACCGCCCACAAACCGTATCCATGTTGATTGAAATGGGCTTCGATGCGCTCCACCAGAGCGTCGCTGGCGTCCCGGGACATGGGGCCGGGGAGAAACTCCGTCACCACCGGATCAGCATTGAGGGCGGCGAAGGGCTCCCGGTCTTCCGTCCGCCAGCGGCGCAGGATCAGCCGGTCCGTCTCCAGCCAGTCGATCATGGCGACGCCTCCGTTGCGGACCGTCCTTTCACACCATGCGGTTCAAGGCATGGAAGACCGTGGCCAGGGCCGTACTCGCGGTGGATTGGAACAGGAAAATCGCCCGGGCATCATAATGCACCGACCATTGGGGTTCGGTCAGACTGCCGGGGTTCTTGGTCACCTTGGGCTTGCGGTAGAAGCCGAACTCCCACCAATGAATGGCGGTGGTGTTTTTGGGCGTTTCAGATCCACACAGGAAAGGCGCGCGCAGCACGCTCAAAAAGGTATAGGGCCAGGACAGGACGTTCATGACCAGGAAGTGGTACCGGTTATAATACCGTATGCGGAATAATGTAATGTAGCGCAGATGGGTGGAGTAGTCGAAGGCCGGAGAAACCATGCGGGAGACAACCCCCGCCATCAGCATGAAGATATTGATGGAATCCCGCACCACGGACGGCACGCCATAGGTGTCGAACCCGAGCGCCATGGCGGGCAATTGCATCATCCAGTACAGCCAGTCGAAGAATGCGATGTAGGGCCAGAGCATGTTCAGGACCCAGTCCTGCACATCCAGGTTGATCATCTCAGCGGTCAGGTTGAACAGGGAAATACCGGCCAGGGCTACGCCGAGAATGGCCCAGAAAGAGCCGAAAGAGTGGCGCATGGCCCTGCCGCTGATCACAAGCACGCTCTTGTCACCCCTCGTCGGTTCGGCCATTCGGGCGGGCCGGGCCTGACGGTCCACACACCATAATCCAGTGCCACGATCCGTGGCGGCTCTGTGCCAGGCTCTGGTGTTGAAGGTGTGGATCGCGCCCACCCGCACCCCGGCAAAGTTGATTTGACCCCATGGCGGCCGGGCGATCGCCTCCTCGGCCGTCACGTCCGGGCCAGTTTCACCCGGGCAGCGATCCATCATAACCGCCAAGGCAGAGGGTGATCCACTGCATAGGTGGCTGATCTCCTCCAGAGTAGCCGAACACGCCGGCCGGAGAAATGCCGATACCCCGGCTGCCCGCCCATTGTTTCCAACCGCCGCAGGCTCCGAAGCCAGTCCCGGGAGCTGGCGTCAGTTTGAGCTCTCCCGGGAGAGGGTGGTCATCACCGGGACATGGTCGGACGGCCGCTCCCAGCCCCGAACATCCCGGAAGATCCGGTCGGCGCTGCACTGGGGTGCCAGGGCCGGGGTCACCCAGATATGGTCCAGCCGCCGGCCCCGGTTGGAGGCCGCCCAGTCC
Source organism: uncultured Alphaproteobacteria bacterium (assembly GCA_964561475.1). Lineage (GTDB taxonomy): Bacteria > Pseudomonadota > Alphaproteobacteria > JAJFIK01 > JAJFIK01 > CAYUYV01. Next base: position 12,467 of record CAZLPU010000024.1, read on the forward strand.
CTGGCCCGGTAGCTCCACCAGCTGAACAGCTTTTCCGGTTCCGGATAGGCGCTTCTGGTCACATCCACAAAATTCCGGGAGGCCTGCACCCGGGCAAGATGATCCACCTCCACCGGGGTATGGCTCACCACCTTGAGCATCTGCTTGTGGCTCCAGACATCGTTTTCCAGGGGTGCCACATTCAAGTCGCCAACCACCACGAGCTCGCCCGTATCCTCCCGGTTGGCGAACCAATCCGCCATTTCCGTTAAAAATGACAGCTTATGGGCGAATTTATGATTGGCCTTCGGGTCCGGCTCATCCCCGCCGGAGGGAACATAGAAATTGTGGATCTCCAGGCCGCCCGCCACGGTGACGGACACGTGGCGCGCATCATTCTTGCCGCAGAAACTGCGGACCTCCTGATTGTCGAAGGGGATGCGCGAGACCGTGGCCACTCCGTGGTAGCCCTTCTGGCCATTCAGGGCGATGTGCTCATAGCCCAGGTCGTGGAAGGCTTTTTTGGGAAACTTGTTGTCCGGTGTCTTGGTTTCCTGAAGGCAGAGAATGTCCGGGTCGGCCTCGTTCAGAAACTTCTCGACGATATTGATCCGCAAGCGAACCGAATTGATGTTCCAGGTGGCGATGGTGATGGGCGCCATGGGCGGTCCGGTCCTTTCTGGGCGAGTGTCCGATTGGCTGGCCTGACTTCAGGGCAGACGCCGCCATGGGGAGCAGCGCGCCCGGAGGGTCTGTGCGCTCAGAACAGGTTGAAGCTGGAGCCCGTGATGGCCACAGGCCAGCGCCCGGCCTCGAACAGGGCAAGTTTGGCGGCGAAGGGATGGACCGTTCCGGCGTCTTCTTCAAGCAGGGCCTCGGACAACAGTGTCAGGGCCGCCAGGTGGCAGGTCTGAATCGCCGTGCCCACCGCCGCATTGATCACCCCTTCGTCCTCTTCATCCCAAAGGGCCGCTGCTTCCTGGACACTGCTGCGGATCGGGCCGGAGGCTTCGGCGGCCACATGGGTCATGGCGACCTGAAACGCTTCTTCGCCCAGCAGGTCCACGACCTCCACGGTCAGGGCCGCACGGATCTGTTCTTCAGCCTCCCAGGCCTGGGTGTCCACATCCAGGCTGGCCGCAGCACCGGCGGCGTCTTCCCAATCGGGAAGAATGGCCATTTCCACATCCGGAAATCCCAGACCATCGAGATAGGCCCGCACACTGTCCCGGACTTCGGCGGTCGGGGCTTCGCCCAGATGGCCGAACCAGTCGGTCCGGCTGATGCTGGCCACGAAGGGCCGGATCAGTTTCAGCCGGGGTGCGGCTTCAAGAACATCGTCGAATTCTGCGGCGGCGATTTCGGCGTCCGCTTCATCCGGTTCGTCAATGTTGAACTGGGTATTCGTCAATGAAGAGCCCCTGCCTCTATTTGCATCAGTCCCGGGTTTACTGTGTCGCTCCGGCCTGCCCACCGTCCTCACTATAACCTACTGTTTTAAGGCAGCTTTTGGTTATGGCCTTTGGCCGGGGGCGGCGGTGCGGTCGAGTGCGCCTCCCTGCCGGGACACAAGCAGGTCTTAGTCCGGTGAACGGGTGCTGTCACCAGGGTTTGGGCACCCGGAACGCGGCGATGTCTAACCGACTGTTTTATAAAGGAAACGCCCGGCCGCAGGGGGGCGGACCGGGCGTTCTGCGCGGATGCGCAAGCGCCGGGAGGGGGCCGGCGCGGAACGCGGGGACAGGGGCTCAAGAAGGGGGGGGCAATTTGAGCGCCTGGGGGAGTCCCCGCGGTTCGAAATACACTTAATTAAGTGGCAGATCTAATCAAGAGGCGTCAAGACTGTTTTTCAACATCACTGGAGAAGAACGCTCTAAACCCTTGATTCTGGAGTTGCCAGTCCTTGAGACACCCAGCGGCGACCCCAGTCACAGGTATTATGCGCGAATACACGACATTGCCAAGCGTTACCGTGTTCAGTTTCAGGCAAAATGTGGAACTTTCCGAGTCAGGATCCGGCACTGATTACGCCAGGGCGATGGCAATTGAAATTAATGCAACGAATACCGCGACCAGACTTAAGGACAACAAGGGATCAACATCCTGTTTCATTGTAGCGGCCTCCATCGCTGAACCGGGCAAACCGCCCGTTAAACCGGATATGGAGGCGCCAGGGCGCCATGCCACGCACAAATGAACGCCACGCTGGCAAAAAAATCAGGCTGTTTTGACAGGGATCGTGGAAGGGGCCCGCAGTTGGGGGCCCGCAAGTGGGGGGTCTGAAAGTGGGGGGGCTGCGTTGGGGGCTCTGCCCATGGATTTGTTTTGAGACCAATCGACGGGTGGGCAATATTCAATACCGCGTCCTGCGGAAGTCAATGATCTGCCCTCAGACATTCAGAAGCAGGTGTTCCCGTTCCCAGGGGCTGATGACCTGCTGGTAGGCATCGTGTTCTTCCGCCTTGATATCCAGGAACAGGCGGACGAACCGGTCCCCCAGGGTCTCCCGCAGGGCATCGCATTCCCGCAGCAGGTCCATGGCGTGAAGCAGGTGACGGGGCAGGGCGTAGGAAGCCTGGTCGTAGGCGCTGGTCTCCAGAGGCGGGCTCGGTTTCAGGCCGTGGACCATGCCGAGCAGTCCGCAGGCGAGAGATGAGGCGATGGCCAGATAGGGATTGGCGTCCGCGCCGGGTACGCGGTTCTCCACCCGGCGGGCGGTCGGCGAGGAGCCGGGCACGCGCAGGCCGACCGTCCGGTTCTCATGACCCCAATGGGTGTTGATGGGTGCCGAGAAGTGCTTCAGGACACGGCGGTATGAATTCACGTAAGGGGCAAAAAGCGGCATGGCGGAGGGCAAATGGGCCTGGAGCCCGCCGATATGGGACCAGAAAAGATCCGTGTCCCGGCCTTCATCGTCTGCAAACAGATTTTTCCGGGTTTCCAGATCAACCACATTCTGGTGGATGTGCATGGCGCTGCCCGGTTCATGTTCATAGGGCTTGGCCATGAAAGTGGCATAGACACCGTGTTTCAGGGCCGCTTCTCGCACCGTGCGCTTGAACAGAAAGACCTGGTCGGCAATGCCCAAGGCCTCTCCGTGATTGAAGTTGATCTCCACCTGGGCCACACCGCTTTCGTGGCTCAATGTGTCGATGTCGATGCTCTGTTCCTCGCAGAAGTCGTACATGTCCTCGAACAGAGGATCGAACTCATTCACCACATCGATGCCGTAGGACTGGCGCCCTGCCTCGGGCCGGCCGGAGCGGCCGATGGGCGGTGTGAGGGGATAGTCCGGATCGGGGTTTTTCTTGGCAAGGAAGAATTCAAGCTCCGGCGCGATGACCGGCTCCCAGCCTTTGTCCTCATAGAGACCGAGCACATGGCGCAGAACCCGGCGGGCGGCAATGTCCACGGGCCGGCCATCCTTGTACACCGCATCGCAGATCACCTGGGCCGTGGGCTCGTCATACCAGGGGACCGGGCGCAGGGTGGAGACATCGGGGACCAGGGTCACGTCCGGATCCGTCTCCGCGATCATCTCGCTGTCGGCCACATCGCCGGTGACCAGTTGTCCGTAGACTGACTCGGGCAGGCGCAAGCCGCCCTGGCCGGCGATGGCGAGGAATTTCTGGGTGGGCAGGATCTTGCCCCGGGGAATCCCTGCGATGTCCGGGATCATGCATTCGATTTCGCTGACCCGGCGGGCTCTGAGCCAGTCCGTGGTGCTTTCGGGCAGGGTCGTTTCCGGCGAGGGGACAGGCTTGCTGGCCGTGGGGGAAGGCGCGGTCATGGCCGGGCTCCGGTCATCAGGGTCCGCCGGCTGCGGGCATGGTCCCGGGCGGCATTGCCGAAAGCCTGAAAAAGGGCGGCGTAATGGGGGGTATCGCCCGTGCGCCAGTCCGGATGCCACTGAACGCCCAGGGCGAATCCGGTGGCGGTCCGGGCGGCCTCGACCAAACCATCCGCCGCCCAGGCCTCAGGGATGAGGGTGGCGGCCAGCCGGTCGATGGCCTGACCGTGGAGGGAATTGACGTGGATCGGCCCCGGGCCCACCAGCCGGTCCAGCAGTCCGCCGGGCACGAGGGCCACTTCATGGCGGGGGGCGTAGCGCTCTTCCGCCGGTTTTCCCAATTCTTCGGCGTGGGGGAGACGGGGTGCGTATCCCTCCGGTGCGGGCACGTTTTCGATATGGGCATGGAGGGTGCCGCCCAGGGCGACATTCAATTCCTGAAAACCCCGGCAGATGGCAAAGAGCGGCATGCCGTGGCGCAGCACCTCTTTGATCAGGGGCAGAACGAGGCCGTCGCGGCCCGGGTCCGCGTGGGAGCCGGGCGGTGAAGCCGGGCCGTCATAATGGTGGGGTTCGATATTGGACGGCGAGCCGGGCAGCAGCACCCCGTCCAGCAGGGGCAGGACCGAGGGGATGTCCGTGCCTGCGAGCAGGCACAAAGGCTGGACGCCGGACTGGTCCATCAGGGCGGTGAGATATTTTTCCGCCACCGCCTGATAGGGCAGATCCTGGATGAGCTTGTCGTCGCAGGGCACCCCGACAAGGGGCCGGCCGGCGCTGGGCATGGGGAAGCATCCTCACGGGGACCGGACTGACCGGAGACCAGACCGCCGATCGGACCAGAATGGGGGCACACCAGCCGCTCGGCCCTCAATCCCAGTCGTATTCCGTCGGGCGGAAAAGGCGAGAGCGCAGCCGGATGCCTTTTTCGACATTGTCCAGGATGATCGATGTTTCAACGCCTTGGGCGTCCTTGACCGTCCACTGGACCAGTTCAATGTCGTCACCCTGGGTAAACACCATGGTGAGGTCCCCTTCGGCAAGCCCTTCTTCCTCCCGGGCCGTGACGAACATGTGCTCATCGCTGTGGATCACCCCCAGGATCAGGGTGTCGCGCTCGAGATTGATTTCGTCCTTGAGCAGGAGTTTCAACGGCGTGGCGCTGAGGGGATAGCTGCTCACCGTTTCCAGTTCGGTGTTTTCCACGCTCACTTGGGTGCCGTCGGAAATCAGCAGGACCGACGAGGGAGGATCATACTCAAACCGCACTCGGCCCGGCTTGCGGATATAGAACCGGCCCTTGCCCACACCGCCCTGATTGGTGATCTGGGTGAATTCCCCCTTCATGGTGCGGATGGCGTTGAGATAGGCGTCGACCCGCACCAGATCAGCCCGGTCCTGGTCGGACAGATGGGCATTTTCATAGGTCTCGTCTGCCCACGCGGTCGCCGTAGGAGCGGCCAGGAGTGCGGCCACCGCGATCAGGCCCGCGGTGCACACGCCCGCTAACATGTTCCGAAAATCCGCCATCCCGCATCATCCCTGTCTGTCCCCGCCCTCATGGGCCGGGGCGTCATCCGCCCTGTCGCATGTCTGGGATATCACGGATGACGGCGGGGGCAAGTTTGGGGCGGGATCAGGTCCGCCCCAAGGAAAGTGGGCGATCAGTCGTCATCCCTGTCGCCGTGGTCGGGCAGGAGGATTTCCCGTTTGCCCACATGGTTGGCGGGGCCGACGATGCTTTCTTCTTCCATGCGCTCGATCAGGCGGGCCGCGCGGTTGTAGCCGATCTGAAGTTTGCGCTGGATATAGCTGGTGGAAGCCTTCCGGTCCTTGGCGACCAGGGCCACGGCCCGGTCATACAGCTCGTCGCCTTCATCCCCGTTGCCGGTGATGGAGTCGAAGAACCCGGCGGTTGCGTCCTCTTCCGGCTCTTCCAGAATGGCGTCCACATAAGCGGGTGTGCCTTGTTCCTTCAGATTTTCCACCACCGCTTCGACTTCATTGTCGGAGACGAAGGGGCCGTGCACCCGGCGGATCCGCCCGCCACCGGCCATATAGAGCATGTCCCCCTGGCCCAAAAGCTGTTCGGCGCCCTGTTCACCGAGGATGGTGCGGCTGTCCACCTTGGAGGTCACCTGGAAGCTGACCCGGGTGGGGAAGTTGGCCTTGATGGTGCCGGTCACCACGTCAACGCTCGGACGCTGGGTGGCGGTGATCAGGTGAATGCCCGCCGCCCGGGCCATCTGGGCCAGACGCTGGACCGCGATCTCGATCTCCTTGCCCGCCACCATCATCAGGTCGGCCATCTCGTCGACCACCACCACGATGAAAGGCATGGTCTCCAGAGGCAGGGCCTCTTCTTCGTAGATGGGCTCACCGGTTTCCTTGTCGAAGCCGGTCTGGACCTGTCGCATGAGCACTTCACCGGTGCGCTGGGCATCCCGGATGCGCTCATTGAAGCCCCGGATGTTGCGCACCCCGAGCTTGGACATCTTTTTGTAGCGGTCCTCCATTTCCCGCACGACCCACTTCAGCGCGACGATCGCCTTTTTGGGATCGGTGACCACCGGGGTCAGCAGGTGAGGGATGCCTTCATAGACGGAGAGTTCCAGCATTTTCGGATCGATCAGGATCATCCGGCACTGGCTCGGGGGCATCCGGTAGAGGATCGACAGGATCATGGTGTTGATGGCCACGGACTTACCGGAGCCGGTGGTCCCTGCGATCAACAGGTGGGGCATGCTCGCCAGATCGACGATCACCGGGCCGCCGCCGATGTCCTTGCCCAGCGCCAGGGCCAGACGGGCCTTGGCATGATCGTAATCGCCGGTCTCCAGCAGTTCGCGCAGGAGCACCATGGCCCGCTTCTGGTTCGGCAGTTCGATACCGATGGCGTTGCGGCCGGGAATGACCGCGACCCGGGCGGAAATGGCGCTCATGGACCGGGCGATATCGTCGGCGAGGCCAATGACCCGGGAGGACTTGATGCCCGGGGCGGGCTCAAGCTCGTACAGGGTGACCACGGGACCCGGGTGGATGTTGATGATCTCGCCGCGCACGCCGAAGTCCTGGAGGACGGTCTCCAGTTTCCGGGCGTTTTCCTCCAGCATGTCCGTGACCGTGGTGTCGTAGGGATCCACGGGAGCCGGCCGCTGGAGCAGGGTGAGGGGCGGCAGCTCGTAAGTGCTGTCGTCCAGTTCGACCACTGCGGGGTCCTGGGGCTGTTGGGCAGCCACCGGGCGCAGGGTGCGGATGGCCTTGCGGGCCCGGGCTTCCGCCAGGGCGCCGGTGGCCAGAAGGGACGGGCTCGTGACGGAGGTGCTTTCCGGTGAGTTGGCGTCCTGGTCGTCGTGAAGAGCGCGGGCCTGGCGGTACAGGCCGGTGCTTTCTCCCTGAACGGCAGACTGGTGATGGGAGGATTGGGCGGGAGCGGACTGGGATTGGCTCACCGAGCCGGGCATGGGCGGATCTTCCGAGGGGTCTGCGTAATCCAGATCCTCTTCCTGACCATAGTCTTCATCCTGGGGTGTGGACCAGTTGCGCTGCTGCCAGGTGTTATCCATGTCGGCCCGGGTCTCCTCGGTTTCGTCGTTACTCACTGGGTCGGAATTTGGGTGACCGGACATCATCGGATCGCCGTCCCGGTCCTGGTCCTCATCGTCATGGCTGTCGGTCTGGGCGAGGCCGAACCCGTCGTCATCCGCATCCAGGTCATCGGACCGGCTGCGCGCGCTCAATGACCGGATCGGATCCATGGACAGAAGTCTGGACATGCCCCGGCGAGGCGGTGCAGTGGCCTGATCTTGATCGAGGGGGTCTCGATCCAGATCGTCTTCTTCAGGGTGGGAGAAGTCTTGCGCCTGGGCGGTCTCCTCGATCCCGGCCCGGAGGCGGGCGCCCATGCCGGTCCCCGGACGCCAGGGCGGCGGGCTAGCGGCATCATCCAGATCGGACTGGCCGTCGTCTGAGTGATCGGAAGACTGTGTGGGGAAGGGCGCCCGGTACTGGCGGGGCGGCAGCCCGGCGCCGGGACCGTCCAAATCCGCATCCGCACCGTCCTCGAAGGACCCGTCATCCCCCAAATCCGCGGGGTCCGAACCGGATGGATCCGCTTCGTCTTCATCCGTGAAGCGGGAATCGTAGGTCCAGCGCCGGGAGGCCCCTGGGCGAAGGTCTGACTGTGCCGGTTCCCCGTCATCCAGAGCCTGATTGCCGGGGATCACCGGGTCGCCGAAGTCTTCGTCCCGGGCGTCGAAGCGGACCGTATCGCGAGGCCCATCCCGTTCGCCGGCGCTGTGCCTATCTTCACTGGGCCTGTCTGCACTTTGCCAATCTGCACTGGGCGCGGCGAGGACAGGCACGGACCCATAAGATCCGGCAGCCTCATTCTCATCGTCCCACTCGGCGTCATCCCAATTCGTGTCATCGGCAGCCTGACCGCCGGATCCGTGCCCTGCCGCATCGCGGGACCCGTTGTCGCCCCAGGACTCCTCCCAATTGGGATCGTCCTCGGCGCCGGGATTGGCGAGGGGGCGGCTGGAAGGCGCGGCGATGGAGGGCAGAACATCCCGGCCCAGTTGCGGGTTGCGATCCAATTGCGGGTTCCGGTCCTCATCCTGGTCCAGGGGGATGGCCACCAGGTCCTGCTCCCGGCGGTCGTCCATGTCCAGGTCTTCATCCGCGACATCATCCTGGGGCAGTTCTTCCCAGAAGGCCGGACGCGGGGCCTCCCCATGGCGGGCATCCATGCCGTATCCATTCGGCCCGCCATCGTCCAGGTCGGGCTCGTCAAAGCCCTGTCCATCCAGTTCGGGTTCCCGGTAACCCCGTTCATCATAATGTCCGCCATGGGGGTCAGATGGGATCAGATCCTGGCCCGGTCCGTCAGCGGCAAGAGGGATGTCATCATCCCCAGCGAAAGCGGGTTCCGGGCGAGCATCGTCCCGGCGACCGTGGGAATCATGAAGACCATAGGGGTCTTCTCGGCCGTATGACTCGTCCTGCCCGTATGCTTCGTTCTGTTCGTAGGGGTAATTCGCCGGACCGTCGTTGCGCCTGAAACGCTCACCCAGACCGAAGGGCAGCCGGTCGGCAACCCAGTTCAGGCCCGTCCCGCCCAATCCCGCGCCCGCGAGACCGGCCGCACCCAGACCGGCCCGCCAGTCCATCCAGCCATTGCGCCGCCGCCGGACTGTCCGTCTGCGCCGGCGTTTGCCGTTGGATGATGGGTTCCCTGATGACCGGTCCAACCGGTCGTGGTCCTGGCCGCTATCGCCTTCAAACTCAACGGTTTCTCCGGCAGGGGAGGGGGCGCTGGGGAAGTAGGGGGCGGGGGAGGGGGCTTCCTGGTCTTCGATGCTGTACTGATAATCCGAAAGACGCACACCGACCGCGTAGGCGAAGGTGATCATGGCGCCAAGGGCCATCACGCCGCCGCTGATCAGGCGCAGGCCACCGGGATCCTCGAAGCCGAGTAGAGAGAAGAAAGCCACCACCTGGCTGTTGATCAGATCGCCGACAACCCCGCCCATACCGGTCTGAAGGGGGGCGGGCGCCTGGATGGGCAGGCTCGCAGCCAGGGCACTGCCGAAGAGGCCCGTTGCCAGCCAGCAGGCGGCCCGGATCCAATACTGGCCCGGTCCGTTCTTGGCCATCAGCCACCAGCCTGCCGCCGCGATGGGGGGCACCAGGGTGATGGCGCCCAGACCGATGGTCTGCATGACCATGTCGGCGAAATAGGACCCGGGGCGGCCCAGAAGATTCCAGGGCGTATCCGGTGTCGCGTTATTGAAGCTGGGGTCCATCGGGTAATAGGTGGACAAGGCCAGGGTCATGGCGATGCCCGAAAGGACCAGGGCCAGCCCGGCCCCTTCAAAGGCCCGGTCCCGGAGGAATTTCAAAGTCTCGTCCCAGAGGACTCTCAGCGCGTCAGGTTTGTCGCGAAAATCTGTGCCAAACATCCCGATCCCACTCTCACCCACACTTATGAACCATCGCTAGACGGAGAACTCAGGCAAGGACGCCAGCGTAATGATGCCAGCGCAATGACGCGCCGTGACCGTTTACGGGTTCGGCCCGCTTACGATGGCGGCTCCATTCCACTGCGGCGCCCCTTTTTGACGGGGGCACCGTGACGAACCTGGGCCGGTGACCAACCTAAGCCGACCAACCTAAGCCGACCAACCTAAGCCGACCAACCTGGGCCGACCAACCTGGGCCGACCAACCTGGGCCGGTGCGTATCAAACCTGCTGTGTGGCAGATCTTCCCAAATCCGAATTGGGCCGGTCAGGTTTCGGCGGGTCCGCGGGGGCAGGTCCGGAAGGCCGGGTCCAGACGGAGATCCAGATATCAGAACCGGAGTGCAGGCCGGGCTATACGGCTCAGCAGCGTACGGAGCGCCCACCTGGACGGTGGCCGTTTCCGGAAGTTCGGTTTCCGGAAGTCCGTATGCAGCCGACGATCCACCCTGCCGGGTGGATCCCGCATTTCCTGGCACCGCGCTCCCGCCGATCATCCGGGTCTCAAGTCCGGGTCCTCAGTCGGGATCCCAATTCGGGATCCCATTTTGGGGGATCCTGTCCTCGTGGCAGCCGCGTGTCCTTGTCAGTTCCCGTCTGTCAGTTTGCGTTCATCAGTTTCCGTTCGTGTCTGTCTGTCCAGGGCGCCTCATTACGCCCGGACACCTGTCAGCCCCTGGAACCGGTACCAATCGGGCCTGTCCGGCGGTGATCGGCATTGTCAGCGGGCCTACAACTTATGCATTTCATAGCCTCAGAATGCGGCAACAAGGCGCCGGAGCGCATCTTCGGTGACAGACTCGTCATGGACGAGTGCAAGGCGCACATAGCGGGTCGCAAGTCCTGCGTTTTGGTCCTTTTGGTCCGATCCGGCGGCCAAATTCTCGTCTGAGCCCGTCTCTGCCCCCACGCCAACGGTCCCTTCTTTCGCTCCACCAACGGTTCCTGGCCCAGCGTTCGCCTGTGGTCCCGCCAATGTTCCCGCCTGTGCTCCAGTCGGGGCCAAGGCCGAAAGGTAGGCGCCCGGCAAGACCCGCACGCCCTGGCTGCGCCACAGATGGAGCGCGGCCTCTTCACCGGTCATGCCGGTCTGTGCCATATCGAGCCACAGGAAGAAGCCCCCCGGTGGACGGTAGAACCCGAACCGGTCTCCCAGACAGTCCGCAGCCAGATCGACCTTAGCGCGGTATCGCTGCCGGTTCTCCGCCGCATGATTGTCTTCGTCCCACAGAGCCGCCGCTGCCTCCAGGACCGGAAAGGGCGACGGCGCACCGCCATAACTCCGGACCCGCATCAGCCGGTCCATGGGCGTCTTTCCTCCGGCCACAAATCCCGATCTCAGCCCGGGCACATTAGAGCGTTTGGACAAGGAATGGAATCCAAGGATGCGCTCAATTTGAAGGTTCTTTTGAAAAGCCGCTTCGAGAATGCCCGGCGGCGGGTCCTGATCATATATCTCCGCATAGCACTCATCGGCGAGGATCAGAAAGTCGTGCTGTTCCGCCAGCCGGATCAGTCTGCACCAGTATTCCAGGCTGGCCACCGTACCCTGAGGGTTGGCAGGGGAACAAACATAAAAAGCGATGGTGCGGGCCAGCAGGGCCGGATCAATGGTTCCGAGGTCCGGCAAGTGATCCGTTTCGGGACAGGTGGGCACCATCACCGGTTCAGCGCCCACACCGACGGCCGCACCCGCATAGCATTGGTAGAACGGATCGGGCATGAGAATCGCCGGACGGCAGGGTTGCGATGGGCCCTGTCCGGAGGAACCGGCGCCGGGGCTCTGCTTGTGACCGGCAACGATCTGGGCGGCCATGAACAGACCCTCCCGTGTGCCATTCAGGGGCAGGATCTGACGATCCGGATCCAGAAAGTCCGGATCAAGCCCGTAACGGCGGTTGAGCCACCGGTGGCAGGCCTGCCGGAAAGCCGGGGTGCCCTGGTTGGGGGGATAGCGGCCATAGCCCTCCATGCTCCGGGACAGGATCTCCTGGACCAGGGGCGGAAACGGGTGCTTGGGCTCTCCGATCGCGAGATCGATTGGGGGCCGACCGGGCTCAATACCGTTGAGCAGGGCCCTCAGCCTGGGGAACGGATAGTCCGGCAGGCTGTCGAACCGCCAGGGCCGCCAGGGGCTGCCGTCATGCAGGAGGTCGGTGGCCAGGGAACCGGTACTCAACGCGGGGAATGGGGATGGAGGATCTGACGGGGGCTTGGCTGTCACCAGGGGTCACCTTTCCGGTCATGCCGGTTGTTTGGGTCGATGTGCGCCGACAGTCTCTCGAACGGACGGGTTCGGGGCCAATCCAGTAAACGGGGCGAGTCTGGCAAGTGGGGCCACTCTGGCAAATGGGGCAAACCTTTTCTGGATACTCCGCGAGAGGACCCGACACCATGACTCCAATGGACGAAACTGCGGACCCATGGGGGGCAAATATCTGGACTGAGAATGCATTGCATTCACGATTGTTTCCCTGCTGGCCGATGGCCGGGGGAATGGTAGCGTTGGTGCCATCAAGGCTGAAGGGCTCGGAGCACAAAGGGTGAGGAGAACGGTGTCATGATCACGGGACGGGTATTTCGCGGCGGGGTCTGTGGCGCGGCCCTCATTGCCGGGGCTTTGAGTGTTGGCGTGGGTCTGGCGGGCACACGGACGGCCCTGGCGGAAGAAGGCGGCGCCAGTCCGGACATGAACCGAGCATTGGCAGCGGGCTACAAGGCCGCGTTCACCTGTTCGGGCCTGTTCAATGGGGGGCGCAGCCTGGATCAGATCGCGGCCAATGAACTCGATGGCCTTTACCCTGACTACCGGGAGATCCTTTCCGACCTGCCGGACGCGGTTGTTGATGCGGACGCAGGTTCCGTCAGCGTGGCCTGGAGCGAGACCCTGCCGCCCCGGCTCGCCGTGTGGCGCGAAGGCTTCGGCTGTACTCAGATGCCCATCGGCGCGCCGTCCTCATTATATAAGCCCGAAACACCAAAGCCGCTTTCCGCCGGGAACGACCGGGCCATGGTGCTGTCTCCCGATGTTGAGGCCGAGCCGGTGACCCTGCCGCCGGAGGCCCTTGAAACCGTGATGGCCCGGGCCTTTGACGGCGCTCACTATGGAGCGGGCACCCGCACCAGCGCCGTTGTTGCCCTGCGCAAGGGCCGGATTTTCGCGGAACAGTATGACCGGGGGATCGATCAGGAGACCCCTCAGCGTACCTGGTCCGTGGCGAAAAGCATCAGCGCCACGGTGATCGGCGCCGCCGTCCATACCGGCGATATCTCAGTCGATGAGCCGGCGGGCCTTGCCGCATGGCAGACGGAAGGGGATCCGAGGCAGGCCATCACCGTGGCCAACCTGCTGCACATGGCGAGCGGCCTCGATTCCGGACGGCGGGGGTCCCGCACGGACCGGCTTTACTTTGGTGGTGGCAGGGTCGCGGATCACGGGATGACGAATCCTTTGGAGGCGGCGCCGGGACGCCGGTTCAAATACGCCAACAACGATACGCTTTTGGCCATGCGGGCCCTGCGGGAGCGGATGGAAGATGACGAAACCTTCCACGCCTTCCCCTATGAGGCTCTGCTCTGGAAGATCGGCGCCCGGCGCACGGTGCTGGAGGTGGACTGGAACGGGGATGTCCTGTCCTCCAGTCAGGTCTGGACCACCGCCCGGGATTTGGCGCGAATTGGCCAGCTTTATCTCCAGGACGGCATGTGGGACGGTGAGCGGCTGCTTCCCGAAGGCTGGGCGGCCTATGTGGCGCGCCCGGCCCCGGCCCAGCCGGACTCGGGGGATTGGGGCTACGGTGCCCAGTTCTGGCTGGCGAACGGACAGGCGGGCCTGCCCGATGATGCCTTCATCGCCGCCGGTCACCGGGGCCAATACATTCTTATTGTCCCCTCCAGGGATTTCGTCCTGGTCCGCCGGGGCTTCGATCCGAGCGGCGAGGCGCGCTTCGATGTGGCATCCCTCGGGACGGACCTGCTCCGGCTGCTCGCCGCCGCCGACCGGGGTGAAGACCGTCAGGATTGAGAGGCTGCGTCTCCAAGACCGTTCATCCCGGTCGGCGTCTTTGCCCGGGCTCGGGATTTTTCGCTGTTTCTTCAAAGGGTCTCGGGGTCGAGTTCGCCGAGGCGGCGGAGTTCGGCGGCGATGTCTTCCGGGGTCATTGTGGACAGGGGCAATGCCAGGAACAGTTCGATCTTGGTGCGGATCTGGCCGTAAATCCGGTTGAACTCGGCGGCCTTGGCCTCGTCGGGGCCTTCAAAGGCTGCCGGGTCGGAAAAGCCCCAATGGGCCGATGTGGGGCGTCCCGGCCAGACCGGGCAGGCTTCGCCGGCGGCGTTGTCGCAGACGGTGATGATTAAATCCATGACCGGCGCCGTGTCGCCCGCGAACTCGTCCCAGGATTTGGACCGGAAGGTTTCCCGCCACTGGCCCGTCGATTTCAGTTGAGCCTCGGCAAAGGGGTTGACCTTGCCCGCCGGGAAGCTGCCCGCGCTGAAGGCCTCGAACCGGGGGGCACCCAGATCGCCCATCAGGGCCTCGGCCATGATGCTGCGGGCCGAATTGCCAGTGCACAAAAACAGAATGCGATAGGGGGTGTCCGCCATGAGACCTCTCCTTGAGCGTTGGGCGACGGTGTTTCGAACCGCTCGCACCCTACCAGAAAATTCGTAGAATGGGTCGCGCGCAACATTGGAATGGCCCTCGCGTGCTTGAAGCAAAACGGGCTTTGAACAAAACAAGAACGACAGGAGAGGGGCGGCGCGCGTGCGTCATGGCTTCAACGGTCACCGTACTTATCAAGCAAGAGTGTAGAAACCACAGCCGGATTTGATCCAAGGGATTTCCGGATGAATGGCAGACTTCTCTGGCACCGGCGGGCCATGGGAAGGGCCGCCCGGCCGGGGTCCTGTCGGAGGATTTGATTTGTACGGTGAGAACCCAAGGGGCGGCATGTTTGCCCAATTCAAACGGGGCATCTTTTTCGTCCTGGGCCTGACCATGATGGCGGTGGGTTTCATCAGCGTGTTTCTGCCGATCATGCCCACGGTGCCCTTCATCATTATTGCCGGATGGAGTTTTGCCCGATCCTCGCCCAGGGCGGAGCGGTGGCTTCTGGAACACAAATGGTTCGGACCCATGCTGCGGGCCTGGCGGGAGCGCGGTGCGGTGCCCCGGAATATCAAGATCCTTGCCGTGGCGGGTCTGTCCGTTGGGTATGGGTTCTTCTGGTTCGCGGTCCAGCCCGGCTGGGCGGTGGCGGCGATGGTGGCTGTGGTGATGATTGGTGTAGGACTGTATGTGGTGACGCGTCCGTCGGCATGAGCATGCCACCGCTGCCGCCTGCGGAAATCACGCCACGCGCCGTCGACACGCTGTCTTGGAAAACAGGGAAGACCTTCCATGATCCTGCGCGCTGCCCGCCCCGCCGATGGGCCCACGCTCGAACGTTGGATGCAGAAGCCCCATGTGATCGCGGCCACGGGCGGGGATTTCGATGATGTGGACTGGGGGGTGGAATTTGCCCGGACCGTGGATTGGCGCGAGCAGCTCATCGCCGAAGTGGACGGACGGCCCACGGGCTACATCGAGATCTACGACCCGGCGCTCGAGGAGACCCATTACTGGGGCGACGTGGCCCAAAACCTCCGTGCCCTGGATATCTGGATCGGGGAGGAGGCTGATCTGGGCAAGGGCTACGGCACGACGATGATGGAGCTTGCCCTGGAGCGCTGTTTCGCGCCAGCCGCCGTGACCGCCGTCCTCATCGATCCCCTGGCCAGCAACACAAAGGCTCATCCCTTCTATGAGCGGCTGGGCTTCCGCAAGCTGCGGGAGCAGGTTTTCAATGATGTGCCCTGCATCATTTATGAACTGACCAGGGCACGGTGGGACTCCGCACACTGAAGCACGACCGGCACTGTTCGCAGGCACCCTGATGCCGTTGCAAGTTGGGGAGTCATCGCGATCATCCAGCTTTTTGGGTTGCAAACATACCAACTGGTCGGTATTGTTCTGTCAGTTGGGAGTGAGCGATGGCCAAAAAGACCGGGGCGGGGTCCCGTGCCGGGAACGCCCGGGAAAAATTGCTGGACGCTGCGGTCGCCGTCATCCGGGCCCAGGGTTACACGGCGACGACGGTGGACGACCTGTGCCGCGCCGCCGGTGTCACCAAGGGCGCCTTTTTCCACCACTTCCGCAGCAAGGACGATCTTGCTGTGGCGGCCGCGCAGTACTGGTCCGCGATCACGGGAGCGCTGTTCCAGTCCGCTCCGTATCATGAGCATGATGACCCGCTGGACCGGGTGCTGGCCTATGTGGATTTCCGCCGGTCGTTGCTGGCCGGGGAGATTCCGGAGTTCACCTGTCTTGTGGGGACGATGATCCAGGAGACCTATGGGTCCCATGCGGAGATCCGGGCTGCCTGCGGCGAAAGCATCTGCGGCCACGCGGCGACCCTTGAGGCGGACATTGAAGCGGCCATGGGTGAGCGGACGATCAGTGGAGACTGGAGCGCGGCAAGTCTTGCGCTTCATACCCAGGCAGTTCTTCAGGGTGCATTCATTCTGGCCAAGGCGACAGGGGATGTCGCCGCGGCCCGTGACAGTGTCGATCATCTGCGCCGCTACATTGAACTGCTGTTCGGCAGCGAGAACACTGAAGAAATCGGTACAAAGAAGGGCGATGGGCGATGACAGACCAGTCGAAAGTGCGGACCTGCCTGTGGTTCAACGGGCAGGCGGAAGAGGCGGCAACTTTCTATGTCTCTCTGCTTCCGGGCAGCCATATCGAAACCATGAGCAGACCGATACCGGATCAGCCGGTTCTGGTGGTGGAGTTCACCCTCGCCGGGGCACCTTACATGATCCTCAATGGTGGTGCCATCGAAGGCAGCCCGAAAATGAGTCATTCGGCGGCGGCGTCCATTTCCGTGCTGACAGAAAATCAGGCCGAAACGGACAGGCTCTGGGCCGCGCTGACCCGAGAAGGTGGTGAGGCTGGGCGGTGCGGCTGGTTGAAAGACCGGTATGGGGTGTCCTGGCAGATTGTTCCGGCCGTCCTGCCTCGTCTCTTAAACTCGGAAGACAGGACAGCGGCGGCACGAACCCATCAGGCCATGATGGCCATGGGCAAGATCGAGATCGCCGCTCTCGAGGCGGCATTCGCCGGCAACAAGGAGGCGCGAACACAATGAGCACGAACCCAAAGACATCCCCGGATCCTGTGGTTCCCGCCGTGGTCCCTTATCTGGTATGCGCCAATGCCATGGAGGCCATCGCGTTCTACAAAGAGGCTTTCGGTGCGCAAGAGGTGATGGCGATTCCCGGTGCGGACGGCAAGCTCATGCATGCCACGCTGACCATCAACGGCTCCACAGTGATGCTGACGGAGGAAAATCCCGAATACGGCGCCAAGGCGCCAGGGACCTTGGGCGGAACACCGGTCAGCATTCACCTTGTTGTGCCCGATGCGGATGCCACGGCCGAACGGGCGGTGAAGGCCGGCGCCACCATGCTGATGCCCCTTGAGGATGCCTTCTGGGGCGACCGGTTCGGCATGCTGCAAGATCCCTACGGGCACCAATGGGCGGTGGTCACGCCACAGAAGGTCTTGAGCGAGACGGAAATGCGGGAAGCGGCCAAAGCGTACAGCGCGGGTTTGAAAGCATAACTTTGTGGATCAGCCAATCATCAGCAAGGGGAGCGCCTGCCATGCGGGTCATGGTTCTTGTCAAGGCAACGAAAGACAGCGAGGCCGGGGTCATGCCCACGCCGGATCTGATCGCGGCCATGGGCCGGTTCAATGAAGAACTGGTCAAGGCGGGCATCATGGTGACGGGCGACGGGCTGCGGCCCTCCGCCCAGGGCAAGCGGGTGGCCTTTGACGGCAATGAGCGGATTGTTTCCGAAGGTCCTTTCGCGGTCACCAATGAGCTGGTGGCCGGGTTCTGGCTCTGGACCGTGCGGGACATGGATGAAGCGGTCGCCTGGGTGAAGCGGTGCCCCAACCCCATGCCGGGGCCAAGCGAGATCGAGATCCGGCCCCTTTATGAGGAGGCGGACTTTGTTCAGACCGGTGCGGACAATCCGGCAGGGCAGGTACCGAAAACACCCGGCGTGACGCCATGACCTCTGCGGATGGCTTCGAGTGTGCCGTCCTGACAGCGGACAAGGATTTCCCTTCGTAGAAAACAAAAAACAGCCGGGCCCACTTGAGCCCGGCTGTCAGAGAACGGCCAAAACTGTGCCGCTGTTACTTTGGCTTATCGTAGCTGAGAATACCCCAGGTCAGCCAGCCAGCGAGGCCGCCATCAACCCAGGCTTTCAGCCCATCAATCATGCCGTCAATATAGGCCTCGGAAACCTCGCCCTTGAGGTGGTCCCGCCGGGCAATGAGGTCCTCGCGCACCCGGGCATAGTGGGTGGGGAGCTGTTCGGCCATTTCTTCCCGGGGACCCACTTTCAGACCCGCGGCCTGGGCCACCTCGTCGTAGTAGGCGATGGAGCCCAGACTGGAGAGGTGGATACGGTCGTAGATGGGCCTGAGCTTGTCCGCGGGGGCATCCGGGGTCTGCATGATATCCGTGAAGATCATCCGTCCACCGGGCTTCATCGTACGGGCTGCTTCATGGAAGATCCTGGCCCGGTCCGAACCGTGGAGAAACGAATCCTGGGACCACACCACGTGGAAGAGACCGTCTTCCGTGGGCACATCATCGAAGGATCCGTGACGGACGTCGATGCGCGAAGACAGGCCCGCGTCCTCATTCTTGCGGCGGTTCAGGATGTTCTGGGTCTCGGAAATGTTTACACAGACCACTTCCGCGCCCCGTTCCTTCGCGAGCCAGCGGGCCGCGCCGCCATAGCCCGCCCCAAGGTCAAGCACCTTGAGACGGTCATCGGTGTCGGGAATATAATCGGCAATCCGCTCGACCGTGCGCCGGCTGGCCTCGGCAATGGCCTCACCCGGGGTGCCGTAGATACCCACATGGATATCCTCGCCACCCCAGATCGTCGAGTAGAACCGGTCCGCGTCGTCGCTGTCGTAATAGGATTCCGCGACATCCGGTTTGGACTGATTAATTGACACTGGTTTTCTCCGCGACATGAATGTAGAAGTCCGGATCGCCATCGTCATATTCCGCCTGGAAATCACCATAGGTGCGCACCTGGCTGAAACCCGCCTCCAGAAGGAGATTGCGCACATAGCGCTTGCGCAGGGGGAACATGTTCAGATTGTAGACGCTGCCGTCGGGGAAGGTGTAGCGGAACCGGGCGAGGCCGTCGTCGATATATTCCGGCTCCGCCGTAACGTCCTGGCCGCAGTAGTAGTATTTGTGCTTCGTGGAAAAGCCGTCGTCCATGATCACGTCGTAGTTGCGGTGATCCATGATCAGGACACCATCATGTTTCAAGGCAGCATAGAATTCCGCCAGCGCCCGGCGGCGGTCCATCTCGTCGTGGAGATGGGTGAAGGAATTGCCCAGACAGATGATGGCGTCATACTTGCCCTTGATGTCCCGGTTCAGCCAGCGCCAGTCCGCCTGGCAGATTTTCAGGATTTGATCGTATTTCTGGCCATTGGCGAAGGCCTTGGCCAGCATCTCCGCGCTGCCGTCCACACTGGTGACATCGAAGCCTTCCCGCATCAGGCGGACGGAGTGGAAGCCTGTACCCGTGGCCACATCCAGGATGGAGTGTTTGCCGCGGCCCCGCAGAATGTCCACGAAGAAGCGCCCCTCACCCTGGGACCGCTGATCCCAATCAATGAGTGAGTCCCACTTCTCAACGAAGGTCTCAATGTATTCCTCTCGGTAATGATCGGATTCCCGCACCTCGGTCGGGTTCTCGCCATAATTCTGGCTCGGGGTGGCGCTTCGGGCCTCCGTGCTCTTCGTCGACATGCTGCCTCCAGTGGTTGCGAATAAGGCTAGTGTTACAAGTAGCGCTCGCGTCGCGAACAGAGTCGCGGAACCAGCGTCAGCCCGTCGGGTGCAGTTGGCCTGCCCAGGTTTTTCGTTTTCAGATCGTGCGCGTTACAAGCAGCAGCCAGAACCCACATTGGCGGGCTCTCTTGCTGACAGGTCGGAGCCAGAAGTCCCGGTGCAGGGAGCACCAAGATTGTGAAACGCGCAGCCGCAGCGGCATCACACCTGGATCGGGGTGATTTCGGTAGAGTTGATGCACCGCCGCGCAAAAGACGGGTTGCTTGGGTGTTCACACGATGGGGAGACTATAGACCACATCTCAGAAATTGCCAAATGGCGGCATGCACGGTGTGGTTCCTCAGAATTTGTGCAGACGTTTCGTGCTCTCAATGTCTGCCTTATCACCTGGATTGCGATCTGATTTTCTCAGACGCGAAGACATGGTTTTCTTGCCGGAACTCTTTCCAATATTTATGGAAAGTACCCGGGACAGATGTTTTTTCTGACGGCGCTCGAGCGCACCTCCTGCGCGAGCCAGGCTGTATCCCGCCGGATTGGCGGGCGGCCATCGAGGGTGGCTCCCGGTGCGACGGATTGGGGCGATTTCTGGTGGGAAATCAGGATCGTTAAGACCGTGTTTCCGGATCGCAGTTGTCCTGGGCGGGGGCTCGTATAGGATGCCCCCCGATTTGCAGACCGAGAAGCGCCCGTCGCGTGGCGCGTGGAGGGACGACCCATGGGCTGGCGGAGCATTGTGAGCGTAATCCTGGTGCTTGTGCTGGGCTTTGCCGCGTTTGTCGGGTTCCAATGGTACCGGTGGAGCGGATTTGTCGCCGGGCTGCGGCCCGACGGGTCTTTCGCCGAGACAACGCCGCCCCCCGCGCCGGATTACGCCGACGCCGGCGCCTGGGCCGTCACACCGTCAGAGCCGGGTAAATCCCGTCTTGTGCCCCAGACGCCGGAAGCCAGCCCACCGCGCTTTGTTGTGGAGGATGTGGATGTGTTTTTTATTCATCCGACCACCTATTACGGCGGTGACTACTGGAATGCACCTTACGATGAACCCCGGGCCAGTGAGGGTGTCGATGAACTGGTGATCCCGTCCCAGGCCAGTATTTTTGCGGGTTGCTGCCGTGTCTTTGCGCCCCGGTACCGGCAATCTGGTCTCCATGCGTTTCTGGCACCGTCCAAGGACGGACGATCGGCGCTGGATCTGGCCTATGAGGACGTGAAGCGGGCGTTTCAACATTATCTCGAGGCGGAGAGCAACGGGCGTCCGTTCATCATTGCCAGTCATAGTCAGGGTACGGCCCATGCGCTGCGCCTTGTGGAGGATATGATCGACGGAACGGACCTGGGCGCGCGGATGGTTGCCGCCTATCTGATCGGATTCCGCGTGCCGGAGGCCAAGCTCGGGGTGACCCTGAACACTGTCGCGCCCTGCGAACGGGCCGGTGACACGGGCTGTTTCGTCGCCTGGGACACCTATGGGGAAAATGGCGGGCCGAACCGAGTGGTCGACACCACGGAGCACTGGTATCCGACGGCGGACGGAACCGGACAGTGGCTGGCACTTGGAGAAAGTCTGCCGGTCTGCGTCAATCCGATCTCGTGGACCCGGGACGGGGGCCGGACACCGGCGGACCAGCACCAGGGGGCGGTCAGCATCGATCTTGAGGGGCTGGATGAGGGTGAAAATCTGTTCGGCGCCGATGAGCCCCTGGGTCTGAACACGGTGGCCTTGTCGCCGCCCTACCGGGGCACCCTGGAAGCACAGTGCAAGGACGATGGCTATCTTTATGTCTCGGAAACGGTCCCGGCCTCCTTCGACCAGGGCACCCTGCCGGGGCGCAATTTGCATAATCACGATTACGGCCTGTTCCACATGGATATCCGGAGCAATCTGCGCCAGCGCATCCGCGCCTATCTGGGCGACGACCTCGCGGCACTGAGCCACGACCGGTAATCCCGCCCAGGGCGCCTTCCGGCCCGCGCACCGCCGGGAGCCCCGCGCCTTTCCCCTGTAGATCTTCTCTTCCGCCCGGGGCAGCCCCCAGCATGCGGGGTTTTGCGCCCTGGATGCACCCATGTCATCCTTTTCGCCAGTCACCGGAAGCCGTTCGCGGTGCGTGCCATGATCTGGATCAAGGACGCCGGGTCCATGGCTTGGACAATCGCATCATGACGCCTTGCGGTATTGGCCACGGACTGGGGCAGAAATGATGGCCAGACAGGGTGGAACGGGAGGGAAAGAGATGACGTTGCTCAAAAGCATCAAGACCCTGGCGACAGGCACGAAAGCCGCTGCGCCGGAGCCTGCGGACTATTTCGATATGCTGATTGTCGGTGCAGGGATTTCCGGGATCGGACTTGCATGCCACATCCAGCAGCAATGTCCGGGCAAGTCCTATGTGCTTCTGGAAAACCAGGAGACGTTCGGGGGCACCTGGCACACCCATAAATATCCCGGCACCCGCTCGGACAGCGACCTCTACACCTTCGGCTATCGGTTCAAGCCCTGGAAAGGGCAGCCGATCGCCGGGCGTCAGGCCATTCTCGACTATCTTCAGGAGACCATCGACGAGCATGATCTTGCGCCCCACATCCGGTACCGGCACACCATCAAGACGGCCCGGTGGTCATCGGATGCAAAGCTTTGGACCCTGGAGGTCGACCGGGGCGACACGGGCGAGCGGGTGATCCTGAAGGGCAAATACCTGCTGATGTGCCAGGGATACTACCGGCATTCGGAAGGCTACACCCCCAACTGGCCGGGCATGGAGCGGTTTCAGGGGCAGATCGTCCACCCCCAGACCTGGCCCGAAGACCTCGACTATAAGGGCAAGCGGGTTCTGGTGATCGGGTCCGGGGCGACGGCGGCCACCATCATTCCGGCGATGGCGGATGACTGTGAGCATGTCACCATGCTTCAGCGTTCCCCCACCTATTTCGCGCCGGGGGAGAACCGGAACGAGTTGGCGGACACCCTGCGGGAGCTGGATATTCCCGAGGAGTGGGTTCATGAAATTGTCCGTAAAAAGATCCTCCATGATCAGAAGGAAATCACCCGCCGGTCCTTCGAGGAGCCGGACAGTCTGCGCAAGGAGCTGATGGACGGCGCCCGGTTGTTCCTCGGGGAGGAATTCGACGTAGACACCCATTTCAATCCAAGCTACCGCCCCTGGCGCCAGCGCCTTGCCTTCGTGCCCGACGGGGATCTGTTCAAGGGGATCCGGCAGGGCAAGGTCTCCGTGGTCACGGACCACATCGTGACGTTCACGGAGAAAGGCGTTCTGGTGGAGTCCGGGGAGGATATCGAGGCGGATATCATCGTCACCGCCACCGGGTTCAACATGAATGTGCTCGGGGATATTGCCTTCACCGTGGACGGTGCGCCGGTGGACATGGCCAAGTCGGTGACCTATCGGGGTTTCATGTACACGGGCCTGCCCAATCTGATCTGGGTGTTCGGTTATCTGCGCACAAGCTGGACCATGCGGGTCGATCTGATTGCGGACTTTTTCTGCCGCCTCGTCAATCACATGGACGAGAAGGGCGTGGACATGGTGGTCCCCCAGCTGCGCCCGGAAGAGCACAACATGCCCACCCTGCCCTTCATTGATCCTGAAAACTTCAATGCGGGCTACATCATGCGCAAGATCGAGGTCATGCCCAAACAGGGCGACCATGAGCCCTGGACCTTCTCCCAGGACTATTATTCGGAGAAGGATGAACTGCCCGCGGCAGATCTTGAGGACGGGTCACTGGTCTACAAGTGACCCGCCGATCCGTAAGCCGATATTCCCAGGATGATCGTCCGATCAGAGCATGGGGCGTTTAATCCGCATCATGCTCAAGGCCGCGACTGCGGTCCGGCGCCACTGCGCCGCCCTCGCGGAGGCGCCTCGCGCAGTGTGCAAAAAAACTAGAGCGGCGGCCACCCTGTTTAAAGGTGATCGTGATTTTGCGCTTGCCGCCCTAGGTGCGCCTGAGCGCAAAGTCATGGCATTTTATCACTGGATTGAGGAGAGTGTGGGTGGTGTTTCACGGATGGCATGGCGAGTGATACGCTTGCGGACATCCGCACCAGAAGCGGCTTGGCATCATCGGGTGCTGTGTCGGGGGTATGCAGAGTAAAATCCCTGAAGGCCTCCCTGGCCCGGGAACGATGCTTTGACAAAACTGCAGTACCCATCATCGGCGCCATCATTGGCGGATGAGCGATCCGTGATATACGAACGGGCCTCAAGGGGGGCATCGACGGAGGGGAGATGCATGACCACACCATCACTGGCAGATGCGCTGAAGCAGGAGCGGCTTGAGGCCTATGCAAGGCTCTCCGGAGGCTTTCCCATCCCCATGGCCGGGAC
The DNA here is from genome assembly GCA_964561475.1 of uncultured Alphaproteobacteria bacterium. GTDB lineage: Bacteria > Pseudomonadota > Alphaproteobacteria > JAJFIK01 > JAJFIK01 > CAYUYV01. The sequence goes on from CAZLPU010000024.1 coordinate 36,554, forward strand.
CCTCTACTGGGCCGGGCTCGGCGCCCTCGGTTTCCATTTCGATACCTACACCTGGAGCCTGCTCGCCTTTATGGCAAGCGGACTGATCTTTCCGATGGCGCTCGGCCTTGCCCGTCTGTTCGGGAATGATTTCATGACGGGCCGCACGAGCACCACCGATATCCTCATCCCCGCTTTTATCGGTATGTTTTTGTTCTGGCCCATGGCCATTGCTGCCTTGTGGACCGAGCCGGAGCTCGTGCCGTTGATCCTGGCGATCGGGCTGTCGCTGCACTGGCCCGTCATCGGCTGGAGCTATGGGCGCACCGCTCTCTTCTCGGCCCACGCCATCGTCCGTGCCGCACTCAGTTTCGGGGTCTGGCTGGCCCTTCCAGAGGCACGCACAACCTTGCTGCCCTTTGCCGTCGCTGGCATTTATGCCGTTACGGTGATGGCCATCATCATCGATTCCCGTGCCGTGCGCCGTCGCCTCGCTAAAGGCGGGCGGTGAACCCGCAGAGGCCGATTTATGGGTTCGGTCGCAAGAGCATTTGTCTTCGGTGCGCCGCGCGGTGAAAGACGCGGCGCACATACAGCGTGCACTCTCCAAACGAATGGAACGTAGGTGAACCGTTTGGGGGCGGCGGATTCGCTGGCGGGAGTTGTCAGCAGGTCGGCGCCGGCGGGATCCGGTTGAGCAGGCTTTCCGCCATGAAGGGTGCGTCTTTGTCATCGGGCTGGATGGTCAGCTTGACCCCGTCGATCAGGACATAGTCGCCCGCCCCATTCAGCCGCCACAGGTTGGACGCCCGGGAACCGCCGAAGGTCTTGTCCATGCAGTAGGGTGCGGTGTCGCCATGGACCAGCAGGACCGGCCGGTCGAACCGGTCGGCGGCGGCGCGCAGACGCTCCGTCAGTGCACTGAACCCGTTGCAGTTCTCACCGCCCGTGGACCGGCAGGCCATCCTGTAGCTGTTATCCGTGGGGTCGGCATGCTGAAACAGGACAATGGCCTTGGCATCGGTGCGCCGGGCCCGTTCAAAGGTGAAATCCAGCCATGCGGTATTCGCCCGGTCCCGGGCTGTGACCTCGGCGCGGGCGTCGGCCACGTCGTCGAGAAAGATGCTGTCCCGGCCATTGTTGGTGCCGACCACGTGCAGGGTGGCAAAGACCACATCGTCCATGGACCACTGGGCGTTTTCCGGGGTGCCGTCCTGGTAGACCACGTTCCATTCCGAAGGGACATCCGGGCGGTCGGAGAACATTTCAGCACGGATGGTTTCCAGGCGCTCCAGTTCGGACACGGGGGCGCCTGTGCTCTCCCGGTCGCAATCGGTCCAGTCATTGTCGCCGGGGGTGTAGAAGACCGGGATGGACCCGAAGCTTGCGCGCCAGTTCTTGAAGAATGTGTCCGTGTCCGCATCACAAGGGGAGCCGCCGGACTTGTAGTCGCCAAGATGGATGGCGAAGGGGTAGCCTTGTTCCTTGATGCCGTCGGAAATGATCCGAAGCCCGTACAACTGGTCGTCATTATACGGTAGATCGCCGACCACGGCGACCACGGTGTCGGTCCTTGCGCCCGGGCGGGGCATGTCGGACTTGCCGGACAACAAACCATTCGAGAGCAGACCATTGGAGCAGGCCCCAAGGCCCAGCAACGCCAGAACCGCACCGGCTTTCAGAACACGTTTCATCATTCAATCCCCGTTCAGTAAATCCCCGCCGAAGAGAGGCCGCCCCGCCAATTCCGGCGCCCTTCAGACCGGCCTGCTCCCCTTATGGGTATTCAGCGCGTGATCCGCCCCGACTTGTCAAGGATCCCGGTCTTGCCAAAGGCTTCCGTCTTGTCAAGTATAAAGGCCTGCGCCACAGGACCGCGCCATGGTTTGCGCCGGCGAAGACCGCGCCTTGGCCGAGCCGCAGGAACGTACGAACCCAGGACCGCGGGAGCTCAGGAACCCAGGAACCAGTCCCGCTCCCGCCTCGAGATTTGCCCGGCAGGGCTGCGCAAAGTCCTGCCATTCAAATGGAACCCATTGGAGACCAGCCCATGACCGATCAGACCGCCTTGTCGCAAATGTATGATCTGCACATGCGCATTACGGAACTGCGCAAGGAAATGCGGGCATTGCAGGCCAAGACGTCGGCCCAGACCGTGGAGGATTACGCCTTCAAGACGACGGAGGGCACCGTGCGCCTGTCGGAATTGTTCCGGGGCAAGAAGGATCTGTTCCTGGTCCACAACATGGGCAAGAGCTGCCTTTACTGCACCATGTGGGCGGACGGGTTCAACGGGGTCTACGGTCATCTGACGGACAGGGCCGGTTTCGCGGTCTCAAGCCCGGATGCGCCGGAGGTTCAAAAGGACTTTGCCCTGTCGAGGGGCTGGCAGTTTCCCATGGTCAGCATTGAGGGTACGACGTTTGCGGAAGACATGGGCTTTGGTGAAGTCAAGTCGGTGAAGCCGGGCATGTCCGTGTTCCAGATGCAGGACGGCACGATCAAACGGGTGTCCTCAACCCCCTTCGGTCCAGGGGATGAGTTCTGTTGCGTCTGGCAGTTTTTCGACTTGCTGCCGGAAGGGCCTGACGGCTGGGAGCCGAAATACAGCTACGCCTCCTGAACGGGGGAGCGCCGTCTTGCGTGAACGGGGGCGCCGCTTTCCCGGCGCTTCCGGTTCAAGAGGTATGGATCCGCCGGTAGGCATCCTCTCCCCGGCGGGCGGTCACCCTGCGTCCAACCTCGTGGGCGCCGAGCAGTCCGTCCCGGACGCCATGGGCCGTCACCGGCATGGGCATGTTGCCGATGAACGGAAAGGCGAGGGTGCCTTCAATCACCGTGTTCAGATTGGACGTACTGAGGTCGTCAAGGCCGATTTGGCCCAAATGCACGGGCAGGCCCACGGCCGCGAAAAATTCGGCCACCCGTTCCGCCTCGTCGTCCCGCTGTTCCATGACAAGCTGGGTCAGGGTCCCGATAGCGACCATCTCTCCATGCAGATAATTCCCATGCACCTTTGGGATGGCGGTGAAGCTCTGGGCCACCCCATGGGCCGCCGCAAGGCCGCCGCTCTCAAAGCCGAGACCGCTCAGCAGGACGTTGGCCTCGATCACCCGCTCCAGGGCCGGTTCAACCACATTGCGCTCCGCTGCGCGGACGGCGTCCAGGCCGCACTCAAACAAAGTCCGGGCACAGACTTCACCGATGGCCATGGATGCCAGGGTGGGGCGGCCACCCGCCGGAGTGATGCCGGTGTCCTTGGCCATACACAGCCGCGCCTCATACCAGGTGGCCATGGCATCCCCAATGCCCGCCACCAGATACCGGGACGGCGCCCTAGCAATGGCCTCACTGTCCACGACCACAAGGGCGGGGCTGCTCGGGAAAAACTCCACGCCGCTGGAAACGCCCTCCGGGGTGTAGAGAACGGAGACGGCCGAGCAGGGGGCGTCATTGGAGGCGATGGTTGGTATAATGACCACCGGGATCTCCAGGCGGTGGGCGATGGCCTTGCCGGCATCCACACATTTCCCGCCGCCGACCGCCAGAAGGCAGTCAATGCCCTGACCGCCCAGGTCCGCTGCCCTGGCGCCGATTTCCTCGAGGGAACATTCTCCGCCAAACTGGGCGATGACCGCTTCGATCCCTGACGCCTCAAGGCTTGCGATCACCGTGCCCCCCTCGGCACTCCGGCGCCGGCGGGTGGCGAGGACACCAGCCCGGCGAGCCTTCAGGAGAGAGAGATAGTGGCCCACATGGGCAAGCACACCCGGACCCTGGATATAGCGTTGTGGTGAAAGAAATACCCGGGGAGGCGGTTCGCCCCGACCAGCACCGGGCCAGAACACCGCCATGGGCAGATAAGGGTCGGTTTCCATGTTCGGGTCCTCGTCTGGTTCCTCATTCGCCGGCAAGCCGGTGGGGGTGGGCCTTTACGGCGGACCGGTGCGGGCGGGGCCATAGGAGCGGGGTCGGGTATTGCCGCCCCACATGGAGCGACCATGGGCGCGGTGCAACGCCGGGCTTGCATCAGGGGCGCCCGTCCAACCCATCCCCAATAGTCCGTACAGAATAGCACCGTACATCCGCTTGGAGAACACGGCACCAGCTGAGAGGCCGACCGTGGCCCGGCCCAGGGTCAGCCCAGGGTTGGCCAAGGGTTGGCCAAGGGTTGGCGATAGCGGAATTATTGAAGCCGGTGAACATGGCGCGGATATGGGTTACGAATGCGAGCGATGAGGTGTCCGCGGGAGCGGGACGGGGAAACGCAAACGCACAAGTGATGGCCATGACCACAGCAGAGACCACGCCACCGGAAAAAACCTGCGAGACCCCGGTGTCCACGGATATCGCCCATTTCCTGAAGCAAAACAATCTTTCAGCCGACAGTCGCCACCATGCCCTGATCATGTATTCCGGCGGTCTCGACAGCCTGGTTATTCTTTACAACGTACTCATGAGCACCAACATTTCCATCCATGCCCATCATATTGAAATCATCAATGTTGAAAAGCGCGCAGAGGTGGAAAATCAGGCAATTGACGAGCAGCTTGCGTTCTTCAAGGCCAATTGCCGGCCGTTCGAATATTCATCCTCGAAAAGCGAAATGATGCTGGGTCTTGGGGGCGGCCTCGACTCCACGCTGAGCCTGTTTACGGCAGGACGGGTGCATACGGCTCTGGGCAGCCGGTTTGCCAGCATCTGGACCGGCCACATCACGCCGGCGGAATGGGAGATGACGGAAGGGGCGGCGGTTCTGAGTTCCCTTTTCATCTACAAGCGGGTGAAGCCGATCTGGCTGCGGCCCCTTAGGCGGCTGCGCAAGCCACAGATCCTCGCCTCGGTGCCCCCCAAAGTGGCGGACCTGGCGTGGACCTGCCGGCGCCCGGTTCTGGAAAACGGGATCTACCAGCGTTGTGGTGTCTGCCATGCCTGCAAAGGGCGGGCGTCGGCCGAGGAAAAGCTCAAGGACAGCGGCTATGGTCCCATGCGGGAGTGGAAAAAGCCGCCATCGGAGGAAAAAGTGGACACCTTACTGACCGGGGAATGATCTGGGCGCGCGGAATGGGCGTTGGATCGCTATTCTCCGTGGGGAGAGAAACGCGGCGCATGGTCCCCGTGTCCATTCCTTTACGGGGCCTTGGGCGCGTCGCCTTGGTTCGGTAGGGCGTAGGTCACCATCGCATGGCTCGCGGTCTTTTCCGCACCTTCCGCATAGACATGAACTTCGATCACCGCAAGACTGCGGCCCAGTTTCATCAGATGCGCATCCGCCATTACCGCCGTTCCGATACAGGGGCGCAGGAAATTCATGGTCAGACTGCTGGTCACAGCCATGGGGACGATGCCCAGCCTGGTGAAGATCGCCACATAGGCGGCGCTGTCGGCCATGGCCATCTGGGTGGGCCCTGAGATATAGCCACCGGGCCGCCGGTTCCCGTCACTCACCGGGCGGCGCAGCCGGGCGAAGTTTTCCTCCACGGCGAGCACGATTCCCGATCCGTCCTCACTCGGAAACGCCTGTGCGTAGAAGGCATTAGCCTCTGCCACCGTGACCTTGCTTGGCATATCCGTCCCCCGTCCTGTGTTTTCTCCATGGCCCATACTACCGCCCTGGTCGCCCCGCTCAATTCGCCCCGTTCAATTCGCCCGGCTGAATGCGTCCGGTGAGGCCGGATCCGGCTGGGGCATGCTTTGGCCCTGCTTTTCAAACCGGCGGAATTGGCCGATGCTCCTTTCAGCAAATCAAGGCAACAACAAGCATTGTGCGGAGGAACGGACCCGTGCCGGATGACGGAACCAGTCAAACAAGAACCGACCGGAAATTCACGCCGGCGGAACTGGGCGCCCTGGCCCATCTCTACCGGGGTGAGGTCTATCGCAGTACGATCTGGCGCACGCGGCTCGATACGACGACGAACTGGTCCGTAATCACCCTGGGCGTTGCGCTCTCCATCACCTTTTCATCGCCCTCCGCTTCGCCTTTGCCGTTGCTTCTGGTGGGCGTTCTGCTGGCGTTCTTTCTCTATCTGGAGGCCCGGCGCTATCGCTATTTCAATGTGTGGCGTTCCAGGGCGCGGTGGCTGGAGACCCATTTCTATGCGCCGATGCTTTACGATGGGGATCTGCATCTGGAGGAGGACTGGCAGAAAACTCTGGCTGAAGACTATAACCGGCCGGAGTATCACATCAGTTTTCTGCTGGCTCTCGGGCGTCGCCTGCGGAACAACTACATCTGGCTATTCATGGTCCAGGTGGGGGCCTATTACGGCAAGATCATCATTCACCCGGAAGCCATCACAGACATCACCCTGATCTGGGACCGGGCGGCCATCGGACCGGTGCCCGGCGAGGTCGTCATTGTCTTTGGGCTGATGTATAATGCTTTCTGGATCGGGCTGGCCCTGGTTACCTACGGGCTGGAGCTGCGCCGCCGCCGCACCCAGGGAACCCGGGTGGCGATGGGGTGACACTTGGGGCCGTTGGGGTGGACTGGCCCCGTCGCCATGGGACCGAATAGTGAGCCAAGGCGGCCACCCTGCACTGACGATCAGTAGATGCCCGCCTCAAGGCCGGCGGCCATCAGGGTGCCCATGTCCCGGGCCTGGTCCACGAAATCCTCCTGCCAGTCCCCCCGGCAGACCAGGGGCTCCTGGATCGCCTTCCAGCGCAGACCGGTGATGATGGTCTCCACCCCCCGGCGTGTTCCCGTGCCGTCATGGCCCGCGCGAATATAGAGGGCGTAGGGCAGGCCCTGCTTATGCTCCAGGACCGGATAATAGGTGCGATCGAAGAAATCCTTCAGGGCACCGCTCATGGTGCCGAGATTCTCCGTGGTGCCCAGTATGAGTCCATCGGCTCCGAGAACATCCTCCGGCCCCGCATCCAGAGGCGGCTTGACCACCAGATCGATGCCCTGGATGTCCGGATGGCTGGCCCCCTCCACCACCGCGTCCCGCAACCGGCGCGTATTGTCCGACGGGGCGTGGGCGACAATCAGAAGGCATTGAGTCATAAAACCAGGCTCCCTTTTCCATAGCTGTGGCGGCTGAGTGGGATTAGTCTTGGAGACTGCGCCCATGCGATAACGAGGACGGCGGCCATGGACAACCTGTCTCCTGTCACCACTGAGCAGAAAAACACCTACGATATCTATCTGGAATACATCCGCCATGAAACGACCCTGATCCAGGGGCGGTTGGTTGTCATGGCCACGGTGCAGTCTTTCCTCTTCCTGACCTATAGTTTTGCCATTCAACAGAAACTCAGTTCCCTAACGGAAATGGTCAAGGACAGCATTGCTCTTTCCGCCAATCCCAAGGTGCTCGCTGGGTTCATGCAGCTCGACATTTTCATGGTCGCGGTGGCCCTTGCGGGTATTGGCCTCGCGCTGATCACGCGGATATCCGTGATGGCGGCGGTGCATTCCGCGGATCGGGCCCATGCGGCGATGGAGCGGCTCAACGATATTGACGGATTTGAATTTCTCAAAATCTTCCCCGGTGCCCAGGGTGGGGGTGACGCGAATTTCCGGGAGCAGGGCCGGGTGGCGGCAACCGTGACCCCCCTGTTCATCGCCGTCATCTGGACAGTCATCCTGATCGTGACCATCGTTTTCATTCTGGGTTACTATTGAGGCATCATGGCCTTGCCTGGGCGTCTGTTACCGTCACGATCCATCCATAACGAGAGAGATTCCAATGATTGACCTGCTGAGCGTATTGGCCGTGGCCGCCTCCGTTGCCGGGTCTGAGCCCGCCACTGCGCCGGGACCTGACTTTGCCATAACCTACCAGGATCAGGTGCCCCAGGAGGCCCGTACGGGGTTTCAGGCGGCTGCCGACATCTGGTCCGGCTGTCTGGCCAGCGAGGTGCCCATCAGGATCCATGTGGTGTGGATCGACCGGGGTCCCTCAGGCTTTGCCCAGACCCGTCATGTGCGGGGTGCGGATCATCTTCCGGTGAAGAACGCGGATTATCCCGCCTCTCTCGCCAATGCTCTGGCCGGTGTTCGCGACGGGGACAAGGACGACATGAACCTGTTCTTTTCCGCCCGCGTCGCTTGGTATTTCGGGCCGGAAGACGGGATCGGCGATGAGGAAAAGGACTTCATCAATGTTGCCCTCCACGAAATCGCCCATGGTCTGGGTATTGAGAGCGCAACGTACATTCCCTGGGAGGGGGAGCCTATTGCATCCCTGGGTCTGCCCAATCCGTGGTCCAATTACTTCACCCTGACATTCGAGCGGGGTCCCCAGGACGGGACGCCGGTTCTGTACGATACCTTCGTGCGCCTCGCCGACGGCCGGGGTCTGAGAGACTTTGAAAACCCCTCATTGGCCCTGACGAAAGCCCTGGCCAATCCGACTCTCCATTTTGCGGGGGAGAACGCGGTCGCCGCCAATGGGGGGTATCCTGTCGGGGTCACGCCCCGCAACATTTCCCACCGGCCCGATCCGTTTCTGGGGGCCAATCCGATCATGCTCGCCAATAGCGGTGTTGGGGAAACGGTGCGCAGGCCCGATGCGGTGTTGCTGGGCATGCTGGAGGATCTCGGTTGGACCATTACAGACCAGTGCAAAACCATCGACGCTCCCGAGTGACTTGCCGCCTTTGGGCACTTATCCGGGTGTTTCAGTCAACGGAGGCTTATGGGGCAACATGACCGTATGGAAAGTGTCCTGGCCGCCTTGGGCGCTTATGCTGCATGTGTGATCTTCACGGGGCGCGCGCGCGGCAGCGGGAGGCTTGAACCATGGACCGGAGACATTCTAAAGGCACCACACCAACCGGCATCGCGATGGGGAGGGCCCCCGGACTGACGTCGGTGGTGGTTTCCTTCGTCGCGCTTGTGCTGGGCGCCTGCACCTATCACGTGAACAGTTTTGTGGATGCGCCGGACACGGATCCCGGAGACCGGTCCTGCGAAAGCACCGAGCCGGTTCCTGCGGGGTCGCCGCCCACCTGCACCCTGCGGGCCGCGATCATGGAGGCGAATGCGGGCGGTTCCCTGAACCGGATCGAGGTGCCCTCGGGCACCTACACTCTGTCCCCGGCCATTCCCGGAGCAGGCGGACGGCTGACGATCGTCAACCCCATCCATATCCAGGGATCCGGCGCCGGGCAGACTGTGATCGACGGACAGAACCAGACCGGCATTTTCGAGATCGACAGTGCGGACGTGACCGTCAAACATCTGACCGTCCGTGACGGGAACGATCAAGGAGGCACTGGGTTCCTGATCCGTGCCGGGAGCGATGTCAAACTCTATGGGGTCGAGGCGTTCAGCAATACCAGTTTCACCGGGGGCGGGGGGCTCTGGGTCGAGGATGGTGCCACAGTGCGCATGTGGCGCAGTGGGATCACCGGCAACAATGGCGCCCAGGCCGGCGGGATCTATAACGCGGGGACATTATGGATCTATGACTCGAGCGTCACGGGCAATTCGTCCACCAGGGCCGGAGGCATCCAGAACGCCTCAACGGGGGCTTTGAATTTGCGCAATGTAACCCTGGCCGGAAACATGATTGTCAGTTCCAGTAGCGGAACGGGCGGTCTCTACAACGGGAATTTCGCGGTTCTGAACAATGTGACGGTGACGGACAATACGGGCGCAGGCACGAACCCGTCGAGTTTCCGGGGCGGTGGGATCCAGACCGGATCCGGCGATATCTCGGTGGTCCGCAACAGCATCATCGCGGGCAATTCCGGAAGCGGCGGCCCCGATGATTGTGCGGGCGACCTCGCCAGTGGGAGCCGCCATAACCTGATCGGTGATGCCGGCGGCTGCGGCCTGCCCGCTCTGCTGACCGGTTACATTCTCAATCAGCCGCCTCTGCTCGGGGTTCTGGTGGATGTGAGCGGCAGCCCGGCGAAATTCTATCCCCTCGGCGGGGGGCTCGCGGAAAGTGCCGGCTATCCGTTCCCGCCACCGGCGGCGGACGGTTGCGAGGACCGGGACATTCTCGGTGTGCCCCGCCATCAGGATTCCGATGATTGCGATCTGGGTGCGGCCCAGACGTTCAACCAGGTCGGGGGCGTGACCGGCTTCATGCTGGTGGATGCGGACGCGGATACGGATATCAGGCCCTTGCGCCATCAGGATACGATCTACCGAAACGCGCTCCCGCCGAACCTGGCCATCCGTGCGGTGACCAATGGTCCGGTGGAGAGTGTGGTGTTCGATTTCGATGGCACCACCGGCTACCGCACGGAAAATAACGCGCCCTTCTCCCTGGGCGGCGACACGGACGGTGACCACGCCCCTCTGCCGCTTTCCGGCAAGGAATACAACCTGACCGCTACCGCGTATGCCGCTGAAAACGGCACCGGCACAAAAGGCGCTGTGCGGACCATTACGTTCTGGGTGGGGAGATAGATATGGCTTTCACTCTGCATGAGGAGGGCAATGTCAGTATTCTTGCCCTGGACCGTCCGCCTTTGAACCTTTTGGGCCTTGATGAGGTGAAAGCCTTGTCGGCGGCCTTCCTGGCCCATGATCGGGCAAAGCCTCTGGTGCTCACCGGTGCGGGTTCCGTCTTTTCCGCCGGCGTCGACGCCAAGGCTTTCGCCGCCTATTCCCCTGAGCAACGGGTGGAACTGGCCCGGGAGATCACACTCATGACGGCGCGGCTGCTGGCGATTCCGGGACCGGTCGTGGCGGCTGTTCCCGGCCATGCCATGGGTGGCGGTTTCGTTCTGCCCCTGTGTGCCGATTATCGGCTCGTCGCCGGGCGACCGGATATCCGCTTCGGGCTCACGGAGGCGAGGGCGGGTGTTCCCTTCCCCTCCGGTCCTTCCGTCATTGTGCGTCATGAAGTGCCTGAGCCCCTGCTGCGGTTCATGACCCTTTCGAGCGGGCTCATTCCGCTGGAAGATCTGATCAGTGCCCGTATTTTTGACGAACAGTGTGCGCCCGAGGAATTGACCGGGCTTGCGGTCGAGCGGGCCAAGACGCTGGCATCCCAGCCCGCATTCGCAGCGGTCAAATGGCAGATGCGCGGCCAAATGGCCGAAGCCGTCCGGGCCTGCGCGGACACGGGAGAGGAATGGGGCTTTACCTGACCCAAACGGGCAACACCTCAGACCGAAAGTCCGTAACCGTTTGTGGTGATCTGCGGCCAAAACGGGACCGGTGCTGCGTGGCAAAAGCGCCATTCCGGCGGAAATTCATCATCTCCCCTCCCGCTGTCACCGTTGCCATCCCGGCCACGCTCTCCCCACAGGAAAGAATGACTGGAAAGCCGTGTCCTCGACAAAGACACGGGCGGCCTCGACGGGTTACGCTGCTTGGTGGACCCAAAGGGGCGGATTCGCCTCAATCGATGACATGCCACCGGGTCTGGCGTCCGGCGAGATAGTGCACGGTCTCGCCATCGAAGCAGGCGCTTTGCTCCAGTTTCATTTGCACAAGCTGTCCGTTCCAGGAGGGGACCGGCGCCTTGATGTTGCCCTCGATGGCGTAGCAGGTATCGGTGTGGACCGGCCAGTCACCCCGGACCGGGGTTTCCCCCTGATTGTCCCACATGCCGATGGTGGGGCCGGGGGCATGGCCGAAAAAGCCGATGGGGTGGGTGTAGACGCTGCAATTCATCCGTTCCTTGTCACATTTCTGGCGGGTGCTGGACAGGACCTCGTTGCCGGTCCGGCCCACCTGGAAAGAGGTGGTCAGATGATCCTGCCAGCGGTTGCCGATCACCATGGCCTGTTGCAGGTCCTCGGGCACGCCGGCCTCGCCCAGGCGCAGGACATACCCCATTTCCTGAGTATCCGTACACAGCTTGAAATAGCAGATGCCCACATCCGTGTGCAGCACATCCCCCCGCCGGATCACGCCGGCCTCGCCGCAAAAGGGCTGATCCGCCTCACAGGTGAGCCCCTCGCGCTGGATGTTTACATAGGGCATGAACCAGGGGGCGAGGTTGAGATCCTCGAAGCGCTGGCGCAGATACCAGGCCACATCCTGGGTGGTGGTCACCCCCGGCGTGATCACCCGGCTGGAAAACGCCTCGCCGATCACCATGCGGGCGAGGCCCACAACATGGCCGTAGACCTCCATTTCCCGTTGTGTGCGCGTCTCGGCCCAGCGGACCACGAGGTCTTCCGCCGATGTGAGCCGGTCGCGATACTCCGGGGGCAGAACGGCTTCGAGTCGTTTGAATAAGGCGTGGGACAGGCCATCGGCCACGGGCCAGTCATGGGAGATATTGATCCCGATGCGGCGGGGGTTCTTTTCAACGATCAGCCGACCGAGCGCCTCCCACTGGGCGTCCAGATCGCCCCCTTCCCACGCGACCTGATAGGGCTCGCCCAGGGGGTAGCGGTTGACGGTGAGCCGGTCGAACCCCTCGCCATGGCGGTGGAACATCAAGATGGTGGTGCGCCGGGCGGCAAAAGAGGGCTGGGGCACCAGGGTGAAATAGACCGGATCCTCCGCGTACTCCCGATTGATCACCAGCCACATGTCGATGCCGGTCTCGTCCATCAGCGCGGGCAGCAGTGTTTCCAGCCGCTCCCGCACCATCCCATTCTCCGCACCGGGCCGATCCCGAAAGGCCAGCACCGCCCGCTCCCCCTCAATGACCCGCCCCTGATCATCGGCCAGAGCGATATCGGAGGCGGTAAGAAATGCTGTGGCGACCAGAGACAGCAACCCCGCTGCCAGACGATTGAAATGCATGATGCCCACCCATGATGTTTGCTAACCACCAAGCCTGCCGCGCCGGAACCCAAATGTCGATCCTGCCGAGGTGTCCGACGGCAGCTTGCTCAGAGCGGGCGCATTGCGGGCGCGGTTCCAGGTGCGAGAGAGACAGTCTTCCCCGTCGAGCGTGCTTCCGAAATGACTATTAGAAGGGCATGCGGGAATACAAAACACGCGCAATCTTAGGTGTGCGCAGGGTTGTGGCGTCGTTAGATAATGCAACATTTCTCTTGTTTTTCCACTGTTGTCCGGCGCACAGTCCCGAGGGTTACCGTTTGGTTAATTCTGGTTTCGAGCCGAAAGAGGAAAAAGATGGCCAGGCATACTGTCGGTCGCGACGGGGCGGCCCGAACGCCGCTCTTATGGGTCGATGGGACGGACCAGGACCTGACGTGGAAGGCAGAGGCCAGTGGCTTTGTTCCGCTTTGGCTTGATCTCAAGACCGGCGCTTTCCCCTCTCCCATAGCATTCCCTCAACTTGTGACTGCCCTCGTCTCCCAGACATGGCGACAGCTCAATTCCAAGGATACGGACGGGCCAATCCTCTGCGCTCCCGGCGGTCGGCGCGTGCTGTCCGCGAGCGATGTGATCGATCGTTTGGCCCTGTCCGAGCCCGCCCATGCCCGGCGTTTGCGTGGGTTGATGTGGGTGAGCCATCAGAGTGATCTGCCGGCCTTTATGAATGCCAACGGTTCATATCGCGATTGGATCTGGGCATGCAGTATTTGTCATCACTGTTGGAATTGGGACAGGCCATTCATCCTCCTGGTTCGTGTGCCGCATCATATAACGGGTCCGGAACAATCTGCATTTGAAGACGCCGTGCTTGCCCTCTCGGACGCAGGGGCATTTCCTGTCTGGATCGTTGCGGATCAGGACGTAGATTTCAGCCGTGTACCTCGCGTTGTTTTGCAGAATGAGACCGGGACATCCAGGCCGGCTACGGATCCGCCGAAGCAACCCCGCACCACCCCGGTGTCGGGTCAGCCCCATGCGGCGAGCCTGGTTGAAAAACGCGTGGAGGCTGCGTTAAAGCGCTGGGATTGGGCTTGGGGGCGGGCCTGGAACCAATCCATGGTCGTTGGCCCTTATGCACGACAGATCTGTGTCGACTTGATCTGGAAGGCTGAGCGGGTCGTGGTGGAATTCGACGGACGAGAACATAGGCATGCTGATTCACATCAGGCCGACCGTGAGCGTGACCGGTTGCTTCAACTGGATGGGTACAAAGTATTTCGGTTCACAAACCAAGATGTCGACAACGACCTTGAGATGGTTTGTACACAAATGGAACTTGGTGTCTGCGGCGCGCGGCGGGGCGCGCAGGAGGGCTGAAGAGTATGACCTACGGTATCCCCCAGATTTCGGCGCTTATCGTGCTTGCGGCGAGGCGTGGCCAAATCACCAACCCTGAACTCAAGAACACCTATCATGTCACACTCAGTCTGGCGCACCGAAAGAAGTTGATCAGCGACGGAATGATCTCCGAGAACAAGGTCGGCCCGCGCATAGTATATACACTGACGGATTCTGGGTGGGCGCATGTGGAAAAATACACATCGCCCACAGAGCCGCCGCCGAAACCCAACCGGGGTGGCGCTCTGTACGGGGCTGTTCTTGCCTTGGCGCAAACCCTGTATGAGCCTGCGCGGTCCGCGGGGACGCTACGGGTCCATCTGACAGAGCGTCCTGACACGGATGGACGCCAATCCGAACAGGGCCAAAGAGAGCGTGATGAGCAGCCCGGAGCATCCTTGGACAGTGATGCGCGGGTCGCCGTCCGGCATGCTTACCGGTCCCTTGCGCGCCATTCACGGGGATGGGTGCATTTGCGTGACTTGCGCCCTGAATTGGCCTCCTGGTCCCGCGCTGACATCGACGCGGCGTTGCTTGCCATGCAGGAGGACGGTGAGGTTGTCCTAAGCCCAAATGATGATGGCAGTGCGCTCACCGACGCGGATCGCGAGGCGGCGCTGCGCTTTGGAATCAGTGACTTGCATATGATGTCGATGAGGTAGTGATGACAAGGGAAGCCGAACTCCGGGCCCTCCAGGCGGTGAACCTGCAGGCTTTTATCAGCCGGTCCGATGTGTGGTCGGACGACCTGGTCCATATTGATGAAATCAATCGGGATGTCTTCGACGAGGTGATGGGCCTTTTCGCGCGAATGCGCCTCGACGGGCGTACACGGAACCCCGTCATTCAAGGTCAGCGCGGCTCTGGGAAATCTCACCTGTTGGGCTGTTTGCGTCGCGAAATCATCGGTTATGATCACCTCTTCATCCTTGTAGAGATGGATGCGGCCGATCGATTTTGGGAGGTGATCGTCCAGTCCTATCTGGCATCTCTGTTCCGCTCAACAGGGGACAACCCCAGTCAGTTTGAGAGCTTGATCAAGGCACTCCTGGCAAAACTCGATATTCCCGAGGGTCACCGGGATGCCATGTTGAATGGTGACTTTTTTGAAGTTGTGATCAGGCGGGTGCGCACGGCAATCCATCGTCAGGTGGGCCGCGGGACAACGGACCGGGTGACCTCGGATATCGGGCTTGCGCTGCTTCTCCATCTCTCGAATGATGATGTGGCCGTCTCTGTGGCAGCCAATCTGCTCCGTGGTGCTACATTTCCTGCGAATACCGGGCGTGCGTATGGTCTCCGGTCGGACTATATCGCGCCACGGGAGACGTTGCGTGCGCTCCATCGGCTGTTCACATTTGCCGGGAAGATGACTTTGGTTGCTTTTGATCAGATGGATTGGCTGCACAGCTTGCCCGGCGCAAACAGCGGAGATGGCGCGCAAAACGGACTGAATGAATTTGCCAATGCACTTATGGAGTTTGCGGACGATTGTGCGGACCAGTCCATCAGTGTTTTGCCAATCGTTTCATGCCTGCCAACCACATGGGACCTGATCGAAACCCGCGCCCTATCCCCGGCGCAGGACCGGTTCCCATCACGCTATTCCCTCCGCTTTTTGCCGTCTGCGCAAGCGGGAGAAAAGTTGGTCGGGGCTTATCTCAAAACCGCCTACGACCAGGTCGATTTTCGCCCGTCCTATCCCACTTGGCCGTTCTTGCCAGAAGCCTTTGCGCGCGCACCCCAACTGACAACCCGCCAGTTGATCAATCTGACGAATGAACATATCCGGCGTATGCGACAGGCCGGGCAAATCACGGAAGTTTCTGACCTTGCAGAGGGGGATCGGAGTCCGCCAGATCCTGGGACGGAGAGTGCACAGCCCGAGATGCCGCCTGGACCCGTTGGTCCTGACCCTCAACAGGCAACCGAACTCGACAAACGTTTTGCCGCGTATCGAAAGCGGGCAACGGTCCCCGACGTGTCCGACCCAAAGATGCTGGACTTGGCCTTGACACCCCTCATCCAAGCAGGATTGCAGGCGTTCTCCATTGAGACGGACACTGCCGAGTGCCGTCCTGATAGTCTGCCAACCTCCTTGAAAAACCCAGATCTGCATGGACGTCTGAGGCAAGAAATCGATCCAGAGACGGAGAGAGAAATTCACTGGTGCTTTCGTTCAATTGAGCAAGATCATGCGAGGTCGGTTCAGACGCGGCTCAGGGGCGCTCGCACTCGGGCAAATGTCGGACCGATGCGGCATTTGATCGTGATGCGGAATGCGGACTGGCCACGCGGTGCGGTGAGTCAACGTGTGCTGGCAGAGTTTCGAGAGGAAGGGGGGCAACTGGTTCCTCTGCTTGAAGAGGATCTGCGGACATTCGCGGCATTGCAGCAGCTTTTTGCCGAACAACCTTTGGGCCTGGACGGCTGGCTACGGGCACGGCGCCCCGCAAGTCAGACCGCGCTCTTGAAACTGATCAAACTCGAAGGAGCGGTACATCAGCCTGCCGATCCAAAGGCGGAGAACACATCCGGCGGCAAACAAAAATCCGTGGCAGCGGAGAACAAAGCAGTGGGCGGAGAACCTCCGGTGGATCGAACAGACGTCCATGTACCGGAAGATCACATCCTTCTGGGCAAGTCTATGGTGACCGGTGTGGGGGTCACCCTCCCCATTGAAGATCTGCGCCGCCATATGGTGATTTTCGCCGGATCTGGTTCAGGCAAGACCGTCCTCATTCGGCGGATCGTCGAGGAATGTGCGCGCAAAGGCGTCTCGTCGATCGTGCTGGATCCTAACAACGATCTCGCGCGCCTTGGCAGTGCGGTTCAGGAAGCACCCAGCGGCTGGTGGGAAGGCGATGCTGAGCGCGCCGAGGCCTACCACCGGGATACGGATGTGGCGGTCTGGACGCCGCGCCTGCCATCAGGCCGCGCGCTGAGTTTCGCCCCCTTGCCCGATCTCAGCCCACTTCTTGGCAATCAGGAAGAATTGGCGCTCGCGCTCGATAACATTGTGTCGGTTCTGGCCCCCCGGTCCGGGTTGCCGGTGGGCGGGCGCAAAAAAGAACTTGGGCGTGCGGTGTTGAAGGAGACCCTGCGCAGCTTCGTGTTGGTCGGAGGCAAGGACCTTAGGACGTATATTGACTATCTCATGGACCTGCCCGAGGGTGTGAGCCAGTTGCCGCAAGCCGGTACTCTGGCCCCTGAAATGGGTGAGTGCCTTCTTGCTGCCACCGTGAATGATCCCTTGTTCGGCGGCGAGGGCAGCGCGACCGATCCGGGCCTGCTGCTCACGCCGCCTGAGGGCAAGAAGGCACGAATCTCCGTGATCAGCATGGCCGGTCTGCCTAATCTGGACCAACAGCAGAATTTTGTAGCCCAGCTTCAGATGGATCTGTTCGCCTGGTTCAAGCGCCATCCTGCCGGGGACAAACATCTGGGCGGTCTGTTGATCATGGATGAGGCGCAGAACTTCGCACCGGGCGTTGGCACAACGCCAAGCACGGACAGCACGACGATGCTTGCGGCGCAGGCAAGAAAATTCGGCCTTGGACTGATTTTTGCGACCCAGGCCCCTAAGGGCCTGCACAATAGGATCCCCGGGAATGCTACAACCCAATTCTTCGGCCGGCTGACAGTCCCTGTTCAGATGGAAGCCGCACGGGATATGGCAAGCGCGAAAGGCGGCACCATTTCCGACATCGGCCAGATGAAGGTCGGGCAGTTCTACGTCGCGAGTGAGCGGATCGATTTCCAGAAGATTCAAACACCCATGTGTCTGAGCCATCACCCGAAAAGTGCGTGTACCCAGGAAGAAGTTGTCGAGCTTGCCATGACGTCCCGGCTCGCCTCAGAGGCCCGGGAGAAAGAAAACGCTGCAAAAGCCGCCGCACTCTGACCCTAACGCGCGCCGCACTCACCATGGATCACCATACGGATGAGGATGAGGCGACAAGTCAGTAAAAATCCTTGGGCTGACAGGTTTAAGTGCACAGGTGGACGATGCAGTTTGAGGGACTGACCAACCACCAAGTCTGCAAGACGGAATGCCATCGTCGAAGTGCGGCACTGCCCAATCGACTTCATGGATATAACCGTCTGCTTTAGCCTGCGGAAACGGCAAGAATTGAAAAATCTGGAGCGGGCGATGAGATTCGAACTCACGACCCCAACCTTGGCAAGGTTGTGCTCTACCCCTGAGCTACGCCCGCATCCTGGGGTAGGCAGGCTGGTGCCTGCCGCGTTTGAGATCGGGGTTATTGCGCACTGGGGCGGGGAATGCAATAGGGATTTGCGGGTGGGTGGCCTCAATAACAGTCGAGCCGTGGGGGAACCGGCCCCGGGGGCGGTTCTTGGCTTCGGCCAGGGCCTTGCCCAGGGCCCCGTAGAGGACATTGGGCCCGCGTCGTGCATCGGTCCGGCTGGCCCTGTAGAACCAGCGCCCGTGAACCCGTTTTCCGACCATCTTTGCCTGGGTGACCGATCCATGAGCGATGCTGACCGACCTAGCCCTGAACCTGCCTCTCGGGCGCCCGACCGATCACCGCCTGATGAGGTGGCCGACCTGGCGGGCCATGCCAGCCGAGAGGACCTGATGGCCCGGCTCGAGCGGCTGGGGATTGAGACCGTCACCCATGATCATCCGGCGATTTTCACCGTCGAACAGGGGGCGGAGCACAAGAAGCGCTGGCCCGGGGGGCACTCCAAAAATCTGTTCCTGAAGGACAAGAAGGGCACGATCCTGCTGATCTCCGCCAAGGATGACACGGAGGTACCCTTGAGGGGGCTGCACCGGCATCTGGATTGCGGGCGGCTCAGTTTCGGCTCCCCAGACCTGCTTTTTGAGGTCCTGGGGGTGCGGCCCGGGTCCGTGACGGCCTTTGCGTTGATCAATGACCGGGAACGGCGGGTGCGGTTCCATCTGGATGCCCGGCTGCTGGAGCATGATCGGGTCTATTTCCATCCGCTGGAGAACACGGCGTCCACGGGGATCAGGCCGGCGGATCTGCTCACCTTCATCCGCGATTGCGGCCATGAGCCGGGGATTGTGGATTTCGCGGCCTTGGGCGGTGACCCATAGCGATTGGGGCCAGTTCCGGTCAGCGGCGCACGAGCTAAGCCTTTGTTTATGGTGGGACTTGTCCAGACGGATGCCGACCTGTGGCCGCCTCATCCGTCCGGGCCGCTGCGTCAGCAACCGTGCGTCAGACAATACGCCTTCTGCCATTCGGAAACGGGTGGTTGGCGCGAGGGGCTATCCCGACTATGTGTCACAGGAGTTTTGCCTCGCCCGGGCCGGCGCCGTGATGGTCCGGAAGCCGGGCTGGAGGCCTCTAACCTGTGCGTGGGAGATTAAACATGGCCTTAACCCTCGGTCCCGGAACCGCCCAGCAGCCGGACGGCATCATCGGCGGCGCCAAGGATGACCTGATCAAGGACACCACTGCCCAGAGCTTTGTGGCGGATGTGATCGAGGCCTCCGCCCAAGCTCCGGTGATCGTGGATTTCTGGGCCCCCTGGTGCGGCCCCTGCAAGCAGCTCACGCCCATTCTGGAAAAGGTGGTCACCGCCGCCCAGGGCAAGGTGCGTCTGGTGAAAATCAACATCGATGAAAACCAGATGATCGCCCAGCAACTGCGGATCCAGTCGATCCCCGCGGTGATCGCGTTCAAGAATGGCCAGCCCGTGGATGGCTTCATGGGTGCCTTGCCGGAAAGCCAGGTGAAAAGCTTCGTGGAGCGTCTGGCGGGCGGTGGCATCGGGCCGTCTCCCCTGGATGAGGCTCTGGACGAGGCGGAAAAGGCCCTGGGTGAGGACGATCTGGCCACGGCGGTGCAGATTTTCGCGGCGGTGCTCCAGGAAGACAAAGCCAATGTCCGGGCCCTGGGTGGTCTCGCCCAGTGCTATCTGGCCCATGGAGACACGGAACGGGCGGAACAGACCCTGGCCCTTGTGCCTCCCGAAGGCGCCAATGATCCGGCCATTGTCTCGGCCAAGGCCAAACTCCAGCTTGCGGCGGCACCCAAGGCGGATACCGGTGAAGTGGCGGCCCTCAAAGCCAAGGTGGATGCCAACCCGAACGACCATCAGGCCCGGTATGACCTGTCCAACGCTCTCCACAGCGCCGGTGACCGGGAGGGGGCCGTGGATGCCCTTCTGGAAATCATCCGGCGGGACCGGGAGTGGAACGAGGACGCAGCCCGCAAGCAGCTGTTGACCCTGTTCGAGGCATTTGGTCCCACGGACCCGCTCACTGTCAGCGCCCGGCGCCGGTTATCCTCGATCCTGTTCTCCTGAGGGCCATATCTTGAAGGCGGGCGGCCCGGGTCGTTTGATGGCGCGGGCCGCTTTCAGGACAGGCTTCACTTCGGGATGAGGACGGACCCATGCGCGATTCACACCCCTATGACGGCGTCGGCGAGTTGCCCCGGACCGTTCCGGTCTTTCCCCTGGACAATGCCTTGCTGCTTCCCGGCGGACGGCTGCCGCTGAACATTTTCGAGCCGCGGTATCTGACCATGGTGGATGATGCCCTCGCCCATCACCGGCTTATCGGCATGATCCAGCCCCGGGATGCGAACAGTCCGGCGCCGAAGCCTGAGGTCTACACCACCGGCTGTGTGGGGCGGATCACCACTTTCTCCGAGCAGGCCAATGGGCGCTACGGCATTACCCTCACGGGCATTTGCCGCTTCGAGGCGGTGGAGGAGCTGAACACGGTCACCCCCTACCGCCAGTTCACGGTGGATTTCAGCGGGTTTGCCGGGGATCTCGGGCCGTCCTCCGATGAGCACATGATCGACCGGGAAGCGCTGACCACCAATCTCAAGGCGTATCTGGAGAAGTTCGAACTCCAGGCGGATTGGGATACGATCAATCAGGCGCCTCTGGAGGCCCTGGTGAATTCCCTGTCCATGATTTGCCCCTTCGCGTCCCGGGAAAAGCAGGCCTTGCTGGAAGCCCAGGGGCTTGGCGAGCGGGCCGAGACATTGATTTCCCTGCTCCGGATCGCCACGGCGTCCGGCGGTGGAGAATTGCCGCTGCAATAAAGCGCCATCAGGCAAGGATGCGGACATGAACGACCAGGAAACACCTCAAAACCCGGAGCCGAACGAAAACACGGGTACCGGGCAAGCGGATGCGGGATCGGAAGACAAGGAAACGGCCGGCGGCAGTTCCCGGGATATGGACCCGAAGCTGCTGGAGGTGCTGGTCTGTCCGGTGACCCGGTCGACCCTCACTTATGACCGGGATGCCCAGGAACTGATCAGCCGGGCGGCCCGGCTGGCCTTCCCGATCCGGGACGGTATTCCCATCATGCTGCCCGATGAAGCCCGGGAGCTGAGCGATGCCGAAGCCAACAAGCGGCCCTGAGGCCGCCCCGCTCAAAGCCGCACCCTCCGAGGCGCACAATGGGGCAGAGCAGACTGTGCCAGCGCCCTGGCCGGAGGACATCACCCTGCTGCGGTCCCGGGATGCCTTGAAGGTGTCCTTCGACAACGGCGATTGCTTCACCATCGGTGCGGAATTGTTGCGGGTGGAAAGCCCCAGCGCCGAAGTCCAGGGCCATGGCGGCCCGGCCACCAAGGTCCTGATCACGGGCAAGTCCGGTGTGCGCATCACGGGTATCGAGCCCGTGGGGCGGTATGCGGTGCGTCTCATTTTCGATGACGGCCACGATACGGGGTACTACACCTGGGATCTTCTCCACCGGCTGGGCCGGGACGGGGCAGCGATCCGGGCGGATTACGATAGGCGCGTGGCGGCCCGCCAGGGGCCGGATTCGCCG
The DNA here is from genome assembly GCA_964561475.1 of uncultured Alphaproteobacteria bacterium. Lineage (GTDB taxonomy): Bacteria > Pseudomonadota > Alphaproteobacteria > JAJFIK01 > JAJFIK01 > CAYUYV01. The sequence goes on from CAZLPU010000024.1 coordinate 58,387, forward strand.
GAGCGGTAAGGGCGGGCGCATGCTCTATCTGGGGGATTGGCCACTCTGGGGGCTCGGACTGATTGCCCTGGCGGTGATCCTCCTGGCACGGCGGGACCGGATCCGGGCCTGGATGGCCAGGGCCGATCAGGCCAGGATTGCCGAGCGGGAACGCCAGGCCGCTCTCCTGCGCCACCCCCATGGCCACATGGCCCTCACCGTTGAGGAGATCGACGCCCGCACTCCCCCTGTGGAAGTTGTGTGGGCGGAAGATCCAGTTCATGGAACGCTCACCAAACGGTATCTTTGGAATGGCGCGGCATTCGACCTGCAAGAAGAGGCGGACGCAGCGCGCACCGGTGCCATCCTGGATGAGGCCCGGGCGTTCTATGCGGATCTCGACCGAAGGCAGGTTTCTGAATGGATCAACCGACACAACGCGACCCCTCGCCGATAAACGCCGAGGATGAGGCCGATCCCCGGCACATCGTGGACATTCTGATCGAGGAACGGGCCAAGGGGCTTTTGAACTCTCCGTTCTGGCCGGTCATCCGCACCCTGTTCTACCCTCTGCTCCACTACAACAAGGCGCGGGGGATGACCGACCATGCCTATGGCCTTCCGGGCACGGAGGTTCTGGACTACCTGCTCGAGGTGGTGCCCATGGATCTGCGGCCGACGGGTCTGGAGCATGTGCCCCGGGAAGGCCGGGTCATGATCGTGGGCAACCATCCCTCGGGCATCATGGATGGGGTGGCTGTCTACAAGGTGTTGAAGGATATCCGCCCTGATCTGATGATTTTCGGCAACCGGGACGCGATCCGGATTTCCCCGGGCCTCTCGGATGTGATCATCCCGGTGGAATGGGAGGAATCCAAACGCAATCCGGCCAAGACGAAGGAAACCCTGCTCCAGGTCCGCCATGCCTTCGAGAAGGAAATGGCCGTGCTGATCTTTCCGTCGGGACGGCTGGCGCACCTGACCCTCTCGGGGCTGAAGGAACGTCCCTGGCTCACCACCACCATCAATCTCGTGCGCCGGAACAAGGCACCGGTGATCCCACTGCATATCCGGTCACGCAATTCGGTGATCTATTACATTCTGCACTTTGTCAGCAACGAGCTGCGGGACATGACCCTGTTCCACGAAATGCTGAACAAGACCAACTACCCCTACAATATGACCTTCGGTCCCCAGATCGACCCCGACGCCCTGGGCGGAGACAAGGACGAGGCCATCAAGCGCCTTCAGTACCATGTGGAACACGGAATGCGCGGCGGTCGCACGCCGCCCTTTGTTTGAAAGCTGATAGGGCCTGCCTGCTGCGGCCGCGCAAGGCGAATGCCTGTTGGGCGCTCCTGCATGCACGGGGCCTGGCAGGGGGCTGGGCACGAGGCCGGGTACGGGGCCGGTGGTCGAGCCCTCAGTCCTCGTAGCGGTGGGGGAGGCGGCGGGCTTTCTTGTCCGCGAACCAGCCCGACTTGATGCCCATTTTGGCCTGGGCGAAAATATAGGACCTCAAGGTCAGCCCGGCCCGGGCCAGGGCATCCCGCAAGGTCGACCCCTCCCGCAAACTCACATCCACCTTGGCCAGTTTGTCCTGCAAGCCGGAGGGATCCTGCATGGCGGGTTCCGCCTCCTGGGACGGGTCCGGCGCCGATGGCCTTGAACGGCGGGCGTTCAGATAGCGGAGGATCTGGATCTTCTTCATGGCCTTGGCTCCCTTTTCCCGATACCCATGCCTTGCCGGTTGCCAACGAGGCGGTCAGCCTGCTTCGAAGCCGGATTTCGGGATCGATCCATGCTGCTTGGGATCATAGAATTCGTGGTTGCCGTCTTCCATCAGCACAACAATCAACCGGTTCAGGCTTTCGAACTGCTCGTCGATGCCGCTGAAGAAGGACGGCGCTCCGAATTCGTATTTGTCCGGCGCCGCGATATCCAGGAAGTTCATCATAACCTTGGACCGGTTGGAGAATATGTCCGCAAAGACGGATTTCACGCAGGCCCGCGTCGGGAAATACTGATAAAGGGTCAGGATATAGGCTGCACCCAGATTGAACGCATAGCCCTCGATGGTCTTGCCCTTCCGGGTGATCGGGTTTTTCAGCACCAGGTATTTCGGATACAGAATGAAGCCTGCATATTCGATGGATGTCTCCCCGGGCGGAAGCTGAACATAGGCGTGGATGAATTCGCGCAACTCGGTGATCTCAGCCAGGGCGGAAAGATTGCTCACCACCTCATACATGTTCTCCGAGAAATCTCCTTCCAGGATGTGGCTGTCCTTTGGATTGTGGGATTTCAGGAATGTCAGGGGGCGGTGGGATGGGGGCAGGGTTTCGATCTGGCGCTTGAAGAACATGGCCGTGTAGGTGTCCTGGGACAGGTTCGAGATCTCGCTGTAGAGGGCATGAAACCGCTTGGTGATGTCATCCAGATAGGGGGCCAGATCCCCTTCATGGGGCAGAACGATATCCTCCGCTCCGTGAGGATTACGGTCTTCTTCCTCGCTCCTTTTGATTTCCGTCAGGATGAGATCTTCGATGGTCGTGCGCAGCCGGTTGCTGGACTGGATCATCTCCTCGAAAATCTTGATCATCCGGACATAGTTCGCAACGGCCCGGTCAATGCGTTTTTCAACGAATTCCAGGATCTGGATGTCTCCCTGGCGCCTTGTGACGATGCTGGCCAGCAGGGTGATGATCGCACCGAGAATGGCGCCCACCATGGCCAGGGGCAGGCCGTAGATGTAATTGAAGTACTCCCCCGCGGAGCCGAAGATCGCCACCTGATCCGGATTTTCCAGAATGAAGGATTGCGCTCTGGTCTGGAAGAAATTGAAGAAATAAATGAACGTGAAAGCGATCGCGAGCACGCTCAGGATAAAAGCCAAAACAACGCGCCAACTGCCCATGAAATTGCTCCTGAAAAGACACCGGTTCGGAAAATGTCCTCGCGTGGGGACAGACCACCACGGCGGCCTGTCCCAAATAAAGAGCCTTCAGGAGTGGAGTTCAGAAGGTTGCGGACCGGGTGTCAAGGGCACAGGCCCGGTCAGACCGCTTCGCCGCGCAGGAGCCGGGGCAGGGTGGGTTCGCCGCCAACGGCCACCGCCCCGCCCGCATGGCGCATGAAAAAGCGCCGGGCCGGGCTGATGGCGTTAACTGCCGAAAGGCCGATATCCCGGGCAAGCCGCAATGGGCCCCAGTCATTGGAGAACAGGTGGACCAGGGCGTCTGTGCCGAGGGCAAGTGATGTGGTGTCGAAACGGCGCCAGCGCTGATAACGCTCCAGGACATCATCCGCCCCAAGATCGAGGCCCGTCCGCTTGGCGTCCGCCAGCACTTCCGCCAGGGCCGCGATATCCCGCAGACCCAGATTGAGACCCTGCCCCGCAATGGGGTGAATACCGTGGGCCGCATCCCCCACAAGGGCGAGGCGCCGGTCCACCATCCGTTCGGCCAGGTGAAAGCCCAGGGGATAGGACCAGCGGGGTCCCGTGGGGGTCACATGACCAAGATAATCACCAAACCGGGCGGTGATCTCCCGGGCGAAGTCCCCGTCGTCCATGGCCATATACGCAGCCGCCTCGGCGCTCGGCTCGGTCCAGACCAGGGAGGCGCGATTGCCGGTCATGGGCAGAATGGCGAAGGGGCCGCCGGGAAGGAAGAATTCCTGGGCAATGCCGTTATGGGGCTGGTCATGGGTGACCGTGGTGACGATCCCGGTCTGGCCGTATTGCCAGGAGACGGACTTGATCCCGGCATCCTCCCGGATCGCCGACCGGCGGCCGTCCGCTGCCAGACACAGCCGGGCCGCGATCCGCCGGCCATCGGCCAGGGTCGCACTTACCCCATGCTCATCCCGGCTGACCCCGGACACGGCTGCCGGCGCGAGCAGGGTCAAAGGTTCCAGACCGTCGATGACCGCTTGCTGGGCAAGCCGGATATGGCGGTTTTCGATCAGGTGCCCCAGGGGGCCTGAGTCCAGTTCCCGGGAGTCGAAATGCAGATGCAACATGGAGGCGGCGCGGGAGCCCGAGGGCCGAACGCGGCCACCATCGGTGACGAGAATATCGTTGATGGGTTGGGCGTGATCGGCCAGGGCGGGCCACAAGCCCAGAGCCTGAAACATGCGCACGGACGCGAAGGCAATGGCCGAGACCCGCCCATCAAACCCAGCATCCACAACCTTGGCGGGATCGAGATTGTCCACGGCGATGACGGAAATGTTCGCCCGCGCCAGGGCAATGGCCAGGGTCAGGCCGGTCAGGCCGCCTCCGACAATCAAGGCGTCGCAGCTCAGATCCGAAGACGGGGCGGTGTTATGTTCCTGGGTCATGACCTCAACTTGGCGAAGAGAAATGGCCCCGTCGAGCCGTCACGGAGTCGCAAAACGCGGCTGCACCGGCGCCCCGCGCTGGGTGGTGATCACGAACCAAAGCCGCGAACGCCAGGCTCCACGACATGCAACAATGGTTGAGTGGTCTTTGTGGCGCAAACAGTCCCAAACCACCATAGTGCTCATCAAATACGAAAGTTCTGTGTGAACCACCAGTAAATCGGGCATTGCCCGATGCCACAATCCGTCCTAGCCTTGGCCATGCAAGGAGTAAAAGCTCGGTAGAAGCTGTTCCTTCCAAATCCCGCGGCGGGCGTGGATCTCCCAAAAGGTCTATGTGCGGGTAACGCCATCACAGTCCCACAACCATGCTTTGCGGCACATATCGCCGGCGAAGGCGTGAGCGTATTGGAGCTGATGATGAAACTCGTGATGGCGGTGATCAAACCGTTCAAACTGGATGAAGTCCGGGAAGCGCTGACTGCACTTGGGGTCAGCGGCCTGACCGTCTCGGAAGTCAAGGGCTATGGCCGGCAGAAGGGCCATACCGAAATCTATCGCGGCACAGAATATGCCGTCAGTTTCCTTCCCAAATTAAAACTCGAAGTGGTTGTCGACGCGGACCTCGTGGACCGTGTCGTTGCGGCGATCAGCGAGACTGCCCAGACCGGCCAGATCGGCGACGGTAAAATCTTTGTGCTGAATGTTGAGCAGGCATTGCGGGTGCGCACGGGTGAGACCGACGCTGACGCGCTTTAATCGGGGGATGTTCCAACCATGACGACGATGAAACGATACCTGCCCGCTCTCGCGGGCTTTGGCATGCTGGCGCTGCTTATGCCCTTGCCCGCCCAGGCGGCGGTCGACGGGGAAGTGGCCTATATCTTCAACACATTCCTGTTCCTGGTGGCAGGCTTCATGGTCATGTTCATGGCCGCCGGTTTCTGCATGCTCGAAGCCGGAATGGTCCGCTCCAAGAACGTGGCCACGATCTGCCTGAAGAACATCGCCCTCTATTCCATCGCCGGGCTGATGTATTTCCTGGTCGGCTATAACCTCATGTATATGGGCGTGGACGGGGGCTATATCGGCACCTTCCTGCCCTGGGCCCCGGACGATGCGGCGGCCCTGACGGAAACCTTCCCCACGGAAGATGCGCCGGGTTATGCGGCCTCCTCGGACTGGTTCTTCCAGATGGTGTTCGTGGCCACAGCCGCGTCGATCGTCTCGGGTACCCTTGCCGAACGGATCAAGCTCTGGCCGTTCCTGATCTTCGTGGCGGTGCTCACGGGGCTGATCTACCCGATCCAGGGCGCATGGCAGTGGGGCGGCGGCTGGCTCAGCGAAATGGGCTTCTCCGACTTCGCCGGCTCGACCATCGTGCACTCCGTCGGCGGCTGGGCGGCCCTGATGGGCGCCATCATCATCGGTCCGCGCAAGGGCAAGTATGGCCCGGACGGCAAGGTGAATCCGATCCCCGCATCCTCCCTGCCCCTGGCCACTCTTGGTACGTTCATTCTGTGGCTCGGCTGGTTCGGTTTCAATGGCGGCTCCCAGCTTGCTCTTGGCTCCGCTGCCGATGCGGTGGCCGTGGCCAAGATCTTCATCAATACCAATACGGCTGCTGCCGCCGGTGTGGTCACCGCGATGATCCTCACCCAGGTCTTCTACAAGAAGGTGGATCTGACCATGGCCCTGAACGGTGCCCTGGCCGGTCTGGTGTCCATTACCGCCGCGCCGGACACGCCGGGTCTGACCGCTGCCGTGATGATCGGTGCCGTCGGTGGCGCCCTGGTGGTCTTTGCTGTGCCGCTCCTCGATCGGCTGAAGATCGACGACGTGGTTGGCGCCATCTCCGTCCACTTGGTGGCCGGCGTCTGGGGCACCATCGCGGTCGTGTTCACCTTCGACTATTCCGGAGACGACGCACCGTCCATGGTGGGTCAGCTGATCACCCAGTTGACAGGGATCGGGGCCATCGGCGCCTTCGTGGTGCTGACCAGCACGATCTTCTGGCTGATGCTCAAATTCTCAATCGGTCTGCGGGCTGATCCGGAAGAAGAGACCGCGGGTCTGGACGTGACCGAACTGGGCATGGAAGCCTATCCGGAGTTTGTCCGTCCTTCCTCCTGAGGGATATGACAGGCATCTGAGTAGGATGCCGGGATGATTGGGGCGCGGATTGCATTCCGCGCCCCTTTCTTGTTGCGGTGCTAGAGTATCCGTGTTGATCAAGCGGTATTTTGGGTTTGTGAAGAGGGGTGAGCC
>CAZLPU010000025.1:0-61152 GCA_964561475.1 uncultured Alphaproteobacteria bacterium
GCTCCTGGAGTTCATCATGGCCGAGCTTTCTCCCCGCTTTGCCGACTTCATCGGCAAGGAGATCCAGAAGGCCTATCTGGAATCCTATGGCGAGTACGGACAGAACCTGTTCGACCGGTACATTTCCTACGCGGACGCCTGGATCGAGGACCAGGACTACAAGGATGCGGATACGGGCCAGCTTCTCGACCGGGAAACCCTGAACCAGGAGCTTTCCAAGATCGAGAAGCCTGCGGGCATCGCCAACCCCAAGGACTTCCGCAACGAGGTGGTCAAGTTCTCCCTGCGGGCCCGGGCCCAGAACAACGGCCGCAACCCCGCCTGGACCTCTTACGAAAAACTTCGCACAGTGATCGAAAAGCGGATGTTCAGCCAGGTCGAGGATCTGCTGCCGGTGATCAGCTTCGAGTCCAAGAAGGACAGTGAAACCCAGTCCAAGCACAACGACTTCGTGGACCGGATGCTGTCCCGGGGCTACACCCAGCGCCAGGTGCGCCGCCTCGTGGAATGGTACATGCGGGTCAACAAGGCCGGATGATCCGTACAGTGTCCTGAACCTCCAATGGCGGGCCGGCCCGGTCAGGCCGGTCCTGCCCTGAAGCAAGGAACATCATGTCCACCCATTTCATCGACCGGCGTCTCAATCCCAAGGGCAAAAGCCTGGGCAACCGCCAGCGGTTTCTCCGCCGGGCCCGGGCACAGATCCGCGATGCGGTTCAACAGGGCATGAAGGACCGGGCAGTACGGGATCTGGACAAGAACCAATCGGTCTCCATTTCCGCCAAGGGCACCAAGGAACCCCGGTTCGGTCTGTCCCGCAACGGTGGGGTCCGGGACATGGTGCTCCCGGGCAACAAGACCTTCTCCACCGGCGACAAGATCCGCAAGCCCCGGGAGGGCGGCGGCCAGGGCGGCAAGGAAGCATCCGAAAACGGTGAGGGTGAGGACGATTTCCAATTCACCCTCTCCCATGATGAGTTGCTCGACCTTCTGTTTGACAATCTTGAACTGCCCGACCTGGAGGAGACGGATTTCCAGGACCTGACGGTCACCAACTGGCGCCGGTCCGGTCTGACCAATACGGGCACGCCGAGCCAACTCAACCTTGTGCGCACCATGGCCCGGGCCCAGGGGCGGCGCCTTGCCCTGCGCCGTCCGAATTCGGCGGAAGTGGAAGACCTGAAGGCCCGCCTGTTCGAGATCGAGGCCAAGGCGGATCCGGGTCCGGATGATCACGCCGAGCGCAAGGCCATCATCGCCCGTCTCGAAGAAATGGAGGCCCGGCGCCGGTGGGTGCCCTTCATCGACCCGATCGACGTACGCTACAACGCATTCGAACTTCAGCCCTCCCCCGTCAGCCGGGCGGTGATGTTCTGCCTCATGGACGTGTCCGGATCCATGGGGGAGCGGGAGAAGGATCTGGCCAAACGGTTCTTCATGCTGCTGCACCTGTTCCTGCGCCGCAGGTACGACCGTCTAGATGTGATCTTCATCCGCCATACCCATGAAGCCCAGGAAGTGGATGAAGACACGTTCTTCTATTCCCGCCAGTCCGGAGGCACCATCGTCTCCACGGCCCTGGACGAGATGCTGAAGATCTGGGACGAACGGTACGCCCCTGACCAGTGGAACATTTACGTCGCTCAGGCATCGGACGGTTACACCCAGTCCGGGGACGCGGCCCGTTGTGTCGATCTGCTTGCGAATGATGTCCTGCCCTTCTGCCGCTATTACGCCTATATCGAAATCCTGGACGAGCGGGAGATGGAGGTCTTTTCCGACGAAGACACCGGCGCGGAACTCTGGCGGGCCTACCGGAGCCTGAAGGCGGGCTGGCGCCATTTCGCCATGAAGCGCCTGGCCCGGCCCGATGATGTCTTCCCGGTCTTTCGTGACCTGTTCGCGCCGAAGCATCAGGCAGCCGCATGGCCGCCCCCCCTGTCCCGTCAGCCACAGTCGACAGGGAGGCGCTGATGGGCGAACTGCTGTTCAAGGACAATGAATGGGATTTCGACACCCTGAAGCGGACCTATGACGCGATCGAGGAGATCGCCCTGGAGGATCTCGGCCTCGATCTGTACCCGAACCAGATCGAGATCATCTCCTCCGAGCAGATGCTCGATGCCTATTCCGCCCACGGCATGCCCCTCATGTACCACCACTGGTCCTTCGGCAAGATCTTTGCCCGGGAACAGACCCTCTACCGGAAGGGCTACACGGCGCTTGCCTATGAGATCGTGATCAACTCCAATCCCTGCATCAACTTCCTCATGGAAGAGAACACCATGACCATGCAGACCCTGGTCATGGCCCATGCGGCGGCGGGGCATAATCACTTTTTCAAGAACAACTATCTGTTCCGTCAGTGGACGGACGCAGAAGCCATTCTCGATTATCTGAACTTCGCCAAGGCCTATATCACCCGCTGCGAAGAAGAATACGGCCACGAGGCGGTGGAATCGATTCTCGACGCAGCCCACGCCTTGATGGACCAGGGTGTGTTCCGCTACACCCGACCGCCCCGTCTTTCCGATGAGCAGCGCCGGGAAAAGATCGCCGCACGCCTCTCCCACGACCGGGAAACCTTCAACGATCTGTGGCGCACCCTGCCCCAAAGCCCATCGGGGGCTGACGATCCCCTGGAAGGCACACCCCGGGACGATATGGATGATCTGATCCAGGAAGACCGGGAACGCATGCAGCTTCCCGAGGAAAATCTGCTATATTTCCTGGAGAAGCACAGCCCGATCCTGCGGCCCTGGCAGCGGGAAATCCTCCGGGTCGTGCGCAATATCTCCCAGTACTTCTATCCCCAGAAACAGACCAAGGTCATGAATGAGGGCTGTGCAACCTTCGTGCACCATCACATCATGTCCACCCTTTATGAGCGGGGCCGGATCAGCGAAGGCTCCATGCTTGAGTTCCTGCACAGCCATTCCGGTGTGGTGTTCCAGCCGGACTTCGACGACCCACGCTACCGGGGCTTCAATCCCTATGCCCTGGGCTTCAGCATGATGAAGGACATCCAGCGCATCTGCACCGAGCCCACGGAGGAAGATGCGGAGTGGTTCCCGGATCTGGCGGGTACGGACTGGCGGGCAGCCCTGCGCCATGCCTGGGCGGAGTTTCGGGATGAAAGCTTCATCCTCCAGTATCTGAGCCCGTCCCTGATGCGGGAATTGCGCCTGTTCTCCCTGATGGATGAGGGGGAGACGCCCTACTACTCGGTCTCGGCGATCCATGACGAGAGCGGATACCGACAGGTGCGCGCCAGCCTCGCCCGCAGTTTCGATATCGGCCGTCTGGAGCCGAACATTCAGGTGATTGGCGCCAATCTGCGCGGCGACCGGACCTTGATGCTGCACCACACCCGCAACCAGGGCATACCCTTGAGTGAGCGCCACCAGAGAGACGTGCTGCAATTGGTCCAAAGGCTCTGGGGCCACGAAGTCAGCCTGACGGCTTCCGATCCGGACTGATCGTCGGCTCATAACCGTCGCTGTGGCTTCGGTAGGATCGCTGCGCCTTCGCCAAGAAGGCAACGGCCTGCAAGGGGCGCAATGTATGTCGGTCAACCGGGAGGCGGTCTCTTGCCTGAGGGGCCGATTCCGCCCATGTCCCAGTCATGGGCTGGACGACGACTCTGATCATCCTCATATCAGCGGCCAGTGTGGCGGTTGTAGCGGGCTGGCGTGGCTCACGCCCGGTTGATATCACACGAATCCGCATGATTCCCTGGACGCCGATCATGATTGTTGCCGCTCTGGTCGCGATCTTGATGGCGGTTCATGCGGCAAATTTGCTTGGATTTGAGACAGGCCGGTCCCGATTTTGAACAGTCCACCTGGGTCGCGCCTTTTGGTGAAAGCCCAGGAATACCGGGCCTCAGACACCTCCCGGCAGGTCAAAAGCAGCAGCTCGGGGCCGTTCGGCCCGCCAATCCCATAAGTGGACCTTCAAGAGAGTCTGGGCATAAGGCGCGGAATTGAGTCATAATGTGTCAGTGGCCAACCATCCATGGCTTGGTTTTGGCCCAACTTGGGTTAAAGTTCAGTGTTGCTGTAAGCAGCATAGAGTGTCCGGTTGACGAGATCATCTCCGAATCCGGGTAGGCACCTCAGACCGCAGGTCCCGCCCCATGGGCAAAAACCTGACGCATCGGGAGTAGTATTCCGCCAGGAAACATCCCGGAAAAGCGGCGGTCACAAAGGGGCCAAGAAATTGGCTGTCTCTATTCTCCAGGAGGCTCCGGCATTGGCCGGTTCCGGTCCCGGGATGGAGACGATCCGGGGCGCTAGCGTGAAGAGGGCGGGAGAGCATGGTCGGGCAATCTGATAACGGCCAAAACCAGACAGACTTTCCGCCGCGCCAGAAAAGCTTTCTGGGCGGGGTCTGGTCGTTCCTCACCAAAATCGGGCATGGGGCGGATAGTGCCGCCCACGGCACGAAAGATACGTTCAACCGTGTCCGTTTCGTGCTGACCGGCGAGGATTCCGAAGGGTTCATCCTCACGGCCTCCGGCCATGCCCAGCAACTGGATATGCGGGCCAAGACCGCCAAATGCCTCAAATCCATTGAGGAAGAAGGGTTCTATACCCTGGGCGGTGTGGTGTCCCTGATGCGCCAGCACTATGTGCGCCAGCGGGACGAAGCCTTCGAGAAAATGCGCTGTGAGGACCTGTCCGAGGCTGAACGCCAGAAATGGGCGGAGATCTATGAAGAGCGCCTGAAGGACACGGAAAAGCGGCTCAAGCACAAGACAATCCTCAAGCAGCTGCGCAAGCTGCTGAAGGCCGCCGAGGAAGACCGGATCAGCATGGTGCCCAAGGGCACCCGGATGGTGCGCATCTACGAATTCCTGCAGCACGCCGGCTTCCTGGACGCCAAAGGCTTGGTGACCACGCCTCTTCCCATGAAATATGTGGAAGACAAGCCCCGGGCCGTGAAGCTGCTGATCTATCGCGGCGCCGGTGACGGCGATGCCTTCTACCACTCAGCCCGTGTGGCCATGGGTGGCGAGGATCCGGCTAAGTATCTGAACGACGAGCCTTATCCCTTTGCCGGTGCGGTCTATCAGACCTACCTGTTCGACAACCCGTACCTGAAGCGGGGCACCTTGATCGTGCGTAATGGCGACGAACGGGGCCCTATTGATGTCGAGTATTTTGAGGGCTGGAGCCAGAAGCTCGATAACGGCGAAGATATCGACGAAGCCAAGTACGAAGAGTACTACCGGGGATACCTGCTGGATCAGGGTTACGACTCTTACGTCTTCCTGTTCGGCCCCCAGAAGCAGTCGGTGCCTTTCACCAATGACGACGAAGTGAAACTGGTCTTCGAAGCCCTGGAGCATCTCGCCAAGGGTAAGGAAGCCCCCAAGGGCTGGTGCAAGAACCGGCTTGTGGGTTCCGTCGAAGGCGAAGAGGAAGAGTATCCGAACCGGGCCTGGGACGCGAAGAACGAGCCCATCGAGTTGTTCCTGCAGCGTCTGGATCCGGATTTCGTGCTCGAAACCCTCGAAAATTATTACGCCGCAACCGGCCATTCCGCCGTGCCCGGCAGCCATGGCGGACCGGCAGCCCAGCTTCCGGGTGCCGGCACCAGCGGCATGGAAGAAGACACCGAAGAGGAAGAAGAGGAAATTCGGTCCAACGTGCCGGCCCTCGCCTTCCCCTCCGACTCACCGTTGCGCGGTGTGTTCAACAGTTCCCTGCTCAAGCAGATCGCGTCTTTCGGTGAACAGCGCACCGATCCGGGCGAACCGCCCCGGGACAAGGCCATTCGCCTGAAAAAGGTGATCTGGGACCTGTTCGAAGTGGACGGCAAGCCGGGGCCCAAGCCCGGGGAGCACCGCCGGGTCAGGACCATGTATATGCAGGGGATCGGGCGCACCAATCTGACGCCGAGTGTGGTCAAGGGCTCCGTGATGGCCTTCGACAACAACACCAAGGCGGACATGCTGATGGAGCGCACCATCATGTACCGGCTGGGCGGTCCGTCCACGAATGCCATGTATCTGGCCCGTCTGGGCCTGGGTGCCCGCTGGCTGGCCAACCGGTTCGATATGCGCCAGCCCGACGATCACAATCTCAAGCTCGCGGATTTCGAGCCCAACTATCGGGAAATCTTCCTGGCCCTGGGTTACGACGTTGGCGGCACGGCCCAGCGCAAGTCCTACCGGATCGACCCGGTGGTCTCCCAGACCGCCTCCGAGCCGGACGAAATCGAGATCGAGTACCACTAAGTCAGCACTCAGTTGCCGGACGGGTTTGGGCCGCATCCTCAGGATGCGGCCTTTTCTTTTGGCCCACCGCACCCGCTGCAACCTCCTGACGACCACTGTCCAAGGAGGTTGCAGCGGGTGCGGCAGCCTTCACGGCACTGTCAAATCCACCCGTACCAACGCCCCTGCAGACACCCCATTACCTGATGTGATCAGTCGTGACTTGGATGAGACCGGCACAATCCGTATGTCCAAGGTGGCGGAGCGTGGGCTGAGAAATGACTCGTGGTTCGGCCAGGACATTTGGATCCCAATCGTGGCTCGTCCGCTTGCAAAAGTTCGGCGTTTGCAAATCTCCGGGCCATGAGAACCACGAGCAAGGTATGGTTTCTAGAGCATGAGGCGTTTAATCCGCATCATGCTCAAGGCCGCGACTGCGGTCCGGCGCCACTGTGCCGCCCTCGCGGAGGCGCCTCGCGCCTTGAGCGAAAAAACGAGAGCGGCGGCCACCCTGTTTAAAGGTGATCGTGATTTTGTGCCCGGCGCTCTAAGGGAGCTTTTGGATCTGACGCTCGAGTGATGGGCCTGCCACACAGTAGGACTCAAGCGTTAGAGCCGCTCCACGCGTTGAGTGGCACGAGTGCAGAGGACCTGGAAACACCCCCTGCACACGGACGTGAGACCTGCCGGACATGCATCCCCATTTCCCCCTTGGCAAAATGCGTTAGGGGGAATTTTATCGGTGCCGGGAGTATCCAACCGGAACAAAGGGGCGGACACGCGGGCGAGATGATCCCGGTGTTATCGCTTTACAGATCATCAGACCTTAGAAGGAGTGTGTCCATGGCAGTCATTCAACGCTACGGCGTCCTCATCCTGACCCTCTATATCGCTTTCGTCTTTGTACAGTCCCTCTTCTTCAAATTCGCCAATGCTCCGGAAACGGTTCACATCTTCGGTACCCTGGATGAATGGGCGGGCTCGTTCGGCGCCGGCGGCCTCTTCAGCCAAACCGGATTGTTCAGCGCCTATGTCATCGGATCGGCCGAACTGGTCGCGTCCACCCTCCTGCTTCTCGGCTTGCTCGGCCCCCGCCTGCACATTCTGGCCGCCATCGGCTCGGCCCTGGGCATCGCCATCATGGCCGGGGCCATCAGCTTTCACCTGTTCACGCCACTGGGTATCGTGGTTCAGGGTGACGGCGGACTGCTCTTCTTCATGGCCATCGGTGTGCTCATCGCCAACGTCATCATCCTGATCAATCGGGTCCAGGCTCTCACCCGGATCTCCCGGCTTTTCGAGGTCTGAACCGCGGCGCCACGGAGAAACGAACGGCGCGGGGCGAACCCGCGCCGGGCAGACCAAGACGGTTCCCGTCGCTGGATCCGACAGGACATGGTGGCGGGGGCATGGTTGGCTGGGCCGAGATAGCCGGGTCACATACAGAGGCGTTATGGAGCGGGTGAAGGGAATCGAACCCTCATCTCCAGCTTGGGAAGCTGCTGCTCTACCATTGAGCTACACCCGCACTCCTTCTCCTCTAAACCCGCCAGCGGCCTGTGGCAAGGGACAGAACCGTGAAGAGAGCCAGTCTCATCCTGGTCAAGCACTCAGCCCCACTGGTGGATCCGGCAACGCCTGTCCAGGACTGGCCCCTGTCACCGGAAGGTCGGACCCGCTGTGCCTGGCTCAGCGACCGTCTTGCCGCCCTCGATGTCGATGTCCTCTACACCAGCCCCCAGGCCAAGGCATGGGAGACCGTGGATCGGGTTGGCGATCCCGTGTGCCATCCCGCCTGAACAAACCGATCAAAACCAACCGCTTCGGGCCAACCGGTCTCAAAGCCGCTTGAAATGCTTGGACAGCTTGAGGCGCTGGCTCTGGTAATGGGAGCCGATATCGGTCCCATAGAGCCGGTCCGGGCGCCCGATCATGGGTTCGTAGACCAGCCGGCCGATCACCTGCCCGTGCTCGAGCAGGAAGGGCACTTCCCGGCTGCGCACCTCAAGCACCGCCCGGCTGCCCGCCCCACCCAGATCCTGGTTGCCGAACCCGGGATCGAAAAAGCCGGCGTAATGCACCCGGAATTCCCCCATGAGCGGATCGAAGGGCACCATTTCCGCCGCATGATCCGGTGGGATGTGGACGGATTCCGCCGAAGCCAGAATGTAGAATTCATCCGGGTCAAGAACCATGCGGCAGCCGCTCCGGGCAGTCAGAGGTTCCCAGAATTCGTAAGGATCGTAGGCATCCGGACGATCCACGTCGATCAGCCCTGAATGGCGCTTGGCCCTGAAGCCCAGGATCTCGTCCTGGCCGTGGCCAGCGAGATCCACACTGAGCATCAGGCCGCCCTGACCGATCACCGCATCCACGTCCACAAGCCGCTCCCGGTCATGGAGAGCCCTCAGGCCAGCCTCGCTCATGTCGCCCCTGCCCTGGCGCAGCCGAAGCTGATTGAGCCTGGAGCCGGTACGGACCAGAATACTGAAGGTCCGGGGACTGATTTCCGCGTAAAGCGGCCCCTTGTAGCCGTCATCCACCCGGTCGAAGCCAGTGGTAAAATCCGTAATCAGACGGGTGAAAACATCCAGCCGCCCGGTGGAGCTTTTCGGATTGGCGATGCCGGAAAACCCGGCAGGCAGTTTCAGCCGCTCACACAGAGGCACCAGATAAACGCAGCCCGTCTCCAGAACCGCCCCATCGGTGAGATCCACCCGGTGCATGGTCAGGTCCGGAAGCAGCTCTTCAACGGTCGCCCCGGGACCGGGCAGAAAACTGGCCCGCAACCGGTAGGCCACAGCCCCCAGACGCAGATCCAGGCTCGCGGGCTGGATCTGATCGGGCTCCAGAGCCGGTGCGGCGGCAATGATGCCCTCATCGGCCAGTCGCGCCAGCCCCGCATCGGGCAGAATTCCGAATTGGGCCTTTGGGCCTGACGACCCTTGATCTGCCCCACCTGGGCCAGAAGCTCCCGGGCCGGACGATTTCTCATCAGATGGGTTTCGGGCAGATAGGTCTTGGGCAGCGGGGGCAATCGCTGGCGCCGCACCTTCGGCGGATTTCGCTGTGTCAGTCATGGCCGGATCCTATGGCGATTTGGCCCCCTGAAAACAGGGCCGGATAAAGAAAACAGGGCCGGTAAATTTGCACGAGGACAGCCGCCGGACACCGGCGCCACGCCCTCACCAGAACAGGGAATCGATGTGGCGCTCGCCGTTGATCTCCAGACCCTTGATCAAGGCCCGGCCCGAGGGCGGCACGGACAGGATCACCCGGACCCGGTCCCCTTCCCGCACCATGCGCTCCAGGGCAAGGGCTGCTTCCGGCGCTGCGAAATAGGCGCTGATCCCGTAATCCACCCGGAACAGGAGATCCACCCCTGTCCGATTGCCGTTTTCGTCCTGTGCCGCCCTAGGACCGGACCCGTCGGGTTTGCAGGCGAACCCGCTGGTAACCTGGCCCCAAAGCGTCACCGCGTCTGGAGCGTTCCCGGACGGCGGTTGGGTGGAAGGCGGTTGGGTGGAAGGCGGGCGGGTGGAAACGGCCTTGGGCAGCCAGCCCTCCGCGCCGCCATCCCGGCTCAAGGTCACGTAAACGGTCTGCCCTTCCTGGAAACAGGTGTCCCCGGCAAGGCGCGCCGACAGAACGCTGAATGTGTAGTTCAGGCGGACATAGTTGCCCCGGAACAGGGATCTGGGGTCCACCGGCGCGGTCTCCACGGTGATTTCCTTGCCCCGGGCCATGTCAAAGGCATACCCCCCGACCATGGCCAGCAGCACCAGAACCTGAAGCACCACAAGGAGCGCGATCCGCAGTCTCTGAGATGACAGCCAGGGGATCATGACCGGCCTCCCTGATCGGCATCACCGCTCTCGCCGGACCCGCCGGACCAATTGGATTTTGGGGATTTCGGAGATTGGCCTGCTCCGCGCCCAAACCGGCGCCCGACCGAGGGCACCAGCATGCTCAGACCAATGAAGAGCGCTCCGCTCAGGCCGAACAGGATCGCGGTGGTCAGCAGGGAATCGAAAATCCAGAAATAAGTGGCGATCAGACCGGCACTGAAGGCGATGAGCGAAAGATTGATCACCGCGGGCCATTCCCGCTTGGTGCCAAAGGTCAGCACGAGCACCACGCTCACCCAGAAGAGCGCGATCCCTGCGATGGCCCCGCCGCCGGGAAGAAGCCAGCCGAGCAGAAGATGGGCAGAGAGCAGCCCGGCAACACCCAGAGCCTCAGGCACCGAAAGACCGCCCGCCAGTCGTCCCGCCCCGGCCACCAGCAAACCGGTGCCGATGAGAAGGAGCACCGGCGCCGCTGCCACGACCATCCCCGGATCGCCGTGGAGCCAACGGAAATAGTCGATGGACGAAAGGGCAAGGAACAGGGTGAGCCCGTAGATACCGATGATCCGGCCGGTCCGCGCGGTCCGGTCCGCGCCGGTGAGGGCAAGCCCGATGCCGGCAATGTTCAGGGCAATCAGGCTGTACACGAACGGATCCAGGGGCAGCCCGAACCGGTCCTCAAACCCGGGAGCGGACAGGGCGATCCAATAGAACAGGGCCAGGGTCAAGACATGCCCGCCGGTCCCCCAGCGCAGGGCATAGGCCACGGGCCCGGCGGCAACCAGGAACACCAGGAACCCCCAGTGGATATAGGTGGAGTCCACCGCGTTCATGGTCTGGACATGGCTCCAGACCAGGGCAATCGCGAGCGCCGCACCGAGAGCCGTTCTGGAAGGCACGAGAACAGCGGCAGCCAGGGCGCCGATCGCCCAAAGCCTTATGCCGTCGGGAAAGTCCGCATTGAAATGATAGGTCTGGCCAATGAGCATGATGGACGCGCCGAACAGGGCGACGCCCAGAAGCACGAAGGCCTGGCCCATGCGCTCCCGGCCCAGGGCGAAGAAGCGGTCACTGGCCCAGTAGGTTCCCGCAAGGGCCGCAATCAGAATGGCCAGCCGGACGATCTTGGCCATGTTCTCCCAGTTCGCGGCCACGAAGGTGATGGCGCCCGCGCCCACCATGATCGCACCCAGCAGGCCCAGCCAGTCCGCTACTGGGCGGCCCTTCTCAGTGGCCAGATCGGCCAGGGCCGCGTCACGCTGGGCGGGCTGGATGATGCCAGCGGCAACCCAGCGTTCCAGATCGGCGGCAACCTGCCTTCGGTACAGGGGTGGACGCATCACCCAATCCTCTCAACCTCGACACAAGATCCCGAACGAAAATGTCCATTCCGGCGGCGTTGGAGGATTGAGCCTCCCCCTCGGGAGCAAGGCCCGGTGAATCGCCGCGAACGTGTTTCACACCCTACTGCTTCGCCGCCTTTCATGGCAAAGGCATGGTTCAGCTTTTCCCGCTCAACGCGCCCCGCAACGGCAGGGCGATGAACACTCCGGCCAGGGCGGGGACGGTGAAGGCAGCATAAACTGCGATGGAGGCCTGGGCCGCTCCGGTCAGACCGCCCGGGTCAGCCAGTCCGCTCAGATTGGCGATCAGCCCAGCGCTGGTGGCTCCCAGGGCCGAAGCGGCAAGCTGGACCGTGGCAATGGAGGTGGACGCAAGGTCCCCTTCCCCTTCAGGCGCGTTGTTGAACACCGCTGTCATCAGATGGGGCCAGCCGGTCCCGATCCCCGCGCCGATCACGAACAGCCCCAGGCCGATGGCCCCCACGGGCAGAGGCTCATACACCCCCGGACCCGGCATCACGATAACCAGCAGCGCCGCACCAGCCGCCGCCATCGCCGGGGCGATCACCAGGGCAAACCGGGCCCGCTCCCCGGTCCAATGGGACAAAAGCATGGAGGCCGACGTCCACCCCGCCGCGACCAGCACGCCGAAATAGCCCGCGATCAATGGGGTCAGGCCATGAAGGGTCTGGAGGAAATAGGTCACGAACACCCCTGTGCCGCTCACGGTGAGGATGAGCAAGCCCGCCAGCGCGTAGAGCCGCCCGAGAGAGGTCGTCCGTGTCACCGCGCCGAAAGGCAGCAGGCGGACCGATGCCCGCCGTTCCACCGCAGCAAAACTCAGCAAGAAGATGATCCCCACCAGGAACAGAGCCGCACCGACCAGAACGCTCCCCGCGAGGCTCCCCAACGAGACCGCGAGGACAGCCGACGCCAGAAGCAGGAGCTGGGGCGTGGCAAACATCCGGGATGCGCCCTCTTCCTTGGTATGGGCGGGAAACGCCCAGAGGGACATCAAGGCCACACCTGCGGACACGGGGATCATGAGCCAGAAGGGCATCCGCCACAGGCCGAACTCGGCGAAAATCCCTCCGATGGCCGGTCCGCACAAAGTGGCCACTCCCCACATGGACGATTCAATGGCGATCGCCGGTCCCCACAGATGGGACGGAAAACTGATCCGGACCAGCGCATAGGACAGGGACAGGAGCAGCCCGCCCCCGAGCCCCTGGAGAAAGCGCCCGGCGATCAGAACCGGCATGGACGGTGCCAGGGCGCAAACCAGGGATCCCAGGGCAAAAACCGCCGCTGCAGCCAGATAGGCATTCCGGGGTCCCGCCGCCTGCAACGCTCTGCTCGCCAGAGCCGACGCCAGAATGGAGGCCAGCACATAAGCGCTGGTGTTGAGGGCGTAGTAGGACAGTCCGCCGATGTCCTCGACCGCCGTGGGCAGAAGGGCGATCACGATAAAGGCATTCAGGGCATGGAGAAGCACACCCACCATGATGCCGATCATGGGCAGGGCATGGTCCTTGGAAAACAGCACCTGCCAGTGGGTCTGGCCATGGGTGTCTTCCTGATCAGGCCCGCTTTCCTTGCCCAGGCCGGCGTCCCTATGCAGTCGGCCTTCTGGGGATGACCCCTCGTCCTTGGCCGGATCCGGCTCGTCAACTGTGGTCATCGGGCGATCCTCCCATCAGTTTTTCAGCGGTTTTTCAGCGGTTCTCGCCGAGCGTTTGGCTCTGCCCCGTGGGAGGCAAGCGTGAGAACCGCTCCATTTGCCTGGCGGCCGAGGTGTCCCATCGGCCGGCCATGATCTGTTGTTCTGTTTGGGTGAGCCTATCAGCCCAAGGCTTGACGGGAGAGCGGAGATGGCGGGATGATAGGGACTTACGCGGTACGATTTGTGCCGGCCGGCTTGCGGTCCCGCCACGCAGGCAGCCTTTTCGGGCGCCAGCAATGCACTTGTCAGCTAAAAGGCCGGGGCGACGGATCCCTCCTTTCAATCGATCCCACCATCGATCACCAGGAAACCGCCCCGTGCTTCCAACGGACACGGAGGCCACCCATGGCGTTCATTCGAAACTCGACCGCCCGCAAATCAACGACATCCGGACACACCGGTGAGGCTCTTGCCCCCCCGACCGCGCTTCAGACGGACCTCCTGCGCGCGGGCCCGCCCCGCAGTCCATACGGGGAGACCGCCGAAGCCCTCTTTCTGACATCCGGTTTCGTCTACGAGTCGGCGGAAGAAGCGGCGGCCCGGTTCGCCGGTGAGGCCGATGGCTATATGTACAGCCGTTACGACAACCCCACCGTGGAAATGTTCGAAGCCCGCATGGCCCTTCTGGAAGGCGCGGAAGTCGCCGCCGCGACCGCCACAGGCATGGCCGCCATGACCGCCACCATGCTGTCGGCCCTGCGCGCCGGCGACCATGTGGTGGCCGCCCGGGCCCTGTTCGGGTCCTGCCGCATCGTTCTGGAAAACCTGCTCACCCGCTTCGGGATCGAGACCACCTTTGTGGACGGCACGGATCTGGAAGCCTGGGAACGGGCGATCCGGCCCGCGACAAGGGCGTTTTTCCTGGAAACGCCCTCCAATCCGACCCTGGAAATCATCGATCTGGCCGGGGTCGCCGCCATCGCCAAAGCTGCCAGTGCCCGGCTGATCGTGGACAATGTCTTTGCAACCCCGGTGCTGCAACGGCCCATGGCCCTGGGCGCGGACATTGTCTTTTACTCCGCTACCAAGCACATCGACGGCCAGGGCCGCTGCCTGGGCGGTGTCATCCTGTGCGGTGCGGATTTCTATCAGCAGCACTTGAAGGAGTTTTTGCGCAACACCGGCCCGAGCCTGAGCCCTTTCAATGCCTGGGTCATGGGCAAGGGCCTGGAAACCCTCGACTTGCGGGTGGAGCGCCAATGCGCCAACGCCGCCCGCATCGCCGACGCCCTGGCACAGATGCCCGGTGTCACCCGCGTCCTCTATCCGGGCCGCATGGACCACCCGCAACACGCTTTGGCGGCGCGGCAGATGAGCGCTGGCGGCACCCTGGTCTCCTTTGAGGTGGCGGGGGGAACCCAGGCTGCTTTCCGCACGGCCAATGCCCTGGAAATCATTGATATTTCAAACAATCTCGGGGATTCCAAAAGCCTCATCACCCACCCCGCAACCACCACCCACCGGCGCCTTGCCCAGGCGGACCGGGACGCCCTGGGTATTTCCGACGGTCTATTGCGCCTCTCCGCGGGTCTCGAAGATGCTGGTGATGTCATTCGGGATCTGGAGCGGGCCGTGGAGCTGGGACAGGCCAGCGGTCTG
This sequence comes from uncultured Alphaproteobacteria bacterium, assembly GCA_964561475.1. Taxonomy (GTDB): domain Bacteria; phylum Pseudomonadota; class Alphaproteobacteria; order JAJFIK01; family JAJFIK01; genus CAYUYV01. Next base: position 14,737 of record CAZLPU010000025.1, read on the forward strand.
TCCTCCATGTCCGCTCCAGCTTGAAGTCCGTGCGGGCAAACCACATTTGCCTGCTCTGGCCCAATCCATGGCCGGCCATAGTCAGCTCAGGCTAAAGTCAGCTCAGGCTAAAGTCAGGCGCGGCCAGCCGAAGACCGCCAATCGTCCAACCGCCCGAAAGGACCAAAGACCCCAATGGACTCCACAGAAGCCCTTCACTATGAGGCCGTTACAAGGGGAATTCGGATTGCCGTTGCCCCGGCCTTTCTGCCCGGTGAGTCCAACCCCGAAGAGCCCCGCTTTGTCTGGGCCTACCGGGTGGAAATGGAGAATACGGGCGCGGAAACCGTGCAGCTGCGCACCCGCCACTGGCGGATCACCGATGCGAACGGGATGACCCAGGACGTGCGCGGCCCCGGGGTCGTGGGCGAGGAACCGGTGCTCAAACCCGGCGCCCGGTTTTCCTATGTGAGTGCGGCACCTTTGCGCACGCCCTCAGGCATGATGGGCGGCACCTATGGCATGGAAACGGAAACAGGTGAGCAATTCCAAGCCCTTATACCGACCTTCTCCCTGGACAGTCCTCACGAGGATCGCACGCCAAGTTGATATGCCCGTCAACCGTTCCGCCCCCATCTGCGTAAAGGTCCAAGCTTAAGGCGTATAGGCCCCAAGCAGGCTCAGCCTTTCGTTGGAAGACTCTTGGCGACGCCGGAATAAGAACACACAACACCGAAGGAGGCATTCCATGGCCTTTGAACCAATTTCATCCGCCGCCAATGCGGCCGAGCGCCCGTCCCGGGAAGAAGCGGAAGCCGCCGTGCGCATCCTCCTGCAATGGGCGGGGGACAATCCGGGTCGCGAAGGGCTGGTGGAAACCCCGGCCCGTGTCGCCCGCGCCTTCGAGGACTGGTTCAGCGGCTATGGCGACGATCCGGAGGACTTCCTGGCCCGGACCTTCAAGGAGGTCGAAGGCTACGACGAAATGGTTACCCTCCGGGACATCCGTTTCGAATCCCACTGCGAGCACCACCTGGCGCCGATTATCGGCCGGGTGCATGTGGCCTACCTGCCTCGCAACAAGGTGGTGGGCATTTCGAAACTGGCCCGGGTGGTCGAAGCCTATTCCCGCCGCCTCCAGGTTCAGGAGAAGATGACGGCGCAGATCGCCAATTGCATCCAGAACGTCCTTGAGCCGGACGGCGTTGCCGTGGTGATCGAAGGCCAGCACCAATGCATGACGACCCGCGGTGTGCATAAGCCCGGCGTGACCATGGTCACCAGCACCATGCTTGGGGAATTCCGCAAAAACCCCCTGACCCGGCGGGAGTTCCTGACCGTCATCGGCAATCCGGTGTCGAGCTTCGAAGGCTGAGTGTTTCGCCCCTCGGCCAGGGTGCCGGGGCGCCGTAAAGGAAGGTTCTTTGTAACGCGGAACCATTCTATTCTGGCGCTTCGGCTGCCCTTCCTCCCGTCATTGTCCCTGACTTCAGGGCGGCCCGGCTTTCCCGGATCGCAGATGTAAGGGGGCATGGGAGCGTGAGGCAGTGAAGACTATCCGGCCCCTTCTTCTGGTCATTGGCATTCTGCTGACCACACTTGGCCTTGCCATGCTGATCCCCGCAGCCGTGGATTTCGCCCTCGGGGAGCAGGGCTGGCCGGGCTTTGCGCTCTCATCGGCCATCACCCTGTTTCTGGGCGTCGGATTGTGGATTTCCAACACCCAGTGGGCCACCCAGCTCACACTGCGCCAGGCCTTCATTCTGACCACCCTGGCCTGGGTGGTGCTGGTGGCTTTCGCGGCCCTGCCCCTCCATCTCTCTCAGATGGGCCTCAGTGTCACCGACTCCGTGTTCGAGGCCATGTCAGGCCTGACCACCACCGGGTCCACGGTCATGACGGGGCTGGACATCGCACCGCCGGGGGTTCTCCTGTGGCGGGCCATTCTCCAGTGGCTCGGCGGGGTCGGCATCATCGTGATGGCGATTGCGGTCCTGCCGATGCTCCAGGTGGGGGGGATGCAGATCTTTCACCTGGAGTCCTCGGACCGCTCGGAAAAGATCCTGCCCCGGATCAACCAGATCATTGTCGCCATTGCGGGCGTTTATGCGGGCATCACCCTGCTCTGTGCCTTCAGTTATCTCCTGGCGGGCATGTCCCTGTTCGATGCCGTCGCCCATTCCCTGACCACGGTGGCCACCGGCGGTTTCTCCACCCGGGATGCCTCCCTCGGGGCCTTCGACAGTGTTGCAGTCGATACGGTGGCGACCGTATTCATGGTGGCGGGCAGTCTGCCCTTCGCCATCTATCTCCTGGCATTGCGTGGCCGGGTAACGCCCTTCGTGACCGACCCCCAGGTGAAGGTGTTCTTCGCCATCCTGCTTGTCCTCATCACGGTGATGACCGCCCATCAGATCGCGAACGGTATCAATGCCCCCGGCGATGCCCTGCGTTACGCCAGTTTCAATATCGTCTCGGTGATGACCGGAACCGGCTACGCCACCACCGATTATGGCGCCTGGGGCAGTTATGCGGTGACGGTGTTCTTCTTCACCATGTTCATCGGCGGCTGTGCGGGATCCACCTCCTGCGGGGTCAAGATCTTCCGGGTGCACGTCCTTTGGGCTGCGGCGGAAGCGGAAGTCCGCCAGCTGATCTATCCGCGGGGCGTGTTCCGGCCCCGCTATGACGGCACGGCCCTGGCGCCGGATGTGATCTCGTCTGTAACCTGTTTTCTGTTCCTGTTTCTGGCCCTGCTGGCACTCACCTCGATCCTCCTGGGTCTGATCGGTCTGGACACGGTCACCGCCGTCTCCGCGGCAGGCACGGCCTTGGCCAATGTTGGACCGGGGCTCGGGCCCGTGGTGGGGCCGTCGGGCTCATTCGCGGATCTGCCGGATACGGCGAAGTGGATCCTCTCTGTAGCCATGCTTCTGGGCCGCCTTGAACTTTTTACCGTCCTGGTGCTGTTCACGCCGGGCTTCTGGCGCTGAAAGGTCTCTCCTCATGTCTCTCTCCCCTGCCCTTGCCGCAACCGCTCTTGATCCGGGTCTTCGCGGGAGCGCCCGCAAATTGTTCGAGGATCTGATCGCTTTCGATTCTGTCAGCCGCAACCCCAACCGCCCCCTGATGGAATTTGTCGTGGATTATCTGGCGGGCCACGGGGTGAAGGCCACCCTTCTCCCCACTGAGGATGGCAAGAAAGCCAATCTCTACGCCACCATCGGCCCGGAAGGGCCGGACGGTGTGGTGTTGTCCGGACATACGGATGTGGTGCCCGTGGACGGCCAGGACTGGACCAGCGATCCGTTCAAGCTGACGGAAAAGGACGGACGGTTCTACGGCCGGGGCACCTGTGACATGAAAGGCTTTGTGGCGGCTGTGCTGGCCATGGTGCCCGCCTTCGCGTCCGTGACCTTGAGCCGTCCGGTCCACATCGCCCTGTCCTATGACGAGGAAATCGGCTGCAAGGGCGTGCGGCCCATGCTGGACCATGTCAGCAAGGTCCTGCCCAGACCCTCCCTGGCCATTATCGGTGAGCCCACATCGATGAAAGTCGTGAACGCCCATAAAGGCATCCGGACCCTTGTAACCGTTGTGAAAGGCCGGGACGGTCACTCCAGCCGTCCCGACCGGGGCGCGAACGCGATCATGGCTGCCGCCCGCCTGATCGGCTTTCTCGATAATCTGAGTGCTGAGCTTGCCGCTGCGGGCGATCCGTCCGGCCGGTTCGTGCCCCCGTGCACGACAGTGAATATCGGCGAGATCGAGGGCGGTACGGCGGTCAACATTATCGCCGCCGAATGCCGTTTCGTGTGGGAATACCGGGCTCTGCCCACGGACCATCCCGATGGAGTGCTGGACCGGTTCGAGGCCCATGTTCGGGATGTGGTGCTTCCGGATCTACAGGCTCAGGTTCCCGAGGCCACGATCGAGACAACGGAAATGTCCCATTCACCGAGCCTCAAGGTGCAGGACGACTGCCCGGCGGAGACCCTCGCGCTTTATCTGAGCGGGACCAATGGGACCGAAGCGGTATCCTACGGGACGGAAGCGGGCCTGTTTCAGGCCTACGATATTCCGGCGGTGGTTTGCGGTCCCGGCGACATCGCCCAGGCCCACCGGCCCGATGAATTCATGGACACCGCCCAGTTCGATGCCTGCCTCGCCTTCCTGCTCCGCCTCAAGGATCACCTGAGCCGGTGACGGAAGCGGGACAGCGCCCAACACCGTTCCTTCCGCCCGTCAGTCGGTTATGCGCCTTGACTGATCAGGCGGGACCTCTTGTTACCCGTCCGAACCCGGACTGGATCTGGCGGGTCATTTCCCCGTCGAAGGCCTTCGCCATGTCCTGCATGAGGTCGTAGTATTTGCGCTCGACCTCGTTGGGATGGGTGCCTTCCATGATGCCCCGGCTCATCTCCACCACGGCCCGGACGCTGCCCCCGTTGACGCCCACATAATCGAGCTGGACCTCCAGGCGGCCATTCAGCCTGCGATCCGTTTCCTTACGGAAAAAACCCATGACCCCCACCGCCTTGGGCACGATTTCCTGAACCACGCTGGCATCCACGATGGTGATGCGCAGATTGCCGCCATTGCCGGACAGTTCAAGACGGTCCCGCGCCCAGGCCTGAACGATCTGGGCAGGAACAATGGCGTATTCGTGCTCCACATTAGGCCGGGTCAGGGGCGCCCGGTAGGCTTCAACGAAGGCCACGGGCCGTTCCGCTTCCAGGCGCAGCAGGGCCGGGCCGCTGAACGCGATGCGCGGCGGCTCCATACGGGGCGGCGGGGTGCACCCGGTGACCGCGAGGGCCGCAACGATAAGCATTACACTGAGAACGGTGCCTTTTGGACCGCGATTGAAGGTCATGAATATCTCCGCAAACGGATCAGGCCTGGTTGCCGGCGACAGTGATTTCGTCCGGATCGAATTGGAAGTCCTTGTTGCAGAATTCGCAGCGCATGGTGATCTTGCCGTCCTCGATCAGGTCGCTCAGATCATCGCCCGCATACTGCAGAAGAACGTCCTGAAGGCGCTCAAAAGTGCACCGGCAGTCCAGGGACAATGGCAGGGGATCGAAAACCCGCACCCCATCTTCATGGAACAGCCGCATCAGCAACCGCTCGGGCTTGAGCAGGGGATCGAGCAACTCGTGGTCTTCGGTCGTGTCGAGAAGGACCGCCACCCGGGTCCAGGCATCCTCCACCCGCTCACCGGCGGCGGTCAGGGCCGGGCCGTGTTCTTCTTCCCGGGCCGCGATCCGGGCCTCGCGCTCATCCTCATCAGTCAGACCGCCTTCGGCGGCAAGGTGCTGAATGAGAATACCGCCGGCGCGCCAAACCGGCCCCTCCGCCCGGGCGCCCGGCGCATAGCGCCGCCCCACCGCCAGCTTCAGGCGCGTGGCGATCTGCTCGGACTGGACGAAATAATCGTGGGCACAGCCCCCCATCCCCTGACCGGACATTTCAACAATGCCCTGATACCGGTGCATGCCCGCGCCCGGATCGATGGTCAGGGCGAAATGGCCGCTGCCGACGACGTCCGCCGGTGTCATGGTCTGGCCCGCCTTTTCCATGGCCTCCCAACGCTCCCGGTCGAGCATGGCGTAACCGCGGATTTTGCCCGGTGCGGCGAAGGACGCGACGATCATGCTGACCGGCCCGTCGGAATGGGTCTGCAAGGTCAAAGAGCCGTCGAATTTCAAGGCGCTGCCAAGGAGCGCGGCAATGACCAGGGCTTCACCCAAGGCGACCGAGACAGGTTCCGGGTAATCGTGCTGCCCCAGGATCTCGTCGATCACGCTGCCCACCCGCAGGATGCGGCCCCGCACACCCGTCTTTTCCACATGGAACGGCAGAACCATGTCATCGCCGCTTTTGCGCAAAGAGATCGGAGGGGTGTTACGGGCGGAAGCCAAAGGCATGTCTCCTTATCCGGCGCACCAGGGACGGCGCATCCTGAAATGGGGTAAGCGGTTTATCGGTCATTCATGGGGCAGGCAGAACCCCCAAACTCCAAGCCAGAACACTCTTCTGGGCATGAAGACGGTTTTCAGCCTCGTCCCATACCACCGAGCTGGGGCCATCGATCACGTCCTCGGTGACTTCTTCCCCCCGATGCGCCGGCAGACAATGCATAAAGATGGCATCCGGCGCGGCCTTTTCCATAAGGGCCCGGGTGACCTGATAGGGTTTCAGGCGTTTGAAGCGGGTCTCGACATCCTCGTCCCCCAGGGAGACCCAGGTATCGGTCACCACGCAATCCGCCCCCTTGACCGCTTCGGCGGGATCTTCGGTGAAGACCACATTGGCCTTTTCCTGCTGGGCCCATTCTCGCAGATCGTGGGTCACGCCAAAGCCCTGGGGCGCTGCAATCCGCATCTCAAAGCCGAATTTCGAGGCCGCGTGGAGCCAGGACGTGGCCACATTGTTCGCATCGCCGACCCAGGCCACGGTGCGCCCGGCGATGGACCCTCTCCGCTCCTCGAAGGTCAGCACATCCGCCATGATCTGGCAGGGATGGGAGGTCTGGGTCAGTCCGTTGATCACCGGCACGCTGGCATGGCGCGCCAGGTCCTTGAGGGTGTCGTGCTTGAGGATGCGGATCATGATCGCGTCCACGTAACCGGACAGCACCCGGGCGGTGTCGGCAACGCTTTCGCCCCGGCCCAGTTGGAGTTCCTGTCCCGTCAGATAAACGGTCTCGCCGCCCATCTGGCGCATCCCCACATCGAAGGAGACCCGGGTCCGGGTGGAGACCTGCTCAAACACCATGGCCAGCACATGGCCGGTGAGAAGCGGCTCCGGGTCCGGTGCACCCTTGGAGCGGCCCTGGCGGGACTGTTTGAGGGACCGGGCATGGTCGACCACGGCCCGCAGCTCCGCAGCCGGAATATCGCTCAGATCGAGAAAGTGTTTGTAGGATGCCATGGCTGGCTCTCCTGTGTGATGGATGTCGTCAGGTTTCGGATGATGCCCTGATCCGCCGGCAGGCCGCGGCAATCCGGTCAAGCCCTTCATGGGCCTCGGCTTTGGTCAGGATCAACGGGGGCAGCAGGCGCACCACGTTCCCGCCCGCACTCACCGAGAGAAGGTGTTCTTCGCGCAAGGCCGCCATGAGATCGAGATTGGACCCCGTCGCTTCGACCCCGATCATCAGACCCTGGCCCCGGACGGATTTGAGCACTTCCGGGAACTGGGCCACGAGACCTTCAAGCCCCTCCCGCAAGTCTTCCGCCACCGCGCTCACGTCCTCGAGGAACCCGGGCTCCAGAAGCACATCAAGGACCGCATTGCCCACGGCCATGGCCAGGGGGTTGCCGCCGAATGTGGAACCGTGGCTTCCCGGTGTCATGGTCCGGCCCACCTTGGCGCTGGCCAGGGTGGCGCCAATGGGAAAACCATTGCCCAGACCCTTGGCGGTACACAGAATATCCGGCGCGATATCTGTATGCTGATAGGAGTAGAGTCGGCCCGTGCGTCCGTTGCCGCACTGAACCTCGTCGAGGATCATCAGGATGCCGGCCTCGTCGCACAGGGCGCGCAGCCCCTCCAGGCACTGGCGCGGCACGGGCCGCACGCCCCCCTCCCCCTGCACGGGCTCCAGGATGACCGCCGCCGTCTCGGGCCCGACCGCCGCCTTGAGAGCCTCGTGATCGCCAAAGGGAACCTGGCTGAACCCCTCCACCGGCGGCCCGAAGCCATCAAGGAGTTTCGGCTGACCGGCGGCGGCAATGGTGGCAAGCGTGCGCCCGTGAAAGGCTCCGTCCATGGCCACGATGCGCCAGCGCTCCGGCGTCCCATGGGCAACATGATAGCGCCGCGCCATTTTCAGCGCGCACTCCACCGCCTCGCCGCCGGAATTGGAGAAAAACACCATATCAGCGAAGGTTGCCTCGCACAGACGCCGGGCGAGACGCTCCTGACCCGGAATTTCATAGAGATTGGATGTGTGCCAGAGGGCATTGGCCTGGGCTTCAAGGGCCCCGGTCACCTTGGCATGGGCATGGCCCAGCGCGTTCACACCGATGCCTGAGGCAAAATCCAGATAGGACTCACCGTCTTCCGTGATCAGGCGCACGCCCTCCCCCCGCTCGAAGCGAAGGGGCATGCGGTTATAGGTCGGCAGGATCGGATCCACACCCTGGGCATCGCCTTCCGGTTGGTCCTTCTCAATCCCCTGTTCCATGATGTTGTCTTTCCTTACCCAAACGGTCTGGCCTCACATGCCGAAGCGCGCGCCGGGCTGTGTCATGCCTTCAACCGGTATCCGCTCGCCAGCATGGCATGGGCGATCCCCCAAAAGACCACGGTCACCACCGTGACCATGGTGACCCCGATCAGCACATTGCCGTCCGCGTACCCGGTCAACCCGTAGCGGAAACCGTCGATGAGATAGAAGAACGGGTTCCAATGGCTCACTTCCGCCCAGATGCCGGGCAGGATGCTGACGGAATAGAAGGTCCCCGATAACAGGGACAACGGCGTGATGATGAAATTGGTGATCGTGGCCAGGTGATCGAACTTCTCGGCCCAGATCCCGGCCACCAGACCGATCAGGGACAGGATCATCGACCCACCGGCGGCAAAAAACACCACCGCCCACAGATGGGTGATTTCCAGGCCCACAAAAAAGCTCATGGGAATGCCCGTGGCCAGGGCGCAGACAATCCCCCGTGTCGCCCCGCCCATGACAAAGGCGAACGTCAACTCTCCGGCGGACAGGGGCGGCATGAGGAAATCCACCATGTTCCCTTGAACCTTCGAGATGATCATGGACGAGGACGTGTTGGCGAAGGAATTCTGGATGATCGCCGCCATGATCAGGCCGGGCGCAATAAAACTCGCATAAGGAATACCGTTGACCGCCTCCCGGGCCGCCCCCAGGGCCAGGCTGAACACCGCCAGAAACAAGAGTGATGTTGCAACCGGCGCCGCAATGGTCTGGGCCGCCACTTTGAAGAAGCGTTTCACTTCCTTCTTGTAAAGGGTCCAGACGCCGAGCCAGTTGACCATGCCGAACTGGCGGACTTCGACCCCTGGCCCACCTTCGGCCAATCCGGATCCTTGAGGCTCCAAGCCGCGACCTGCGCCCCCCTTCCCGGCGGTTCCCGTGCCGTCTGCCCGATCCTGCCCTCCGGCCAATACCTCAGCCATACCGTTCCTCTCTCAATCTCCACTCCCGCCCCCGCCCTGGTGGCCCGATCCCAATTCACGGTCCCAATCGAGGATCCAGGGTCAGGTCCGCGTGTGGGGGCGAGGCGCGGCACGCCTTCTCTCTCTTGGACTGCACGATTTCATGTCTGGAGGAAAGAGACCAGTGCCAGCCCCCAAACCGCGATTGAGGAGCCGCGGGAGGCGCAAGGGAGCGACACGGCAAGGCACAAAACGGGAGCTCGCAGAGAGGCAAACCGGCACACGCGAGGGAAGTGCGGATGGGGGAGCCGCAGCGCCCAGTCGGAACACTAGATATAGGGGGCCAAAAAAATGACCCCCAGCATCTTGTGTTTCAGATTGGGTCGTGTACGATATCTAGCGTCAGAGCCGGGCGGGACACCAGATCTTGGAGATGATCGGTACCCTCTCTGCTTCGCTACCCCCCCGTCAAGACCGGGATTGGCCCTTTCCATCGAATTGTGCGCCGAACCGGTCCCACGACCCACCACCGCCACCCGTGCCCCGGCGACAGACGCCGCAGAACCAGGGCAACGGGAGCCAAGAGATGAAGGGCCCACCCAGATGGCTTGGACCGATGACCGGGTAGAAATGTTGAAGAAGCTCTGGGCCGAAGGTCTCAGCGCCAGTCAGATCGCCCGCCAGCTTGGCGATGTCACCCGCAACGCCGTGATCGGCAAGGTGCACCGCCTGGGCCTGTCCGGCAGAGGGTCCCCCGCCCGCTCCGAACGCCCCCGGGCCGTAACCGTGCCCAAGCCCACCGTGAAGCCGGTGTTCATAAAACCGGTGCTCGTCCAGAACCCGGTGGTGCTGGAAAACGGGGAGTTTGCCACCGTCATGACCCTGAAGGAAAACATGTGCAAGTGGCCGATCGGTGATCCGTCCTCCCCCGACTTCCGCTTCTGCGGCCACCGCACCTCAGGTTCATCGCCTTATTGCGACGCCCATGCCCGCCTCGCCTATCAGCCTATGGACCGCCGCAAGCAAAAGCGCCGCGCCGCGGGCTGAACCCGCCACAGTCCGCCCGGGAACTGCCAGGGCCTGTCCAGCTTGAGACAGACAGGCCCGAATGTCCTTGATCTGAGTGCGGATGAAGGGATGGGATGACGGCCCGGCGTTAAAGCGGGCTTGCGGACAGATCCATGGTCTCCCGGGGCATTTCCACGAGAGAATAGGACTCGTCCAGTGCATATCCTGCGGAACGGACCGTGCGGATCGGATCCGTTTCACCACGGGCGTTGATGGCCTTGCGCAGCCGCCCGATATGCACATCCACCGTGCGGGCTTCCACATAAACATCCGAGCCCCAGACCGCATCGAGAAGCTGTTCCCGGCTGAACACCCGGCCCGGATACTGGATCAGATGGTCAAGCAGGCGGAATTCCGTCGGACCCAGATGAATGTCCCGGTCGGCCCGGCGCACCCGGTGGGCCGCACGGTCCAGTAAAATGTCCCCGAAGGTGATCACGTCATCGGCAAGGGCCGGGCGGATCCGGCGCATCACCGCGCGCACCCGGGCCAGCAGTTCGACCATGGAAAAGGGCTTGGTGATGTAATCGTCAGCGCCCGTATCGAGGCCCCGGACCCGGTCCGTTTCCTCGCCCCTGGCGCTGAGCATGATGATGGGCAGATTGCGTGTATCCGACCGCCCCCGCACCCGGCGGCACAGTTCAATTCCGGAAATCTTCGGGAGCATCCAGTCCAGGATCAGCAGATCAGGGCGCTGTTCGTCGATGATCAGCAGGGCCTCATCACCATCCCGCGCGCTCAGTGTGCGGAAGCCTTCGCGCTCCAAATTGTAGGTGAGCAGCGTTGTAAGCGCGTCTTCGTCCTCAACGACCAGTACTGAGGGCTTCATCTGTCCGCTTTGCCTCCACGACGCGCGTGGCCGGGCCATCCGGGCCCACACCCCGCATATGCATCAACGCTGTTTTCCCCGCAATCCACACCCGGCTCATCAAACCCAGGCGGCCCGTTCCAAGACCAATCGCGCGAAACACTGACCGCGTCATGGCCTTTGGATTGCCTCAGGAAGATCCGTCGAAAGATATCCGCGTCAAACTCGTGGTGTCGCCCTTGGGCCGCTCCCCCGCCACATGGGCACCGCTCACAATGTAGTAAACGGTCTCCGCGATATTGGTAGCATGGTCGCCCAACCGTTCAAAATTCTTAGCGACAAAAAGGAGGTGGGTACACACCCCAATGGTTCGCGGATCATCCGCCATATAGGCAAGCAATTCGCGAAAAAGGCTGTTGTACAACTCATCCAGTCCTTTGTCGCTGTGCCAAACTTCAAGGGCGCGCTCCGTGTTCTGCCCGTCGAAGGCATCCAGAACCCGGTTGAGTTGAAGCAGGGCTTCCCGGCCCAGATGACCGATCCCCCCCGGCAGGCGCACCGGTTCGGCCTTGTTCAACACGAGGCTGCGCTTTGCGACATTCTTCGAAAGGTCGCCGACCCGCTCCAGATCGCCGACAATCTTCAGGACCGAGAGGGCCAAGCGTAATTGTGACGCAGGGGGACGGTGTCCGGTGAGCAGATCCAGGACGATGCGCTCGGCTTCCTGCTCAAGGGCATCAATGGCCCGATCCCCCGCCATGACCTGTTCGGCCAGGGCGCTGTCCCGCCGGATCAGAGCCTCCAGGGCATCGCCCAGTTGACGCTCACACAGCCCACCCATCTTGACCACAAGCTGATGGAGCGTGTCGAAGCCGGGCGCACCATCGGCGTCAGGATCGTCGGACACGCCCGGTGCAGCGGCGACGTCATGTATAGGGCCCAGCCCCATGGCAGCAATTCCCGGTTGCGGCGGCAGAACCGCTTGCCGCCGGAGGAGAAGGGAACCGGTTTGAAGCGGGCGCCCGCGGTTGTGAGCACACTTCGAGGATCATAGAACAAAGCATCCGGCAACGAAACTGTCAGCCAAATCGCCCTGTTATGTAGTCACGGGTGCGCTTGTCCTGGGGATCGGCGAACAGATCTGCGGTATCGGCAACTTCCACCAGATAGCCCAGATGGAAAAACGCCGTGCGCTGGGAAACCCGGCCTGCCTGCTGCATGGAATGGGTGACGATGACGATGCAGTAGTTCTTGCGCAGATCGTGAATGAGTTCTTCGATTTTTTCCGTGGCGATGGGATCGAGGGCCGAGGCGGGCTCATCCATCAGAATGACTTCCGGGCTCACGGCGATGGACCGGGCGATGACGAGCCGCTGCTGCTGACCTCCGGACAGGCCGGTCCCCGGTTCCTTGAGCCGATCCTTGACCTCATCCCAAAGACCGGCCCGCACGAGGCTCTGTTCCACCACCACGTCCAGATCCGCCTTGCTGCGCGCCAGGCCGTGAATCCGTGGCCCGTAGGCGACATTCTCATAGATGGATTTCGGGAACGGGTTGGGTTTTTGAAACACCATGCCGACCCGGGCCCGGAGCAAGACGGGATCGACCAGCTTGTCGTCATAGACATCCACCCCATCCAGGCTGACAAGCCCATCGACCCTGGCGATGGGGATGGTGTCGTTCATGCGGTTGAGGCAACGCAGGAATGTGGACTTGCCGCAGCCAGAGGGACCGATCAGGGCCGTCACTGTCCGGTCGGGAATATCCAGGTCCACATCATAAAGGGCCTGTTTGGACCCGTAGAACATGTTCAGGCCCCGGGTGGCCATTTTCACCGGCACACCGGACCCGACCCGTCCCGTGGGTTTTTGCATCTGCAACGCGGACTGCCCGTCAGCCATCGTGTCCCCCTTACCAGCGCCGTTCGAACCGGCGCCGGAGATAGATCGCGGTCAGGTTCATGACCACCATGAAGGCCAGCAGGATCACGATGGTGGCGGAGGTCCGCTCCACGAACCCGCGATCCGATTTCTGGGCCCATTGATAGATCTGGCTCGGCAGCACGCTCACCGAGGACTGGTCGATGTTCGTGGGCATGTCGGAGACGGACACCGCAAGCCCCACCAGAAGAAGCGGCGCCGTCTCCCCCAGTGCCCTGGCCAGTCCGATGATGGATCCGGTCAGGATACCGGGCAAAGCCAGGGGCAGAACGTGATGAAAGGTGACCTGAAGCGGCGAGGCGCCAATGCCCAACGCCCCTTCCCGGATGGATGGAGGCACCGCCCGCAGGGCTGCACGGGTGGCGATGATCACCACAGGCAAGGTCATCAGGGACAACACCAGCCCCCCCACCAGGGCGGAGGACCGGTACAGCCCGAGAAAATTGATGAAGAGCGCCGCACCCAGAATGCCGAACACGATGGAAGGCACCGCCGCCAGATTGTTCACATTCACTTCGATAAGGTCGGTCCAGCGATTTTTCGGCGCAAACTCCTCCAGATAGACCGCCGTCGCGACACCAAGCGGCACCGAGACCGCTGCCACGATCGCCATCACCAGAAGCGAGCCGACCAGAGCGACCGCAAGCCCGGCCAGTTCCGGGTAGGGAGAGTCCCCGTTGAGAAACAGGGGCCAGTTGAAGCGCATCTGAACATCGCCCTGGGCCTCCAGCCGGTCGAGCCAGGCGATCTGCTGATCATCGAGCTGGCGCCGGCTCTCGGGACCGGTCCGGGGCAGATTGCCCTTGATGGTCTGATCAACATCCGAGTCCGCCGTTGCCCAATAATCGATGGTCTGGCCCACCAGATCCGGATTGGCGATCACGTAATCCCGCAGGTCGAACCGAGCCCCGGTGGTGAGCAGTTGCAGGGCCTTGCGCCGGTCCCGGCGTTCCGTGCTGCCGATACGCTCCATGATCGCATCACGCACCAGAGTGCGGTACGGCCCCTGGGCCAGGGAATCCGCGCTGGCATCTCCGAGCGGGTCCACGTCCGCCGGGTCGAGGGTGATCGTCAGACGGATGAAGGTCTGCTGGAAGGCCGTGCTGGCGGTGGCGAAAATGGACGCGAAGATGATCACCAGGAACGACACGCCCAGCAGAATGGCGATCATGCCCGTGAGCCGGGACCGGAATCCGGACCGGCGGCGGGCGGCGAGGCTGGCTGCAACGATTTTCGCCGTGGCGCCGCTGTCCACGGACGCGTTTGTGCGGTTATCCCGGGGCGTCTCGCTCATTCATATTGCTCCCGGTAACGGCGCACAATCTGCAGTGCAATGATGTTCAGCACCAGGGTGATCGAAAACAGGGTTATGCCCAGGGCATAGGCGACCAGGGTCTGGGGGCTGGTGAAGTCCTGATCGCCCGTGAGCTGGGAGACGATCTTGACGGTCATGGTGGTCATGGGCTCCAGGGGATTGAGGGAAATCTGAGCCACCGTGCCCGCCGCGAGCACCACGATCATGGTCTCGCCAATCGCCCGGGAGGCCGCCAGCAGAACCGCGCCTACTATGCCCGGCAGGGCGGCGGGCAGGACCACCCTGCTCACCGTTTCCGCCGGTGTCGCGCCCAGGGCCAGGGAACCGTCCCGCAGAGACTGGGGCACCGCGTTGATGATGTCGTCGGACAGGGATGAGACGAACGGGATGATCATGATCCCCATCACCAGTCCGGCGGTGAGCACGTTATTTGCCTGCACCGTGAGGCCGATTGCTTCCCCCGCTGACTGGATCAGAGGCCCGACCGTGACGATCGCGAAGAAGCCGTACACGATGGAGGGGATGCCAGCGAGAATTTCCAGGAGGGGTTTGGCATAGGTCCGCACCCGAGGCCCGGCATATTCCGAAAGATACACCGCAGCATTCAGCCCCAGGGGCACCGCCACGATCAGGGCTACAATGGAGATATAAAGGGTGCCCCAAAGCAGCGGCACCACGCCGAACTGACCCGAGGCCGCAGTCTCTCCGGCCCCGGCGAAGCGGGGCTTCCACACGGTCCCCAGGAAGTTGGAGAACGGAACTTCGCTGAAAAAGAGGGAGGACTCGCTCACCATGGACGCGACAATGCCGAAGGTGGTCAACACGGCAACCGTCGAGGCCAGCAGCAGGGACGCCATGGTCACCCGTTCCACGATGTTCCGCGCCCGCAAGGACGGGGAAATCCGGACATAGGCGAGGCCGATCCCGGCCAGGGCCGTGGCATAGACCACCGCGATCATGACCATGAAGCTGCGGCGCTCCAGGGCGGCGTAACGCTCGGCAACGGCAAGAAGATAAGGCCTGGCCGATGAACCGATGGCCACACCCCGATCGGCCAGCACCTCCGGCAGTGCCCGATCGCCGGACCGGATCGCCGCGAGATCCTCTTCGGTGAGCAAGGGAAGTGCGTCGGCAACCTGCCGGATCTGACCCTGGACGAACCGCAGCGTGGAGGGATCGCCGCTGGTGACCTCGGCAGGCAGGAGGGACCGGGTCTGGTCCATCAAATAGACGGGCTGGGCGAGGCTCCAGACCACAAACACCGCAAGGGCGGGCACCACCGCGCTCAAAGCCATCATGGCCCCGTGATAGCCGGGGCGGGAGTGGAGCCGTTCACCGGTTTCGCGTTCCAGAACACGGGCGCGCAGCAATCCCGCGCAAAAGGCCAGGGCCCCGATCACCAAAACCGCCCAGATCAGCCAAGACATGCAAACCGCCCAATGGTGATGTGTGCCCAACGGCTGTCCGGGCTCATGCGCGCCTTCAGCCCAAAACGCGCGCTTTGGAGACACCTCCAAAACCCCGGAAACCTTCAAGATCTCCGAAAACCCGGCGAACTATGGGCCAAGGAGACAGGGGGCCGCAAGTCCTGCGGCCCCCTTTTACCGTTATGACAAAACGCAGGGGCTCGGGCCGCCCGCCGCCTTATTCCGTGCCGGGCAGGTTGACGGTTTCCCGCTCGGTGAAAGCCGTGCGCACGGCTTCGCGTTCCCCATCAGGCGCCGGCACCAGGCCGTAATCGGCGAGGGGGCCGTCCGGACCGGCGATTTCTTCCGAGATGAAGTACTCCACATACTCGGTCAGACCAGGAATGACCCCGAGATGGGCGCCCTTCACATAGAAGAACAGCGGCCGGGAAACCGGGTATTCGCCAGCTGCAATCGTGTCAACGGAAGGCTCCACCTCGTCCATGGTCGCGACCCGGAGCTTGTCCGTATTGTTTTCATAGAAAGACAGGCCGAACACGCCGACGCTCTGCTTGTTCTGCTCCAGGCGGGTCAGGGTTTCGGTATAGTCACCGTCGATGTCCACGGCCTGGGGCTGGCGCACCTGAATGCAGCGGGTCTCGGCTGCATCTTCGCTGATGCCGCTGTCGATCATGAGCTGGAAGGTCCCGGTCTCACGGCAGCCTTCGAGCAGGACCTTCTCTTCGAACACTTCCCGTGTGCCGTGCTTTTCACCGGGCACGAACATCACGATGGGCCAGGCCGGAAAAGCGTCGTTGATGTCTTTCCAGGTTTCAGCCGGATTGGGAGCGAGCTTGCCTTCAACCGCCACTTCGGCGGCGAGGGCATGGAAAATGTCCGCCGGCGTGAAGTTGAATGCCGGGCCGTCTGCATCACTGGCAAAAACGATCCCGTCATAGCCGAACCGCACTTCCAGAATGTCCTGCACACCGTTGGCGGCACAGGCAGCGACTTCGCTGGCGCGGATCTGGCGGGAGGCATTGGCCACATCGATCGTCTGGGGGCCGAGGCCTTCGCAGAACTGCTTCAGACCGGCGGAACTGCCGCCGCCTTCAACGGTCGCTGAAAACTCACCGCGATACTCACGCTGGAAATCCTCGACCACGATCTGGGCATAGGGCAGGACCGTGGAGGATCCGACAATCTTGATTTCCGTGCGGCTTTGGGCAGAAGCGTCCGTGGCGAACGGCGCAAGGGCGAGACCGGCCACGGCAGCGATGGCGAGCTTGTTCAGTGTCAAGGCAATATCTCCCGGAACCTGGAAAGACGGACCGGCGGGCAGACTGACCCGGGCGGCCCCATGAGCGTGAAACGATACCAGCTTCCCGTCCCGGAATACCCCTGTGCACGCGCCAGTGGTCGGGCGGCACGCAGGGGAGGCCAGCACAAGACCATGAGGGTCGGGAAGCACTGGCGAGAAATCAAACGCGCGGCCCCTTAAGGCAGCACTCTGCCCTACGACGAATTAGTGACTGTTTGATGACGACAATCGCGAGAGGTGACGCGAGAAGACAGTAAAGGAAAACGAACCCGCCCCGGGCGGATCAGAACCGATCAGGGGAGCGGCGACGCGCCTGCCCCCTCCCGTTGCCGGACCGCCCCTGGAGAGAGATCCATCTCTCCGGCACCCTCCCCGTTTCGGCCCTGGCCCGGACCAAGGGGCGGCGCACCGGGCAAGGTCATGGTCCGCACCGGATCCTGCGGCAGTTTTCTGCGCTCCGGAGCCGGCAGGAAAACACTGAATGTTGCCCCGTCCCCTTCGGCGCTGGTGATCTCCAGGCATCCCCGGTGCCGGTTGACAATGTGTTTGACGATCGCAAGCCCCAGGCCTGTCCCGCCACGGCGCCGGGACTGGCGCACATCCACCCGGTAGAACCGCTCCGTTAGCCTGGAAATGTGTTCCCGGGGAATACCCGGGCCAAAGTCCCGGACCCGGACAACCACCGCATCGCTGTCCTGGGCGGGAACGGCGGCATCGGAACGGGCATGGGCCGCATCCGCGTCGGTCCGGGTGCCATGGCCCGCCGACATGCGGGTCAGGCCGATGGAGATTTCCACCCGCTCCCCGTCGGCCCCATATTTCAGGGCGTTGTGCACGAGGTTCTGGAACACCTGCACCAGTTCATCCCGGTCCCCCTGAACCTGACAGCCGTCCCCGCCGGTGACGATCATGTCCACCCCGTCTTCCTGGGCAAGGGGGCTGAGGGCATCCACCACATCGCTGATCACATCCTGGATATTCACCAGATCAGCGGGCGGAACATGCTCGTTCAACTCGATACGGCTCAGGGACAGAAGGTCATTGATCAGCCGCCCCATACGGGTCACCTGCTCTTCCATGATCGACAGGAACCGCTCCCTCGCGTCCGGATCATCCTTGGCATGACCGCGCAGGGTCTCGATGAAGCCCCCCAGGGAAGCCAGGGGGGTGCGCAGCTCGTGGCTGGCGCTGGCGACGAAATCCACCCGCATCTGCTCGAGACGCTTGATCGAGGTGAAATCCTGAATCACGAGGGCCATGGACGACACATTGGGACCGTGGAAGGCCTCGGCGGCCAGGTGAACCGGAATGACCTGGGCCTGGAGGTGGCGCTCGAAGGGCACCAGAACCGTGTATTCCACGGCCTGGGCGGGCGCGCCGCCGCGCACCTGTTCGATGGCGTCAAGCACACTCGGGGTACGCACCGCCGACGAGATGTAACGCCCCGGCGCCGCCGAGGGCAGAAGCCGACGCCCTGCCGCGTTCACGAGAACAATCCGCCCGGCCGGATCCAGGATCAGGACCGGGTCCGGCAAGCCTTCCAGCACCGGCCCCACCGCCTCATGCACCCGGCCGGCCCTGTGCTGCTCGGGACTGAGGGAAAGACCAGCGCGGACCATGCGCTTTTTGGCCCACCAGGATCCGGCGCAAAAGGCGGCGATCCCGCCAATGGCCACAAGAAGCCAATCCGGTCCGCGCAACCCGACCATCATGCCCGAGAGGGCAAAAAGGAGGACGGCCACAACAAGGGCAATCGACGGGCCCCGTGCCGCACGGTCCGGCGTTGATCCGGCATCCCTGTCCCACATGCCCACATCTCCCGGGTGCTGATAGGAGGCCCTCATCGGACCGCTGGCCGCACCATACTGCACATCCCTTGATCTGAAAGGCGGAAAGACCGGCGTCCTGCACGGGGTTTCACCCGGCGCAACCCCATGGATGGCTGGGATAAGGCCGCGCGCGCCCTTCACATTACCGCGCGACGGCGGCCCGGGTGAAGGAAGAGGCTTGTCCTGGGGGCAGGCCTGGGATAGGGGTCCCGTCGCGCTGACCGAAAGGACTGCCTGGCCAACGGCCTGACCGGAAACAAAAACATGCCGGCCACTTGGGGCCGGCCGGTACAGCATCCATCGCCATCAAGCTTATGACCGCTGGGAGGAATGCCATGGAATGGCAGTCTCGGATCATGCGGGACGACGCCGGTTTCATGGCCCCACGGGGACCGGCACCAGTTCCTGCGCCCGGAAACCGGATCGTCCGGCAGCCCAAACCGATCGACATCAATCTGGCCTGCATCGCTAGCGGCCAGCGCCACCGGGGTGTCGCTCTTGGGCCGGATTGTCTGCTGGATCACGGCATGGCCAAGCATCTGATTGAGGCAGGCTGGGTTCAGGGCCGCGCCACCCGGGTCGGACCTGAGCGCGGGGGCATTCCGGCCGCCTTCGAAACCCTGGCCGGGTCCATTGCCGGATCGCTCCTGCGCGGATCCTTTCCGCTCACCCTCGGCGGGGACCACAGCATCGCGTTCGCCACCCTGGAAGGGGTTCTGCGGGCCCAACCGGATGCGGTCATTCTCTATGTGGACGCCCACGGAGACGCGAACACGCCCGCGACCTCACCAACGGGCCACACCCATGGCATGCCTGTCGCCGCCCAGTTCGGCCTGATGAACGACAGTCACCTGCCTGAGATGGCCGGGGTTGCCGGCAGGCTTGATCCGGGCCGGATCGCCTATTTCGGCATACGGGACGTGGATCCGGGGGAACAGATGATCCTGGACCGGTTGGGGGTAGCCCAGGCCACATCCGCTGATGTGTGGCGGGAAGGGTCGGCAGCGGTCCTGGCGTCTCTCCTGGGCCGGATCGATCCGTCTCACTCCAGACCGATCCATGTCAGCTTCGACATCGATGTGGTCGACCCGGGGTTCGCCCCCGCCACCGGCGTGCCCGTTGCCGATGGCCTCCATCCGGACCATGTCCGTCAGCTTGCGGAAGACCTGAAGGCAACCGGGCGGGTGGTCAGTATGGATGTGGTGGAGGTCAATCCGGAGCTGGCGCCCTCGGCGGATGGTCTTGCCGCGACGGCGGGTATTGCCATGAACTTCGCATTGCAGGTGTTGGGGTCCGGCGCGGCGTCACACCAGACCTTCACATCCCTGCTCCGGGATCACTGACCCGGTGGTGGTGGTCGAACTGTCTTCCGGATGACCGCCGGCCGGCCCGTCAGACAACGGAAGATACCGGGAAACGGCCCCCAGCAGAGCTTTGGGCGTCAGGGGTTTGGCCACGTAATCGTCAAGTCCGGCGGCCAGATAGGCATCCCGGTCGGAGGCAAGCCCCTGGGCCGTCACGGCCACGACCGGCGTGCGGGCGTTCATGGCCGCGCTCTGGCGGATGCGCTTGGTGGTCTCGACGCCATCGATACCCGGTAACTGGATATCCATCAAAATCAGGTCGTAGGCGGTTTCCCGCGCGCGGGAGAGCGCAGACCAGCCGTCCGGGGCAAAGTCGAGATCCAGATTCGTCGGCTTAAGGATGGCTTCGATGACCTGACGATTGATGGGCATGTCTTCCACCACAAGGAGCCTGGGTGGACGGCAAGTCCGGTCAGCCGCACCATGTGTGATGGTCTGCAGGTCCAACTGGAGCTCCGGTTGAAGCTCGGGCACCGGTTGAGGGTGCGGGTGGGGTTGAAACGCCTTGGCATGGATTGGCCTGTTCGCCAGGGCACAGGACATCTGGTGACCACCGGCAGCCCCCGTCACAACAGGCGCTCCGAACACGGACTTGCGGCTGGATTTGGCACCGCCTGCTCCCTTGCCACCAGCATTGTCACCGCTGATTCCATCATTATCGAGAACTTCGAGGATCCCCGACAGTATGCCCAGAAGCTCCACGCCCTGATCCGCGATGGCCCGGGCGATCTCCCGGTCGCCGTTGTTGCCAAGATCCCGTTCCAGACCGCTTGCCAGACCGATAATGCCGTTCAACGGGGTGCGCAGATCATGGCTCATCATGGCCAGGAAATCAGCTTTCACACGGCCCGCCCGCTCCGCCTGGTCCCTCCGGCGCTCGGCAGTACGCTGGGCTGCTTCTTTGTCCGTCAGGGCCTGGGCAAGGGCATCACGAACACGGCACCGCTCCAGACCGTGGCTCAGGGAGCGCCACAACACGGCCGGAGAAAGCTCCTCCTTGATCAGAAAATCCAGGGCACCGATTCGCAGGGCTTCCACGCCCAGATGAGGTGTGGTGTCACCGGTGATCACGGTCACGGGGATATGGGGATAATCGTCGAGCAAGCTTGTGCAGGTCGCCAGACCGTTCGAATCGGGAAGATTGAGATCGCAAAGAATTCCCGACACGTCCCGCTCTTCCAATACGGCGCGGGCGGAGCGCAGGCTTTCCACCTGGATGATCCGGTTTGGCCTGCACGCCCCGTCGGGCCACTCCTGGGACCGGAACATTTCCACCAGGAGACGCGCATCGGCCGGATCATCTTCGATATGAAGCAGATGGCCAAGGCCACCCTTTGACAGGTCGGCAGACTGGTTTTCCAGCAAGGTATATTCGATTGGATACAAAGGACCACACTCCCCTTGGTTTGGCTTGGTCTTGTGAGCCAAATTCCGCAGCTTGCGGAAGGGTTTCTGATTATCAAAACCCGGCAGGTGTTATTGTCAGCCTCAATACTATCCACTGACCAATCTGCCTCGTTGGTAAGAAACGCTACATACATACATACAGGCGGGACAACAGCTAATGTTGCAGACAACCGTCCCGATACACCTTTCCCCTCTCCAGCGTGACCATCCGGCCACAGATATAAGTGACAGATGACACAAGCCTATGAATCACGGGGATAAATCGGGATATCACGCCAAACAGGGAACCACGCCTGGCAGGTCCGTCCCTACAAAGACGGAAACAACAGCATTACGCCCAAGCAAAACCCAACCGGCCCAGCGCAACACGAAAGCGCGACAAAGATGAACAAGAGGTTTCTGGAAGGATGAGAGGGCAATCCAACCAAGCTGGATCACGCTCCGGCCGCCACAGCGCCACCCACAGGGAGGTGCTGCGTCCTTGCGCGGTAGCACGACGCACCGGGAGCGACAAGGCGGCAGAGCAGGAAGGCCCTGGCGGAATCGTTGACGGATATAATCCGCTTACGGAACAGGCTCTCAGACAGAGGACACCATGGCGGAAAGGACTGCTTTCCCCGTAAAGCCCCCACCCGCGAGACAAGCTTGAAACGGGAAAAGCAGGTATCCGAATCCGAGGCCGCGTCTCACGAAGTGGAGTCAGAAAAGTCCATCAGACCAGGGAAAGCATCAGGATATGCGCAGCATGACCGTCCCAGACGGTGTCGCCAATGCGTTTGATGTTCACGGTTTTGCGACGGCGCCGATCCTGGGCTCGCTGTTCCACGAGCATCAGCAGGGAGGTTCGGATCGCATCCTCGAAGGAACAATCGAGGCACCGGGATGCGGCTTCATTGAGATACAGGACCTTGCCCGCTTCATCGACAACCGCAAGCGCATCGGCGGAAGCGTTGATAGACTCATGACGCTCCCTGCCCGCCTCGAACCGGCTGACGATATCGTTCAGGCGCTCCGTATTGATCCGATGTCTGCTGATGGAATGACGCGCCACCCGCAAAAGAAGGCCCGGCTCGATATCCTGCTTGGACAGAAAGTCCTCAGCACCCCACCGGATACATTCGATTCCCAGTTCATGATCCATCAGGCTGGTGACGGCGACAATAGGCACATCGGAGACTTCACGGATGCGGGAAATGGATTCCCGATAGGACCCGCTGTCCGGCAACATCAGATCGAGAAGCACAAGGTCCGCATGATCCGCCTCAAGACAGCGGCAGGCCGCGTCGAGGCTGTCAGCCACCGTGACCGCTTCATGGGGCTGGCCCGCCTCTGCCAGCATTTCGCGAAGGAGCAGGGCGTCGCCGGGATTGTCTTCCACAAGAATGATCTTGCCAAGGAGTGCACTGTCCGGACCGGTCGGGTCGTCGAGGCGCCGTACGGAGCGGGGGTCGCGCTTTTCCACAATCAGGTCCGATGCCGTTTTTTCGGCATGCAGGGCGTCCTGTCTCATGTGAGCCGAGAATTCCATCGATCTCATCCCTTCAGTCAACTCCGGGCCATCCGATCCTGGCCGCCCGTCCTTGGCCATCCGATCCTGGCCGCCCGTCCTTGGCCATCCGATCCTGGCCGTCCTTGGAGACCTGGGTGGCGGCTTGAAACAGCACCGTCCACCCCCTTGCCCCTGGCCAGCCGTCACACTGGTCAAAACCGGGGTCGTCCAAGATATTGCTGAGGGCTTCACTGCCTTCCGGCCAATCACCGGCCCCTCCATGGGGAAAAGGCAAACCGCACAGCACAACGCATTCGTGCCCGAAAGGACACGGCACTGGCCGCAATGGTCATGACATTGGAAATGCACAACGGTGGACGCGCATGAACCACGGCATGGCCAGGTGCCAGCTTTGGTATGTCTGCGGCTGGACGATCCGCCTGATGTCCAGCACCTTCGGTCCAAGAGGCGACGCGGATACGGGGATGGTGCCCCCCCTCCGTTCACACTCTCGTTCCGGGTCCCTGATCTGGCGGGCAGCCCCTCACTTGCGTGGTGCTACCAGCCTGACGCCTACCGTTCGAATATTTTCGCCGCTATCGCTGGGTGCCACCCCGATCGATAGCCTTACGCTACACAAACAAAATGAAGAGAATTTCATATTCCCGCAAGTCCGGCGTGTCGCTGTGGGCGAGACTGTGCACAACTTCATTCACCTGGGGACAAAAAGACAGGTCGGGATCACCAGAAGGGTGTCAGGATGGTGTCCACACGCAAAAAGACACCCGGCACCGCTTCATAGTCCCGCTCGGACAGGAATGCGACTTCCGGGGCCACTTCCACAAAAAGCCAGTTCCGGAAGACCTCCCTGCGGTACCGGAAGCGCAGGGTGACCCGGTCGAGCTGGTGTTCCGGCTCGGTCTCGAAGCGGGTGATCACCTGATACCGCAGCCGGTCCCGGGCGGTCAGAGACTGGGTCAGGGACAGATCCACGCCGTAGACAACTTCCGCGTCTTCTTCGCTCCAACGGGCCTGGGGTGACACCCGGAACAGATATTTCCGGCCAAGCGCCCGGTCGAAATCCACCACGGAGCGGACATTGAAGCCCTCGTCGGAAAAGTAGCGCACATGGCCCACAACCCGGGTCAGCCAATTCCCAAGTTCGAAGGTCTGGCGATACCGGGGACCGATAAAGAAGAAGGGCTGTGAGTCCCGGAACCGCGCCCCGCCCTGGACACTGATGTTCAGACGGTCCGTGGCGGTGATGATGGCCTGGAGGCCGAAAATCCCCTCATCCACCTCGTCTTCCGGTTCCAGCAGGGACTTCACATCCCCCTGCTGCCCATCGTCCTCGAAGGCGTTATCGAAATCGCCGGAGAAAACCAGGAAAAGACGATTGTTCAGCCGCGGAATGGCATAGCGGGCCCGGACATTCGGATCGAATTCCAGGCTATCGCCTTCCCTGAGGAACAGATCCCCCCGCAGCCGGATGCGGGAAATGCGGAATTCCTCTTCCTCCCGCTCGTCGCTGAAGAAATTGTCCACAAGGTCGGACTGCATCAGCGCCCGTTCAAAAGCGGATGGAGTATCGATCACAGTGAGGATTTCGTCTTCACCGCCCAGAGTCGGCTTTTTGGGATCGCTCGCCTGGCTCGATGCCAGGACCTTGGCGCCATTGCTGCCGCCGGGCCATGCGGCCGTCAGCCGGACGGATGATTCCGTCGCAATGGTCCCGGCTCCGTCCCGGCGGAGTGTCACCATAGGCGCAGGAAGAACGCGGGCCGGCGGGATCGCGGCCCGGTGCTGGGCAGTAACCGGACGTTCCATTGCCACGCTCGTCGCGCCGGAATCGGCAACCGCGCCAGTGGGTTGGCCCACAAGCCCTCCAAGCGCTCCGGCAAGAAGACCGGCCAGCCAAAACCTGCCTGTGTGATCCCGTCCCAAAACCTTGCCGATCCCGTGCAAGCGCGCCCCCAAGAATGGCGCCCGGCCTAGCCTCCGGGCAGCCCTTCATTTTGGCCCACGGGGTCCTGTCAGGCAATGCCCGAGGGTCTTACGTTCGCGTCAGCGGGAGCGGTTGCCCTGGTTTTCACTGGGCTGACAGCCGATGAGACCGCCTACGGGCATCACGACGGATTGCCCCACCCCGTCCTGAACCCGGATGAGCCCGCGCCGGATCACGGCACCGGCAATCACCTCCTCCCGCTCCTCGATCTCAACCTGCAATGCAATCCGATAGGCACCCGCCGTGAACTGCTGGTCCGAGTAGATCCCGGAAAAGGCCACTCCTGAAGCCGACACCCGGGTCAGATCCACGGTTTCTCCATCAAGCTGCATCCGCGCCGCACCTTCAAAGCCGTGGCTGAAAAAGATGAACCGGGCCTGCACCTGGCGAATCCAGAGGAAGAGACCGCAAGCCCCCGGCGACAGGGACTGGGGCGGCAAGGTCCCGATCCGGTCAGCGAGGTCCTGGGCACCGGAGACACCATCGTCCCCGTTATTCCCATTCTGCTGAGCCAGAGGCGTGGCGGGGAGACGGATACCCTGGGCGTTGTTGGCGGGCGGCGGCACCGCCGTTGATAAACGGGCCGGCGGTTGGGCCCGCTCAGGTGCCCTGGCAGCGGGATTTTGCATCGGGCCGACCTCTGAGGGACGCGCGGATTGGGGCGGCGCTGCCCCTTCAGGCGACTCAGCGGGCTGGGATTGCGGCCCGGCGTTCGGGGCCGGCATCCCGGGGGACGCGGGAGCCGGTGCCCGGGGCGCCTGAACCGACGGCTGGGGGCTCACCGGATTGGACACGGGAGCAGGCTGGGACCTGGGCGGTGGTGCGTAAGGATTGGACAGCACCTGGAGGAGAGCCTCCCGGTCCGCAGCCCGCCCCGTCGGCCGGGGCTCCTCCTTTTTCGGCCCGCCACCGCAGGCAGCCAGCCCAATCAGCAGGCCAATCACCGGGACGAGACAAAGCCCCATCGAAACCCGGCCGGACCGGTCAACACGGACACCGGGTCCGGGCGCTGGTGAAAGTGAGTGTCTCATGTCAGGGCTGCCGGGGCCTGGGTGCCCAACGGCCCGCCTGGACGAATTCATAGCCATGGTCGGTCTCGTCGAATCCGATGGTCAGCATGCTGTTGGCGAGCCGTTCATCTCCGGTGCGCACCACAAGCTGTGCTTCATAAAAAAGATCAGGGGCGATTCGGACATGGATTGACGCGGCGTCTCCACCCTGGTCTTCCCCCTCCAGGAGCACGATCAGGTGCCCGTTCTCACAACGGGGCGCCCCTTTCAGTTCCGGCGCCCGCCAGCTTTCCTGGGCATACACGATCCGGGCCGCGGTGCGGATTTCCCCCGACGCGGTGGTACAGCCGCCGGGGCCGAAATCCGCTTCTTCAATCTCAAGGTCGAACGCCCCGGCCATAGAGACGAATGTGGGCATTTCCGAAAGATCGCTCTGCACGGCAAGATCCTGGAGCGCCAGGGTGCCTCCGGGCATGGCGCTTACCATCCCCCCGCCCCGCAGAGCCCGGCCCCGGGCCGCCCACCGGATGCTGAGCCGTCCCCGGAGCAGATCGAACCCGCGCACGCTGAAATCCACGGCACCCAGATGCACGGTCCCCGCATAGGCATTGGTCAGCCGCCCCTGCCAGATCGTGCCCTCCGCCGCATCGTAGGTCAGTCCCCGGCTGGTCGCGCCCGAGTAACGCAGCGCCGCCTCCAGGGGAAAACTCCAGACCACGAAGCCCAGAAACGCGGCGAAAAACAGAAGACAAAGCTGCCAGAGTCGCATGATCCCGTCCTTTTCCCGTTCACGCACCACCGGACCGGGAGAAGAGGAACTGGGCGCGCACCGCCGATCCTTCTTCCCGGCGCCGGATCGTGGCCTTGCGGACGGTGATTCTGTGTTCCCGGGACAGGTCTACGAGCCAGCGCTGCATGGTCTGCACATCCGCCTCCTCGATCCAGACATTGAGCCCGTCGGTCCCTTCCGGCTCCAACCGGGTGATGGTCAGATTGGCCTGGAATGCGGACACGGTGACCGTCGTGCGCAGGGTCCGGTTATCTCCATCTCCCCGCTCCTCGGTGGTGGCGCGAAGGGCCTGGACCTGGCGGGCTCCGCTGGCGATTTCCTCGAACAACGCCGCGGCCTGGTCGAGGCGCCGCTCCGCCGTGACGTGATAGGCCTGGAGCGGCTTATAGACGAATTGAAACAGACCCACCGTCAACAGCACGAAGCCCATGGCGGCGATCAGCAGCTTTTCCCGGCCCGTTCGTTCCGTCCACCATTGCATGGCGCACTCTTCCCTCTTGAACCGTGACGCGTTCTATTGGAGCGAAATGGTCACATCACCGATGATCTGGTCCTCGGACTGGCGCGAGCCCCCTTCGCGCATCTCTCCGCCCAGACGGCTGACTGCTTCCTTCAACTGCACCAGATCCTCATAGGCCTGGCAGGAGACGCTGGCCCCCACCTCACCCCGGTCGCCGTAATAGCGCAGATCCCGCAGCTCTACCGATGGCAGCCCTTCCAGGGCCTGGTACAGCAGGCTGCTCAAAAGCAGGAACCGGTCCGATTCGGTGCTTTCCAGGGAGCGCAGCTTGTCGCGCATCTGAGCCCTCGGGTTCACCACACGGCTCACCTCCGGAAAGGTCTCCCTGAAGACCTGTTCTGCCTGATCGTAAAGGAGTTCCGCGCGGTGAGCCTTGCGCACCGCCTCGGACACCTGTCCCACACCAAGCACCACCACCAGAGCCGCCACCAGGATCCCGACCCGCCGCCACGCCGCCAGATTGACCGGGAGCGCCCCCCTGAACCGGTACTTGCCCTGAAGCAGGGAGAATGGGGGCTGTACGGACAAAGAGGTCAGGGCCCGGCGCAAGAGGGTTTCATCCGACACCGGAGCAGCCTCGATGACCGTCCAGCCCCCGCGCACGGGTGCGGGCATGAGCATTTCAGGGCGCTCCGCCTCGATGAGAACCGTCCTCCCGGCCAAGGCGGGTCTGGAAAGAAACGCAGGCAGGATCAGGGGAACAATGCCGGCCTCGGCAGTTGTGCCGGTGCGGTCCGCGGATGCAATCAGTACCCGGTCGCCGCACTGGCTGACCACCAGACCCGGCGCCTCGCCGTCAGTTTCCTCCGCCTGCGGGGTACCTTGAGCGCCCTCCCCGGCGGCGGTGTTGGCCATCCAGTCAGGGATGAGAGTCACGGGCTGGCCCTTCAAGGGCGCAAGGATGTCCCGCCACAGATCCATCCGGTCCCGGGCGACGACACCCACAAGGCGTTCCGTCCCCTCCAGGGGGGCGCTGACGGCAAAATGCAGCGCATCGGGATCAACGGCGAGTTCATCTTCGAGAATATAGGGAACGGCGGCGCGGGCTTCACTGTCTCGGCGGGCCGGCACCGTGACCCGGCGCACGGTCACCTCCTGGCCGGGGATCAACACCACAATGCGATCGAATGGCCCCTGGGAGGCGAGAAGGTCCTCAATATCCTCCCGGCAACTGGCTTCGCCGGTCTCCCCGAATGACATGCTATCCGCAGAGCCGGACCGTTCCCCGGTGATCCAGCGCACCACCCCGCTGCCGGAACGGTCCGCACCGGATCCCGCGTCAGAGGCAAACGGTCTGGAAGGCTCACGGGAGGCTTCAGGTCCGGTTTCGCCGGAACGGCTCGACACATCGGAACGGCTCGATGCATCGGAAGGGCTGGCACGATCGGGAGGAAAGGCACGATCGGGAGGAAAGGCCGGGCCGGCACACCAGTCCAGAATCAGGATCTTGGTCACTCCACCTCTCCGAAACGCCGGGCCACGACGGATAACGCACCGTCGGCGCGCCGCTCAAGAAGCGCGCTCATCACCACCTCCGCCCGTCCGTGAATGACCGTGACCTTAAGAGCAAAGTGCCCGGTCTTCAAGGAAACCAGCGCTTGGTCGTTTTCCGTCGGAGCCTTGCCTGCCCATGCCTCAAGGGACCAGAACGCCTCCAGGGTTTCAAAGCCCCCTGCAGGCCGCGCGGCAATGATCGATTCGGCCTCATCGATGGACAGATCATTCCCCTTCAACATGACCAGCAGAGGCGCCTGGAGTGGCATCAGTGTGTTGACATTCAGTTCGCTCGGGTCCGCTGAGCCGTGGGCACACAGAAAAGGCATCACCCGGCGCAGGACATCCGGCGTATAACCCTCCACCGCACGCAATTCCGAAAGCTCCGCCATCAACGTATTGCCGGTGAGATAAGGCGGGCTGACGGCGGAATAGGCATAGTCTTCCCCCCCCTGGGGCAGGGCGGAGCCGTCGGTGTCGATCCAGTCCGTGGCGGTTGCAGCCAGTTCCTCCGCCTCGTTCTCGCTGAACTCAAGAGCCTGGAGGAGCCTTTGATAGCGCTGCATGCCCTCCTCATTGGGCTCCAATTCCCGCCGGGGCGACCCGTCCACCAGGGAGTTGATGTTGAAACAGTTCGAGGCATCGGAAACCTCAGCCTCCATCAGGCCATCATCCAAAGGCAGGATGATGGGCCCCTCGGCCCAACGCTCATCAAGGGTGTTTCGGTTGGGCCGGGCACGGATGAGCTCCTGCAAAAGACCGAGGGCAAGCTGCTCCGCCCCCAGGGCAAAATAATCCGCCTGGGTCCGGTCGCGAATATTGGCGGTGCGGCGCATGGAAAAGCGGATGTCATCGAGGACCGCCACGCCCAGAACCGCCAGAATGGCCACGAGCAACAGGACGGTGATCAGAACACTGCCCTTTTCACCGCGCTCCCCTCCCCTCATGGCACCACCTCCGGGGTCAGAAACACCTGACGCAGGGAACCGTAGGCGTCGGTCTCCAGGGTCATGGCCACGGCAAAGGGCAGAGAGTTGCCGCTGCCCGCCCGTAACGGCCAGTCGGGCACCCAGGCCCGCAGATCCCGGAATGCCATTTCAAGCTCGGTGATGCCCGACAACAGCACCCGCTCGGAATAGGGGGTATCCGGTGTGGGGTCGCTGCGCATATAGGCTCTGCGGATCAGGTCACCCTCTTTCAGAAAATACTCCACGGTCTGAAGCGAACTGCGCGGCTCCACCCGGCCCGGGTTGATCCAGCCCCGGCGCACCAGGGTCAGGATGGGCTGATCCCCGAACCCGGGGCCTGTGGCGAGAGGCGGGCGGGACCCGTCCCGGGCCACACGGACGGGACGCTGGGCAATCTGGGTGATGTCCGCCCGCAGAATGGCTCTGGCGACCTGCAACCGGGCCAGCGCCTCGGAGCGCTCCTCCACTTGATCCTTCGACTGAATACCGCTGCGCACGACCATCACCCCCGCACCGGATAGCAGCGAAAAGATCACCAGGGCCAGCAGCATTTCCACCAGGGTGAAGCCGGTGTTCCTCCCTGACCCCGGTCTTGGAGCGGCCCTCTGCCTTGAGCGGATCATTTTGCCCTCCGGAAGCCCTGGAGCACCGCCAGTTCCTGCTCCCCGTCCTCCGCATTCACCGTGACCTCAAGGCTCAAGATGCTGGGCTGGGCCGTGGTCCTGGTCACCAGGACCCAGCGCCAGGAGCGGCCCGCCAGTTCCACCCGACCGGACCGGCTGCCCGTGCGCACGGTCGCCGGATCGCTCAAGGCTTCCGCAAGCTGATTTTCCGCAACGATCTGCGCAAAGGTCAGCTCCTCGAGGGCGGTCACCGAACGGATATTTTCAGTCTGAAGATTGAGATGGGCGATGACGGCAAAACTGAACAGGGTCAGGGCCACCAGCACCTCGATGAGGGTGAAGCCGCGCTGCCCGCGCCCTGCGAAGGTGAAGCGGCATTGCCCGCGCCCTCCCTGGAAGCCGCTCCCATTGCAGCTCCCATTGCAGCTCCCGCGCCTGTCAGGATTCGTCTTCCTGCTGGACAACCACCGCACCATTCGCGTCACCCTTGACGATGTACACAGCCCCGCCCCGCTGGAGGCTCAAGGTGAACGGGGTGGAAATCCCAATGGGATCGAACCGGATACGCGGCGGCGGTCTGGTCTCGCCGCCTCTCTGCCCGGCCCGGCCCTGTTGCGCCCTCTCCGGTCCGCCTCCCCTACGCGCCTCCCGGCTCCGGGCCTGGGATGTCCTCTCGCGAGCAGCCCCTTCGGTCAGCACCGCAACGGTCCCCTCATCCCAAGTCCCTTGGCCCTGGGCACCCGGCGGCATGGCCTGCCACCGCCCCCGGCGCCAGACCACCAGTTCATATCCCCGCGGCAGGATCCGCACACCGATCATACGCCCGGAAAGGATGCTCTCCCGCCCGGCCTGGGCCATGCGCGCGGCAAAGGCGTCCGCCTCATCCCCGAGACTGTCCCGGGCGGGGGGCATGTTGACCACCACAAGGGTCGCTGCCAGCCCCAGCAGCAGGATCACCGCCAGCAGTTCGACCAGGGAGAATCCGGCCTTGCCATGGGTGTCGTGCGGCGCGGCATTCCTGCCGCCGCCGCGACAACCACGCCGCCTACTGCCAGTTGCCGATATCCGCATTCTGGTCCTCACCGCCAAGGCGGCCATCAGCACCCAGAGAATAGATGTCGAATGTGCCGTTCTCGCCGGGATAGACATACTGATAGGGGTTGCCCCAGGGATCATTGGGCAGACGGCGGATGTATCCGCCCTCCCGGTAGCGCCGGGGCCGATCGAGCCCCTGCGGAGCATTCACCAGAGCATCGAGCCCCTGTTCCGTGCTCGGATAGGTCATCAGGTCCAGACGGTACATTTCCACCGCCTGTTCCAGGGTGCGGATATCCGTGTTGGCCTTTTCCACCATGGCCCGGTCCTGGCTCGGCAGGACATTCAGCGCCACCACCGTGGTCAAAAGGCCGATGATGACGATCACCACCATCAATTCGACGAGAGAGAACCCGCCCTCCCCGGACCGGCGGCGGGCCTCGGCCCGTGTCTCATCGATTGGCCGCTTGTCGGACCGTTTGCAACCCATATCCATTTGTCGGCTCCTTCAAACCCGGTTCGTTCTGAAAACCTCTGTGCCAGTCGCTGTGCAGGCCCCTCACCACAGGCCAGGGGCACGGGCTACTACAACATAGCTGCGGAGTTAAACTGCAGGATCGGCAGCAAAATGGCCAACACGATTGTGCCCACCGCACCGGCCATGAACATGATGATCACCGGCTCCACGAGGCTCAAAAAGGCGCTGGTCAGAGACTCAAACTCCGCTTCCATGTAATCCGCCGCCTTGGACAACATCACATCCAGGCTGCCGCTTTTCTCCCCCATGGCCGCCATATAGACCACCAGAGGCGGAAAGGCTTTGGTCTTGCGCAGACCCGCCGACAAGGGCGCCCCTTCCCGCACCTGGGTGATCGCATCGCCGATGGCATCCTGCATCACGGGACTGTTGAGTGTGGCCTTGGCCGCCTGCATGCCGTCGAGGACCGGCGCGCCGCTTGAAACAAGGGCCGCCAGGGTGCGCGCCAACCGCGCGGCCTGAAGCTCCCGGGCGAGCTTGCCAACCACCGGAAGGGCCATCACCACACGGTCCACCCGCCGCGCAAATCCCCGGTGGGCCAACCCCCGGGCAAACGCCACGGCCCCCACCGCCAGCCCAATCCCCGCATAAAGGCCATAGGCCTGAAACCCATCCGCCAGGGTGATCATGAACTGGGTCAGGGGCGGCAGTTCCCGGCCCATGGTGGCGAATTGCTCCACCACCTTGGGCACAAGATAGGTCATCAGGAAAATCACCACCCCCACGGCCACCACTGCGAGAAGGGCGGGATAGACCAGGGCCGCGGTCACCTTGGCCCGCATGGCCTGGCCCTTTTCCAGGTGATCCGCCAGACGCTCCAGCACCGGCCCGAGGGTGCCCGAACCCTCCCCCGCCGACACCATGGCCCGATAGAGCTGATTGAACACGCCGGGCTGTTGGGTCATGGCCTGAGACAGACGCTGGCCTTCCATCACCCCGGTCCGCACCGCAAACAGGGCTTTGCGCACGGCGGGTTTTTCCGATTGAAGCGCGATGGCCTGGAGTGCCTCTTCAACGGGCGCAGCCGCATTCACGAGGGTGGCCAGCTGACGGGTCACCAGGGCCAGATCCCGGGCGGGGATCCGGCGCTGGAATGTGGGCAGGGGCAGCCCTTTCAGAGAGGCGGCTGCCGGACGGGCCGACGCCTCCTCCACCTTGACCGGCACCAGTTTCTTGGCCCGCAGCTCCTTGCGGGCCTGGCGCAGGGTATCGGCGGTGATCACCCCTTTCTTGCGTCGGCCTGCCTGATCCAGGGCCTCGTATTCATAGGCCGCCATTGCTGTCCCCGTCATGGCGGCAGACCCGCATGACTTCCTCCAAGGATGTCACACCCGCCAGAACATGGTGGCACCCGGCCCGGGCCAGGGTGTCCGCATTCCGGAACGCCACTGCGGCCATGTCCCCTTCCCGGGCGTCGTCATGGATCATCCGGCGCAGGGTGTCGTCCACGGTGACCAGTTCATAAAGACCGAGGCGTCCGGAATATCCGGTCTGCTTGCAATTGGCGCAGCCCGCGGGCCGGTAGATCACCACCGGCTCCCCCTTTTCCGGGAGACCGAGCATGGCCCGTTCCTGGGCATCCGCCTCGCCGGGCTTGCGGCAATCCGGACACAGACGGCGCACCAGACGCTGGGCCAGAACCGCCTTCACGGTGGACGCCAGAAGGAAGGCCTCGATCCCCATATCCCGCAGACGGGTGATGGCGCTGATTGCATCGTTGGTGTGCACCGTGGACAGGACCAGGTGGCCGGTGAGGCTGGCCCGCACGGCGATTTCGGCAGTTTCCACATCCCGGATTTCCCCGACCATGACCACATCCGGGTCCTGACGAAGAATGGCCCGCAGACCGGCGGCGAAGGTCATGCCCACCTTGCTGTTGACCTGAGTCTGGCCCACCCCTTCCAGGGCGTATTCCACCGGATCCTCGACAGTCAGAATGTTCCGGGTCCGGTCATTCAACAGATTGAGCCCGGCATAAAGGGTCGTGGTCTTGCCCGATCCCGTGGGACCCGTGACCAGGATCACCCCATTCGGCTCCGCGAGGGCCTTGCGGAACCGGCCCAGGGTTTCCGAACCCATGCCCAATGCGGCGATGTCGAAATGGGATTGATCCTTGTCCAGAAGACGCATCACCACCCGCTCCCCATGGCGGGCGGGCAGTGTGGAAACCCGGATATCCAGGGTCTTGCCGCCAATGCTCAAAGACATGCGGCCATCCTGGGGCACCCGCTTTTCGGCAATATCGAGCCGGGCCATGACCTTGATCCGGGATACCAGAAGCGGTGTGACCTTCGCGGCCAGGGACAGCACTTCCTGGAGCACTCCGTCAATCCGCAGACGAATGGAAAGCCGGGTCTCGAAGGGTTCGACGTGGATGTCGGACGCGCGGAACTTGGCGGCCTGGGCAATCAGCCCGTTGATCAGGCGGATCACAGGGGCATCATCATCGGTATCGAGAAGATCAGCCGTTTGTGGCATACCGTCGATCAGGCTGGTGAGATCGTCGGTTTCGTCAAGATCGTCCCCAAGGGCACCGTCAGCGAAACCGTCGACGGCATACAGCTCGGACAAACGGCGCTCGAAATCGCTGTCGCTGAGGATTTCCACGCTGAACGGGCGGCCGAGGGCCCGCCGGGCCTCGATCAGAGCCGCCGGGCGGGCCGTGGCCCGAAGCCCCAGTACGGGCATGGCCTCATCGCCCAGGTCCCCGTCCACTGGGGCGACCAGAACGATGCCATGGTCCTTGGCGAAGCCGTAATTCAGGATGGCCGGCTGGTTTGGCCGCGCGGTTCCGTCAGAAGAGGCGCTTTCGCTCGCTCCACCGTTGGCGCCATTGTCATTGGCTGTGCCGGTATCCGGAGCAGTGTCCCCATCGAGAGGGTCGAGATCTGTACTCACCGGTTGCATCACTACTCTTCCGTTCCGCCGCCCAGGACCCGCTCAACAGTGGCGGACCAATGCGGCTCCGCGACGGCGGTTGACGTCCCTGAATGAACCGGCCCGGGAGAAGCCCGAAACGCCATTCCGGAACGGGACGACCGAAGAAACAATCTGCCGCGCATCCGCAGCCCCGGCGTAGAGCACAGCCAGTGCATGAGCAGCCCGGCGCATCAGCAATGTCAGTGCAAAACCGGGTCCAGACAGGCTCAGGGCTGGGGCGTCAGCGGGGCCGGTCCGGCCGGCGCAGGTTCCAGCGGGATTTTGTTGCTCATGACGGAATCGCGGAAGTAATCCATGCGGGATTGCGCGTCATCGCCCCGCCACAACAATTCCTGTTCCCGCATGTAATCGTAACGCCGCCCGGACACCTCTTCCAAGTCGCCGGCACTTCGCACGATGGTAGGCCGCAGGAAGACCATGAGATTGGTCCGGGTTCGGCTTTTATTCTTGCTCTGGAACAGGCGGCCCAGAATCGGGATGTCGCCGAGCACAGGCACCTGTTGCACCGTAATCTGATCATTCTCCTCGATCAGACCGCCGAGAACGGCAATTCCGCCATCCTCCACCATCACATTGGTGGTCAGTTCCCGCTTGTTGATGATCAGGTCCGAGGAGCTGACCGTGACGGGCCCGGCCACGCTGGACACCTCTTGGCGGACATTGAGCTTGATCGAATTGCCCTCGGTGATCTGGGGGCGGACATCAAGCTGCACACCCACATCCTGCCGGCTCACCGTCCGGAACGGGTTCTGGAAGTCATCCCCCACCACCTCGCCAGTGGCGATGGGCACTTCCTGACCGACGATGATGGCCGCCTTCTGGTTATCCATGGTCATGATCGAGGGCGTGGACAAAAGGTTCGAGTCCGTATCCTGCTGGATCGCGGTGATGATGACCCCGAAGATGGTTCCGTTTGCTGTCTGTCCTGCGCCGCCGCCGACGAATCCGGACACGCCGAGAAGCGACTGAATGGCGATGTTCTGAAGATCCGAGATGGCCGTATTCGCGCTGCTGCTATCCAACTCGTTCTCGGCGATCAGGGCGCCGGTCGCCGCCAGAATATTGGGCGCGGAGTTGGAAAAATTTGTCGCTGTAAAGGGAATGGAGCTGCTGTTGCCATCACCCGAGAGCAGATATTGCAGACCCAGATCCCGGGCGGCGGTGTCAGAGACTTCCGCGATCAGCGCTTCCACCAGAACCTGGGAACGGCGCACATCCAGATCCCGGATCACCTGGCCGATCTTGGCATGCATGTGCATGTCCGCATGGACAACAATGGCGTTGGTGGGATTGTGGGCGGCGATGTGGGTGCCCCGGTTCCCCGTGGGCGCCCCGTCTTCCTTGCTGGACCGCACAAACGCCTCGGAGATTTCCTGGAGCAGGGGCAGCAGTTCTTCCGCTTCTGCATGGCGCAACCGGTAGACCCGCACACCCCGCTCCCGGGCCTGATTGCCACTGTCCAGATCCCGGACGAACGCGGTCATCCGCGCCACTGCCCGCTCCTCGCCCCGCAGCACGACGGTGTTGCTGGCATCGATCGCCACGGCGGTGACATTGGGCTGAAGCCCGCTTTCGCCACCCTGCTGACCATCCGCAAGCGCCCCAATAATCCGCACCATTTCTGATGCGGCGGTGTTCTGAAGGCCCACGGACCTGTAAACATCCGTGCTCCGGTCCACATCGGCGATCACCTGCCGAATCCGGTTCATATTGCTCGCATAATCCACGACAACGATGAAATTGGAGCCCCGGTTGGCCACCACACGGCCATCGGTATGGACAATGGGCTTAAGCAGGTTGAGGGCTGAAATCCCGTCGATATGGGCAAGCCGGAACACTTCGGTGACGAAGCGGTCACCGGTGACCCCGTCGCCGGAGGCCCCGGCCTGGAGCATGGCGTCCGTGTTCGGAAGAATTTTGTAGGCCCCCGTGGGCATGGAGACCACGGAGTATCCATTCACCCGCAGCGTGGCGAGGAAGACATCGAACAGCGCCTCGGATTCAAGTCCGGTGTTGGAAATCACCGTCACCTTGCCGTTGACCCGGGGATCCACGATGAAGGTATTGCCCGTGAGCATGGACACATCGTCGATGAACGCCCGGATGTCGGCATCCCGGTAGTTGAGGGTCTGGTGTTCACTGGCCGCGGCCCGGCTGCCCGCGCCGTCAAGAACCGCACCTGCGAGACCAGACAGGGTCGCGAAGACCGTGCAAAGAACTGCAATAGCGCTCAGGCGGATGGCCCGGGCCAGCGGCGTCCCCTTGACCGAGTCAATCCGGGAGCGCCCCTTTGCGGACGCGCAAGGGCCGGATGGTCCGGCGATCTGCGTCTCAAGTGCCTTAAGCGTCACAGCTGGTCCCGCCACTTGTTTCAGATCCGCGCCAGCGGTCTGTCCGTCATCCAGGTCAGTTTCCGTCGTCACTTACCGTCGAGGGTGATCTCAATGGGTATCCGCTTCCCGCCACGCTCAATTTCAAATCGCAATTGACTGGCATCTTCGATCCGGTCCTGCACCTTCTCAAGACGCTGCGGACTGGTCAGTTCGATACCGCTCACGGAAATCAGGATATCCCCCGGCTCGATCCCCCATTCACTTGGGATTGTAGCATCTCCGCGCGCTCGAATGTACATGCCATTCATACCGTTTCCGGCAATTCTGGGCTTGAGAGACAACAATCGGAGCACCGCTTTGCCGTCTTCCACCGACACGGTCCGGTTTTGGGCCGGCACTGGTTCGTCTGGTCCCGTCTGACGGGATGGCGCCTGTTCTGTTACCCGCACATTGGTGCCGGGCTGGGACCTGCTGGTCCCGGACCCGGAGTCTGGGCCTGCTGGGGACCGGGCGACCGCCGGTCTGTCGTTGGCGGTTGCTGGGGTCCTGGTCGCACGGTTTCTGACCGGGCGGTTTTGGCCGGACGGCGACGGAGTGGAGGCGGCTCCGGCGCTCCGGCGCCCGTCTTTGTCCTTATCGAGGAGGAGCACTTCCTGGGTGCCTCTCCGGGCAAGCACAACCCTGTCCTGGTAAATGCCGGTCACCGTCACACCGGTCAGCACCGTATCCCCGACCCAGTAGGCGCCTTGGGCGTGGTCCGGCGTGCGGATGATGGCGCTTCCGGTGGTGGGATCTTCCCCGGCCCGGACGCCATAGAGCTTGAGGTCGAGCAGGGTTTCCGGTGCGTCTTCTCCGCCGGTTTCCGGCTGGGCGAGCACATCCCGATGGAAGGGATTGAAGTCCACGAACAACTGCTCGCGGGATGGTCCATCACCGGTGCGCGCGGGAGCTGTCGCCGTCGCGAAATCCAGGATGCCGGGCATGGGCCGCGCCCAGGTCCAGAACAGGCCCGCGCAAAGAGCCGCCA
Source organism: uncultured Alphaproteobacteria bacterium (assembly GCA_964561475.1). Classification (GTDB taxonomy): domain Bacteria; phylum Pseudomonadota; class Alphaproteobacteria; order JAJFIK01; family JAJFIK01; genus CAYUYV01. Next base: position 53,087 of record CAZLPU010000025.1, read on the forward strand.
GGGTGATGATCAGGAAACACTCGGCCACTGCCGGCACGAGAGCTGCCGGAATGGCACGGCTCAGGGATCGGCCCCGCTGTCCAATCGTTTGGGCCAGGGCCTGAAGGCGGGCCAGATCCAGGCGGCCTGCCGTGCTCATTCCCCCTTTGGGCCCTTTGCGGAATCGGCCGCCCCCCTCCTCGTCTCCCGGAACGGTTGACCCGGAGTCAAGCTGAGGATTCCCGGATGGGTGGTTCCTCGAAAGAGCGCGATTATCGGATACGGACGCAGTCAATGGCTTCCTCTCCGGATCCTGGGTTCAAAGGGTGTTTAGGGGATTTGTGCCCTGGCATCAGTTTCGAGCGTGGCTCCCCCTTCGTCACAGGCAACACACCAGTTTCCGGCCGACAGGCCGAGTCACAAGAGCGTGCCCTTGCTCCAAGACCGCGTCTCGCCTTCAGCGTTGGAGAACCTTGGCGCACGAGCCAAGCGGTCGACCGTTTTGTGGCCCGAACACCCGCAAAGCTTACAAAAAAGCCGCATGCCCTGCCATGACGCGGCTGGACATGCGGCTGAATTTCCCGATCCGGCAGCACGTATGAAAAAGCGGTGCTGCCGGATCGTCAGTCCGTTTGATCAGTACTTGGCGGTCAGACCGATGGTGAAGGTCCGGCCCACTTCATACTCTTCGATCACGAAGCCATCCTGCTCCAGGGTGTACTCGTCACCAAGAAGGTTCCGTGCAGCGAATTTGACTTCATACAGGCCTTCCATGAAGGACTCTGGGAAGAGGTCGAATTCGCGGCTGTACACGAAGTCCAGCAGGATCGGCGGGGTTTCGATCTGGTCGCCACGGCCCAGGGTACCGACGGCGTCGATGCGCTCACCTGTGTAGTTGAACAGGATCGCAGCCCGCTCACCGCGGTCGAAATCCTGCCAGCCAAGCTGCAGGTTGCCCAGATACTTGGACTGACCCTGCAGTTCACGGACATCGTTGGTCACGACATTCCGCGCGCTGGCACCGATGGTCACTTCGGAGTCCGTGAAGGTGAAGTTGGCGTTCACATAGAACTCACGGTCACCGAGCCAGTCCCACTCGAACCAGTCCTGGAAGTCGAGGTTGTAGAAAATCTCGGCCTCGATGCCATAAAGCTCGGCGGATTCACCGTTCCGGAAGGTCCGGTTCAGCTCCAGACCGGAGCGGGTGCCGGACACCTCGATCGGATTGTCGATATCCTTGTAGAAGGCTGCGACCAGGATCTCGCCACCGTCCAGATACCATTCCCAACGGATATCAAAGTTGTTGATTTCCGCGATCTGAAGGAACGGGAAGCCTTCCACATCCACATCCCGGTCCGGATCAAGGAACGGAGAGGTGGACAGTTCACGCAGGGTCGGACGGTTGATGGTCTGAGAGAAACCACCGCGAACCTGCATGTTCGGGTAGAACTCCCAAGTCGCCGTCACGGCCGGAAGCAGGAACTCACCGGTGAGGGTCGTGGAGATGTCGTCACCTTCCTGGAAGAGCTGGAAGCCCGGGCTCTGGCCCTCGCACAGATCTTCAACGGCGGTCCCGTCACTCACGTCGAAGCAGAACACAGCGCCGCGAGCGAAGCTGTTGGTTTCCTGCTCAGAGTCCTCATACCGGAAACCGGCTGCGATCCGGAGCGTTTCGGTGACCTGAACATCCAGACCGGCATAACCGGCATAGATTTCAGAAGCCGCATTGAAAGCGTCCGACGCAGTGGTCGTTTCTTCAAGCTGGAAGCCATCGGGACCGACATTGAAGCGGCCATAGATGATTTCCGGGATCTGCTCACGCAGTTCGAAGTCAGTGAAACCCGGTCCGCCGCTCACCGGCTGGAACTGGAACTGGCGCAGATTCGAGTTCCGCTCCTGATCCGTGTAGACACCGCCGAATTTCAGTTCCCAGTCCATGCCGAACACTTCGAAGGGCTGGTTCACGTCCAGTCCGACTTCGTAGGTTTCGTCTTCCAGATCGGAATACTCGGTGAAGTTCGAGTTCTGAGCCCGGCCATCCAGGCGGTAGACAGGCGTAGAGAACCGGTCTTCCAGGATGTACGTGAACTCTTTCCGGTTCTGAACCGTCCGGGTTGCTTCAGAGTAGGACGCCCGCCAGTTCACGATCGTCGGCAGGAAACCCTTGTCTTCCGGCAGGATCTCGAAGGCGTGATCACCGGCAAGCTGGTTGAACCAGGTCTGACGCTCGATCCAGTCGGTCCGGACCCGCTGTTCGATCTCGTCGAGACCACCAGCGAAGTCGGTGTTGTTGGCGTAACCGGTCTGGAGCAGAGCTTCCTTGGTCGTCTTCCGCAGGATGGAGGACGTGACCTTGATCTCGTTGTTGTTGTCGATCACGAGACCGACGGACACGAGCGCATTCAGGTCAATGGACTGGACCGTTTCGAAGAAACCGCAGTCAAAGCCCAGATCGGCACTTTCACGGCAGCCTTCGGCATTGGTGGATTCGCTCTGATCCGGCGCGTACTCAACGTCGAGCTCACCGTCCAGAACCTGACGGCGTACACCGTCCTTGGTCTGCCAGGAGTTGCCGAAGTCCACCACGGTGATGAAGCCCAGTTCGGCTTCGCCGCCCAGTTCCCAGCCGTCACCATAAACGACGTTCACACCCCAATCCGGAGGCGTGCTTTCCAGCCGCTGCACAGACCAGTTGTTCAGCAGGTCTTCGCCGGCAAGCTCAAGTTCCTGGGCGTTCAGGGTGCCCGGGTTGTTGAGGTTGTCGTTCGGCAGGGTGTTGGGACCGAAACCCGGGAACTCACGGAAATCGGTAATGTCATCGGTACCGGTCCAGTCATAACCGTCACCGGCGTAAGTGTAGCCATCGGTGAACGTGGTCTCGGTGTTGAAGCCCAGAGACCCGCCGATTTCGAAAATACGCTCGCTTGGCACGGCCACGGTGCGCAACTCAAGCAGGCCGCCGCCGAAATCCGCGTTGAACTGCGGTGAGTAGGTCTTTTGGACCAGCACACCGTCCAGGATAGAGGTCGGGAACACGTCCAGGGGCACCACGTTCCGGAGCGGTTCGTTGCTCGGAAGGGGCGACCCGTTGAGTGTCGCTCTGGAATAACGCTCGTTCAGACCGCGAACGATAATGAACCGGCCCTCGTCCAGGCTCAGGCCCGTCACCCGGGAAAGGGCGTCGGCAATGTCGGAGTCCTGAGTTCTGGCGAGTGATTCCGCATCCAGAATGTTTGAAATTTCAGAAGTAGTCCGCCGTTCATCCGGGACGAATTCGCCAATCACCGCGATGGTTTCATCGGTGGTGATGGTGGGCCCGGTATCCTGCGCCGTCGCATAAGCCGGCATCAGGATCGCTGTCGAGGCAAGCAGGGCGCCTGTCAGCGTCTGACGAGTCGGTTTCATCGGCAACTGCCCCCCAATAAGGAAGTAAGAGATCAATGATCAACGAAGCAATCCCGGCGGCCGACCGGCCGCCGGGAAGTTTGCTAAGACCTTACTGGTTCAGCCAAACGGTCCAGCCCTGGGTGAAGTCGTCGTCCGCTGACGGCACCGCGCCCACGAAGGCGGTGGTGTCGAAGAACGGATCGAGAGCCGCACCGTCGAATGGGGTCACAGCGTTCTCGGCATCGCCGTTGACGTAGAACACACCGCCACCGGCGCGCTCAGTCAGGGTCGGAGCACCGATCACGTTGTTCGGGTCGCTGGCGAAGAAGGCTTCCAGGCCGTTTGCGACGTCATCATCTTCCGTTTCCAGGGCGCTGCCAGGAGTGGTGTTGCCCAGGAGGAAAGAGTTGATGGTCAGAGCACCGGCGGCAACCTGGTCGTAGGAGACCTGACCGTCGATGTCCAAGCTCGCATCGCGGAAGTTGGCGACGACGAAGTTGAAGTAGTTGCCGGCCGTTCCTTCGCGAAGCACGGCACCGGTGTCACCGACGGAGGGTGCGCCACCGACCAGGGTCACGTTGCCCATCTTCGGAGCGGACCGGGGCAGAGCCTCGTTATCGTCGCCGAGGTTGTCGGCTTCGATACCGCGGTCGGCGCCTTCCGGCTGCTGCGGGTTCTGAACCACGAGGGCGTATTGTGCCCGGCCAGTCCAGCCCTGGGTCCAGTCGATGGAGTCGTCGCCAGCACCGGTCACGACCAAGTTGCGGACGTCAACAGTACCACCGAAGAACTCAACACCATCGTCCAGACCGTTGTGGACCTGAACGTTCTCGACCGTGGTGCCGCTACCAACACCCTGGAACGCGATGCCGTTCAGCTCGTCGTCGTTGGACACCCGGTTACCGGCGAAGAGCACCCGGACGAAGCGCAGGGAACCGGAACTGTCTTCGGCATCGAAGCCGCCGTACAGACCGGAGTCGCCTTCACCTTCCGTTTCGGTGCCGACATTCAGCGGCGCACGGCCGTTGATGACCAGACCGCCCCAGGTGCCGGTGGTGGTGTTCAGGCTGGCGCTTTCGAAGCCTTCGGAAGCGAAGGTGATCGGAGCGTTAGCCGTACCATTGGCCAGCATGCGGGACCCGCGGGAAACCACCAGGAAGGACTGGGGATCGCGGCCGACGATGGTGACACCAGCGTCGATGGTCAGGGTTGCCGGGTTGCCGCCAGGAGCCGGAGCGTCCGGATCGGCACCAGCGTCCACACCGATGAACACGGGACCGGTCAGGATGTAGTCCAGGCCGGAGACCAGACGGATGTCCTGGGTGATGGTGCCGTTCAGTTCACAGCCGCCGTCAACCGCGGTCACACCGTCGGCGTCCGGGCAGGCCACTTCCTGCTCGAGACCGAAGGTCCAGCCAACGGTGAAGTTGGTGGCGTCGTCGTTCACGGCACCGATGAAGCCGGCATTTTCGAAGAACGCATCGTCGGAGAAGTCAGCCGCTTCCACAGCCTGCTCAGCAGAACCGTTGAAGAAGCCGGACAGGGACGGCGCGGTCACGACGTTGTTGGCTCCGGAGAAGAAGAAGCCTTCCAGGTCGTTGGCCACGTCGTCGTCTTCGGTCTCCAGGGCGTCGCCGGGAGTGACGTTGCCGAGCAGGGTGCTGACGATCGTCAGGTTGCCTGCTGCGATCTGGTCGTAGGAAGACTGACCGTCAACGTCGAGGCTGGCGTCGCGGAAGTTGGAGACGACGATGTTGCCGTAGCGACCGGCAGTACCTTCACGCAGAACGATACCGGTGTCGCCGACAACCGGAGCACCACCGATCAGCGTCAGGTTGGACAGGGTCGGGGTCGCACGGGGCAGAGCTTCGTTATCGTCGCCGAGGTTGTCAGCTTCGATACCGCGGTCGGCACCTTCCGGGTGAGCCGGGTTCTGGATGACCAGACCGAACTGAACCTTACCGGACCAACCCTGGGTCCAGTCGATGCTGTCGTCGCCAGCGCCGGTCACGATCACGTTGCGTGCCGCCACGGTGCCGCCGAAGAACTCGATGCCGTCATCCTGGCCGTTGTGGACCTGGACGTTCTCGACCACGGTTGCGGAACCGACACCCTGGAATGCAAGGCCGTTCAGCTCGTCGTCGTTGGACACCCGGTTACCGGCATATTTGATCTGCACGAAGCGCAGGATGCCGCTGTTGTCGTCGGCCACATCACCGCCGTACAGACCGGAGTCGCCTTCACCTTCGGTTTCCAGGCCAACATTCAGCGGCGCACGGCCGTTGATGACCAGACCACCCCATTCAGCGGTGTTGGGATCTTCGGTGGACGGGCCAGTGAAGATGTTGCGCTGGGTGCGGCCGAATTCAGCAGCAAAGCCCAGGTCTTCAGCGGAGGTGAAAACGATCGGGTTGTCCGGAGCACCGTCAGCGACGATCTGGGAGCCGCGAGCGATGGTCAGGAAGGACTGAGGATCGGCACCATAGACCTGAACGCCAGGCTCAATGGTCAGGACGGCGGGATCGCCGACAGTACCGTCGGCACCGGTGTCTTCACCGATGAAGACCGGAGATTCCAGCAGGTAGAAGTTACCGGCGGTCAGGGTGACGTCGGTGGTGATGGTGCCGGACAGGGCGCAGTGAATGTCGCCGAGCACTTCACGGTCGACCGTGCCGGCCGGGCAGGCGCTTGGCTCGGGTTCCGGCTCGGGCTCGGGCTCTGGTTCCGGCTCGGGATCGGGATCAGGCGTGCTGCCGTCGCCGGTACCCGGGTTCGGGCCCTGGTCGCCAGCAGAGGCGAGGTCGGTGTCGGTGTCGGAGCAACCGGCAAGCGCAACGCCTGCGGCAGCCAGGAAAAGAAGTGTCTTGAGTTTCAGGTCCATTTGGATTCCCCCAGTCGGATCTTCGGATCTAACGAAATCAATGATTCCACTGGCCGTGCCCACGCTGGGCGTCGTTTACTCGTGGCAGGCCGCCCATGGGTCGTCAGGATAGCTGTAACGCTTGTATTATCCACGCTTGTTCACGCAGCACACAAGCCCATTGAGCCGGACATGCTTAACCTTCCGACCAACATCGGCACAGTGCAGGAAGTTTACGACAGTTTGATAACACTGCGTCCCAATACGGCACGATTCGCCCTGATTTTGCCTTGCTTTCCGCGAGTCCGTGGCATCCTTGCGACACTCAAATCCCTCCGATTGCGCCGCTAAATCGTCCCTCGGCTGGAGAGAGTGGCGCTGCTCACGCTGTTCGATCTTTTTTTACATCGGGCGCGCGCAAAACTGGTTTTTCCATAGAAAAGCAACCAAAAGGCATCACCTCATAGGTCGGCCCGCCGCCCTCCATTTACCATCATCGCACCCCGGTTAAGGTCTTCCGGGGTGGTGCTCCAGCTCGGCCTCAAGCCATGCGGGCAGGATCTCTCTGAAGGCCTTGGACCGTGAATTGGTCAGCACCACGAGGCCGGCATCCCGGCCCGGCAGGAAGGCGATTTGGGCGCTGTAGCCCTGGACCGATCCCGCGTGGTTGACCACGGTTTCGCCGCGGTAGTCATAGACCCGCCAGCCCAGGGCGTAATGGGCGCCGTCCACGGTCAGAGCCTTCCGGATCCGGTAGGCTTCCCCCGGTGTGGCCACCCGCGGCGTGTGGATCAGGTCCAGAACCGCCGGGCTCACCACATCCGGCGCGTGGCCCATCTGCGCGATCAGCCACCGGGCCATATCCCGCACACTGGCATTCACCCCGGCAGCGGCGGGCAACCGGTAATAGGCTTCATCCACGCCTTCGGAAATCCAGGGCTCCCCTTTCCTGCGCCGGTGGGACCTGGCCCAGTTCCCCGTGGCCTTAAGGCCGTCGGCACCGATGGATGCGGTCTCCATGGTCAAAGGGGCGAACAGGCGCGACCTCAGGGCCGCAGCGTAGGACCGCCCGTCCGCTGCTTCGATGGCATGGGCGGCGATGTTGAAGGCCACATTCTGATAGGCATAGCACCGCCCGACAGAGCAGATCGGGTCCACGGTCCCCAGGCGGCGCAGAATGGTGTCCGGCTCCACATCCGCTTCCAACAAATTGTCGAACGCATAGGGCGGGAGACCCAGCCTGTGGGTCAGAACATTCTCGAGGGTGACACGGGGGAGCTGGGCCTGGTTCTTGATCTGGAAGGCTGGGGCGAAGGGCGCGGCAGGGGTCTCGAGCGCGAGTTTGCCCTCGGTCACAAGCTGGGCGGCCAGGGTCCCCGCAAATCCCTTGGACAGGGAAGCGATCCGGAAGACCGTGTCCGGTGTAACCCGGTTGCGTGTCTCCAGGTCCGGCGTGTTCACGTCCGGCGTGTTCACGTCCTGTTTGTTCAGGTCCCGTGTGTCCAAATCTCGGACCCCAAAGGTGCGCAGAAAACGGATTTCCCCATCTCTCACAGCCGCGGCGGCCAGTCCGACAATGTCCTCCCCCGCAGCCAACTCCGCCAGAAGGTCTTCAAACCGGGCTGGACGCACAGGTTCAACCGGTTCAGCCGATTGAGCGGCGTCGTTGGCCGAGGCCGTCCCCACGGCCCCCAGAACGCCCCCCAGGACGATCACACTGGCGGTCAGCACCAAGCAGGCGCTGCGCACCACATTTACAATACGACATCTCAAGAACCCGGCCATGGCCCCTCCCGTCCAACAAATAAACTAATAAAACAAACACAACCGCACCCACACC
>CAZLPU010000026.1:0-60338 GCA_964561475.1 uncultured Alphaproteobacteria bacterium
CGAACGGCTCGACCCAAAGGCAATTATCGCACGAACTCATGATTCAGGTCACTAGTCTCGAATGACTTGAAGGGTCACACCGCCGATCCGGGCTGCTTCCGTGCGCCTGGCGCCCTCATAAATCGCGGCCAAGGCCAGCAGCCGACGGGTTTGGCTTGCTTCTTTCGATGTTCTCGCGACAGACCGCAAACGGGCCGCATCATAATCCCCACGCAGCGCAATCCGGGCTCCCATGGCAAACCTCCATTCGTTTGCCATGGTGAATTATCTGTTCGCCGATCCGGAAATCCCAGAAATGAGTCCCGCTCCCGCGCACTTGGTATTAGATAATCCACGGTTCGATCTAAGCTCGGTCATGGGCCGAGACATCCTCGATAAAACAATGCAACGCCCCATAACGTGACTTTTGCAGACGTGTCATGTCAATTCCCTCTTTCCGTCGCCTTAAAACCTTCCGCTCGGAATTCAATCGATAAGCTGTCATGATCGCGCTGATCTGTCTTTGATATGAGCTTTCTTTGATGAAGTACCTCCGTCGATCATTTCCTTCCAGCGACCAAGCTCGAGAACAAATCCCGAGCTTGTTCCCATCGCACGACCTGCTCGCTAGCCCCACGCTGGCGGGCGTCAATCAACTGGGCCTCAATTAATGCTTGCCCCCTTTCTGGGCCTAGACGTCGCAGCGCAATAATGGCGACTTTGAATGCGCTTTCAGGGCATTGGGGATCCCAACTCCAGAACCGTCCACCGTCGGCTCTTGTTTCCTGAAGCACGCAGCGGTATTTGGGTGGAAGCGCGTGCCAGACAAGCCCACGGAAGTCATCTAGGGCATTGCCTATGAAGTCCGAATGCCCCAAAAGGCCCGTACTCGCATTTGTAGTGTCGATAGTTTCAACACCTTGCGCAATAAAGGCTCCGTCAGCGTCCCCCGCTCGCCTAGCGCTGGCATTCCAGGAGGCAATCTGCAGTGCCACGTCCTTCTCGGATACATAGACGGTCATGCGTTTTGCTATAGACCGGGTACGCTGAACAAGGGCTTGAAAATTGAAGAAGTTAACGTCGGGAGCGGCGAAAACTACCTCGTCAAATAGCACTTCAACACGCTCTTCACATTGACAGGCGGCCAACTCCTTCAGAGCTGCGAGCAGGAATTCATTGCCCAAGGAATGGGCGACCACAGTCACATGGCGCGCGCCAGTATTGCGGGCAACATGTCTCAAAAATTCAGCAAGCTGTTCAATGATCGGCAATATGATCAAGTCTCTATCCGCTCCATAGGACAACATGCTGGCGCGGGACGGCCAGTCATAAATAAATGGAGCGCCATTGAGTTCGAAATCAACCGCCATTCGCGCCGCGTTCTTTACGGCAAGGGGAAAGCCGGTCGCGAATCCGTGGATGTAGACCAGCGCTTCCTTACGGTCGGTCTCCGCCATACGACGGCCCGCTTCTTGCCAAAACGTGTCATCGTCGTCATACGCGTCATAATATTCGAAAACTATCCTGTTGGCGGGTCTGCGTCTCATATCGCCGCGAAACCAGTGGCGGGCAGGAATGGCGCTGATGTCTCGCCTACAGGGGACATTCACGAAAGCAGAGCCATAATGGAGTTCGCCGGTTTCGTCGTAGGTATTCCTGTAGGCTCTTGAGGGCGCACGGGCGCCCGTGGGGACCCTGTTGGTGCCATAGAAAACTTGCACCTTCTGATAGGCTCGGGGATCCGGACTTCGGGAGCATTGGTCGACGACTTGGTTTCCACTCAAAGTCGTGAGATTATTGCTGTCAAGATCTGCCTTTTCTTCCAGAATAGCCCTACGCCTGCGGTAGCCAGCACGGTCCTCCTCTCTGCCGCGCTCGATCAATAACTCGATTTCCTCAAGCAGAGAGGGATTCTCTGGACCCAATTCCTCTTCCGCGATGGAGAGACTGCGCTCCAGATAAGCCTGCATGTCCTCGGTCTTCCCCCTACGGAATGCATGCTCCGCCAGGGCCCGAAGGGCTTCCCGCTGATCCAGACTCGCTGGTCCGGATATCTCGGCAGCAAACGCCAGAGCCCGTTTATAGGCTCGTTCAGAACCTAAGAAGTCCTCCACGGCGAGGCGCTGGGTCCCGATATCAAGCAGCACCGCATGATAGCCCTGGGGATCAAGCCCAATATCCTCAGGATTGGCGGTCAGAATGATGTTCAGACTCCGTTCAAGGGCTGCAACGTCACCTGCGTCTTGAGCCCTCGCATAATCTATAAGGACAGTCTGTGTGGCAGCATAAGTACTATCGGCCAAGGCGATGTACGCAAGAACCAAAAAAAGTGAAAAACAGCGAAGCCTGGACTTCATATTATAGCTCCCTATCAAATGGTTCTTCCCTGCGAGCCTCATCCGTCAGACCCACGAGCGTGAAAGGAGCCCAAATAGCGGGATGGGCATAGTGGGGCTTTTCCCGGTTTTGGCGCAATTCGATCATTGCTTGTTGCAAGCCCCGGGCGAAACCGACATCCCGTTCAGCCGCCAAGCTGACCATCCGCGGGATCACCAATGCCGCCGTTTCGGCGTCAACCGGCCAGTGAGAGACCAGCAGTGAGCGGGCTCCCGCATAAAAGAATGCCTTCGCCAAGCCCGAAAGAGGTTCAGCCCCTGGGGTGCCATCAGCCGCTGCCGTATTGCAGGCGGCGAGGATTACCATATCCGCATCAAGATCAAGGCCGACAACATCGCTTGCACGGACAAGACCATCATTTTCAGGGGGCGGATCGGTCATATCCGGCCTGCTGAGCACAAGGGCCGGTTCTATCAGGCCGAGTTCCCTGATTTCGTTGGCGAAAAGGGCGTGGGTTGCAAATGTGATGATCCGGTACTCACGCAACCGTTTGTCCTTGCTGTACTGCCTGAGCGTATCCTCCAGGGCATCCTTTCCCAGAAGGATGTCTTCTTCACGGGCACCAACGGCCCGGGCCAGGTCGGTTAGAAGGGTCGCAGTATCTTTGACAGTTTCCAATTGGGAAAGGGCCCCGAGATTGAGGCTGCCGCCCAGGGTGATGACGCCTGTCTCTCCGACGGATATGGGAGCCTTAAGAGCCTCGTCATCATCGGGTAGATTGAGAACCGGATCGCCGAACCCCAGAAGGGGCCGGTTGCCTGCGGAACGGGGTGTGCTGGCCCGCAGTGTCCTGATGGATGTAACCGAGGGCGGCACCCACAAGGCATACTCGTCCACTAGAAAACGGGCGGCCCGGTATTGTTCGAGGCGCCCTCCTTCCAAGTCTTCCGGGGGAAGCTGAGAGACCAGGGTTTGAAAGGGCAGGCTGCGCAGCGGACCGTCCGCTACGATAAGAAGACTCTCCGCCCCTTGCAGATGTGTCAGAAGGGGTCCAAAAAGAATCTGGTAGAGCTGATGGGAGGTTCCAAGATCGAAACCCGGAAGATTCGCCGGGTTGGGGTCCTGAATATTGAGACCTTTGCGGAGATACTGGACAAACCCGGTGATCTTGGCACTGCGGATATTTAGGGAAACGGCTATAGCTTTGTTGGGCCGCAAGATATAAGCAATATACGTATTCAAACCAACGGATGAGAAGAGTACCAGAGCCTCGCCATCACGCAGGGTCGCCTGCACGTCGTCGAGGGCGGCGGCGCTGACGCCGGCCAGTTCGGCGAAAGGCCGGTCATTGCCCTCCAATTGCGCGATGATACGGTCGAGCCGCGCACGGATCATCGCGATTTCTTTCTCTAGGCGCCTCTCCGTATCGCTGCGCCGCTCAGCACGAGGTAGGAGCCGCAAGGCATCGAGCTGTCGGCGCTTCAACGTGAGGGCCGAAGCGTTCTGGTCCCTTCGACGCAACAGATCCTGTTTGGTTGGATCTTCCTCCGCAAGACGGGCGGCGGTTGCCAGCAGAGCCTTAGCGATGGTGGAAGTATCAAGCGCCTGTTCCAGCACGAAGGCAGGATTGGTGATCTGCGGCGCATCGATCCCGGTCACATTGGCTCGGCGGGCCACATTGTAGGCAAGCAGCACCCGGGCAGACTGGATGACGAGGCTGCTTGAGTCTGCAAAATCCTCCTCTTGGATAGGAAGACCCTTCATAATCCGTGCAAAGGTTGCCAGATTGGTCTGGAGTAAATGGAGAGCGTCGTCTTCGCCCTGCACCACCTGGCCGCTCAGGAAGCGCCAAGCATAGTAATCCAGCAGGCTGCGTCCAATGTGCGGATGGTCATTGCTTAAAACTGTTCGGCGGATCTGCAGGGCACGGCGAAACAATGGACCAGCCTCGTCATAACGCCGCTGACGGGTGAGGGAGACCGCTAGGTTATGGGTCACCAGGGCTGTCATATGATGATCTGAGCCGAGAATATCTTCGAATATCTGAATCGAGCGTCTGTAGAGGGCCTCAGCCTCTTTGAATTGCTGAAACCGCTCGACGGTCGTGGCCAGATTGTTCAGGCTTTCCGCGGTAAAGTAATTGCGCTCGCCAAGCACATCCAGCCGAATTTCCAAGGCCTCGCGGTGCATGGTCTCGGCATCCTCATACCGGCGCAACCGGTTGAGCAGCAGCGCCAAGTTGCTCAGTGTGGTCGCATATTCGGGATGTCTTGACCCGGTCACCCGGCGTCTCGCTACGAGGGACGCACGCAAAAGCTCTTCGGCTTCCTCAGTTGCTCCGGTAGCGGAGAGCACAAGACCGAGATTGTTCTGGCTTATTGCCATTGGCAGGCTGCCGGGCCCGAAGCTCTTGGCCGCTAGGGCCAGTGCCCTCCGGAGAAGTGGCTCTGCCTCCATACCGCGTCCTTGGCGGCGCAGGATGCGTCCAAGCCCATCCAGGCTCACTGCCACATCGGGATGGCTGCTTCCCAGCCGGTTTTCACGAGTTGCCAAGGCACGGCGCTGGAGTCGCTCTGCCTGGTCGAAAAAGCCCTGGCGCAGACGGATGCGGGCCATGACATCAAGGGCTGAGGCGGTGAGCGGATGGCTGCGTCCGAGACGGGTCTTCCGGGAGGTCAGAACGGTCTGCATAAGGATGAGAGCATCTTCGTAGCGGTCTTGCCAGAAAAAGCTCCAGGCAAGGGCCTCGCGGCAATCCGACAAGCCTGGGTGATCATGGTCGCCAACTCCTTCCCAGAAGCTCAGGGCTCGGCGGGCATGAGCTTCCGCGTCAACCGGGCGGCCGTGGATGACACGCAGGCGGGAAAAGGCAAGTTCGGCCCGGGCGAGGTGCTTCACGTTGGTACCGCCAATGAGCTGCCGGCGGGCCAGACCAAGCAGGCGTTCGGCCTCGTCCAAACTGCTTTGGGCAATGTCGATTTCGGCAAGGCGGATCTGGATTCCTGCCGTGTCCGGGCTCGCGACCGCAGCCTCGGCGCCCTGCATCCGCAGCCTCAGGGCGCGCATCAAGAACCTGCGGCCGGCTTCATAGTCCGCGCTTGCAACGGCCACATTGGAGAGATTGACGAAAACGACAGCCCGGTCCTGGGACACACGGCGCGCGCCTTCTCTTAAAAGCCCGAGGGCCGCTTGGTAGGGCTCTCGAGCATCGGCAAGGTCACCGTTCATAGCCAATGCCCTGGCCTTCCAACTCAGCACTAGGAGCAAGGACGCTTCACGTCCCTCACCTTCCTGGCCGGCTGCCCGCTCCACCGCCTCGAGCGCTTGCGCGAACGCTACCACCGCAGTCTGGTAATACCCGCGGTCCAGCTGCGCTATACCCCACTGAAGCAACCGCTCGACTTCGGGCTTGAAATCCTCCACCTCACCCGAGCGATGTTCCAGAACCTCTGCACTCTGCGCTTGGGCCGACATTAATGGGCCGGTGGACAGCGCTGCCAGACCTCCAATTGCGGAAAGTACGAAGAAGAAGAGGCAACTGAACTTTTCCTGCAAGGCTGGATGCATGATCTATCCCCCTAAACCTTCGTCCTACCTTCATAGTCACCTTGCGCCCGCCACATCTGTAATGGAGATTGGCCTTATGAAGTCGCTTCACCCGTCAAGCCCCACTTTGCAGTGCGTGCTTTGCCCCCGAACTCTCATCCATTTGAAATTAGAGTTGGCGTGTTGATGGTGCCCGAATGGGCGGTGGACGCAAGGGCTGGGGCGGGCGGCTCTCAAGCTCGTATGGGGATAGGCCCCGAAAGAGAGCGTCTTCTCCTTGCCGAAATGCCGGTATTTGAGGCGCCAGAGCTTCGAGCCGTTCGGGTTGATGACCAGATGCAACCCTCCACCGTCGAACAGCTTGTAGGCTCTGGCCGTAGGTTTGGCGTTGCGGATCTGAGTGTCGGTCAGTGGCATGCTGGGGGTATCCCTTCCGCCGACCATCGATCAAACCCCCAGCGATACCCCCAAATCTATAGGATACCCCCGGATATGACCGCACCACGTCGGACAACAGAAACGAAAAAAGCCGCAGAATACTGCGGCTTCTAGGACTAAATCGGATCTGTTCGGATAGCAATGTGGTGCCGGCTGAGGGACTCGAACCCCCGACATCCTGATTACAAATCAGGCGCTCTACCAGCTGAGCTAAGCCGGCCCGGGCCGGAATGGGGTCTCGCCTGGGTGGGGAGGATTCCGGTCCGCACTGTCTAACGTGAGTTGGGCGTTAGGTCCATGAGTTTAAGACCGGCCCGGTGCAAGACAGGGCGGCTTGACGGGACAAGCCCGGGGGTTCCAGTCTTCAGGCAAGGATGCATGACACGAGCGCGGCCCCTTGGGCTGACCTATGCGGGAGGGATCAATGGGCAATACAATGGGAAATGGATCTGCTGGGACCCAAGACCGGCTGGAACTGATTGGAGCGCCCGGATCGCCTTACACCCGTAAGATGCTGGCTGTGCTGCGATACAAGCAAATTCCCCATTCGGTCCTCTGGGGCGGGCATCGCAGTCCCCGGGAAGGCTATCCCGAACCCAAGGTGAAGCTCCTGCCCACCTTCTATTTTCCCAAGGACGATGGGGGCCTGGAAGCGGTCGTGGACTCCACGCCCATCATCCGGCGGCTGGAGGCGGACCACCCCGACCGGGCGGTTCTGCCCGCCGACCCGGCCCTGCGCTTCCTGGTGGATTTCGTCGAGGATTATGGCGACGAGTGGCTGACCAAGGCCATGTTCCATTACCGCTGGGCCTTCGAGGCGGACATCGCCAATGGCGGCCCCATGCTGATCTACTGGACGGATCCTTCCCTGCCCGACGCAACGGTCAACGACATGGGCCGGGCCATCGCCCAGCGCCAGATCGACCGGCTTTATGTGGTGGGCTCCAACGAGACCACAGCCGCCACCATCGAGGAAAGTTACCGCCGTCTGCTGAAAATCCTGGACCGGACCATTCAGGATCAGGGTTATGTGTTCGGCGCCCGGCCCAGCGCGGCGGATTTCGCCCTTTACGGCCAACTGACCCAGCTCACCATTGCCGATCCCACCCCTGCCCGGGAGGCTTTGGCGATCTCGCCGCGGGTGCGCTACTGGATCGACCGGGTGGATGATCTCTCCGGACTCACGCCTTCCGAGGAGGAGTGGAGTTCCCTGGAAACGGCGGCCAGCGCCCTGAAACCTCTGTTCACGGAAATAGGCCGGGTCTACGCCCCCTTCCTCATCGCCAATGCCCAGGCGGCCATGGCCGGAGAACCCACATTCGAAACGGTGATCGACGGGCGGAAATGGGAGCAGCCCACTTTCCCCTATCAGGCCAAGTGCCTGGCGTGGCTGCGGGAGGGCTATGGGGCTCTGGGCGCGGAGGCGCGGGGCAAGGTGGACGCGGTGCTGGCGGAGACCGGCTGCGAGATCCTGTTCCGGTAGATCCCCGCCCGGACCGGCATCCATCGGTGCACTGACCATGGCGGCGCAGACCGTCAGGGCAGCTCCGTCAGGGTAGCTCCCGGGCCACCCGGAAGCCGTTCGAGTCATAACGCTGAAGCTGGCTGTCATATTTACGCGCCGAACAGCGCAGCCAGCGGGAGGAGACATCCCACGATCCGCCGCGCAGGACCCGGCTCGTGCATTGCCCGTTGCCCGCCGCGGACCCGTCCGTCGGCAAGCCGTCATAGGTCTCATTCCAGCAATCCTCCACCCATTCGGCAACATTGCCGTGCATGTCGTGAAGCTGGAACAGATTGAACCGGTACCGGCCCACTTCTTCCGTACGCCCCAGAAAGCGCCCTTCCCTCTCCATGTTGAAGGCGTTCCGGGCATCGTAATTGGCCAGGTTCGGATGGATCGCCGTGCCGAAATGATAGGGCGTGGTCATCCCCGCACGGCAGGCATATTCCCACTCCGCTTCCGTGGGCAGACGGTAGGTCTCACCGGTCTTCAGGCTGAGCCATTTGATGTAGGTCTGGGCATCCTGCCAGGAAATGTGGATGGCCGGACGATTGCCCCGGCCCCAGCCCTCGTCCATGGCCACGCCCCCCACCGCGAGGCTGGTGGGGGGGCAGCGCTGCTCGGGCTCCACGCTGGTGTCGTTGGCGCAGGCATCCCACTGGGTGAAAGTGATTTCGTATTTGCCGATGGCAAAGGCTTTGGGAATGTCCACCACCCGAACGGGCTGCTCGGAGCTATTGCCGTCGGCGGCCCCCATGCAGAAGGCCCCGGCGGGGATCGTCACCAGTTCCGGACACCAGTTGGACTCGCAGTCCTTGATGACGGGACCGGCTGAGCCGGTCTGCTGGGGTGGCGTGCAGGTGGTTGCGTCTTGGGCTCTGGTGGCCAGGGTAGTGAGAAAGGGCGACTGGTCCGGACCCGCGTTTCCGGACCCGCTATCCGTCTGGGCCCAGGCGCACCCGCACCAAAGGACCGAGACCATTATTGCCGCCCATGTTTTTCCGGCCATTCGGCCCGCTCCCTGCAACAAAACATCCACCAGACCATAAAGCAGCGCCCAGCCCCGCGCCAGGGACACACCAGGGGCCGAGACCGGCCCTCAAGGCGGCGCGTCCCCCCAAATTGTCCCACCCCCAAGGATTTCAGGGGATAGGAGCTGAGTCTGTGACGCCAATCACCCCGGGGGAAGGTCGAAGAGCGGAGTCCAATGGTCCGGTGCCTCCAAGCGGATACGCCTTTGAGTTGTCTGACCTCGCGCATATTTACATCAAGCGGCACCTGGAAGGTTCTTGATCACATCAAATAAATCGCGCCGCCCAGAAACGCTTTCCAGGTCACCACCACGAGCCAGTGAAAGGCCATGGCGGACCACAGGGAACCGGAGCGCAAAGTGGAGATGGTCAGTATGCAGCCCAAAGCGGTGACAATCGCAAGGAATGCGGGATCGTAGTAAAGGGGTCGGGCCGCCGGGAGGAAGGCCCAGGCAGCCAGGGGGTGCCAGGCCACATAGGCCGCCACGGCGAAGACCGCACCGGCAAGCCCTTTTCCCCCGCGCCAGCCGGGCAGCAGGATACCCCGGAAGACAGCCTCTTCGAAGAAGGCAGGGATCAACAGTGCATAAAGGGCAAAAATGAGCACCCGCTCCGCACTCGGATTGATCTCCAGGGTAATGGCGCCGGTTGCGAGACCGAAGGGCAGCGCCAGGGCCGTGAAAATCGCGGCCAAGGCACATAACTCCAACCAGTCCCGGGTGCCGGGTCTGGTTTTCAACCGGTTCAACAGGTGGCCCATGGCCCCCTCCCCATTTGATCAGACTGCCCCATCGGGATTGGCCTTGGCACAACGACTTGTCCAGGCGGATGCCGACCTGCGCCCGCATCATCCGTCTGGGCCGCTGCCGGTCTGGGCTGCTGCCGGTCTGGGCCGCTGATTGGGATCAGGCCATCAGGCGGTCACTTCCCGGGTGAACATGGCGATGCTGACGGCGGTCTGCCGGCTGATCTCCGGGGCGATGGCCGGAACGATCTCGACCCCGTGGGTGGTGCCCATCACATTGCGGCACTGGGCCGGCACACCGGCGCGCATCAGCAGGCGGTAGAAGGCTATGCCTTCGTCCCGGAGCGGATCACATTCATTGACACTGATGAAGGTGGGCACGAGCCCCGCCACATCCCCTTCCGTGGCAAAGCCCGGCCAGGCCAGTGGGTTCCTGGCGTGAAGCTGTTCCATGCCATAGGCCATGGCGCCCCGATTGTGGTGGAGATCCAGCAAAAGCCCGTTGTTCTCGGTGGATGACGGCAGATCGTCCCGGGGCCACTCTCCGGCAATGTATGGGCACAGAGCATAAAGGCCCTTGATCAGCCCCAGCTCTCCATCCTGCTTGAGCTTCAGACCCGACGCCAGGGTGAGATTGCCCCCGCCGCTCTCCCCGGCCAGGATGATCTTGCCCGGATCGATGTTCAGCCTGGCGCCGTTCTCCGCCAGCCACTTCACCCCCGAGACGCAGTCGTTCAGGCCCGCCGGGAAGGGTGCGACCTCGGGCGCGGATGAGGGCTGGAGACAGTTGCGGAAATCCACCATGGCCACGGCCACGCCGGTCTTGGCAATGATCTTCCCCCAGGCCCTGTACATCCCGTCAAAGCAGGAGAACACCATCATGCCGCCGCCGTGGAAATAGGTCACACAGGGCAGGGTTTCGTCCCCCTCCGGACGGATGAACAGGATTTTCACCCGGTTTCCATCGGGTGCGGACGTGAACTCATGCTCTGAAATTTCCAGACCGGCGGAGGGGGCAATCATCTCGTTATCCATCGCGCCGAGAGCATCCCGGGTGGCCTGCCCCTGGGCCAGGGCTTTGGGCGTGTTTTCCGCGGCGACCAGGTCTTCCCGGGTGGCATATTCCTGGGTGGTGGCCTGCGGAAAGGCACCAAGCATGGCCTTGATGCGCGGATCCAGGCGGACGTCGTTCACGATGTCAGGCATAGGTGTCCCTTGTGCGGTCTGTTCGGCCGGTAGGCTGGTGGGGTTCACGAATATCCGGCACCAGTGTAGACGCGGGCCAACCGGAAGGGAACGCGTCCTCCACCATCCGGCGGCCAACAGGCCGCCAACAGGCGGCCACCTGGCGGCTAGAATGTCGCAAGTCTGATTGCGGCTTTTGGCCCGTAACGCCCACTTGTCCTATAAACAATGACCGCTCGAACCCGAGCCGCCGGTGAACCCGGCAGCACAAGCCGGAGGATGCCGTCATCCAAGCTCTTTCTCACGTTGCACTGGCAGGCGTCTCCCGGGCCATTGCCAAAAGGCGCCCGTTCGAGGCCGGCCTGGTCTTTTCCATGCTGCTCCTGGCGGGCCTCGCGGCTTGCGGAGGTGAGCCGGAACAGCAACGGCGCGGCGGGCGGCCCGGCGGGGGCGCCGTCCAGGTGATCACCGCCGTGGTGACCCTCCAGCAGCAGGAAACCCGGATCGAGGCGGTCGGAACCGCCCGGGCCCGGGCCAGTATCACCATTTTCCCGGAAACCGGAGGCACGGTCACCGAAGTGCTGTTCGCGCCGGGGGATTTTCTGGAGGCGAACGCCCCCCTTCTGCGCCTTGAGAATGAGGAAGAGGCCCTGGCGGTCCGTCTCGCGGAAGTTGCCGTGCGGGAGGCCGAGCAGCTTCTGGCCCGCTACCGGCGAATCGAAGGCACCGGCGCCGTTTCCGACAGCCAGGTGGATGAAGCCCAGACCGCCCTCGACGCCGCCCGGATCCGGGTCGATCAGGCGAAACTGACCCTTGCCCGGCGCACGGTGGTCGCACCCTTCGCGGGCCATGTGGGCCTGACGGATGTGGACCCGGGCGCGCGCATCACCGCCACGACCGCGATCACCCGCCTCGATGACCGCAGCCGCCTGTTCGTGGACTTCCAGGTGCCGGAACAGCTTTTCGGGCGGATCGGACCCGGCGACCGGGTCGATGCCCGGCCCTTTGCCGGCAATGGCACCACCCTCTCCGCCCAGATCAGCGCCATTGACAGCCGCGTGGATGAACAGCGGCGCAGTTTCGCCGTGCGGGCAACCCTGGACAACAGCGCGGACCAGTTGCGGCCGGGCATGAGCTTCCGGGTGGCCCTCGCCCTTGCTGGAGACATGTTCCCGGCTGTCCCCGAAGCGGCGATCCTCTGGGGCAGTGACGGGTCTTATGTCTGGGCGGTCCGGGACGGTCAGGCCATCCAGATCCCGGTCACCATCGCCGCCCGAAAAGACGGCCTCGTTCTTGTGCGCGGCCCGCTGGAGGAAGGCAGCCTCGTGGTGGCTGAAGGGGTGCAGCGGGTCCGGGAAGGCTCCCAGGTGCGTGTCAATGGAGAGAAAGGCCGGTCCGCTCCATCGGCATCCGAGGCTTCCGAACCCGAAGCCGGTCAGGCGGGACGCAGTCAACCGGGAACCAACCGTCAGCCAGGACCGGAAAATCAGGAATCAGAAAATCAGGAATCAGGGGATCAGGGATCAGGGGATCGGGGCTCATCCGCCTCCGGATCAGGCACCGATTCCTCCGGCTCGAACAGCACCGATAACGGGGAGCGGGCTCTCTGATGACACAAAGCCCCCCACCAACAACCGGCCCCAACGATCTGCCCTCCCTGTCCGTCCGCAGACCCCTGCTCGCCGCCGTGCTCAATCTCCTGGTGGTGATTGCCGGCCTTGCGGGGGTGCTGGCCATCGAGGTGCGGGAACTGCCCGATGTGGACCGGCCCATCGTCTCCATTTCCGCCCGCCTCCCCGGTGCCGCACCAGAAACCATGGACGCGGAAGTCACCAGCGTTCTGGAAAGCGCCGTGGCCCGGGTCCAGGGGGTGCGCCAGATCAGTTCGTCCAGTGAGGAAAACAACGCCCGCATCCGGGCCGAGTTCAATCCCGGCGTCGATATCGACATTGCTGCCGCCGACACCCGGGAGGCCGTGAACCGGGTCATCCGTCAGTTGCCGGACCGGGTGGAACAGGTCCAGGTCACCAAGGCGGACGAGGATGCCGACCCGATCGTCAATCTGTCGGTCCTGAGCGATGCCTATACGGAAGAAGAACTCACCCGCATCGTCGAGACCACCATCGTGCCGGAGTTCCTGTCCGTCGAAGGGGTGGCCGCCGTCAACCCGTTCGGAACCCGCATCCGTCAGCTTCGAGTGGCCCTGGACCCGCTGCGCCTCAACCGCTTCGGTCTCACCGTGGTGGACGTGGCCAATGCCCTGCGGGAAGCCCCGTTCGACGTGCCCGTGGGCAGTTTCCGTTCCACCGATCAGGAACTGATCGTCCGGGCCGAGGCCACGGCCGCCACACCGGATGAGGTGGGCGATATCATCATTTCCGGCCAGATCCGCATCCGGGACGTGGCCGATGTGTTCTTCGCCCCCGCCGACGCCAACGCCTTTGTGACCCTGAATGGGCGCTCCATCGTGGGCTTGGGCATTGTCCGTCAGGCCCAGTCCAACACCATCCGGATCTCCCAGGGCGTGGCCGCCCGCATGGACCAGTTGAACAACCGCTTCGATGACATCGAAATCGTGGTCAACAGCGATGATGCGGTGTTCATCAACAGTTCCGTCCGCCAGGTGCTGTTCAGCCTGGTGCTCACGGTGCTGATCGTGGTGAGCACCATCTGGCTGTTCCTGGGCTCCTTCAAGGCGACCCTGATCCCGGCCACGGCGATTCCCACGGCTCTCATCGGCGCCCTGGCGGGGATCTGGCTCGCGGGCTTTTCCATCAATCTGCTCACTCTCCTGGCCCTGGTGCTGGCCACGGGCCTTGTTGTGGATGACGCGATCGTGGTCCTGGAAAACATCGCCCGAAAACAGGCGGGCGGCATGGGCCGCCGGGCTGCAGCCGTGATCGGCGCCCGTCAGGTTTTCTTTGCCGTGGTCGCCACCACCGCCGTGCTCGTGGCCGTCTTTGTACCGATTTCCTTTCTCCCCTCCACCACCGGGCGCCTGTTCCGGGAATTCGGCGTCACCCTGGCCATTGGCGTGATCATTTCCTCCTTCGTGGCCCTGACCCTGGTGCCGGCCCTGGCCGCGCGACTGACCCTGTCCCGCAAAGGCGCATCGGAAGAAGAAGGTACACGGAGCACACCGGCCAATGCCCTGGAGCGCCTGGGCGGACGCCTTGCCGACACTTACGGCGCCATCTTGCGGGTCGCCCTCAACCGGCCCCGGGCCACGGTCCTCCTCGCGGTAGCGGTGGCCGGAGCGGCGGGACTGCTGTTCAACCGTCTGGACCAGGAACTGGTGCCCCAGGAAGATCGGGGGGTGATTTTCATCTTCGCTCGGGGCCCTGACGGTGTCGGCCTGGACTACATGCAGCGCCAGGCCGATCAGATCGAAGCGAAGATCCAGCCCTTCATCGACAGCGGCGAAGTGGAATCGGTCTTCACCATTGTGGGCCGGTTCGATCCCAATATCGTCTTCATGACATTACGCCTCGCGGACTGGTCGGAGCGCTCCCGCAGCCAGCAGGACATCGTGGCCGCCATGCGCAGACCCCTCTCGGGTATTCCCGGCTCCCGGGTCAGCCCCTTTGGCCGCAGCAGTTTGAGCCTTGGGCGGGGCGGCGGCCGCTCAGGAATCGAAGTGGCCCTCACCGGTGCGGACTATGACCAGATCTATGTGGCCGCCAAGGCCCTGTACGACGCCATCAATGCGGACTCTGAGATCCTGTCCAATCCGTCCGTGTCCTATCAACCGACCCAGCCCCAGCTTTCCATCCGGATCGACCGGCGCCGGGCCGCGGATCTGGGCGTGCCCCTGGAGGAGTTGTCCACCACATTGAGAGTGATGGTCGGCGGCGACGAGATCGTGGATCTGAATGTGGGGGATCAGGCCATACCGATCTTCCTGGAATCCGCCACCGGCACGATCCGCAGCCCCTCGGATCTGAGCAATCTTCTGGTCCGCTCCGCTGACGGAGCCCTCATTCCCCTGTCCAGCCTCACCACCCTGGTGGAGGAAGGAGTGGCGGCGGAACTGGACCGCACGGAACAGCGCCGGGCCATCGAAGTGGACGCGGATATCGCCAGCGGCGTGCCCCTGGCCGATGCCATCGCCGAGATGGAGCGGCTCGCCGACGGCGTGGTCCCCGACGACATCAATCTGATTTTCGAGGGAGACGCGGAGGCCCTGGCGGAGGCGACACGGGATATTCTGCTGACCTACGGTTTTGCCCTCATCATCGTGTTCCTGGTGCTGACCGCCCAGTTCGAAAGCCTGACCAGCCCCATTGTGATCATTCTGTCCGTACCCTTTGCCCTGGCGGCGGCAGTCTATGCGCTCTATCTGTCCGGGGTGTCCCTGAACATCTTCTCCCAGATCGGTCTGGTGATGCTGATCGGGCTCATGGCGAAGAACGGCGTATTGCTGGTGGAATTTGCCGATCAGTTGCGCTCGGAGGGCAAATCCGTGCGCGATGCCGTGGAAGAGGCCGCGGTCATCCGCCTGCGCCCCATTGTGATGACCCTCATCTCCACCATATCAGGCGCCGTGCCCCTGATCCTCTCCAGCGGTGCGGGCGCCGAGGCCAGGGCGGCGATCGGCTGGACCATTTTCGGCGGCCTGGGCTTTGCAGCCATTTTCACCCTGTTCCTGACACCGGTGCTCTATCTGGCCGTGGCCCGGTATGGCCGGCCCCGCTCTGCCGGAACCCAGGCCCTGGAACGGGAAATGGCGCAAGCCGAACAGTCGCACGGAGAGACCGGGGCATGACCCACAGCAAAGGTTTGAGCGGTGCGCGGTTGGGTGCGGCAGCCCTTCTCGCCGGGTTGAGCGCGTGTACCGTCGGCCCGGATTATGAAGCCCCCCGGCCGGATCTGCCCGCCAGCTACAGTCTCACCGATGCGTCCACGGCGGATCCCCAATCCATCCCCTCCCCTGGCCAGGATCTGCCTACTGACGAACAAGCCACCCCCTGGTGGTCCGGTTTCCAGGACGAAGCCCTCGATACGATCATTGAGGATGCCCTTGAGGGCAATCTGGACATTGCGGTCGCCCGCGCGGACCTCGCTGATGCCCTGCAAGGGATCCGGGCGGAACGGTCGGACCTGTTCCCGACCCTGGACGGGATCGCCACGGGCACCGTCCGGGAAGGTCCCGGCGCCGACACCGCCAGCGCCTCCCCGGGGCTGGCCATGGCCTTCAATGCGGATCTGTTCGGGGGCCAGCGCCGCCGCCTGGAACAGGCCAAGGCCCTGGCGGGCGCAGCCTCCTGGGATGCGGAGGACATCCGCCGCCTGACCATTTTTGCCGTGGCCAGCCAGTATGTGAATCTGCGCCGGACCCAGACCCGCCTGGACCTGCTGGACACCTCCCTGGAGTTGCAGCGCCAGACCCTCGAAATTGTCCGCCAGCGTCTTGATGCGGGCATTTCCTCGGATCTCGATGTCCAGCGGGCGCGGGCCGATCTCGCCCGCACCAGGGCCCAGCGGGGCACCCTGGCGGCGGCCAAGGCCCGGGCCGAGAATGCCCTTGCGGTTCTGGCCGGCCGGAATGCGGGTACAGGCCTGCCGGTCTCCGGCGATACGACCGAGGTTCCGGTTTTTGCAGGCGGCCCGCCCCTCGGTGTTCCGGCGGCCCTGATCCGGGCACGCCCGGATGTTCTGGCTGCGGAAGAGGGCCTGAAGGCGGCCACGGCGGCCATCGGCGTCGAGACCGCTGACCTCTACCCTGCCCTGCGCCTGCCGGGACAGGTCTCCGCCGCATTCGGCGGCGCCCAGGCCGCCACAGGTCAGGTGACCGCAACCTTGAGCGCGGTCTTGGACGTGCCCCTGTTCGACGCGGGGCGGCGGCGGGCGGAAGTCCGCAGTGCCCGGGCCCGGGCGGATGCGGCTCGCGCCCTTTATCTGCATACGGTGCTTGAGGCGTTGCGGGATGTGGAGAATGCCCTGGCGGACCTGACCGGCTTTCAGCAAAGCCGGGATGAACTGCAACTGGCCATCGACGCCAGTGAACAGGCATTCAACCAGCTCAATGCTCTTTACCAGGAAGGCCTTGCCAGCTTTATCGACATTCTCGATGCCCAGCGGACCCTGATCGCCAGCCGGGAAGCCTATGTGGAAGCCAATGCGGATGTGGCCCAGGCCACCATTGACCTCTACACGGCCCTTGGCGTCTCCACTCCCCTGACCGAAATTTCCCGCCCCGAGATCTGAATCCGCCGGAGCGGTCCGGTATCCCGGTGGATATCTACTCTTTGCACAGAAAATACCTACTCGATGCAATTTTTTGTAACCGGCGTCAGGTGTCTGGCTGTCCGATTTTCAATACCGATCGCGAGATCAGCCGGCTGATGAGCGTGGCCGTGTGACATTCATGCACCCCATCCGCCAATTTGCGACATTTAGGCAACAATACCACGATTAGTTACACCAATTTGTTTGGATTCCGCGAAGACTCCCGTTGAAAGGGCATTACTCATTCGTTAGATCTGAGGGGCCGCCGGGCACGTGCGGCTTGATGAACAACCACATTTTGGGGATTAAAATGGCTAGTCAGGTTTTTAACATCGGTGGTGTCCAGGGTTCTGGCGGAACCGGTCTTGTGAGCGACACACTGATCGGTGACACAGCCGACGATACTCTTGCCTTGGGCGTCACGAATGGCAAGGGCGGCGCAACCGGTTTCGAAGTGATCCTTGAAGACGGCGAGAACGGGATCGACGGGACGGTCAAGAATCTGGGTGCAACCGGCGCCGCCGCGGGCGTGACTGTGGATTTCAAAGGGTTCGAAAATTTCACTTTCACGGATCAAGCCCCCGGCACGAACGGCGACTTCGTCGATGCGACCGCGGTGACGTCTGACCTCACCCTGAACACCGGGGCGGGCAATGACGACGTTCGGTTCGGCAAAGGCGATGACACGTTCGAAGCGACTAAGCGCGCATTCGGCATGGACACCGTGGACGGTGGCGAAGGCGATGACACGCTCGACCTGTCCGCTTTCACTGGCGCCAACCGCTCCGATTTCCTGTTCACGGGCACGAACCTGTTCGAATCCGAGGACATGACCGTTACTCGGGTCGGCGCAAGCGATAAGATCGTCTTCTCCGATTTCGAAGAAATCATCAGCGGCGGCGGCGCCGACGTGTTCACCTCCGGCTATGCCCAGCGCATCCTCGATAAGGTGTCCATGGGCGGTGGAGACGACACGTTCTCCTGGCTGACCTTCCGTGGCGATGAGCTGGATATCGACGCTGGCAAGGGTGATGACATCGTTTCCATCGGCGGCAGGGTCGGTGCCGGTCATACCGGTCTGATCGACGGAATCGTCGAAGGCGGAGAAGGCAAAGACACCCTCGCTCTCGGTGTCACCAATGGTGCCGAAGGCGCCACCGGGTTCAAGCTGGTCCTCACCGACAAAAATGGCGCCTCTTTCGACGGCACCGTGGAATATATCGGCAGCACCGACACAACAACGACGAGCTTCTCCGGGTTCGAGATGTTCAGCTTCACGAACTTCGCAGCCAAGACCAACAACGACCACGTTGACGCCACCAAGGTCGAGTCAAACCTCACCCTGAACACCCAGGCCGGCGACGACACGGTCAACTTCGGCAGCGGCGATGACACGTTCGAAGTGACCAAGCGCGGCTTTGGCATGGATGAGGTCAACGGCGGCGAAGGCGATGACACCCTGGACCTGTCCGCCCTGACCGGCGCCAACCGTTCCGATTTCACCTTCAACGGCACCAACCTGCGCGAGAACATCGACCTGGTGGTGCAGCAGAACGGCTCCAGCCACAAGATCACCCTCACGGATTTCGAGGACCTGATCAGCGGCGGCGGTAACGACGAGTTCACCAACGGCTATGCCCTGCGCTCCCTTGATACGATCGCCATGGGTGCCGGAAATGACACCTACTCCTGGCTGAACAAGGAAGGCGATGAGCTGGATATCGACGGCGGCAGCGGCCAGGACACCATCTTCCTCGGCGGCACGATCGGCGCTGGCGCGTCCGGCCTGATCGACGGAACCGTCTCCGGCGGAACCGGCACGGACACCCTTGCACTGCGATTCACCCTTGGCCGGGGTGACGGTTTCGAAGTCGAGTTCAATGACGAAGATTCCGGTACCGTCAGCTATCTGAACGGCAACGGAGCGGAAACCGAATTCAACGGCTTCGAGAACTTCACATTCAGCAGCTTCAACGGCGACAACTTCAACGATGACCTTGTCGACGCCCGTGAGGCCACCGGCAATCTGAACATCGACACCGCCCAGGGTGACGACACGATCCTCAGCGGTAAGGGCAAGGACACCTTCACCGGCGGTCAGGGTGCCGATACCTTCGTGTTCGATGGAGCTTGGCTCGCCAAGGACAAGATCACCGACTTCGAACTCGGCGTGGATACCTTCGCGACCAGCGGTGAAGTTCTCTCCGTGAGCAGTAACGGGACCGACACCGTCGTGAAAATGTCCAATGGCTACGTGACGCTCGAGAACCTCGACGCAACCGAAGCCCAACAACTCGAAATCATGGAAAACTTCGTCTGGTAAGGACGCAAACACAAGCGTTGAAAGCGGCGGGATTTTCCCGCCGCTTTTTTATGCCGATGACCGAACCGGTGGACATGCCTGCATCCATCGACGCATCGCGACTGATCTGGCCGGATCAACGAGCGGAATCAACTCCGGCCACGTCTCATGGAGAGGCGACCCAAATCACAGCCTGCGGATCTTCGCCGGCAGGCTCTCGCTGGTGCCGGGCTCAGTCTCGCTGCCGGCCCACCCCACGCACCAGACACACACTGCTGGCCACGGCGATGGTGGCAGCGGAACTGGGGTTCTCGACACTGGTCAGGGCATCGAGGGCTTCACCGGGGGTTCTCGCCCGGTCGAGACGGTCAAGATAGGCCAGGAAAAGCTTGGTGCGTTCCTTGTCCAGCCGGTCGGTGATTTCCTCACCCAGACATTCCGCATGGTCCGGGGCCATCCCCACCCGGATCAATTGGCGCTCCACCTTGGTTGCGGGTGTGGCGCAGCCGGCGAGACCAGCCAACAGGAGTGAAGCGGCGGTGAGACGCAGCGCGGCGTGTCTGTCCATGAACATTCTCCCTCAAGGCACCGAACCGGGGAACGATCAGCCCCGGAACCAATGATCCCCAGCACCATGGCCCTGCGGGGCGGTTTCGTGCATGGGTTGACCAGTGCCGGAACATGCCCGGATTTCCTGGACCCGTCCAGTGGTTCGGCCCGGACATTTGCATCCCAGTCGCCGCTCTCTTTGGTCCAACAAATGATGAATTCCGGTAAGGAAGCGGGTCCCCACCGCGAGCCACGCATCACGCGGCTATAACGCAATCGGCGGCGGGTGCCGGCAGGTTTCCCCGCCAGCACCCGGCCACTCATGGCACCCCTTGGCCACCCCACGTGGCTGATATCCGATGCGGCCAGAACCCCGGCCACCTCGCCGGCGTCAGTCGTTCGGGCAGGCAACCGTCTCGCCGGAGGCGTTCTGGCAGGTCACCGTCCGGTTGCGGCCATCGTCCTTGGTGTAGGTGGCCTGTGCGCTGGCGGAACCGTTGTCATTGGACGCGTTGGTGTTGCGCTCATATCCGGTTTCGGACGAAGCGGCCGAGTTCGAATCGAACGCACCATTTGATCCCGATGCGGATGTTGTCCGCCCGCCGTTGAAGCTGCCGTCCGCATTACGGGTGAAGCTGCCGAAGCTTTGGCCCTCCGCCCCGTTTGCTCCCTGGAAGGCGCCGCCGCCGCCCCTGGCAAAGGATCCGTCGGACCCCCGGGTGAAGCCCCGGCCGCTGCACCCCTGGCCCGCGTCACCGGTGAGGCAGCCGCTGGAGTGTCCAAAGCCGTTGCCCTGGCCATCGGTCTTCAGGCCCCGGCGCTGGAACCCGCCTCGGCCGTCATCGGTCATGCCGCCGCGCGCGGACCCGGCTTTTACGGCACCATCATCATTGACCCGGACCCCACGTGCCTTGCCCGCCTGACCGGCATCGGCAAGGGTTGGGGTCAGGACGAAGGCAACGGCTGCGGCGGCGAGGAAAGTGTTCAGTTTCATGATACTCGGTCCTTCCTTCAGAGTGAGGTCAGTTCAACCTGGTCTTTGCTCCAGCGGCCTTCCGCGTTTCCTGCCGCGTCAGTGGCGGCCGCTTATCCATAGAACGGGCGGCCCTCCGATTTTCTGCCCTGGCCCGTCAAAAAAATTCATCGGCTGTTAAGCCCGCCCCCGTCCGCTGATTTTGGCCCGGCAGCCATCTTGTGCGCCCCGCCTGTCTGGCATGCCCCGTCTCCCAGGTGAGGGCGTCCTGTTTGTGCGAACGGCGATCCTCCCCTAGGCTTAAAGCCTGGGTTCAGGTTCAGGTGTGAGGAGGCTTGGCGTGCAGGCTGGTATCGGGTTGTGGATTGCCGTCGTGGCGGCAGTGGTGACGGCGGTTTGCGCCGCGATCGTGGCGGTCGTTTTGTTGGGTCAAGGCACCGGGAAACCGGCGCCGGACCCGGTGGCCGCTCTGACCAAAGGGCTTGATGTCCAAAACGGTCTGGTCCCGGTCTATTCGGACACGAGCGACAACCGGATCCTCATGGCCCTGCCCGCTCCGGACCCGGAAACCGGCATCAGTCTCGAAGCCATCCATGTGGGCTATCTGCGCACGGGGCTGGGCTCCAATCCCGTCGGCCTCGACCGGGGCCGCACCTCCGATGAGCGCATCGTCCGGTTCGAGGTCACCGGCGACAAGGTCTTCCTGGTCGCGCCGAACACCCGCTTCACCGCCCAGAGTGAAAACCGGTTCGAAGTTCTGGCTGCTGAGGAATCCTTCGCCCGCTCCGTCTTGTGGGCGGCGGATATCGAGGCCACCATGCCCGATGGCCGGGTGCTGATCGATATCGCCCCCTTCCTGCTGACAGACATGCTGGGCATTGCCGCCCATCTGAACCAGCGGGACCAGGGCACCTACAGCCTCCAGGCTGACCGTAGCGCCCCCCTGCCCCGGGAAACCCTGGTGTTTCCCGACAATGTGGAGCTTGAGGCCCAACTGACCTTCGCCAGCACCAAGCCCGGACCGGAAGCCCGGGCCACGGCGCCGGACAGCCGGTCCCTGACCTTCACCATCCACCATTCCTTCGTGCGGCTACCGGATCCGGGCTTCAAACCCCGGCGCTTCGATCCCCGTCTGTCCAACATTGCCGTCCCCGTGACCAACTATGCGGCCCCCCTGACGGAGCCCCTGGAAAGCCGCTTCATTCTGCGTCACCGGCTGGAAAAAACCGATCCGTCTGCGGAGCGCTCGCCGGTGAAGGAGCCGATTGTCTTCTATCTCGACCGGGGGGCGCCCGAGCCCGTCCGGACCGCCCTCATGGAGGGGGCTTCCTGGTGGGCCGAGGCTTTCGAGGCCGCCGGTTTTCAGGATGCGTACCGGGTGGAACTGCTGCCCGAGGATGCCCACCCCCTGGATGCCCGTTACAACGTGATCAACTGGGTTCACCGGAGCACACGGGGCTGGTCCTATGGCTCGCCGATCTATGATCCGCGCACGGGAGAAATCATCAAGGCGGTGATCACTTTGGGGTCCCTGCGGGTGCGCCAGGACCAGATCATTTTCGAAGGCCTCCTCGATGCGGCGCAGTCGGGTGCCGGCGGACCCAACGATCCGATCCAGGTCTCCCTCCAGCGCCTGCGCCAGCTTTCCGCCCACGAAGTGGGGCACGGCCTGGGTTTTGCCCACAATATGGGCGCCAGTGCCGATAACCGGGCCTCGGTGATGGACTACCCCGCCCCCCTGGTCCGCCTCGCCAGCGACGGCACCATCGACCTGTCCGATGCGTATACCAATGAAATCGGCGCCTGGGACAAGATCGCCACCCGCTATGTCTATGAGGAATTTCCTCCGGGAACCGATGAGGCCGCAGCCCTCGACGCCATCGCCCGGGAAGCGGCGCAAACCCGGGTCTTCGTCACCGATCCCCATTCCCGCCCCCTGGGCAGTGCCCATCCCCAGGGCAGCCTGTGGGACAATGGATCGGACCCGGTGGTGGAACTGGAACGGTTGATCGCAGTGCGCGCTGCGGCCCTTGCCGATTATGGTCTCGACAATCTGCCCGAGGGCGCGCCGGTCTCGGACCTGCGCACACGGATCGTCCCCATCTACCTCTATCACCGTTATCAGATCGAGGCCGCCGCCAAACTTCTGGGCGGGGCCCGCTTCGGCTACGGCGTGAAGGGGGACGGCAGCACCGGCGTCACCCCCGTGGCGGCGGCGGACCAGGCCCGCGCCCTGGCCGTCCTGCTGCGGACCATCGAGCCCGGTTTTCTGGCCCTTCCGCAATCGGTCTCCCGTCTCCTGTCCCCGCCCCACCGGAGCTGGTTCGATGGGGCCAGTAGGGAAGCCTTCCGGGGCGACACCTCACCGGTCTTCGACGAGACCGGTGCGGCCGCCACCGCCGCGGGCCTGACCTTCGATGCCCTCCTCCACGAGCACCGACTGAGCCGCATTGTCCAGTTTCACAGCCGGGATGAGCGCCTCCCCGCCCTGGAGGACGTGCTGTCGCTGATCGCGGAGACGGTCTTTGCTCCGGCTGCGGAGAATGCCCACGAAGCCGCCATCCGCATGGCCGTGGCCCACCGCTATATCACCGCCCTCACCCCACTCCTGGCCGGCCCACCCGTGATCGCCGCTGCCGTTGAAACCCACATGCGGACCCTGCCCGCCGCCACCGGCGACGAGGCCTCCCCCCTTGCTGCGCGGATCCTGCGCATCCTGGAGGAGCCGG
Source organism: uncultured Alphaproteobacteria bacterium (assembly GCA_964561475.1). GTDB lineage: Bacteria > Pseudomonadota > Alphaproteobacteria > JAJFIK01 > JAJFIK01 > CAYUYV01. The sequence continues at coordinate 23,547 of CAZLPU010000026.1, forward strand.
ACGATGTCGAGGTCCCGGACACCCATCCCGTCCCGCCAGGTAGCCCCATTGGCGCCGCCCATGCCTGCCATAGCTGCTGGTTCTGCGAGTAGGCGGATCATCGGCGCGAAACCGGCCCCGCGTTGCGTGGCGAAGCGCCGCCTGGGCTGGATGGGTCCATGGCTCTTCCAGAGCCAGGCCCAGGGAGTCGGTGCCATGGCCGATACGGTGGTCGTCGGAGAACCGGACACAGGGCATAAAAAACCGGCCGGACATCCCTGCCCGGCCGGTTCCTGTCTGTCACGTGGATCAGAGTGTCGTGAAATCGTCCAGGCCGAGACTGTTGGCTGCAACATTCTCGATCAGGACTGTTTCATTGCTGGCATTCCCCAGGGTGAGCAGGGCATCCCCGCCACTGTAAACGATCGTGAACTGGGACGGATTATCGCCGCCGAAACGGCTCACGGCATTGGCGTAATCCGTAGCGTTGAGGGCAATCAGGTCGCCATCGCTGAAATCGGTGATCGTGTCCTTGCCGAACCCGGTGGCGGTGAAGTCGAACAGGTCCGCACCCGTGCCGCCGGTGAGAACGTCATTGTGTTGACCACCATCCAGGGTGTCGTCCCCTTCACCGCCGATGAGAGTGTCGTCGCCGGTCTCACCTTCCAGCAGGTCATCGTCGGAGATGTTCGCGGCCCTATCCCGTTCCCGGTAGGTCCGGCCGAGCTCTTCATTGGACAGTTCGCCGGAGCTGATGGATTCACCGAATGCATCGACCCGGCTGCCGATCAGCAGGTCGTTGCCTTCACCGCCGGACAGTTCATCGTCGCCGGAGCCGCCATAGAGCGTATCGGCGCCATTGCCGGTGCCGCCGAGGAGAACGTCATCCCCCTGGTTGCCGAACAGGATGTCAGCGCCATTGCCCCCGTCGATCGTGTCATTCCAGTTGAAGTTGCGGGCGGCTTCGTGCTTATGGCTATCGGAATAGTCTCCGTAAAGAAGATCATCACCCGTACCGCCCTTGATATCGTCACGGCCGTGGCCGCCCTTCACGAAGTCATTGCCGCCCCGGGTGTCGATGACGTCGTTGCCCCTGTTGCCGGCAATGATGTCATCCCGGGTCCCGCCCTCCAGGGTGTCGGAACCACGGCCGCCGGTCATGAGCACCGGTTCGTTGTTGATGCTTTCGTCGTCAGCCTCGTCACCCAGATAGCGGGTGTTGACGCCCACCGTGGCATCGGGATTGTTCTGATCGGGCAGATTATCACCTTGATTGGTGAACGGCAGGTCGTTCCCCTGAAACTCCAGAACGCCCTCCTCGAACAGGCGGGCTGTGCCCCGGATATTCAGGGTCACGATATCCCCGTCGTTCTCGCCCAGCCTCGTGTCCCCGAAAAGCTGGTTGCCGTTCGCGAGGCCGGCGTCCATGGCATTCTTCAGGGCTGTCCACCATTCCGAACCGACGAACCAGTCTTCAAAAACAGTCCCCTCGGCATCGATCTGCTCAAATTCGTTCAGATTGTTGACCATCGAGAATTTCCCCCAACACTGATCGGTGTGTCACCTCGGCCGGACAGCAGCCCGCTCGCTCTGGTCGCCAGTGCAAACAAAGGGCCAGAAACATTGGCGAATCGGCCCTATCCGGCGTGTCATTACTTTTCTGTCACCCTCCCAGCGTTTCTCAGCTGAACCCATATTTCAAGACGAAAGGTGCCTCTCTCACGGGATCCACGCGTTGCGCACAACTTGAGCAGAACACTGTGTCCCTCAGGTCACATGGCAGTGGGCCAAGGGGCGGGATGGCGGACGAGGCAGCCCTTCTTGGGCTGGCGCTTGAGACGGTGGCTCTTCAGACGGTGGCCAAGAGTCAGGATCACAGCATCGATCACGATACGGATTATAAATGACAGAAGCGGCGGAGCCGGAGCCCCACCGCTTTCTGATGGCTTCAAGACCGTTATGGAACGCGAGGTCACCTGGAAAGGCCCGACTCCATGGGGCCCGACTGCATGGCCCGGCCCGGGTGGCCGCATTCTCAGCAATTGCCGGTCATCACCGTTGCGCCGCCGGGGTGGAGATATCCGGAACACTGCCCGTCACTCATCAATCCTCCGAACACGGAGTTGCGGTTGTACCCGCCGCCGACACCGCCCCGGGACCGGGCGGAAGCCCGCAGATCAAACTGGGCGGGGCCGCCTTCATATCCGCCGATCATATTGGGTCCAAGCCAGTACCGGCCCCGATTGACCGAGCCGAAAAACCGTGTCAGCACCTGCAACTCGCTGGGATGGATCTCCCGGCCATTGACGAAAACGCCGGTCATGTATCCGCTGCCGCCGCCGGATGCATCCGCACGCAGAGGACCGCCCAAGGGCAGGCCCGGGGCAATGCGCCCGACACTCGGTCCACCCCACTGGCCCCAGAGGCCGGAAACCGGATCATACCAGTAGGCCCCGTCCGGCACCTGCCCATAGGCGCTGACCAGCGCCCCCCGGGTCCGCGCGTCAATGGCCACGCCGTTGACCATCAGGCCGACTTCCGCGAGCCGGAAACTGTAGTCCCTGGAACCCGCCTCCGCCTGTGTGGTCGCCAAGGCTCCAGCGGACAGAACCATGCCGAACAGAGCGCCGATAACAGTTGCTTTCGCTTTCATCACATCTCTCCACAGTGTTGCCGCCCTGGCGCTTCCTCCGGAAGACCAGCGCGCGATTGTCCTGGCCCTTTTCTGACACGCACCGCCAGGACCCACTGTGACCCCCATCACTCCCCGGAATTTTTGCGCCCTGAACTCCCCCTCACTTCTCCCTGCAGACCGTGCTCGGCATCAGCCCCGGTCAGGCGCGGAATTGCGGACCTAAACCCGCCACAAAGAAAGCTAGGCTCGTACCCATTAGGAAGGCACCTCAAAGCCGGTCTCAAACACCCCCATCTCAAGGACTACTCGGATCATGGATGATAGACTTGATCTCAACTTGTTTGACGACGAGACGCTGGCCGGGCTCCATGACGTTCGGGCCGCCGACGGCGAAATCACCATTGATGAAATCGCTGAAGATTTCGAAGAGGATGCAGGCGAAGCCATGCTTGGCTTTGGTCCAGGCGATCTGTCCACGGCGTTCAAGACCGAATTGCGATTGTTGGTTTGTGGTGGCGAGGGCTCAGATCACTACAAGGAATTTCATCAGACCGCCGAAAGCGTCGCCAAGAAATCACAGGGCGCCCTCATCGGTGCCATGGCTGGGGTCATGGCCTTACAATTGGGAGTCGAGGCCGCTGTAATTGCGCCCTATCTGACCCGCGCCATCATGCTTGCCCTGAAGGTAGGGTACAGAACATTCTGCCGTGCCCTTACCCCCCAATGCTCATAACCGCGACCTGGACCTAAACGGTCATGCAGCCCAGGGATTTCAGTGAGTTCGCCCGCCGCTTCGGTGGCTCCATTGATCCGGACTCCGTCTTTGCGGAGCCAGGGCTCGCGTGGCTTGGCCAGATCCTGAAAGGGCTTAGCCAGCTTGTGTCCCATTATCACGGAGACCGGAACAAACGAGGTGAACCCTATCGCGTGAACCACGGTTTCTTTGACCGTATGGAAATCAATGGTGCAGCAGATCGCTCGGAGAAGTCCCTCGTCTTCGGCGTTTCTCTCGGAGCCGTGCTGAGGTTGATGCATATCCACCGTCTCCTTGTCAAACCGGAAACGGCCAGGGACCACGAAGCAGTCCTCTCCTATCTGATGGCGGCCCATCCCGATGAGGATGAACCGGAAAACGCTGCCGCCACGCTTTCAAGTCCCCTTCCGCCTGATTGCCTGCCGCTATGGCAGGACAGGACTTTCTTTTCTATCGGCTTTGTGTTCATGCATGAAGCCTTCCACACACTCATTGGCCATGCAGACTATATGCGCGGCCGGTTCGCCTTCGGCCTTGACGAACTGGAGCTTAACAGGGAGACCGGCGAAACACGCCACCTCATCCAGGCCATGGAACTGGAGGCAGATGGAGCCGCATTCTCCAATTTCTGGCTCACCCTCCGTCAAAGCCCGAAGTTCGGAATCTGTGGGCAGACGAACCCTGACCCAGCGGATCGCATCGCGGAAGCTACCCTCGCAGGCATGATGGCCCTCCTTGCTCTTGAGGCCCGAAGGGTGCGATTGAAACCCCGTCGGGAGACCACCCATCCCTTCCCCTCCAGGCGGATCGTTTCCGTCCTGAGGCTTCTGGCGACCTTTGAGCGCCGGGGTGGTCTCCCCGCCGGATGTCTGGACCGCCTTGCACACAAAGCTGCCGCAATCAGGCCGGCCCTTGAGACCATGCCCATGGTCGCCCTGTTCGATCTGCTCACAAAGGACCGTACTTTCAATGAAGAAGATCGCGAGCGCTTGTCAGACCTGATCGCTCTGTACAAGAAGGAACTCACCGTCTTCGATGATCTGTCCTATGCGCCGCGGATCCGCCTCCCCGCTCAAGACTGAATGCCCTGCTAAACAGCCATCTCGAGATCAATTCCGAGACGATCATATTGCCGACGCACAGCTTCCGCCGTCTCCACAAACCAGGCTTTTCCGGCCATGGCAGGCGTATGGCGGGGCAGAACACGCACCCGTCTGCGGCCCCGGGCCAGATCGTCGAGCACATACCAGGTCCCCATCAGAGTGGACCATTCGATTGCTTTCTCCTTTGTGGTCTTGTTGGTATAGAGAAGATCGCCGCTGGGCAGGATGATTGTAGGCGCAAAAGCATGACGCAATGTCTTCAAAGCGCCTTTGGCATGAACCGCCGACAGACTCGCGGCACCCACTTCAGCCATATCCTCCCGGACCCTAGAGGATAGCTCCGTGATAAGATCATACCAATCCCATCGCAAAGGCGCCGGGCTGCCCTCGCCGTCGCGCTCCTGATTGTGACAACTCCGGTCGAAAAAGGCGAGTTGACCGGGTCGGCTTGCCGGGCCGTGGACTGGCGGCTTTCCGTCAATCACGGAATACAGGTGATTCTGAAACCGATCCACGTCGCCGGATGTGCAACCCTGCTCCGGCCGGTCCTCCATTTTCCGTGCAGTGACCGTGGACAAAATGGCCCGCAATGGCGGATAGAAACGGGCCCAAGTCAGACGCTCCACCTCTTCGACGCTAAAGGGCGGAATCGGAGGATTAAGGGCGACTTCCAAAATGCTAAAGAGGGTGGGCTGCCAGCGGGCAATATCGGCCGGTTGCAGGGCAATGCCGAGCTGGGCACAAATCGCCCGGATCCCGTGAAGATATCGAGACCCATGAAGATCACCAAGCCGCCGGAAGCCCGCCACCTTATCCCCCACCGCCATTGCCGCGCAGATGTCAGCAATGACCGAAAAAGCCTCGAACAGATCAATGGTGTCGACCGCGTCTCCGTTTTTCTCACGTGCAAAGCCGAACTGGCGCTGGAAAGCCTCAGTCAACGCCTGCTCGACGAAGCCATCCATATGAAAACCATCCGGGTGGATGCCGCCCCCGCCCTGATCCCAACGCCGAGCTTCGAACGATGCGAGGCCCGCCGCCGGCACCGCAAGCCCCACCGGATGCAGCATCGGCTGGTTTGCCTTGAAATGGGGAAGCGTCCGGGATGCCCTCAAATATAGTTTCTCGAAGGCATGGAGAAGCAGCGCATTATGGGCTTCTACGGATAATCCGTCACCTGCCCGGGCCAGGGGACCAAGGGCCTGCCGGAAGCGCAAATCTGGGAGCTCTCCAGGATCGAATCCCGCCGCCAGTTTGGCATTGAACTGCTCCACACCGATCCGGTTCATGAGGTCCAATGTGAGTTTGAGCCGGGCATAGCGCAATAGGGAGAGGAACCGCCCCGCCGTTGTATAGAGTGAGGTTAGCCAGTGGAAGGTCTCATGGACGGTCTCATAGTGTTGCCCGTCAACCAGCGCCGTAGTGCCCGATACGGACAGATTGTCCTCCGTGTACAGCGTGAGTGCGGCAGGGGAAAAACTCGAGCCGTTGACGGAGTAGTAGAGCGCACTCCGGGCGTCGAGAGGAGCATCAGAAGGGCCAGTGCGGTCTGATGGATCGGGCATGATGGGAGGCTCCCCGGAATGGGCCGCCGGGATGGGATGATCCCGCAGCAAATACGGCGTGTCGGCTTGTTTTCAGACTATCCTGAGGCGTCGCCCGCCAATCCCGATCCTTCAGCCTAATCCGGGCTTCTAACCATGAAAAAGGGCCGCTGGAATGATCCGGCGGCCCTTGTTCTCACGTGCGTCTTACAGCTGACCTCAGTTGTAGGTCACGCGCAGTTCCACGCCGACTGTCCGGCCCCGGGTCAACGGCGCGAAGGTTCCGCCGAGGGGGAAGCCGGCCAAGGTGTCGCCGAGCTGGGTATCATTTCCGTGCTGAACGTCGTTCAGCAGGTTCTTACCGTAGAAGGACAATACGGCACGATCATCCCAGGTCAGCAAATCGAGACCCGCATCGATGATGTCGGCGGCATTCAGAATGCCCCGATTGTTGTCGGTGAAAGCGGACTCATCCCGGTGCGCATAGTTGAAGCGCAGGGTCGCAATGCCGATATCGCCCAGATCGTAATCGTAGACGAACCCGACATTGTAGGTCAGTGGTGCAAGACGGGGGATATCAAGCTCCTCGTCCGCGCTGTTGACCAGACCGTCGCCGTTGAGATCGAACCGGACTTCCGTGTATTCGCCGTTCGTGTAGCCCACGGAACCGCGCAGCAGGAAGTTATCCAGAACCGCAAACTGACCTTCCGCCTCGAAACCGAAGAGACGGGCATCCGCCGTGTTCCGGATGAGCTGGAGCACACCGGACGCTTCACTGGGCAGGTTCACTTCCCGCTGCATGTCATCGATCAGCGTGTAGAAGCCCGCGACATTCAGCGTACCCCGGCCACCCATGAAGGTGTTCTTCGCGCCGATCTCAAAGGAGCTCACTTCTTCCTGGTCGAATGGTCCAGGGCCCAGAAGTTCTGCTTCCTCCGGTGTGGTCGGCACCGCCGTGTTGCGCAGATTGTAACCGCCCGAACGGAAAGAGCGCGCCCAGGTCGCATAGGTCAGCGTGTTTTCATTCACGATGAATTTCAGGCCGAGCCGCGAGGACAGGGAAGTCCAGGATTCATCGTCGACAAAATCGAACGGACACGTCCCTTCGACCACGTTACAGGGGATCCCGCCTGCGGGCGGAGCAACCTGATTGAACACGAGGTTGGCGATCTGGACTTCTTTTTCCTCCCGGCTCCAGCGCAGCCCGCCGGACAGGATCAGGCGATCGGTGATGTCGATGTCCACGTTACCGAACACGCCGATGGTGTCGTGTTCCTGGATGCCGCCACCGGTCTGGACCAGAGCCGGCACGCCGCCCGCCTGACTGCCCAGTGCAACACCGAGAAGGTCGCGCTGTTCGGCGTAATCAAGGGTCTGGGTGAAGTAGAAGACACCCGTCGTCAGGTCCATGCGGTCAAAGAACCGGCCGAAATAGCGCAGTTCGTTCGAGTACTGTTCCTGGCGCAGATTTGCAGGCGCATGGAAGATGAAGAGGGGCTGGGCGTCGATGTCACCCAAAGTGTCCTGGGACAGCTTTCTCCATCCGAAAATGTTCGTGACGGTGCCGCCCTGGCCGAAGGGCACGGCGAACTCGATGTCCGCGATGACCTGATCCCAGGTGGTGTCCTGGAAGCCCACTTCGTCGATGGAGGCGTCGAAGCTTTCCCGGTCAAAATTGACCGGCGTTCCGGGCGTACCGAAACCATTGGTGTGGGACTGAGCAACCGGTCCGTCACCCTGCACATCGCCGTGCTCGTAACGGATGTTGACCTCGGCATCGTCCCAGGGGAACCAGGTCAGGCTCGGACGCACAATGTAGCTTTCGGCGGCACCGATGTTATCGCCGGTCAACTGGTTCTCGAACCAGCCCTCATCGTTCCGGTAGTAACCGGCGAACTTGACCAGGAGCTTGTCTTCAATAATCGGACCGGACACGTAACCCTGCAAATTGTACGTGATGCCCGTGCCCCGCAGACCGGATTCGACCAGGGCCTTCCCGGCTGCCTCGAACACATCGGTCGGCTTTTTGGTGTTGATGACCACGGCACCGCCGGTCACGTTCCGTCCAAAGAGCACGCCCTGGGGTCCGCGCAGCACCTCGATGCTCTCGAGATCGAAAATGTCCAGAACGACACCGCTGTTGATGCCGTAATAGACACCGTCGACGAACACGCCCACGGCCGGGTCGATGGAGGGGATGGAGCTGTTCACGCCCACGCCGCGAATGGTGAAGTTCGCCGTGCCGTTGGCGGTGCCGATATCCGCGAGGGACACATTCGGGATCGTGTAGGTCAGATCCTCCAGGTCATCGACTTTCAAAGCGTCGAGTTGCGCTTCACCGAGGGCCGTCACGGCGATGGGAACGCTCTGCACCGCTTCCTCGTCGCCACGCTTCCGGGCGGTCACGACAACGGTTTCGGTCAGGGCCCGTGTGGCGCTGCGCCGGGGCTGTTCCGTCTCTGCTGCCTCTTCGCCTGCGCTCTCCTGAGCATGCACGGGGAACGCGAGCAACGCCGCAACACACACCGACACGCCGGAGGCTTTGATATCCTTGATAGAAAGCAAGGTCATTCTCCCAAATCGCTCACATAGGCCGACGTTCTGGCCGGACAGTCTTGAGGACACCGTCTGCCCGTGGAACCAGCGCATGGCAACCCCCAACGTCCTGGTGACGTTATGGCCTGCCTTGCAACCACCCATAGACATGACGTTCATTGTTTTTGGAATGTTGCCGGGAGGATAATGAAATGGGGCGTTTGCCGGAAGGCGTTTTTTCGGGCCGGTCCAAAAATTCGGTCTTATTTCTCAACGGATAACAGCCGCAAAAGGGCGCACCAGCCGCGATCCTCCGTTCCAGGGAATAGACAGTCGTCAGATAGTCGCATCCGATCAATTGTCTGTGCACAACTGCGTTGGTGGATCGTGTCACAGGTTACGAGTTGGGGCACTCGCCGAATGGCTTATGCCTCAAGGGACAGGGCATTCCCGTCTTAAGGCCATGGCCGCTCCCTGCACCGGCCTCATGGATCAGCTTGAGCAGCACTTCAACTTGAGGAGCGCTTCAATTTGAGAAGGACTTGGGGCGCTTGAATGTCTCAACGGCGTTGGAAAGCCCATCCGTGGAACCCTTGTCATGACCGGGTTCCCTGACGGATCACCGCGCAAGGCTCGCGACCAGGGCCCGCATGGCCAGAAATGTGTAGGCATACTGTTTGTCATCGGCAGGCTCAGGATGGGTGGACAGCTTGACGATCACAATCCCCGATGGCTGGTGCACATAGATGGTCTGCCCATAGATCCCGATACAGAGCAACACCCCATCGCTCTCGCTTGCCCAGGTCTGGTTCTGATAATGCCCGTTCGACGCCATCAGGGCATAGTCATAAGCCGCGAAGTGGGCCCGCCGCTCGTCACTGCCGGCGCGGGTGGATGTAACCCATGCGGACGGAACCACCTGATCCCCATCGACCGCGCCGTCATTCAGGAGCATCATCCCGAAGCGGGCGAGGTCCCGGGCGGTGGCGCTGATCCCGGCGCCGAAATAGGGAAAGCCGGTGGCATCGACAACCACATTGCCATCCTGCTCGGGGCGCAGTCTTTGCCACAACCGCTGTTCCATCAGGTCCTGGACCGGTGTCCCGGTCGCGCCTTCCATGACCATGGCCACCACATTCGTCAGCAGGGTGCGATAGTGAAAGCCTTCCCCATCCCCCTGCTCGGTTTCGGTTCTGGCAAAGGCATAGTCTTTAAGGGACCCGGTGCCGGCCCGCTCCGCCAGATCCGGGCGCCAACCGAGAACGGCGGTCTCGACCCAGAAATCATCCATCGGGGAGGCATAGTCCTCGCCGAATTTCACCGCACCCGTCATATCGAGGGCTTGCCCCAGGGTGGTCCGGTCCAGTGCCGTTCCGGCGAACTGGGGCACATAGGCGGCCACCCGTTCCTGGGGATCCATCACACCGTCGCCCACAAGAATGCCGGCGAGCATGCCAAGAAACGTCTTCGAAATGGAATTGATCAAATGCAGACTGTCAGCCTGCATTCCATTTTCATAACTCTCATGGATCAAGGTGCCGTTCCGGACGATCAGCAATGCATCCGTATACGAACCGGTCAGGAACCGGGGGATCGAATACTTGTCGCCGTCCGCCCCGCCGAAGCAGATGTGGTTGATATCAACGGGGTCCGTAGGCAGGGGTGAAGCGGGTCTGCCACCGCGCCTCAAACGGGCGGTCGGAAAAAGCGATTGCACCTGCTGAAAACTCACCCGGTTGTAGGGCGGCGTCATCCAGGTTTCACGGGAGAAGGATCGCATCGCAAATATCTTCCTGATTTGGATCACTGCATCAACGGCGCCGCATCAACGGCGGAAAGTCAGCCAAGACCGTCCGGCATCCTCACTATGCCCCCTACACGCTCCCTTTGAAAGCCCACCCAGAGGGCCTGTCGCGCGCGGGCAGAATGAAACGCGCGCCAAATCGGTTCGGGCAGAAATGACCCTACGGGCCACGACCATAGCCCGCCAGGTTTTTGATGCGAATTAGGAGGGTGTTACCCTGGTATGGTTGGGCAGAAATCCAGGCGCACCATCGGTGCAATCGTCTCGGCAATCTCTTCCGCGACCATGGCGGCCGCATTCGGACGGAGATGGACAAGATCGAAGAAATGCGCCTTGTCAGGAGGAATGGAAGCAATCGGATCGAGGAAACGCCACCCGCGCTCAGCCGACACAGCCTCCAATTCATCGGCGATGAGATCGCTCACTTGAGCGACTTGCTCCGTACTGAAACGGTACCCCCTGTGCATGAGAAGTCTGTCGACCGTATCTTGCTGCGTACCATCAAGATCCGTACGCAACATGCCGCGATAGGCCAGGGCGACGACCGGTGTTGTCCCGATTGCGTCACCAAGCCCGGCAATCAGCTCACGGCTGAGCGCCCGCACGCGGGCATCGGGCAGCACTTTGACCCGGTCCAAGGTGATGGTGCCTACGGCTTCCCGGGCCCGGCGGACTTGATTGACGAGCACTTTGTAAAGCCGGGACTGGTTGAGAAAATCACTCTGTGGACTGTCCATGAGAGCGATCGCATTTGGCGCATGGCTCCGGCGCGCCGCCAGAACTTCACTGAGGGAACCGCCAAGAAGGACAAACAAATCCGGCTCAAGACGAGCACGCTCCTCAGCCACGGCACGGGTCAAGTGCCCGAGTGTGTAGCCCGGCCCTGCCAGCATGACATGGTCGAGGGCACACCCTTCCAGGCGCTGGGCCAGGAGTGCCATGGCCCGGCCCGGTATTGTCTCTGGATAGGGCATTTCCATGCCGAGAAACTTGCTGTCGCCAAGAAACACCAAGCGCACCGTCCGGGCTGGTTTCGGCACAGGCACGTCAGGACCGCGATACCCAAGATCGTTGATCCGAATGCCGCCGAATTCCGCGCCCGGGATGAAGCGCTCCCGCTCACCGGCTTGGACGGGCTCCATGGCAGCGTTCCGGAAGGCCCGCCAGTCGAACGTCTCGTCCGCTTTACCCAGGTTAAGGAAGCGGGCCAGACCTTCACCCAGCAGTACACAGACCAGTACGGTCAAAAACAGGCCGAGGGCGAAAATCACTTCTTTCTGGCGGTCACGCAGAGTCATGGGTACTTGCCTCTCAGTGCCTCAAATTCGCCCATACCGGAAATCGGCTGACGGATCCACACTGAAGATAATCACTCCGATGATCAGAGCCGCAAACCAGATCGCGGTGAGTATACTTGCCATCCGCGGGTTCACCCATTTCACCAACAGTCCGTACATCCGGAACTCCTCCCACTTCTCCGTGCAGCCGTCAGAGCCAAGAGAACAATATCGTCTCATAGATGCCGAGCGCCGCCATCGGCGTTTCCGCAGTCAGAATAACGAAGCCGAACCAGACAAAATGAACGGTCACGAGAATCTTGAGCGCGTGCACCGATGGACCCAGGGATCTCGGTACGGCCTGTGTGAGGGCAGCCCCCCATGACGCCGTCATCTGCCACAGAATGATACCGCAGGCATGATAAGCCCCCCAGAGAACGAACCGCAGGGAGACCTCGTGCCACAGTCCGATGACAATCATGGTACAGAGTGCACCCAGCGCAGGGCTTCGCGTGAACGACACGACAACGCCGTACACATAATCTCGGCACCACCGCGAAAGGGACATGTGCCAGGAACGCCAGAACGCCGAGATATTCGACTGGAAATAGGGCCAGTGGAAATTCTCCATCACCCGGAAGCCCAGCAGCCGCGCGAACCCAATAGCGATGTCTGAAAAGCCGGAAAATTGAAAATAAAGGTTCAGTCCCGCCTGCACCGTTTTGAGGTAGAGCACATAGGCTCCCTCCTGGTTGGGCAGCTCCGCGATATAGGATCCGAACACCCCTTCCGTGAGCGCATTACTCAGGATCACGATCTTGACGTAGCCATAAAGAATGCGCTCCGCCCCTTCCGACAGCAACCCAGGATCAAACCGCTGGCGGGCCAGATCCCGCCGGAATTCATCAGCCCGGTGAATGGGCCCCACGACGATGGTCGGCAGAAAGAACAGATATCCCGCGAGGTCGTGGAGGTTCATCGGCGGCAAGTGCCCTTTGACGCGTTCCAGCAACACATGAACACAGCGGAACGTGTAGTAGGACAGCCCCAGTGGTAGGATCACTGTTTCGAGCAACCGCAGGGAATCGAATGCCTGGCCAATCTTGAAAGTGAATAGCACGGCAAGAAAGAAGACCGATGCACCGGCCACCATAGGTATGCTGACCACCGGACGGCTTTCGACGGCGTAGGTCACGAGGGCGAACAAGACCAGGATAATCGCGGACTCCGGCGCGTGGATCGCGAGAAACGCCAGCGTGATCAGCATCAGGACCACAAGGCGCGACTTCCTGGGTGCAAGCCAATAGGCCGACACGGTCAGCCACATCCAGGCAAGCCATATGAGCGACAGATAATGCATACTCTTTGTCTTTGTGCCGAAACGGTGATCAGAACAGTCGGTCAAGAATGCGCAGAGCCACGGCGGTCAAGCCGCCAAGCAACAGAATTGCCGCCGCGAGCCCCCAGGTCGAAGGAGGAGCAGGACGAATGTCTTCCTCCCTCGGCCAAGTCGCTTTGCGCTCAGACATGGGACATCCCCGGGCTCGATGTCGCGCCGGTCTTCTGCACCACGAGGTCGCGCAGATGTTCAAGCCGTCCCACACTGAGGATATCCCGCGGACTGAGCTTGATCCTGAAGGTCTCTTCCGTGAGGGCAATCAGGTTCATATGCGCCAGACTGTCCCAACCCAATGTGGTGCGAGGTTCATTGCGCAGGGTCAGTTCATCTGCCTCGCATGCGAATGTTTGAGCCGCAAGTGCAATCACCTGCTCATCAATTGAGCCGGCACGCTGCTGCAAAGCGCTGTCGGTGCCCTCTGAAAACCGAGCCCGGACCTCATCGATCAGAACTTTCCCGGCGGCATTCCGGGGAAGCGCTTCAAGCACTTTCAGTGTGCGGGGCATCTTCTGCGGTGCCAAACCATTGCGGCAATGGGCCAGCAGTTCCTTCACATCGGGCTTGCAATCAGGCCGTGGGATCACGGCACTTGCAACCACTTCCCCCCACACCGGATCGGGCAGCCCGAAGGTGACCGCATCCGCCACATCATCGTGGGCAAGGAGAACATCCGTGACATCCTGGGGCTGAACATTCACGCCGCCACTGATGATGGTGTTCTTCTTGCGCCCGACAATGGTGACAAAACCCTCTTCATCCTGGCTTGCATAGTCACCCGTGTGGAACCACCCGTCGCTGACCGCCGATTGGGTCAGCTCCGGCTGGCCCCGGTAGCCGCGCATGATGATACCGCCACGGATCAACAGTTCGCCCGTCTCGCCCGGGTTGACGGCATTCCCTTGATCATCGGCGATGCGGATTTCACATCCGACAGGCTTGCCGATGGTCCCAATCCGGAAGGATTCCTGGTCCGGGCCGCAATAGAGGGCCTCACAGACCGTTTCTGAAAGACCGTAGGTGTTGACCACCTGGACCTTGAAGCGATCCTGGACATCCCGCCACAGACGATCGGGCAATCTGTCACCGCTCGAGCGGATGTACCGGAAATCCGGAGTCTGGAAGGCCTCATCGAATGCTCCGTGAAGCCTGTCCATGATGGAGAGCAGTGCGGGAACGGCAATGAAATGGGTGATCCGGTCTCGGTAGACCGTGTGAAGAAGGTCTTCCATGCTCTGAATGGAAAAGGTCTTCATCCTGTAGAGCCGCGCGCCGGTCAGGAAGGTGACGATCGGCCCATGCATCAATCCATCGGTAAAATGGAGCGGCAGAACATTGAGAATGTGGCTGCCCGGGTCGTAATCGTAGACTTGAAAGAAGGCCTCAAGCTGGCTTGCCAGATTGGCATGGGTAAGCTCCACCACCTTCGGCGCCGCCGTCGTGCCGGAAGTGAAGAGGAGAAGACCGACCTCGTCATCATCGATGGCTGGCATCGGTTCTGTTCGAGGCGTGATGGTTTTCAGCTCCGCCTTCAGGCCTTCTTCGACGGTGGTCGACTTCCTTTTCTTCAAGAGCCTTCCGACCAGCCCACCCTGTGCGGTCTGCGCGTCGGTCAAGGTGGTATGCCCCATCCGATCAGGCAACGGACCACTGTCAAGCAGCGGTTTGTCGATGAAGACATGGCTGACCTGTGCTGCTTCCAGCGCGCGCCTGCGTTCCTGGGGCGTAAGCTCTGGATTGAGGCTGATCACCCCGATGCCAGCACGAAGACCCGCCAGCAGAATTGCCGCAAGATCATCCGCCTGCGTTGTGACAAGCGCGATTGTATCCCCGCGCCCCAAACCCTTGGCATCGAACAACGTGTAAAGACGGTTGATCGTGTCAATCAAACCGCCATAAGTCATCTCTCGCCCGTCAATGACGAGAAAGGGTTGCGCCGATTTGGCTCCCGCCAGAGCCCGATCGAAAAAGTCCGAAAACGTCATCCCCTCACCCCTGACTCAAACTAGCGCGGCCCGCCATTGCCGCTTCAAAATCCCGGCTCATGCTGAGTTTATCTGGCTTACCCCGCGCGAGCCTTGGCAGGTCCTCGCGGAACAGAATCGCACTCGGGACCTTGAAAGGGCCCAGTTCCGAGTGAACCGCCGCTTTCAGATCCTTTTCCAGCTGCCTGCTTGCCTCTTCAGACAGATCATTGTGCGGAACTGCCATGACGCCAACGCACTCCGATCCGTCCGGCGCGACCCAACGGAACGCACAGACATCCTTGATCTGGTCATGGGCTGTCAAAACGCCCTCAATCTCGACCGGGCTGACCAAGCCGCCGTCGCGAGTCTTCACGACCTCCCGGCTCCGGCCCACCAACTGGATGCGACCTTCGTTTGTCAGCAGGCCAATATCGCCCGTTCGAAACCAGCCATCCTTGACTGGACTGTCCTCATCGGGCGTCTCAAGAATATCAAGCAATAGACAATCCGTATGCACATAGACCTCTCCCGCTTCTCCCGTCGCACAGGCCGTACCGTCTTCACGCAAGACACGGATCAAAACCTCTGAGGCGCGCCCCCCACCAGAGGTCACCGTTGCATGCATATCGCCCTCCGCATAGACGACAACGGACATCTCTCGTGCCCCATACCAGTCAATAACCGGTACAGGCCAGCAGGCATGGAAAGCTTTGAGCGTATGCGGATGGAGCGGCGCAGATCCCGACAGAATGCGGCGGACGGATTGGAGCGCCGCCGTCCCAACCCGCGTGTAACAGTCGGTTAGGCCCTGCAAGGTTCGAGGTGTGACCATGAGCTGAGTGACGCCGTAGGTCTCACAATCCATGGCAAAGGCCATGGGCTGGGTACGGGCCTCCCGACTCGGCAACAAGACACGCGCGCCGGACAGAAACGGCAATGTCAGCATATAGCGCAATGCCATGGACGATGTGAAATCAGTGGCGGTGCAGAAGATGTCAGACGGTTTGAAGGCGAAGCGGGCCATCTGCGCTTCACTTGCCCGGAAGACGGACTCGTGGGAATTGACGACAACTTTCGGCTCCCCTGTGGTTCCCGTCGAAAAGCCGATGAAGGCAGGATCTGACGGCAGAACAACCGTGTCCAGATCGTCGAGATCGATGGGATCCGGACAGGCGTCGATCCATTCTTCGAAACTCTGAATGCCGTCGTCACCGGAAAAACTGATGCGCTTACCCACCACTGCATCTGGGCCGATATCGGCGAACCGGTCGGAGAATGTGAGTTGCGCGGGCGCTCGTGTGACCATATTGCGCAGCGTTGCCGGGCCAACGGTGTCGCCATAGCGCACAACGACGCCGCCCAAGAGGAGCGTGGCAAGGACAAGCAGATAAGCCTCAAGCTTCTGGGAGGCGTCCATGGCCACGAAGGTGCCCTTGCCGACGCCTTCCCGCTGCAAACCCGGAACGATCTGGGCAACAAGAAGAGCGACATCCTCCATGGACAAGGCGCCTTCCCCGGAGACATAGACGGCAGGATCCCGGCCCCCCTTGGCAATCCGGTCAAGGATGATTTTTGTAACAGTGCGATCAGGCCAACGATAATCGGAATGCGGAGCAGCGCCATTTGCGAGGTCAACCCGGATTGCCCCGTCAATGCCCAGCTGACGCTTCAACGCCACGTTTTGCGCCTCCACCCACAGCACATCTTGCCTCAAGGTCTGCGCCACCCGCTCGGCCGGTATTTCCAAAGCAAGCGAATAGAGCAGCACCATATCCGTGGCCCCAACCACGCGGGTCTCACCACTTGGCGTTGTCACCAATCCGGATTGAGCATCGAGGCGGAAACAACCAGCCGCATCATGAGCACGTGTGCCCGTGTGACTTACACAAGTTCCCACGGAGCCCCCACTTCCAAGACTTTCAGTATGTTGCATATTGGTAATCTCTGTATGAAGGTCCCGGACAGTTCCGTTTCCGATCCTTCATCTGATAATCCGTAGGCTTTGCTTCAGCAAGGCCTTTGGATTTTGCAACATGTTTCTACCGGGAGCACATCGAGGCCTCTGTGATGCACGTCACAGTGAGAAGGTTTTCAATAGGTTCGCCGGCACTGCTCAGGCCGCGCGCATATTGAGGAGCGACATCGCTCCCGCGAATCAAATCCAAGCCTTTGAAAAGACGGAGGCTTGAACGGCTCGTTATGAGACTGTGGGTTGTGAACAGGCTGTCATTGCGTCCGTTTTGCCGCAGGAAATGTCGGTCAGCGGAATATGCCTTTGGAAACTCGAAAGACTGAATGCCGTAACCGACCCGTTCGAGGATGTGCGAGAATGCGAAGGGACGCCAAGCCAGCAACCGTCAGAGGGGAGAGCGGTGGAGGGAGAACTTCTGGGAGAAACGACGTGGATCCACATGCTGCGGTGGAGCACCGTCAAATCAGCAGGGTCCAGCCTTACAAACCGAAAAAGCCGTACATCTTCGGCGGGTTTGCACCAACTTTATCTACCACTTTGACTTTGCTGGAGATTCGGTGGCGCTCCCTAGGGGCGTGCCTGTTTCCAAATAAATCAACGGCTTAGAGTGCGGTGGGACAGGAAATGTTCCCACGGTGTTCCGCTATGTTCCGCACGAATTATCCCACCGTTCGCGGAAATGACTCTCGTGCTCTTTGTGTAAAACACTGAAACCATAGGGGTGCGCGAATGCTTCCTATCTAAAATTCGTCGCCCTCTCAGCTTGAATCCTTAAGATTTAAACGCTTTTCAGTATCCTCTCTAATTCTTTCAAAGTCTATCGTGTCCCAATTATAACCATATTTCTTTGAAATCTCCAATGCTCGACGAATTGATTGCTCAAATAGCGGAATGAATGAAGTCAAAAATCCGACACCATCATGTATATCTCCACTCTTTTCAGAGAGTTCTTTTTGAAACGAGGTATTGAATTTTTCGAGGGTATCAATCTGTTCAATTATATCCAACAATTTCCAAATCTCCTCAATATCTTGATCTATTATAGAATCAACAAAAACCTTTCTTACCTTTTGAATGCGTTTAAATCCTACAAAAATTCCAATCGAATAAGGTTTGAAATCCTGATTATGGTCAATATTACACGAAAGCCACTTTACACAAATCAAAACGAGATACGCACCCGCAATGACTTCACGGCCGAAAAATGCTATCGCTTTATGATACCTTATTATCGATCTATGATTTTGCATTCGAATTTGATACCATGTAAAGAAACCAAGACCAAATACTCCAACAATAGCACCAAAGAAGGATCCAGCCTCAATGAAAATAAATTCTATCAATTTTTCGGGATACGTGATTATTACAAAAAAGAAGCTTACAACACCCGAAATTATGTACCATTTTAGATAGAAGAACTTTTTGAGGGCGAGTAAAAATATTTCAGGCACTGCTCTACCACCGAATACATTATTTCCAATCTACCAGCCGCATAGCCTCACCAAGCTGTGCAGCATCGATATTCGCTTCCTTCGCCGCTGCGAAGGCCTGAACGATTCCAACCAAGGCTCGTGCACGTCCACCGGCATCAAAGGCTTGCAGGGGCCGCATCACGTCCAGGGATACCGTCTCGCCTAATTTGGACGATGCTTCCTGTGCAACCAAACCGCAAATTGGTTGTAACTGCCATTGGGCTAAATGCCGTTGGCACTCCCGCACCATTGGTCCGGTTGTATTGTGGTTGTAGAGACCGGGAAGAACACCGAAAGCCGCAAGGATCGAATCACGGGCCGCTGATAGCGTTTCAGGGGCCATCGCCCGGGACAGGTCCGGAGTGATATCCGATGGACGCCAATCCGTTTGCGGTGCCGGTCCGCCCCCCGCTGTTACAGCGACAGATTCCCTTAGCAGGATTCTACCACGCTTTGCATTGAAGCCGCGCGCAAGGGCTTCATTGTCCACTTCCGGGGCTTCAGGCATGGGCACGATTTGGGAACCCATCGGAGCGTTCTCATAAATCTCCGATAAGGCGGTCTCAATCGCGTTAAGCAATCCAGCCGTGAGATTCGCCCGGCGGAGCGGGGCTTGCCCGTAATAGGGTGCCACCATGTCCGCCCCAATGCGGATGTGCAGCATCTCCGGAGCTAGAGCCGTCCTGGACCGTCCCCCACCCGCTTCAGAGATTGAAAACCGGTAGGCACGCGGTTCCCCGTCCCGAGTGGACAAATCCCAATCAGCGCACGGGATTAGCTTTGTATCATCGATCAGGAACAAGGCCTCACCGCGCAAGGCAAGGGATCGCGCCATCAAGGCCAACACAGAAGGCGTGAGAAGGGCCGTACCCTCCACATCCGCCATAGAGAGACCGTTCTCCCACATCGACACGCATGATTGCACCGTTGCGGTGAGTTCACCAATACCGGTCCGCCCCGAGATGTAACTCTCCCGGGCTGCAATGATTTCGGCAGTGAAGCCCGATGCACTCGCCCGCTTCTCCACCGGTTCTCGTTTTTTAAATGGCCAAATCATGGGTTTCTATGCGCCTTTCTATAAGGGCGCAACAGGTCCGCTGCACCGCTGTATTGCAGCGCCTTCGCCCGTGCGTTAGGTGATTGTTTAGTGCTCATACTGACATTCCCCAAATCGAACGAATGTTCCGACGCACCGCCAACGAAAGGATCTGTATGCTTACTATCGTGATCCAAATAGCGGCAAAGTCGCCGGAAGGCTTCCTGGACCGCAAAAGGGATTTCCTCATCGCTACCCGCAAAACCGGTGAATCGGAAATGCAAGTTCTCAATAAGGCACCAACCGCCCAAAGCCGTTGGTAGTGGATCGACAGGAACCCACTCCCCTCCAACCCATCGACTAATACTCTGTGTGGTGAAAGGTACGAGTGGCGGCAACCACTCCCCCGGACCCTCTACGACAAACTCAACGGGCCGCTCGCCCCATCGATAGGCAATGTAGCTTTCAATCCGTTCCCATGCCGCATTCCGAAGTGATTTGGAATATTGACTTGTCCCATTAACATGTGGGCGAGCCTCTACATAACCCTCAGAAACATCGTGAATAATTATCATAGTAAAATCCTCCTTGGTCGGATAGTCCGCAACGGCGTCCAGTTACGGGCTTCCACTTGCGCTTCCGGATATGCTGGTTGCGTCACAATTGATAATTCAAAAAGTAAGGCTTGTTTGATCAGCCTAATGAGTGCCCTATGCATCCCGCGTTCCGGATCATTTGGTTCTTCCAGAATTTCTTCGGCCTGTTCACGCGGCACGGCGCGTTCCGGCGGAAGGCGGAATCCCGGGCTTATGCCTATGGCAAGACCCGCCCGGAGCAAGGCAAGCACATCCCGCCCATGGGTGGTCTCAGCCACTTCCGGATCAATCCGGGCTTCAAAGGACAAAGCCTCATCCGAGTCTTCCAACCGCAAAGATCCATTCAGCTTTGACGCAAGGGGCTTGTCGTACCGGTGCCCAGATAGGAGATGGATTTCCGCGTTCGGATCTTCGACCCGGAACGAGAAAGCCCGAGACACGAAAGACTCTTTGCGGGGACGCCCGGTCCGCCCACCATCACTTAAAACGGCGGTAGAGCCATAGGGGAAGCGCCCGGCAAGCCGGACACCATCCCCCTCATTGCGAATCTCAAGCGGGACCGAATGCCCCCACAACATATCCATTATTGGAGACCTTCCAGGACATGGAGTTGCGCGGGCCGCAGGATCGCAACATCAGCGGTCAAAAGACCGGTGATCTTGATCTGCCCAGAAGCCGCAAGACTGTAAGGATCGCGGATCACGTCAACACCGCCCCACAGACCAAGCAACGCGGGATCAACACCGCCGATGGTGGTGGTAAGCAATGCACTAGATGCAGCCGGATCACCGGTAGGGGCTGCAACGGCGTTGCTACTCATGACAATGTTGGACACTGGAACATTCCGTGTAAGGAACTCCCATTCCGTGTCGCCCGTTACAACAAGGGACGGATCCGCCCCATCTTGCAGATAAGCCCCATCAAGTGCATTCCACACTTCCGGACGCATGAGAATGCGCACCGCCCCGGGGCTGGATGCTGCATTGGCAACCATGAAGGTGGTAATCGCGGTGCGGAAAACAGACCAGGACACCGCTGCATCAACGCTGGTATCCGCAATCCCACCTGCACCATCCGCCGCAGTGAAAATGCCTGTAGGCTGACCATTCGCGCCAGTGCCTCTAAACACGGCCTCATCAAGCTTAACCCGGATAGCTTCCGCCATATCGCGGCGAACGGCTTGTTCAAGAGCCGGACCGGATTGCTTCATGGCACGGCGGGAAATTTCCATCTGCACGCCAAGATTCTGGTTGGGCTGCAATGTGCTGTTTGTGGTCGCAAATGCAGTAGGACCGGCAACATCCGCAAGCTCACCATCGGCCCATCCCGCTTGAACATTGCTGGTCACAATCGGATAATCTTGCGAACCGGATGCAATGTTCACCGTGCGCACGCCCATCCGGGTTGCGACGCTATCGGCAAAGAGTCGATCAATGATTGGCATGGTGTTCACCGGATCCGGTGTTCCGCCCGCAACGGTCTCACCCGCGCGACGCTCCATGGGCGCAAGGGCCTCAAGGGGAATCGGGATCCCTTGATACGATCCGTGGGACCGCATTTCCTCCACCATTTCCCGAGTAGCACCATCCAAGGGACGGCCTTCATCAAGAAGATTGAGCACTTGCCGAACCTCGAATTGCGAAACGAGATCCGCCCGATCCCGATCTTCACGGGTTTCAAGTTCCGCACCGGCTTGGCGGCGCTCATCATCTTCAGCAACCAAGGCTGCACGATACCGGATTTCATTGGTTTCATATTCCGATCCAAGATCATCCATAGACCGGATTTCATCCTGAGACGGATCGGCTTTTGCGGAAAGTGCCGCAAGGTTTTGCCGAATTTCACTTTGACGCTTATTAATTTTAATAGATTCTAACATTAATCAGTTCTCCAAAAATTGGACCGCTTCTCTCCATTTTACACGGTCAGGATTAGGCGGCGGATGGCCGCATTCAACCCGGGTTTTCCGGGTATGACATTTTGGGCAAAGGGTCTGGAGGTTTGTAAGGTCGTAAGCACGATCAGGCTCACTCCGTACCGGGATAATATGATCCACCTCTAATCGACCCGTTGCCCCGCATTGGACGCATTGCCAATTATCGCGGCGGAGGGCTTCCAAGCGGAGTCCCTTCCACCGTTTGGTTTGTATAACGTTTGCGGAATATCGTTTGTATCTTACGCCCATAACATCCTCCCAGCCCGTGGAGTGGGCCGCGCGGATTGCCGTGCGCCTTCACCAACAGCCAACACCGTAGCAGCGGCGGCATCGATCCGGCCCAATGACCTGGCCTTTGCAAGCTTCACATTGTTTGCCGGATCCCGCAGACAGGTCGTGTCTGCAATCGCGGAACGCATAAGTAAGGACTCGGACGATTGAACCTTTCCATCGAAAACGGCGCGGCGGAACCGATCCACATCTTCAGATCCATCCCTAAAGCCCATGCCACGCCACACCACCGGAGCGTTCACATTCGCCGTAACAAAGGCTTCAGACATTTCCGCTTGCTTGAAACGATCACACACAATGGCAGAAACAGGCTCACCCTCGATCCGCCGGAACACTTCTCCCACCCAAGCCGCAACAGGCACGGTCTTAGCGCCAAGTGTTGTCAGTTCACCCCGTTCCTGCATTTGCCGGTAACGGTCGCCAACACCATCATTGATACCACGCTGACCAAGGGAGGGATCGGTAGGGAAGGTTCCGTATGCCTCCAATCGGCCTGATTCAGGCCAGTAGAGCGCAGCGGCGGACATGGACGCACTACCGCCCAAATCCAAACCAACCACCACTGACCCAGTACGAGGCGGAAGAACGTCTGTCTCAGCACTCATCCATTGATCCACCGTTAGCAGAACGTCTCGATCCTCTCCGCTCACCCGCTCGTTGCGGTGCAAGTTCCGGAAACTGGACAAGGAACTACCGCCCCTTGCGATTGCTCGTTCCGCCGCCGAGGCCAACCAATCTAGATTAGCGCCTACGCCGCACTTCGCTCCCGGGTTTGCCATCAACAGGGATTCCCGATCATCAGCAGGAAGTCCCGGAGGTGGACGAAACTCCATCGTGAAGGTCCCTGGTGGTGGATTGTCCAGCCATTGGGAGAAGGCGTTCGCATCGTCCGGAGCGGAAGTGGAGATAATCAGAGCACGGCCTTGGCGCTTACCAAGACCCGTTAACAAGGCCGCTTCAAGCGCGTCCCCTTGATCCGGCGGCCATGCGGCGCGCTCATCCATCAAAACCATGGTAGGACCAGACCCAAGGGCAGATTTGCCATCCGCCGCAATACAGCGCAGCAGGTGGGGACCATTCTCATCCTGATATTCGATTTCAAGTTTTGGGGAGCGGCGAAACTTCAACCGCTCACGGATAGTTTCGGGGAGATACAAACAGAAGCCTTCAATAAAGCCATACGCAATCGCGGCTTGGTCGCGGTTCCGGGCTGCAATCGGAATGTACCGCCGAGGTTGGGTATCCCATTCCCCAAGCAACGCCCCAAGGGCCAATCCAGCAGAAAGAGCCGTCTTGCCATTGCCCCGGCCAATGGAGAGGCAAGCAACATGAGTTTCAGGATCAAGAGCACCCTTCACAAAATCCTTTTGGAATTTGGCAAGTTTCAACCGCTTTCCGGCAAGGGGACCTTCCGGAACAACGAGTGTTTCAAGAAATCGAATGGCCAGTGTTGCTGGCTTAGCTTTCCTTGGCATAATAAAATTCCTCAAATCGCGAAAGCAAGACCCCCAACCACGCCACTCCCCCCAAACGCAATTTTGGGGCATTGGGACCAGATATGGTTAGAGCTAAACCTTTATTGGCGCGAATAATAACACAAAGTAAATATAAATGCAATAGCAATATAAATAAAAAGTACAGAGTGCGCAGCATTCCTTCCATCTGTGCTTGACCAGGGAGAACATTAGTCGCGCGCGCGAACGATCAAGGTCCTATCAGGCTGCACATACTGTGCTTGGCTGGTCTGTCCCATTTGTCCCATGCCGTTGTGGACCCTACACATAGCGCTGCACATACTGTGCTTGGTTTGAATGGACTGGATGGACTGGACCTCTGTGGACCCTACACATACGCGTCTATATACCCTATCTTATATTCTATCTTATATTTGAAAAACTTATATGCGCGCGCGCATATAAAATGGAATATAAGATAAAATATAAGATAAATATAAGATAAAATATAAGATAAATATAAGATAAATATAAGATAGGCTATATAGTGACATAGAGGCGTATGTGTAGGGTCCACAGAGGTCCAGTCCATCCAGTCCATAACATACAAAAAAGGGTCTGCGATGCTGCACAGACCCTCCATAGTTGCATAAAATATACGAAAACGATACTGCCTTACTCACCTTGATCGATAAACTTCACTCCCTGGAAGCCGTTAGGCCGCTCACTACCTATCCACTTTCGAGAACATTCAAGGTTCTTCTTACTTTTCAGATATAAAGTAAACTCCTTTTGACTATGATTCGGCGGGTCTCCCTCATATTCCTCCAACCAGTGTTCATACGCTTCATACATTTCCTTCGACGGTATAAAATCCGCTGGTTTTTTCGTGACCTCAATACTCTCATCAAACCACTGTCCAATCGGATCGCTCTCTTGAAAATATGACTGAGTAGCATCCTTTGAGGATTGGGCAATCTTGAAACCGTTTTGCTTCCAATCCACACACCCCTGTATAGCCCACCATAAGATGCTGCCCGCTTCCTCCATCAACTTCGCGGTAAGGTCAGGGTCCGGATTTTCAGGCTTGTGATTGAACGGGACCAGAACCAAACGCCTCTCCATGGCCGATCCAGTCTCACCTAAATACGGTTTGTGGTTGCCAGCAATTAAAAGCGTGAATTTCGGATCAAACTCAAAACTCTTTTCGCCTTTACGGCTTGCACGGATAGGCTCACCGCCCGTGACCTCTTTAATGGTCGATAGAGCCCAGGACTTCTCTTTATCGGTCTCAGAGACCGTTACAGCCCGTGCACCGTGCAATACAGCTAGATGCTCCTGGTGCGCCACCGTACCGAACCGATTCGCGGTAAAAGCCGATTGTTCAGCCTTAGTATGATAATCCGCCAGGATTGACCGGAGAACACTCAGAAAAACAGATTTGCCGTTACCACCCGAGCCGATTAAAAAGAAAAATTTCTGTTCGTCGATGTTACCGGTAAGGCACATGCCAAAGATTTGCTGCACCATCCGGATAAGTTCCTTATCGCCGCCAAAGGTCTCATGCAGGAATTTCAACCAAAGTTCCGGAGTAGCCTTGTCAGGATCAGAAGAAGTGCATTGCGAGATTAAATGCTTGGGATCAGGTTCTAAGATATCACCCGTGCACAAATCGACGGTCACGGTTGGGCAGGCAATTAGGAAATCATCCGTGTTCCAATTTTTATGGGTTGTCGCAAAC
Organism: uncultured Alphaproteobacteria bacterium; assembly: GCA_964561475.1. Lineage (GTDB taxonomy): Bacteria > Pseudomonadota > Alphaproteobacteria > JAJFIK01 > JAJFIK01 > CAYUYV01. The sequence goes on from CAZLPU010000026.1 coordinate 49,039, forward strand.
TCACTTTGAAACCGTGCAGCCTCTTCAACATCTTTCCAAAAACGCAATGTTTCGAGTTGCTTTCGATCTGCCTTGGTATCCAAGGTTTGTGCATGGCTTTCGCACAGTTTACGGATCATCTCATGCGTACTGGACTTTGAATCAGGCTTCCAATACGAGCCACCCCAAACCAACCACTGTTTTGTGGTGTAGTTATAGCGGATCTTGTCGCCGTGAATGCGCTCCAGTTCTTTCAAAAGGGCACTATGAGTCGCCCTTATGTCCGTACCCGGAGCACCCTCTAGGTGGTCCCATTCTGGTCGGTGTTTGGGCGTGCCTAGATGGAAAAAAACCGTGCCCAAACCCGCTGCATTCTCCCTATCGTTGATATCAGCAGTGTTCCACGTCTCTTCCGCCAAGGCGCGAAGATCCACGTTCGGATCCGGACTTGATTCTTCGTCGCCCTCCCAACGTTCCGACCAATCAATAAACGCCTGTTTAATCTCAGGATCATCACCAGAATCACGCTTTGCAGCAAAGCAAAGCTTCACCCAATCCTCGCGAATAATCTCATTCAAGGGGTTCTCGAAAACATGAAGAACGCGAGCACGGTCATATTCAGACAGTTCCGCTGCATTTCTTTTGGATACCTTTTGGGATACCTTTTGGGATACTTTTTCGCTGATAGGTGGCAACCAGTCCGGAGCCGGAGCAACATAAGGGCCAAGGCCATCATCATCATCTTTAAGGTCGATTGTGTATTCGTTGCCTTCAAACCGCGATGGGCTTAGCAGGACATAGCCATTATGCTTAATATCGACACTCTTACAAAGTTTTCCTCGATATCCCCTCTCACCATCTCGGAAGATATAGTGCCTACCTTCCCTAGCTGTGGTCTGGGTCACTGTTTCAGGGACTTCCTTACCCTCTATGAAGGATTCCCACTTGCAAGTCTTTTTGTATGCGTCTACATCAACTGCAACTAAGCCGCTTAGCTGTAAGGCAAGGCCGATATTTGCATCAGGCCATTGCCCCCACCATGCCTTAATTTGCTCGATATCGTTGGTGGCATTCTTGTAACCATTTTCGGTCAATGGCTTTTTGCCGTTAGGTTTGCACGGAAAAACCTTCCATCTGTACCCTGCATAACGAATTGCAGCCGCTAAAAGTGAATTTTTCTCTTGACTTTTAGAAAATGTAGTGGTAGTATTCATAATGATTTCCTTTCAAAGTGATTTTATTTGAGGCTTGTGAAATAACTTTGTTTTGGTTTTTTGGCATTGTTTTGAGACTCCTTATATAAAATTTGCCCGCTCCCCTAACAGGGAGCGGGTTTTTTTCTCTATTTGACAGCCTTCTGCAAACAACGGTTTGCAAGGTCATCAAATCGATTTAATTCAATCACGCATAAAATTGTACTACCGTCGGATGTAATATCTACAACTTTTTGTTGCATTTCATCTTCCGGCAAAACACTTGCAACCGTTTCACCACCCTTTGACCACGCGCACAAATAAGTCCGCTGGCCTTCAAATAAGTGGAATGGTTGATGCTCAGACAACGGATCATCGCATTCGGTCCATTCGCGAGCAATACGGGCTGCACTTCTAATCTCTAATTTTAAGCAAGACTGAATATAGAGGATCAGTAAAACATGCTTCGCTTCTTCAAACGTAAATTCGCGAGTCCTTCCGGACCCAGGGGCTTCACCCAATAAAACGCCCATCCTTTGCATGTGCGAAAAGTGAGTAGGGACACACCGCCGATAATGTGCAATGTGAGCCGCGTCCACCGGGATTTCATCAGTTAAAAAGCGAACCGCATTGGCGGTTTGGTGTCTATCAATCATAATATCTCCATAATTTAAACAAAATTGAATTTTTAATATTGGAATTATATTCCATATACTTTCCCATTGTCAAGTAAAAAATTGGTTCTAGACTTACGTTTCTTGAATTTGATATAATTCGCTCATTACAGATATCTATTTTTTCAACTCATTTATGTATTTAAAGGATTTTCTATGTCTAAAAATTTGCCTCTCCCATCTCCACGCGGTTTAAACCGTGAACAAGCCGCTGAATATATCGGTATCGGCACCACCTTTTTTGACAAATTAGTCAGTGAGGGAACTATTTCAAAACCCATAACTTTGGGCGCACGCAAGGTTTGGGACAGAGCCAAACTTGACGCGGTGTTTGATCAGGTTAATGATGAATCGCTCCTTGTTGAGCGCAATCCCTTCGATAAATGAGGAATCACTAATGCCAAAAGTACAGGTGAAATATGTCCGGGAGGATGTGGACAGACACGGAAATATCCGTGTCTACTATCGCCCACCGAAAGGAAGCAATGCAAGGCAAGTGAGATTACGGGGACCGAAAGGCTCACCCGAGTTTTGGGAAGATTACCACGCTGCGGTGAGGGGCGATTTAAAGCCAGTGGAGACCAAGAAGGCACACACTCCGGACAGTAAGAGCCTTCGATATCTTTGCCACAAGTACACAACATCAGCCGCATTCACACAATTACACCCTTCAACACAGAGAGACAGAAGGCAAACCCTGGATCGACAATGCGACATGGAAGGATGGGGCGATAAGCCTTTCGCGGCATTATTGCCTAAGTATATCCGCATACGCCGGGATGAAATGGCAGAGACACCCGCCGCCGCTAACAACATGGTCAAGACGTTTCGACAGGTATTCAAGTATGCGGTTGAATATGACCTTGTGGATCGCAATCCGGCCAAGGAAGTGAATCTACTTAAGAGGCACTCGGATGGTGTCCACGCTTGGACGCTTGATGAAGTCGCCCAATATGAGGCGACTCACCCTATCGGAACTACCGCTCGGCTTGCCCTTGCCTTGGCGCTCTATACCGGCCAAAGGCGGAGCGATATCATCCAGCTTGGGCGGCAACATATCCAGGACGGGTTTTTGGTTTTCACTCAAACTAAGAACAAGCACCGCAAGCCGATCCGGTTACAGATACCGATCATGCCGGAGTTGCAATCCATTATCGATGCAAGCCCAACCGGGGATCTTACGTTTCTGGTGAGCGACCAAGGAAAGGCATTCACGGCTAATGGATTTGGGAACCGGTTCCGAAAATGGTGCAATGCAGCCGGGCTGCCCAACCACTGCACATGCCACGGGCTTCGGAAAACTACAGCGTCACGGCTTGCGGAGTTAGGCCGCACCCCTCATGAAATCATGGCCATCACCGGACACGAAACGTTCACGGAAGTGATACGGTATACGCAATCCGCTAATCAGCGAACTAGGGCTCAATCGGCGTTTGAAGGGTTTCGATATGGGTGATGAGTGTCCCACTGATACTTGGGTGTGAGTTAGTGGGACAAAATTGATATCTAAGCCGTTGAATTTGTTTGGAAATTTTTCAGAGTGGCGCTCCCTAGGGGAATCGAACCCCTCTTTCCAGATTGAAAATCTTGACTTTTGACCCTCCGCGAACAGTGCCGAACACCTCAAAGCGGCGTCTTTACAGGGGTTTTGGTCGGTCGCCATCACCCTTGTCCATCACCGTTCGCCCCTGTAAAAGCCGTACATAAGGCCGTACATCTTTTTAGGAGCGCTTCATGGCACGCCGGACCGGACGGATCAGACTGGAGACCCGGAATGGGCGGGCCGAGCTCGCCATTCGCCGGGAGCCCTACTGGCTTTCGCTGGGCACCCGAAAGCATTTGGGCTATCGGGCCATTTCCATGTCCGGCCGCCGGGCCGGTACCTGGATTGCTCGGTTCCGTGACGATGAGGGCAAAAAGCACTTCCACAATCTGGGTCTTGCCGACGATGCGGGTGCGGAAAATGCCAGACGCGCGGATGGGAAAGAGGTGCTGACCTTCGAGGACGCCAGTGAAGCAGCCCGGGAGTGGTTCGCTGCCTGCTGCAATCCGGACCGGGCCAAGCCGCCGGAGCCTTATACCGTCCAGAAGGCCGTTTCCGACTACCTTCATGCGGTGGCGGACCAGCCTTCCGCCAAGGAGATTGGCTATGCCCTCGCCGCCCCGGTCCTGGGACGGCTTGCCGGAATCGAGGTGCCCAAACTGACCCCGAAAGATATCCGCGACTGGCACCGCGGCCTGGCAAGCCAACCGCCCCGCCTGCGCACCCGCCAAGGCGAGGCCGCCAGATTTAAGGATACCACGGACGATCCGGAGGCGGAGCGCAAGCGCAAGGTCACCGCGAACCGACATCTGGCCTATCTGAAAGCCGCCCTTAACCGGGCCTTTGCCGAGAAAGGGGATCAAGTCCCCGCCAACACCGCCTGGACCAAAGTGAAACCCTTTGAGAATGTGGAGCAGCCCCGGACCCGGTATCTCACCCCGGAGGAATGCCGCCGCCTGATCGCCGCCTGTGAGGCGGATTTCGCCCAGATCGTCCAGGGCGCGCTTTACACCGGCGCCCGCTACAGCGAGCTGTGCCGGATGGATGTGGCGGACATGCACCCGGACTCCAGCACCATCGCCGTGCGGCAATCCAAATCCGGCAAACGCCGGTCCATCATCCTCGCCCCGGAAGCCGCCGCATTCTTTGCCCGCCTGATCGACGGCCACTCCCCGGACCGGCCCCTGTTCGAACGCAAGGACGGCAAACGCTGGGCCAAGTCACAACAGCTGACCCGCCTTGCGGAAGCCTGCCGATCCGGCGGCATCGCACCCTCCATCGGCTTTCACGGCCTGCGCCACACCTATGCATCCCTGATGGTCATGAACGGCGCCCCCCTTCATGTGGTCGCCGACAATCTGGGCCATGCGGATGAACGCATGGTGCAGCGCCATTACGGTCACTTGGCAGACAGCTATAAACGCAAGATCATCCAGGACACGGCCCCGTCTTTCGGCTTTCAGGACATGGCCGCTGTCAGGCAAGCCTGATTGGAGCCAAGCCTGCTTGCGACACCTGCGACAGCTGCGACAAAACCAAGCCTCTGGGGCGTGATCAGGGAGTGCGGCTTCAACGCCTGGATTCTGAGATGACTGCCCAGGTGATGGACAGGGCCCATAGGCATGGGTGCCCGGTGGTTCCAGTCCATGACAGTTTCCGGTGCCGGCAAAGGGACGAGGCCCGCTTTGGGGGCTGGATGGAGGAGGCCCGCAGGGCGGTTATGGCGGGGGCTGGTTGACCTTCATGGGAGGATCCTTCGGGATCGTCCAGCGTGGCCATGTTTTGGTAAAGGGTAAAAGGACAAAGGGAAAAGGGTTAGAGCGTTCTCGCAACACGAAAGCCGAGAAGGCTGACCCGTACCCGAGGCGCGTCCCTGACGCGGATCGCCGAGCGCATATTCCTCGGATAGCCGCTCCAGGAGCCGCCGCGAACAGCGCGAGAACCCTGGAGAATCAGGGACCGGCACGTCCAGTCCGTGCGGGCGGACCCATCCGGAGGGGCACTGTCATAGGACGGACGGTAACAATCGGCCACCCACTCATAGACGTTGCCGTGCATGTCATGAAGGCCAAAAGCATTGGGCCGGAAGGAGGCCACGGGAAAGGTCCCCTGGTCCGCACAGCCATTGCCAAAGACGGCACCGAAACTCGCCCCGTTCGGCGCGTCCCGCTCACACACCGGATCCTCATCCCCCCAGGAAAACCGCGTGACCGTCCCGGCCCGGAGGGCTGGCCTCGCGCCCCGCCGCTTCCCGGTCGAGCATCAGGCACAGATCATGGATGGTCCGGAACAGAAAGCGGCGCATCAGGCGGCGGAACCACCAGTAGATCGTCTGCCAGGGGCCGAAATGAATGGGAAGCATCTCCCAGCCGCAGCCCGAGCGCGCCAGATAGCGCAAGGCATTGATCACTTCCCGAAAATCGGTCCGCCGCTTGCGCCCCCGCTGCGAGGCCGCGGGCATCAGCGGCGCAATCCGCTCCCACTCCTCATCCGTCAAATCCGATGGGTAACGCTTGGTTTTCCGGGATATTTCGGCCATCCGGGCTCGGCTCTGCTTCGTCCACATGACAAGCTTGAATCATGTTCGCCACCAGATGAATAGCCCAACCTGCTAATTTCCAAAAAGCCTCTGAAATGTACATTGGTGGGAGTGGGGCAGGCCGCAGCCTGCCCCGATGGTGTGAGAATTCTCTCTTGTTGCCAGAGAGGCCACACCGCTCTTGCTGCTAAGCATGAGTTGATTACGAGACTTAGCTCGTCTAAGTCAAGGCCCTTTGTACAGTCATCTGGGGAAGTCACGATGCCGTACCGCTTTGCCTTTGATCTCGGGACGTCCTCGATCGGTTGGGCCGTTTACGAGACTAATGCCAACCGCCAAAATCGCGCAGATGGTTCCCAAAAGCCGGTCGGACTTGCTGACCTTGGGGTCCGACTCTTCTCAGATGGGCGAGATCCGAAGACTGGAGAAACATTGGGCGCCGAGCGTCGTAAACCAAGAGAAGCACGGCGCAGGCGCGATAGGACCATCCAAAGAAGAGCCTACCTGCTCACTTTGCTGACAGAGGCCGATCTGCTGCCGGACGCTGGCGTGGACCGGGATAAACTGGTGGCCCAAAATCCCTATGTCCTGCGCGCGCAGGCCGCACAAGGGCGTGTGGCAGTCCATGAACTGGGCCGAGCGATCTGGCATCTCCATCAACGGCGCGGCTTCAAGAGCAACAGGAAGGCCGATAAGCCCGATGAGGACACAGGGAAGATCGCTACAGGCGGCGAACGACTCAAGGCGTTTCTGGACAAGCAGAACTTCGAGACGCTGGGACAGTTTCTGGCGGAACGTCAAATGCATCCGGATCCGCAGCAACGACAATCGGTCCGCATACGTCTAAGGGGTAAGGGGGCACAAGCCCACTACGATTTCTATCCACAGCGGTCAATGATTGAGGCCGAGTTCGACCATTTATGGGCGGAGCAGGCTCGTCACCATCCCGTCCTGACTGAAGAACTCAGAGAGAAGGTCAGAAGTGCTCTCTTTTTTCAACGGCCACTCCAATCAGTGAAGCCAGGACGATGCTCTTTCTTTCCAGAAAATGACAAGCGCCTTGCCCGAAGCCAGGAACTGGCACAGGAATTCATTATCTATCAGGTTCTGAACAACATGCGGGTTGGGCGGGAACAACGCGCGATGACGCTTGAGGAGCGGGACAAGTTGGCCGGGCCACTCTTGCAGGGCAAGAAGCTGACATGGAGAAAGGTACGCACACTGCTGCACCTCTCGGGGACCGATGAGATCAGCCATGAACGAGACAGTATGGGAGATCTTCCCCATAATCCAATCCCCGCGAGGTTCATCGGCACCGCACGAAAGCCTGGTCCATTCCCCGACGGATGGCTGGCGCTTCCGGCTGAAACGCGCAACGCCATTGTTACCCGCCTCGAAGACGCTGAAACCGAAGAAGAGGTCGTAGACTGGGCCATGGTTACCCTTGGCTTGGATCCGGAGCTTGCGCAACGCCTGTCCAAGGTCCGCCTCCCCAACGGTCACATAAATATCGGGGAACGCGCAACACGAGCAATCCTGACGGAATTGAAAAAAGATGTCGTGCCTTACAACAGAGCGGCCGAGTTGGCTGGTCTAAACCACTCAGATCGCGAGGATGGAACCTTCTACGACCGTTTGCCGCCTTACAATCAGGTCGACTCAATGCAGCGACACATTGGATATGGGACTGGAAACCCGAAAGATCCGCCCGACAAGCGGTATGGCCGTATTGCCAATCCGACTGTACACGTTGCACTCAACCAGCTGCGCCGCGTCATCAATGCGCTGATCGACCGTTATGGCAAACCAGAAGAGATCGTGGTCGAGATTGCCCGAGACTTGCAGAAATCCAAGGGGCAAAAAGAGGAAGACGCCAAACGCAATGCCAGTAATCGGAAGGCAAACGACACCCGTCGCGCGGATATGGTAGATGGCGGATACATCCAGGACGGAGAACGGGGCATCTACCAGAAATTGCTCCGTATGCGCCTATGGGAGGAATTGGGGCCGCCGCAGGACCGGTGTTGTCCCTACACGGGCGAACGCCTTTCGCTGCAGCGGCTCCTCTCCGACGAGGTCGAAATAGAGCATATCCTGCCCTTCTCCAAGACATTAGATGACAGCCCTGCGAATAAAACAGTCTCTTTGTTGAAGGCGAATCGACTGAAACGCTCGCTTGAGCCAGCAAAGGCCGCCGATCTCTACCCAGATGTATTTGATTGGGATGGCATGCCGGATCGTGTGTGCAACTTACCCCAAAATAAACGCTGGCGGTTTGAACACGGCGCCATGGAGAAGTTTAATGCGCAGAAGGGCATGATGGACCGGCAATTGCACGCCACCCAATATCTCAGCAGACTGGCCCGCGAATATGTCTCCAAACTCTTTCCATTGGAGGATGAACAAGGACGGCGGCGGACCCATGTCTGGGTCGTCACAGGCAAGCTCACAAGCCTGCTTCGACATAAATGGGGCCTCAATCTCGGCGATCACAATCAGAAAAACCGGGACGATCACCGCCACCATGCTGTCGACGCAGCCGTAATTGGCGTCATCGACCGGGGCCTTTTGCAAAGCATCTCAACAATTGCCGCTCGGGAAGAAGAACAGGGCGTGGACCGGCTTCTGGCTGATCTGGAGGAGCCATACGAGGGGTTCTCCGACCAAGTAATGGAGCGCGCGCGCGCAGTGATGGCTAGCCATCGGCCCAATCATGGCCGTATAGATCCCGCTGACTCGTCCCGCACGGCCGGTAAGCTGCATGAAGAAACCTATTACGGCATTGTCCGCGATCTGCCCGAAAATCGTGAGGCCCTTGACATCGGTAACGTTGTTCGCCGCAAACCAGTCGAAGAGCTGACTCCGAAAGAAGTCGGACAGGTTCGCGATCCCAAGATAAGATGCCAGTTGCAAGCTGTACTAGCCCAAGTGGAAGCGGAGGTGAACGGCGACAAGAAGGCAATCAAAAAGGCCCTTCCTGTCGCGATGAAGGCGTGGTCGGAGGAAGCGAAGATCTATCGTGTTCGTGTGCTCAAGCGTGAGGGCGGCATCCAACCGATCCGCGACCGGCGCACGGGAGCACCCTACAAATACGTCGTTCCGGCCGAGAATGCGTGGCTCGACATTATCGAACTGGCCGACGGCCGCTGGAAGGGGCTTGCGACGGACAGTTTCTCCGCCCACACAACAGGGGGCACCGATTGGCAGGCACAATATCCCGACAGCAAGTTCATAATGCGGGTTCGTAAAGACGATACCCTCCAGCTCTTCGATCCTGACGGCGAGAACGTTGTAAAGCGGGTCGTCCGGCTTGGTATTGTCGCCAACACGCTTTACTTGGCGCCGGTGAATGAGGGAGGCGACTTTGATAAGCGCCACAAAGACGAGAGTGACCCTTTCCGGTGGGATTACGCTAATATTGGCAAGCTCAAGGAACGCAAGGCGCGGCGGGTGCGGTTCACACCAATGGGCCGTATGAAGACTGTACCTTATGGAAGGGCTTAAGATCAGCGATAAGGGGCACTCTTGGCCTAATTCCTATACTTGCTGTTAAAGTGCGCGTTAAATGGTATCCTCTCGCCGGTGTGGAGGGAGGGGCAAACTGGCAGGACAGATTATTGAGATCGCAACCAATGGACGAAGTCTGCACCTTGAACGCGGCTTCATCAGCGTGCGCGAAGACCGGGAGACGATTGCCCGGGTGCCGATCGACGATGTAGAGGCGGTGCTCGTCTCGGCGCCAGGCGTCACGTGGTCTAACAAAGCCTTGGCCGCGCTCGCGGAGCGTGGAAGTCCCGTTGTCATTCTCGGATCGGATTTCATGCCGGCGGCAGCCCTCCTGCCTGTAAGGGGACACCACAATCAGGGCAGACGCATGCGGGCCCAATCGGATGCCGATAAGCCTTTGCGCAAACGTCTATGGGCGCGCCTCGTAAAAGCAAAGATTACAGCCCAGTCCGAGGTTCTACAGCGGCTTGGCCTTCCCTGCGAGCGGTTGCGGCGTTTGTGCAACGAAGTGCGGACCGGTGACACCACAAATCGGGAAGCACTCGCCGCCCAGGCCTACTGGCCGATTTTGATGGGCAGCGAGTTCCGGCGGGACCCGTCCCGCGCTGACGCCAATACTCTTCTCAACTATGGGTATGCAGTCCTGCGCGCCGCGGCGGCAAGGGCGATCGTGGGCGCAGGGCTGCACCCGTCCCTTTCGCTTCATCATGTGAGCGACGGTGACGCATTGAGTTTGGCCGACGACGTCATGGAACCGTTCAGGCCAGCCATTGATATTGTCGCCCGCGATCTTGCGAAGAATGGGCAAACGATCGAAGCGCCGGAAAGCCGCAGGGTCCTCGTGAGCATGCTTCAGGCCGATTTCCAAACAGAAGCAGGACGCACGCCTCTGTCTCAGTGTCTCGTGCGGTTATGCCAGAGCCTATCGGCCGTGTTTTTGGGTGAGCGTAAGGACCTCATCTTGCCAGCCAGTGCTTTGCCGTTGGAACCGGACCTCGACTTGTGAGTGCACGCTTTTTGAAATTGTCAGGGTATCGGATCATGTGGGTTTGGGCTTTGTTCGATCTGCCCGTTGTGACGAAGAGCGAGAGGAAGCGTGCAACGCGGTTCCGTAAAGACCTTCTCGATCTGGGCTTCGAGATGGTGCAGTTCTCTGTTTACGTCCGCTACTGCGCAAGTAAAGAAAAGGCGGATAGTTTAGCATCCCTGGTTGGCCGTTTAGTGCCCAAAGATGGAAAAGTTGATATTCTGTTTTTCACTGATAAACAATACGAATTGATTCAGACCTATCGCGGAACAAGCCACTCTCAGAAGCCAGAAAAGCCTGCGCAATATGTCCTCCTTTGACCACAGTCACGCGTTTTTTCCAGAGGCCACGGCGGGAAAACGCCTGTCATATCAGCAGGATATGACAGGCGTAGCTTAGCAGGAAGAGCGGCGCGGCCCCACCGGAACTTGAACGTGTCCACCCGTGCTTCGGGGTTAAGCTTAGCAGGAAGAGCGGCGCGGCCCCACCGGAACGATGGGCCGCAAGGGGAAAGGGGCGCGCCTAGCTTAGCAGGAAGAGCGGCGCGGCCCCACCGGAACTAGCGGTAATGAGCGTGTCAGTCCAGTTTGAGCTTAGCAGGAAGAGCGGCGCGGCCCCACCGGAACTTAGAGATGGCAAGCTTGCAGAGCAACTCGAGCTTAGCAGGAAGAGCGGCGCGGCCCCACCGGAACCTGGAGGGTCTCGATCGAGAACTCCTGGCCAGCTTAGCAGGAAGAGCGGCGCGGCCCCACCGGAACGGTCGCTAAAATTACAACCACTGAGGCTAAAGCTAAGCAGGAAGAGCGGCGCGGCCCCACCGGAACCAACACAAGGCATA
>CAZLPU010000027.1:0-56146 GCA_964561475.1 uncultured Alphaproteobacteria bacterium
GCATCTATTGCGGTTTCTGCCAGGAGGCCTGCCCGGTGGACGCCATCGTCGAGGGTCCGAACTTCGAGTTCGCCACGGAAACCCGGGAAGAACTGCTTTACGACAAGCAGAAGCTGCTGGAAAACGGGGACCGGTGGGAGCGGGAAATCGCCCGCAATCTGGAATTGGACGCGCCTTACCGGTAAACCATGACCTGCCCAAGGGTTCCGGGCCTGACCCCCAAGTCTCACCCCATGTCCCACCTCAGGGAACACCGGTGCGGGGCGCGCCGGGGCGGGGGAGCCCTGGACATTCGGGCGCGGTTCACTAAGGTGCCGGCAAGTTTTGGGGGTTAAGCCCCTTTGGAGACTGCTGGCGGGGCAGCCTTTGACAGAGCCGTCGGCTCTCAACAGCCAATGGGCTTTTTGTGGGATGTGGGGCGTATGAGCTTCCAGGACATCGCATTCTTTATCTTTTCCGGCGTGCTCATCGCGTGCGCGCTCTCGGTCGTGGCGGCACGCAATCCGGTGCACTCGGTCCTGTTCCTGATCGGGGCGTTCCTGAATGCCGCCGGACTGTTTGTTCTTCTGGGTGCGGAGTTTCTCGCCCTGATCCTCGTGGTGGTCTATGTGGGCGCCGTGGCGGTCCTGTTCCTGTTCGTCGTGATGATGCTGGACGTGGATTTTGCCCAATTGCGCGCCGGTGCCGTGAACTTCCTGCCCATCGGCGCCCTGATCGGGCTCGTGCTGCTGGCGGAACTGGTGATCATGGCATTCGCCTGGCCCGTGGACCCGAACAGGGATGTGGACGTGGCCCAGCCCATTGCCCCCGTGGAGCAGGTCTCCAATGTGGAGGCCATCGGCCGGGTGCTGTACACGGATTATGTCTACATGTTCCAGGCCGCGGGCCTGATCCTCCTCGTCGCCATGATCGGCGCGATCGTGCTCACCTTGCGGGAGCGCGAGGGCGTGCGGCGCCAGAACATCGCCGCCCAGGTGGCACGGCGCAAGGAAGACGGGGTGGAGTTGCGGTCCGTGAAATCGGGCGAAGGCATTTAAGGGTTTTCGGCGCACGCCCCCGGGACACCTCCCGGAGCAGGGCCCATGAGCCGGCGGTATGAGGAGAGGCACGGGTGGTCGGACTGGGTCATTACCTGACCGTGGCGGCGATCTTGTTCACGATCGGCATATTCGGGATCTTCCTCAACCGGAGGAACGTGATCATAATCCTGATGTCGATCGAACTGATCCTGCTGGCGGTGAACATCAATCTCGTGGCGTTTTCCAGCAGCTACGGCCTGAACGATCTCACCGGTCAGGTCTTCGCGCTGTTCGTGCTCACGGTGGCCGCCGCGGAAGCGGCCATCGGCCTTGCAATCCTCGTCATTTATTTCCGCAACCGCGGCACCATCGCGGTCGAAGACGTTTCCCGGATGAAGGGCTAAGGGGCACGGCATGATCCAGGCCATTCTGTTCCTCCCGCTCGCGGGCGCCATCATTGCGGGCCTGTTCGGTCCCTGGATCGGTGCGCGGGCCTCGGAAGTCATCACCACCCTGTTCCTGTCCATCGCCGCCGTGCTCTCGGTGATCGTGTTCCTGGAAACCGGGTTCGGTCAGGGCATGGCCGACGGCACCGGCGCCCAGAAAATCGTTCTGCTGAGCTGGATCAGCAGTGGTGAACTGGAAGTGGACTGGGCGATCCGCCTCGACACGCTGACGGCGGTCATGCTCGTGGTGATCAACGGGGTGTCCGCCCTCGTGCATCTCTATTCCATCGGCTACATGCACGAAGATCCCCATCGGCCCCGGTTCTTCGCTTATTTGTCCCTGTTCACCTTCGCCTTGCTGATGCTGGTGACGGCGGACAACTTCCTCCAGATGTGCTTCGGCTGTGAAGGCGTGGGGCTCGCGTCCTATCTGCTGATCGGGTTCTGGTACCAGAAGCCTTCCGCCAATGCGGCCGCCATCAAGGCTTTCGTGGTCAACCGGGTCGGCGATTTCGGCTTTCTGCTGGGGATTTTCGGCATCTTTGCCGTGTTCCGCACCCTCGAGTTCGATGTCGTGTTCGAGCAGGCCCCGGACGTGGCGGGCCAGACCTTCCAGTTCCTGGGCATGCAGGTGGATATTCTCACCACCGTTTGTCTGCTGCTGTTCGTGGGCGCCATGGGCAAGTCCGCCCAGTTCCTGCTCCACACTTGGCTGCCGGACGCCATGGAAGGCCCCACACCGGTTTCCGCCCTGATCCACGCGGCCACCATGGTGACCGCCGGGGTGTTCCTCGTGTGCCGGATGTCGCCGGTGTTCGAATACGCGCCCGCCGCTCTCGCGGTCGTCACCGTCGTGGGCGCGGTTACCGCCTTTTTCGCGGCGACCATCGTGCAGGCCCAGATCGATATTCAGCGAGTGATTGCCTATTCGACCTGTTCCCAGCTCGGCTACATGTTTTTCGCTGCGGGGATCGGCGCCTATGAGGCGGCCATGTTCCATCTCTTCACCCACGCCTTCTTCAAGGCGCTCCTGTTCCTGGGCTCCGGCGCGGTGATCCACGCCATGCACCATGAGCAGGACATGCGGAAAATGGGCGGCATCTACAAGCTCGTGCCGGTCACCTATATCCTCATGCTGATCGGGACCATCGCCCTCACGGGTCTCGGCATTCCCGGTGTGTTCGGCTTTGCGGGTCACTACTCCAAGGACATGACCCTAGAGGTGGCCTTCGCCGCCGGTACCGATGTGGGGGCCATGGCCTTCTGGTTCGGCCTCGTGGCGGCGCTTCTGACCTCGATCTATTCCTGGCGGCTGATCTTCATGACCTTCCACGGGGAGGCCCGGGCACCGGAAGAGCACATGCGCCATCTCCATGAACCGCCGGCGGTGATGACCGCGCCGCTCATGGTGCTGGGTGCTGGCGCGGTGCTGGCGGGGATCGTGTTCTATCCTTACTTCGTCGATTATCACCATGCGGCGGATTTCTGGGGCTCCTCCATCTTCGTTCTGGAAGGGGAGAAACTCTTGAAGGCTGCCCATGAGGTGCCGACCTGGGTGAAATGGGCGCCGGTTGCCGCCGGTGTGATCGGCTTCTTTGTGGCCTACCGGTTCTACATTCTGGCGCCGGACTCCGCGCGCCGCCTCGCGGAACGGCGCGGCCCCCTTTATGTGTTCCTTGAGCACAAATGGTATTTCGACGAGCTCTATGACCTGATCTTCGTGCGTCCCGCTCTCTGGCTCGGCCGGGTGCTGTGGAAGAGCGGCGACCAGCGGCTGATTGACGGCGTCGGTCCCGACGGCGTGGCGGCCCGGGTCGTGGATGTGACCAAGGCGGCGGTCCGGGTGCAGTCCGGTTATCTCTATCACTACGCCTTCGCCATGCTGATCGGGATCGCGGCGCTGGTGACGTGGTTCAGCTTCGTGAGGACCCCCTGATGCTAGACGGCATGACACCGCCCACGGACAATTGGCCGATCCTCACGACCCTGCTGGTCGTTCCTCTGGTCGGCGCAATCTTCGTGTTGCTGTCCACGGGCGACAGCGAGCGCTCCAACACCAATGCCAAATGGGCGGCGGTGTGGACCACCACCTTCAACTTCGTCATCTCGCTCATTCTGCTCTTCCAGCAGTTCGATCCGACGGTTGCGGAATTTCAGCGGGTGGAAGAAGCCTCCTGGTTGAATGGCGCCATTTCCTACCGGGTCGGCGTTGACGGCATTTCGCTGCCTTTCGTGATCCTGACCACGGCCCTGATGCCTCTTGCGATTTTCGCAGGCTGGGATTCGATCACCAAGCGGGTGAAAGAGTATCTGGCCGCCTTCCTGATCCTTGAAGCGATCATGATCGGCGTGTTCGTGGCCCTGGATCTGATCCTGTTCTACCTGTTCTTCGAGGCGGTCCTGATCCCCATGTTCCTGATCATCGGGGTGTGGGGCGGTCCACGGCGGATCTACGCCTCCTACAAATTCTTCCTCTACACCTTCCTGGGCTCGGTTCTGATGCTCGTGGCGGTGATGGCCATGTATGTCACGGCGGACACCACCGATGTCCGGGCGCTGATGGAATACACCTTCACCGAAGACATGCAGTTCTGGCTGTGGCTGGCTTTCTTCGCGTCCTTCGCGGTGAAAATGCCCATGTGGCCCGTGCACACCTGGTTGCCGGATGCCCACGTGGAAGCCCCCACGGCCGGATCGGTGATCCTGGCGGCGATCCTGCTGAAAATGGGCGGGTACGGCTTCCTGCGGTTTTCCCTGCCCATGTTCCCGGATGCGAGCCTCTATTTCGCGCCTCTGGTCTTTGCCCTGAGTGTCATTGCGATCATCTACACCTCCCTTGTGGCCCTGCGTCAGGAGGACATCAAGAAGCTCATCGCCTATTCCTCGGTGGCCCATATGGGGTTCGTCACCCTGGGGATCTTCACCTTCACGGAACAGGGTGTGCACGGGGCGATGATCCAGATGATCAGCCACGGCATCATCTCGGCGGCTCTCTTCTTATGCGTCGGCGTGGTCTATGACCGGATGCACACCCGGGAGATCGCCCAATATGGCGGTGTGGTGCACCGGATGCCGATTTACGCGGCCATCCTGATGGTGTTCACCCTGGGTAATGTGGCTCTGCCGGGCACCTCCGGTTTCGTGGGCGAATTCCTCAGCCTTGCGGGCGCCTTCCAGGTCAACACCGCCGTGGCCCTTGCGGCCACCAGCGGGGTCATTCTGAGCGCGGCCTATATGCTCTGGCTTTACCGCCGGGTGGTGTTCGGTGAAATCCATAACAGCGGTGTGGCGTCCCTGACCGATGTGAACCGGCGGGAGCTGCTCACCCTGGTGCCTCTGGTGGTGCTGACCCTTTATTTCGGCATCTATCCCCTGCCTTTGTTCGAGGTCATGGATGCCAGTGTCGATGCCTTGGTCCAGAACGTCCAGGCGGCCCAGGGAGCCGGCGCCCCTTAAAGCGGGCGCGGCCGGACTGGATCCGCAAGCGGGAGTGCGACGGGAATGAATGCCAACGATGCCGGGACGCTGGTCAGCGATCTCTTAGTGGTGCTGCCCGAACTGACCTTGAGCGTCGGCGGCATGATCCTGCTCATTTTCGGCGTGGTCCGCGGGGACCGGAGCACGGATCTGGTGTCCTCCTTGGCGGTGCTTCTGCTCATTGGGGCCGCGGCCCTGGTGCTGCGGGAGCCGGCCACCAGCGGGGCGGTCACCGCTTTTTCCGGTGCGTTCATCGTCGACCGGTTCGCTGTCTTCATGAAGGTGCTGGTGCTGGCGGCCTCGGCGCTTGCCATTGTCATGTCCCGGCAGTTCATCCAGGCGGAACGGCTGGCGCGGTTCGAATATCCCCTGCTCATTGTCTTTGCCACAATCGGCATGCTGATGATGATCTCCGCCCAGGATCTGATCGCTCTTTATGTGGGTCTGGAACTCCAGAGCCTGTCTCTTTATGTGCTGGCGTCCATCAACCGGGATTCCCAGCGGGCCACGGAAGCGGGTCTGAAATATTTCGTCCTCGGCGCCCTGTCCTCGGGCATGCTGCTCTATGGCTGCTCCCTGATCTACGGCTTTGCGGGGACCACGAATTTCGAACTGCTGGGTGACCGGATCAGCGGCGAAAGCATGGAGCTGGGTGTGCTGGTGGGGCTGGTGTTCCTGGCCGCCGGTCTGGCCTTCAAGGTCTCGGCGGTGCCCTTCCATATGTGGACCCCGGACGTTTACGAGGGTGCGCCCACGCCGGTCACCGCGTTCTTCGCGGCAGCGCCGAAAGTGGCGGCCATCGCCCTGTTCCTGCGTACCTTCCTTGTGTCCTTCGAGGATGCGACGGAGGCCTGGCAGCAGATCATTTTCTTCGTGTCCGTTGCGTCCATGATCCTCGGGGCCTTCGCCGCCATCGGCCAGCGCAACATCAAGCGGCTGATGGCCTATTCCTCCATCGGCCACATGGGCTACGCCCTGGTGGGTCTGGCGGCGGGCACGCCGGAAGGGGTCCAGGGCGTCCTGATCTATATGGCGATCTATCTGGTCGGCACCCTGGGTGTGTTCGTGTGCATCCTGTCCATGCGCCGGGCCGAAGGCATGGTGGAGCAGATCGACGATCTGGCGGGCCTGTCCCAGACTCATCCGTATATGGCCTATATCCTCGCGGCCCTGATGTTCTCCCTCATGGGTATTCCGCCCCTCGCGGGCTTTTTCGGCAAGTTCTACGTCTTCCTCGCGGCGGTGGAAGCAGGCTTCGTGCCCCTCGCGGTCATCGGCGTGATCACCAGTGTCGTGGCGGCCTATTACTACCTTCGGATCGTCATGATCATGTTCGTGAGCGAACCGGCGGCGCCGTTCCAGCGGCCCCTGCCTTTCGACATGACCCTGATCCTCACGGCATCCGGCGGCCTGACGGTGTTGTTCTGGCTCTATCCCGCTCCCCTGATCGCGGCGGCGGAACAGGCGGCCCGATCCCTGATCGGCGGCTGAGCCTGTGAGCACAGGTTCGGGTCCATCCACGCCCCGTGATCCGTCGAAGGGCCAGGCACCAGAGGCCAGTGCGTCACCGAACGGCGCTCCGGCATCTTCCCGGATACAGCCTTTGTCGTCGTTCACCTGGCCGACGCCCCCCTGGCCTCAGGGCACGGGTCTGGTGGAATTCGAGGCCATCCCCAGCACCAATGACGAAGCCATGGCCCGGGCCCGGGCCGGCGAGACCGGGCCTTTGTGGATCCGGGCGGACCGGCAGACCGCGGGACGGGGGCGCCGGGGCCGGGCCTGGGACTCGCCCACGGGCAATCTCATGGCCTCCCTCCTGGTGCGGCCCGCCTGTCCCGCGCCGGTGGCGGCCCAGATGTCCTTTGTGGCCGCCCTTGCCGTGGCCGATGCGCTGACCGGGGTGCTGGAGGCGGGCGGGGCCGATGTGTCCTTCGAGCACAAGATCCGCCTCAAATGGCCCAATGATGTGCGGGTGGACGGGGCGAAAATCGCCGGGATCCTGCTGGAGTCCGCGCCCGCACCCCAGACGGCCGCCTCCGCTCCCATGGGCACCGGTCAGGGCCATACTCTAGGGCCCGATCAGGTGCCCGTGGACTGGCTGATCACGGGGATCGGCATCAATGTCGCCCGGTTTCCCGACGATCTGCCCTATCCGGCCACCTGTCTCGGAGCGCTCCTTGCGCCTCTGTCTCCGCCGGAGCCCAGGGACATGCTTGCATATCTGGGGGCGGCCATGGCTCACTGGTTGTCTGTCTGGGCGGAAGGTGCCGGCTTCTCCCGGATACGCAGTGCCTGGCTTGAGCGGGCGGAGGGGCTCGGCGAGCCTGTTACCGTCCGGCTGCAGTCGGAAAATCTGGAGGGGCGGTTCGAAGGCCTGACCGAGGACGGTGCGCTGATCGTCGCTCTCGCCCAAGGGGGCTCCCGGGTCATTCATGGGGGCGAGGTCTTCTTTCCGTCCACCCAGACAACGCAATCCCGGCGCGACCGTTAACGCCATCATCAGCACAGAAGAGGTGAGCCATGCTGCTCGCAATCGACGCAGGCAATACGAATGTGGTCTTCGCCATCATCCGCGACGAGGAAATCATTGCAGAATGGCGGGCGGCCACCACCGCGAACCGCACGGCGGATGAATACTGGGTCTGGCTCTTCCAGCTCATGGCCCACCGGGGGCTCAATCCCGGCGACGTGAAAGGCACCATTATCGCCACTGTGGTGCCGCAAGCGCTCTTCAATTTGCGCCAACTCTGCGTGAACTATTTCAAGAACGAGCCCATGGTGGTGGGCGATCCCCGGCTGGATCTGGGTCTGCGCATCAATCTGCGGCGTCCGGACGTGGTGGGGGCGGACCGTCTGGCCAATGCGGTGGCGGCCCATGAGACCTATGGCGGTCCCCTGATCGTCGTGGATTTCGGCACCGCGACGAATTTCGATGTGGTGTCTCCCAAAGGCGACTATGAGGGCGGGGTCATCGCACCGGGTGTCAATCTGTCCCTTGAGGCTCTGCACCAGGCGGCGGCCAAGCTGCCCCGGATCGCCGTGGAGCAGCCCCAGGCCGTGATCGGCACCGACACGGTGCCCGCCATGCAGTCGGGTATTTTCTGGGGCTATGTCGGACTGGTGGAAGGGCTGGTCGCGCGCATCCAAAGAGAATATGACTGCGTCATGAAAGTGATAGCCACCGGCGGCCTCGCGCGGCTGTTCCGCAACAGCACCCCCGCCATCGACGTGCTGGACGTGGATCTCACGATCCGGGGCCTCTTGGAAATTCACAAGCGAAACGCAGCCACCTGGGCCACGAAGCCAGAGGGGCAAGGAGCAAACGGTTGAGCGACAGGGACGAACTGGTCTTCATGGCCCTCGGGGGCTGTGGCGAAGTGGGGATGAATTTCTACCTCTACGGATACGGCCCTGAAGAAAAGCGCAAGTGGATCATTGTCGATATCGGGGTCCGGTTCGGCGACGACACCCTGCCCGGTATCGATCTGACCATGGCCGATCCGGATTTCATCCGGCAGCGCAAGGACGATGTGCTGGGCATTGTTCTGACCCACGGGCATGAAGACCATATCGGCGCGGTGGTGCATCTGTGGCCCCAGATCCAGTCCCGGGTCTACGTCACCCCCTTCACCGCCGAACTGATGCGCGACAAGATCAACGAGGCCGGGCTCGATGGGATCTTCCCCATGGAGATCGTGCCCCTGGGGGGCAAGATCGATCTCGATCCCTTCCAACTGGAACTGATCGCGCTCACCCACTCCATCCCGGAGCCCAATGCCCTGGCCATGCGCACGCCGCTCGGGACCATTCTCCACACCGGAGACTGGAAGCTCGACAGTGAGCCGGTGCTTGGTGTGCCCACGGATGAAGAAGCCCTCACGGCCCTCGGGGACGAGGGTGTGGTGGCAATGATCTGCGATTCCACCAATGTGCTCTCGGAAGGCTCCTCCGGGTCGGAAACCCTGGTGCGCGACAGCCTGATCGACCTTGTGGGCCAGCATAAGGGCCGGATCGCCATCACCACCTTCGCCTCCAATGCGGGACGCCTGGACAGTATCGCCCGGGCGGCCACCGCCAATGGCCGACACCTGGTGCTGGTGGGCCGGGCCATGCACCGGATCACCCGGGCGGCCATCGCGGCGGGCTATCTCAAGGACTTCCCCCGCACCATCCCCGAGGAAGAGGCCGGTTATCTGCCTGCGGAAAAAGTGCTCTATCTGTGCACCGGCTCCCAGGGGGAATCCCGGGCGGCCATCGCCCGGATCGCGTCGGACACCCACCCCAATGTGGTCTTGGGGGAAGGGGACACGGTAATCTTCTCCTCCAAGATCATTCCGGGCAATGAACGGGTGATTTTCGACTTGCAGAACCGCCTGTCCGCCAAGGGCGTCCATGTGCTCACGGAACAGGACCACTTCGTCCATGTCTCCGGTCATCCCTGCCGGGACGAAATGGCCAAGATGTATCAGTGGGTCCGCCCCAGGGTGGCCGTGCCCATGCACGGGGAAACCCGCCACCTTCTCGAGCATTGCGATTTCGCCAAAGCCCACGGCGCCCGGGAAGCGGTGATGGCTCCCAACGGCACCATGGTGCGCCTTGCTCCGGGATCGGCCCAGGTGGTGGAGACCATCGACACGGGCCGCCTGCTTCTCGACGGCAAGATCCTGGTGCCCGAACGCAGCGATGCGGTCCATTTGCGCCGGCGCATGGCGGAATCCGGCATGGTCCATGTGACCCTGGTGTTCGACAAGAAAGGGGAACTGCTGGAAGCCCCCGTGGTGCTCACCCTGGGCATTCCCCACGAGGTGGCGGAACTGGCCGAGACCCTGGACGATGATCTCTCCGAACGGGTCGAGGATGCGGTGGACGCCATGTCCGGCAAGGACCGTCTCCATGACGGTGCGGTGGAGGAAACCACCCGCAAATCCGTCCGCCGTCTGCTGAAAAACGCCTGGGGCAAACGCCCCATGATCGAAGTGGACGTGGTCCGCATCGCCGCATAATCGGTGCCCGGATCAAGGCGCAGCCGGATCCGGGACAACCGCCAGCGATCTGCACAATTCATCGAGACGGCCGAACCGTTCGCTCCGGCTCACCGGGCTAAGGGGTGCTGGGCTAAGGGGTGCCGGGCTTTGCTGTGGCCTGGGGTGTCCGGTCCAGAATGAAGGACGCGAAATAGCGGGCGTGGCGGCGCTGGAGGACCCAGTAAAGGCCCCCATAGGCGAGAGCGCCAAGTCCGACCAGTGCCGCCAGTCCGGCAATAGACGGCGCGCCCATCATGAGGCGGGTGATGTGCACCAGGACAGCCATGAGCGCGGCGATCCCCAGGACCGGGACGATGCTGCCCAGAAAGGGGCCAAGGCAGGGGCCGAGCTGGGAGCGTATCATGTAGTGGTAGTTCGGATACAGAAGACCGATCTGCAGGACCAGGATGGATAACGCCACCCCCTCCACGCCGCCCAGAAGAGCGCCCGCCACAATGGCCACGGGATAGAGCACCATCAGACCCACATTCCATGCAAAGGTCAGGTCCGCCCGGCCCCGGGCGAGCAGCAGGGGGCCCACGGATGTTCCCACCGACTTCACCATGCCGGCCCCCGCCAGGATCTGGACCAGGGGCACGACGGGCAGCCAGTCCTGCCCGAAGGCCATGGGCACGAGCCAGGGGGCGGTCACCGCGAGGCCCAGGAGAACGGGAAAACACAGGGTGGCATAGGCCCGCACCAGGAGCATGTAGCGCTCCCGAAGGGTGACGATATCGTTCTGTATGCGGGCAAAAACCGGAAAGGCCACCTTGGTGATTGCTGGCGCAAGACGCATCACCGGCTGCATCACCAGCATGTGGGCAATGTAGTAGTAGCCCAGCGCCTGAGGGCCGAGCCAGGCACCGATCAGGATCTGATCCAGCCGTGAATTGAGATAATTGATGCTCCGCTCACCCATCTGATAAAGGCCGAAGCTGAGATAACCGTCCAGATCCCGGCGCCGGAAATGGAAAGCGGGCCGCCACCGGCTCCAGCCGATCAGGGCAAAGGCTATGGCGCGCACGCCCACCATGGCGAAATAGCCCACAATCAGGGCATGAACGCCCATTCCCGCGAGGGCAGCCATGATCGATACCACCGTGCCCGAGACGGCGGCTGTCGTTTCCACACTGACCATGGTGCGGATGCGCAGTTCCTTTTGCAGGAGAACCTGAAACTGCTGACCGATGGCGGCCAGGGGAAAGGCAAGGGCCATCACGGTGATCAGTCCGGTCAGCCGGGGTTCGCCGAATCCCCAGGCCATGACCGGTGCCAGGAGAACCATGAGGCCCGCCAGGGCGGTGCCGCAGAAGACATTCAGCCAGTAGAGGGAAGAGAGCTGGGCCCGGGTCGTGTCCTGACGGTGGATGATCGCATTGCTCACCCCCATGTCCTGATAGGCCTGCACCAGACCCTGGACCGTCATGACCATGGCCATGAGGCCGAAATCTTCCGGGGGCAGAAGTCTGGTGAGCACCACGGTCTGGATGAGCTGGAGGCCGACGGCTGCGCCTTCCCCCATGCCGGACCATTTGATGCCGGAGCGCGCGCTTGGTGTGGTCATCACCGGTCCCCATGAAGACAGCCGAAAAAGGGCAGGGCGGTTCTATCCCACAAGGCTTTGGCTGAAGGGAACCGCCTCGTCGAAGCGGGTGTCCTTGCGCTCCCAGGCATAGGCGGTGCCGACAATGGTCTCCAGACTGTCGTGGCGGGGCTTCCAGCCCAGCGCCTGGAGGATCTTGCGGTTGTCGGCCACGAGAACCGGCGGGTCCCCCGGACGTCTTGCGTCATAATGATGGGGCATGCGGGTGCCCACCACGCTTTCGAAGGCGCGGATCACATCGAGCACGGAATATCCCCGGCCATAACCGCAATTGAACACATCCGACGCTCCGCCGGAGCGCAGATAGTTCAGAGCCAGATAATGGGCATGGGTCAGATCCGAGACATGGACGTAATCCCGGATGCAGGTGCCGTCCGGTGTCGGATAGTCAGTGCCATAGATCTTCAACTGGGACCGTAGCCCAAGGGCCACCTGGGAAATGATCTTGACCAGATGGGTCGGCGGCTCGCTGACCTGGCCTGTGCGCATGAGGGGATCGGCGCCGGCCACATTGAAATAGCGCATGATCACCGATCGCAGGCCATGGGCGGCTTCCGCATCCCGCAGCATCTGCTCGGTCATGAGCTTGGAGCGGCCATAAGGGGAGATCGGCACCAGGGGGGCGATCTCTGGGATGGGGATCACCTCCGGTGCACCGTACACGGACGCGGTGGAGGAGAAGATGAAGTTCTTGATGTCCGCTTCCACCACGGCCTGAATCAGAGTGCGGGCCGCGCAGGTGTTGCGCTCATAATAGAGCAGGGGATTGCCCACGGATTCGGGCACCACGATGAAGCCGGCAAAGTGGATCACCGCATCCACGTCATAGGTCTTCAGCACCCGTTTTAACAGGGGGCCATCGCCCACGTCTCCCTTGACCAGCCAGGCCTGCTCGGGCACCAGGTCCCCCTTGCCCCTGGAAAGATCATCGATGATGACCACGTCCTCGCCCATATCCACCAGGAGATGGGCCATATGACTGCCGATGTATCCGGCGCCGCCGGTGACCAGAATGGCCATGGTCAGATCTCCAAGAAAAAGCAATTGGCTGCCCGCTCCGGATCCGTCGAGGGGGCTGAGGGGGCCAAGAGGGCTAAGTGAGATTGCGTCAGAAACCGCTCCGGTGCCAGAGGACTTCACGAACCGTCTTGATCAGGATGATCAGGTCCTGGCTGAAGGACCAGGTCTCCACATAGCGCACGTCCAGGGCAACCCGTTCCTCATAGGTGGTCTGATTGCGCCCGCTGACCTGCCACAGACCGGTGATGCCCGGGCGCACACGCAGATAGCTGGTCCGGTCCGTGCCGTAA
Source organism: uncultured Alphaproteobacteria bacterium (assembly GCA_964561475.1). Taxonomy (GTDB): domain Bacteria; phylum Pseudomonadota; class Alphaproteobacteria; order JAJFIK01; family JAJFIK01; genus CAYUYV01. The sequence goes on from CAZLPU010000027.1 coordinate 12,880, forward strand.
CGCTCCAGTTCCTCGGCCACCACGGGGCGGGGACCCACGAGGCTCATGTCCCCCCGCAGCACATTGATGAGCTGGGGCAGCTCATCCAGACTGGTGGCCCGCAGGATCCGCCCGACCCTGGTCACTCTCGGGTCATTGCGGAGTTTCTGATCCCGGGCCCATTCCGCCGCAGCCTGAGGGTCCGTAGCCAGAATATGCTCCAGGCGGGCCTTGGCATCGGTGACCATGGTGCGAAATTTCAGGCAGGGAAACCGCCGCCCGCCGCGGCCGATGCGTTCATGGGCGAAAAAGACCGGCCCGCCATCCCGGCGAATCAGGATGGCCAGGGGAATGAACAGGGGCGCGGCCAGGATGAGTGCCGTCAGGGCTGCGCAGAAATCGAAAAGCCGCTTGAGGCGCAGGCCCAGGGCCAGACCGCTTTGTCCGGGCAGGACCGGATAAAGAGGGGAAGCGTCCGTGTTCCGGGAATAGCTCATGCCGGCTGATCCCTTGATTGATGGCGGGCCGGGGCCCGCAAGGGTGTCGTGCGCGCCGTCTGGCCGCGTGGCTCGGGTGAGGGCGGGTCCCCCCGTCATGCCGCGACCGGATGGGCGGCAACGGGCCTTGGGGTCGGATCTGCCTTCACTGGAGACAAGGATCCGGCGGGGATGGTTAAGAAAGGCCTACGCGCGCTGCGGGAAAGGCAAGGAGGGCTTGTATCAAATCAGGATAAAAAGGATCTGGGCTGATAAAATCGACGGTGCACCCCGGGAGGGTCGTGATGCACCGTCATGGTAAAGATCATCCGTCTCAAATGGTGCATCGCGGTTCATGCCCGGATGCACCTCAAGGGCCGTCAGATCCGTGCCGTCATCAGATTCGGGCCGACATCAGATTCGGGCTGGGGAGAGTTTGCGGGAGGGAATGCCCTCCAGGAGATTGCGCCGCATCTGGTCCTCAAAATAGGCGATGGTCTTTTTCAGGCCTTCGCGCAGGACGATGGTGGGCTCCCAGTCGAGAATTTCCCGGGCCTTGGTGATGTCCGGCTGGCGCTGCTTGGGGTCATCGGAGGGCAGGGGCAGGTAGTCGATCTTGGACCCTGAACCGGTGAGTTCCACCACATGTTCGGCCAGTTCCTTGATGGTGAATTCGTTCGGGTTGCCCAGATTGATCGGACCGGTGACGTCTTCGGCGCTGTTCATCAGGGCGATCAGGCCACGGACCAGATCATCGGCAAAGCAGAAGGACCGGGTCTGGCTGCCATCGCCGTAGATGGTGATGTCCTCGCCGCGCAGGGCCTGAACGATGAAGTTGGAGACCACCCGTCCGTCATTGGCCTGCATGCGCGGGCCGTAGGTGTTGAAGATCCGGGCAACCTTGATGCCGATGCGGTACTGGCGGTAGTAGTCGAAAAACAGGGTTTCCGCGCAGCGCTTGCCCTCGTCATAGCAGGCCCGGATGCCGATGGGGTTCACATGGCCCCAATATTCCTCCGGCTGGGGATGAACGGTGGGGTCGCCGTAGACCTCGCTGGTGGAGGCCTGAAGGATGCTGGCCTTGGTGCGTTTTGCCAGACCCAGCATGTTGATGGCGCCGTGGACGCTGGTCTTGGTGGTCTGGACCGGGTCGAACTGGTAGTGCACCGGCGATGCGGGGCAGGCCAGATTGTAGATCTGATCCACTTCGACAAAGAGCGGAAAAGTGATGTCGTGGCGCATCAGCTCGAAATTGGGATGGTTGAGCAGGTGGTGAACATTGCGCCGGGTGCCGGTGAAGAAATTATCCGCGCACAAAACTTCGTGGCCCTGCTCCAGCAGTTGCTCACAGATATAGGACCCGATGAAGCCCGCACCGCCGGTCACCAGGATCCGTTTGATCGCCTGCATCTTACTCTTTCCCTCAATCCGTGAATGCCTTCAGTCCGTGCAAGGCAGTCCGCCGCCGCGCAAGCCGTAAAGTCGACCGCAGGTCCCCAACACCCCACATGCCGCGACCCGTATCCGCCCAATCGCCCGAAAGGGGCGATCTGGTCCGGCAAGGGTTTTGTGACCGATCATGGCCCTCAGCGCAAAGGGTTGCGGTGACCGAATTGGCCGAATCGCGCGAAGGGAGATGGCTTGGGCCCTCACTCGCGCGGGAGCAGCCGATAGTTCCTACTCCGCCCGGAGCCTTGTGTCCAACGGCACAGCCCAAAAGTGCCGAGCCGGAATTGCGGGTCAGGCCAAGTGGCCCCGTCCTTGTAGGGCCATAAGTGATGGAGCACTTCACGACTTGTAGGCAGACGGCAACAAGATGTTAAGCGCCGTCACATTGTCATATCAACGCGCCTGAGCTACGCCAGTTTAGCGGGGTCAGTCTTAAAAGACCGGGTTGATGGGGTCTGGGAAACAACAAGCGCATAGATCGGGTGGATAGTTCATGTGCGGTATTACTGGTGTTCTCGGGCGGTCTGATGCCGCTCCTCGCCTTTTGCAGTCTCTCCAGCGCCTTGAGTACCGGGGCTATGACTCGGCAGGTGTTGCGACGATTCACAATGGCCTTCTTCACCGGCGCCGGGCGCTGGGCAAGTTGCGCAACCTGATTGATCTGGTGGACGCCGAGCCCATGGACGGGCACTGCGGCATCGGCCACACCCGGTGGGCCACCCACGGTGCGCCGTCCGTCCGCAATGCCCATCCCCATGCCACGGAAAATGTCGCCGTGGTTCATAACGGGATCATCGAGAATTTCCGGGAGCTGAAAGCCGAGCTGGAAGCCCTGGGCCATGTTTTCGAATCCGATACGGACACGGAAGTCATCGCCCAGCTTGTCTCCACGTTCCGGGCGCAAGGCAAATCCCCGGAAGCGAGCCTGGAGGCGTCCCTGTCCCGTTTGCATGGGGCGTTCGCCCTGGCGGTGATGTTCCGGGGCGCGGACAATCTGCTCATCGGCGCCCGGCGGGGCAGCCCCCTGGTGGTGGGGCACGGAGACGGGGAGATGTTCCTGGGTTCCGATGCCATTGCCCTGTCCATGTTCACCAACCGCATCAGCTTCATGGATGAAGGGGACTGGGTCGTCCTCAGCCATGACGGGGCGGACATCCGGGATTCCCATAATCAACGGGCCCAGCGGGACATCAAGGTCACCAGCGTATCCCCGGCCATGGTCTCCAAGGGCAACCACCGCCACTACATGGCCAAGGAAATCCACGAGCAGCCCGATGCCATCGGCCGGACCGCAAGCTTCTTCGTGGACGCGATCAATGAGGCCGTGACCCTGCCGGAGGGCGTGAATTTCAAGGAACTGCGCAGCCTCACGGTGTCTGCCTGCGGGACCGCCTATTACGCCGGCTGGGTGGCCCGATACTGGTTCGAGCAGCTGGCCCGGCTGCCGGTGGAAGTGGATATCGCCTCTGAGTTCCGGTACCGGGAGCCGGTGCTGGATAAGAAGGGCATGGCCCTGTTCATCTCCCAATCCGGTGAGACCGCCGACACCCTGGCCGCCCTGCGCTATTGCAAAGCCGGGGGCATGCCCACGGTGGGCATCGTGAATGTCCCGGAATCCTCCATCGCCCGGGAGGCGGACCGGGTGGTGCCGACCTTTGCCGGACCGGAAATCGGCGTGGCGTCCACCAAGGCCTTCACCTGTCAGCTTTCCGTTTTGATGGCGATGGCCATCGCCGCGGGCAAGGAACGGGGCGTTCTGTCCCGGGACCGGGAAGTGGCGGCGATCCGGGCGGTGCTGGAAGCCCCGGGCGCCATGGCCCAGGTTCTCAACGACACCAGCCAGTATGAAAGCCTGGGTCAGGAGCTGGCCAAGGCCCGGACCGTTCTGTTCCAGGGCCGGGGGTCTGCCTATCCCATCGCCCTTGAAGGGGCCCTCAAGCTCAAGGAAATTTCCTACATCCACGCGGAGGGTTATGCGGCGGGGGAACTCAAGCATGGGCCGATTGCCCTTGTGGACGACACCGTGCCGGTGATCACCATCGCTCCCTCCGGCCCCCTGTTTGAGAAGAATGCCTCGAACATGCAGGAAGTGGCGGCCCGGGGGGGCAAGGTGGTCCTGATTTCCGATGCGGAGGGGATCAAGGCGGCCGGGGACGCCGCGTGGCGGACCCTGGAAGTCCCCAAGGCGGATCCGATCATCACACCCTTGCTTTACGTCCTGCCGGTCCAGCTTCTGGCCTACTACACAGCCGTCGCCAAGGGCACCGACGTGGACCAGCCCCGCAATCTCGCCAAGTCCGTGACTGTGGAGTGATGCCGATCTGGTGACGTCAGATCAGGGACAGGATCATAGCGTTCAAAGGCAGCGCCGGTCGTCCCGTGCCCCTGGAAATCCATACAAAAAGGCCCTGAAGCATGATGCTCCAGGGCCTTTTTGCGTTGCAGGCTCAGGGCGGACAATCCGAAGACTGCCGCCCTGGTCCGGTTGGCGATTACATGGGCAGAACCTGGCGGATCACCTTGGTGGCGCGCTCGGTCAGAAGCGGCATGGCTTCGTCCTGCTGCATGTTCATCTGGTTGGCCCAGACTTGCAGACGCATGCCGTGGGGGAAGTAGTTGGAGGTCCGCTCAGCGGTGGCACGGGAGGAGTTACCGCTGCGCTGACCGCCGCCGCTGGCCATGCGGGAGTTGCTGACGCCAGCCACATCGCCACGGCCGGAGGAATCGCTGGTGGCCATGGTGAAGGTCACGGGCTTGGACTTGTACTCTTCCAGCACGAAGTCGAGGACATAGGCCCATTCCCGGGGGCGGGAAGCGTTGTTCAGGCCGGCAGCCATCAGACCGCCTGCAATGCCGCCAGCGGCAATACCACCCACGGCACCGGCGGTGCCGCCGCCGAGAGCGCTGTTCACGGCGAAACCGGTTCCGATGCCGACAGCGGCGCCGGCGATGGTGCCCATGCCTGCTGCGACCTGGCTGCCGCCGGTCTCAGGCTCAACTTCACCGAAAAAGCGCAAGGAAGCGCGCAGACGGTACTTGGCGGCCTGGGGATCGGGGGTGATGGTCCAGCCTTCGGCCCGGGCGGCTTCCCGCAGCTCGTCGATCAGATCCAGATCGGAATCGCTGATGTTGCGGTAGGAAATGTAGACGGTCCGGTCGGACATCCGCGGGGGCTCAAGCTGCGGCGGAGCCACGGCCCAGACCGTGCCGCTGCGGGCTTCGGCATACTTGTTGGCGGTGATGGAACCGATGCCGCGGGAAACCGAGGTGCAGCCGGTGATGGCGACAGCCAGGGTTGCAACGGCAACGCACTGAAGGATCTTGTTCATTGTCCAAATCCCAATCGATTGAAGGGGGCGAGTTGATAGAGGCAGGCCTAGCAGAGGTCGCCAGTCGTTGCAATATTGATCCGAACTCGCCTTAAATCCGTCAAACCTACATGGGTGCAAGGAAAACGCTCCGAGACTGCCTTAGAAACCATCGGATCCTTTAGAGAATATGGTGACCGGCAAACTACACCTGAGTGATGAGGCCGTTTATCAACTGTGCCAAGCGGGCGGACTGGTTTGATCGCCCGCTCCGGTGCTTTTCCTGGCCGCGGATTGGGAATTCCGGAATTTTCAGATTAAACAAGAGACTCACAGGCGATGGTGCCGTCTGAAGCGCGCGAGGAAAGCCAGCTGCGCTTTCCGGAGGTGCATGGTTCCAGAATTTGTCCACGGCGGGGATCCGGAGCGGGATCCGAGGCGGGCAGGCCACGGCCTTCTGGGCGGACAGGCAAGCAGATAGGGTAGACACGATGGCACCGCGCTTATTCGGCACCGACGGCATCCGTGGACAGGCGAACACACCGCCCATGGATCCTCTGACCGCTCTCAAGGTCGGCATTGCCGCCGGGCGTCTGTTCACCCGCGGCGACCATCGCCACCGGGTGGTCATCGGCAAGGACACCAGGCTCTCAGGCTATATGATCGAACCGGCCCTGACCGCCGGGCTCACGGCCGCCGGCATGGATGTGTTTCTGTTCGGTCCCCTGCCGACGCCGGCGGTGGCCATGATGGTGCGCTCGCTCCGGGCGGATCTTGGGGTGATGATCTCCGCCTCCCATAACGGCTACCAGGACAACGGCATCAAGCTGTTCGGCCCGGACGGCTACAAGCTTTCGGACGCGGCGGAGGCGGACATCACCCGCCTTATGGAAGACCAGGGCATCGAGGGGCTGGCGGCGCCGGACATGCTGGGCCGCGCAAAGCGGGTGGACGATGCCCAGGCCCGCTATATCGAGTACGCCAAATATACCTTCCCCCGCCATCTCAGCCTTGAAGGCATGAAGGTCGTCATCGACTGCGCCCACGGAGCCGCCTACAAGGTCGCCCCTGCCGTGTTGTGGGAGCTGGGCGCGGATGTGATCACCCTCGGGGTCAAGCCCGACGGCTTCAACATCAACAAGAACTCCGGCTCAACGGTGCCGGAGCGGATGTGTGCCCGGGTCCGGGAGGAAGGGGCTGATCTGGGCATTGCCCTGGATGGGGACGCGGACCGGGTGATTCTCTGCGACGAGACCGGGCAGCTTCTGGACGGGGACCAGGTGATGGGTCTGATCGGGACCGCCTTTCTGGAGACGGGCCGTCTGACCGGCAAGGGGGTCGTGGCCACGGTCATGTCCAATCTGGGCCTGGAGAAGTTTCTTGAAGGCAAGGGGCTCGATCTGGTGCGCACCAAGGTGGGGGACCGGCATGTGATCAGACACATGCGGGAAAACGGCTTCAATGTCGGCGGTGAGCAGTCTGGACACATTATTTTGAATGACTACACCACCACCGGGGACGGCCTGATCGCCGCTCTTCAGGTGCTCGCCTGTATCGTGAGCCGGGAAAAGCCCGCCAGTGCGGTCTGCCGCCTGTTCGAGCCCTATCCCCAGATCCTGGAGAATGTGCGGATCAAGGCCGATGGCACAGGCACCCTGGACGCCGACCCGGTGAAACGGGCAATCGACAGTGCCCGGAAGACTCTCGGCGCCGGAGGCCGGGTCCTGGTGCGGCCTTCCGGAACCGAGCCGCTGATTCGGGTCATGGGCGAAGGGGAGGACGAAACCCTGGTTCGTCAGGCGGTGGATTCAATCGTCACCGAAATCAAGGCCCTCACCTGACGGGGGATCTCTCCCCGATCGCGCCCACGATCTGCGCGAGCCCTCTCGTCCGGGTATTGGTGATGGGGGCACGGCACAGCTTTGGCGTTCACCGCACCGCTTTCCTTACGAATTTTACGGGTTTGCCACGTGGTTGGGCATATTGTCATGCTGCGCTTAGGTAATTAATTAGAGCCATGGCGTGGTCTAAAAGGCTACTTCGCCCGCAGGACCGGGCGGGGGGTAATAAGTATCTTCCGGTGGAAACGTCCAAGGATCCGCCGCGCCGCAGGACCGGCATTCCGGCACTTCGCAACCGGCGGGGTTCTCGGAATGGACAAAATCCGCTCATAACACGTTTCGGCCTTGACCGAAGCTGCATCCCTTGTCCAAAGGGTTCCACTCAGCGGCGCCCCATTGTGGCGCCATGTCTTCGCTTGACTGCTTCCCCATGGGGACCCGCGCGCATGGGGGCTCATGGCTGAATGGCCAAACAGGCCGCAGGGGCCAGATGGCCCGACACGGGGAAGCGGCTGCGCCTTGTGATGCGCGGGCGGAGGCTTTTGCCGGAAAGAAGAGGACGATCATGGACCGCCTGGACCAGCTCGAAAGCCAGAGCATTTTCATCCTGAGAGAAGCCTTCAACCGCATTGGCAACATTGCCATGCTGTGGTCTCTCGGCAAAGACTCCAACGTCATGATCTGGCTGTCGCGGAAGGCCTTTTTCGGTCATGTGCCCTTTCCGGTCATGCACCTGGACACCGGGGCCGAGTTCCCTGAGACCTATGCGTTCCGGGACCGCTACTCCAAGGAGTGGGGCCTGAACATGATCGCCGACGCCTGTCCGCCCCTGGAATCCGTGGACGAGACCCTGCCGCCGGCATCCCGTTTCGCCGCGCGCAAGACCGAGGGTCTGAAAGAGGCGGTGAAGAAGTACGAATTCGACGGTCTCATCGCAGGCATTCGCCGGGACGAGCAGTCCATGCGCGCCAAGGAGCGGGTCTTCAGCCCCCGGACGGAAGAGGGTCAGTGGGATTTCCGCGATCAGCCCCCGGAATTCTGGGACCAGTACAAGACCGACTACCCCAAGGGCGTGCACATCCGCATCCATCCCCTGCTGCACTGGACCGAACTGGATGTCTGGCGCTACATCCAGCGCGAAGAGATCCCCGTGGTGCCGCTCTATTTCGCCAAGGACGGCAAGCGTTTCCGCAGCCTCGGTGAAGTGGGCATCACCTTCCCCATCGACTCCGAAGCCTCCAATCTCGACGAGATCATTGCGGAGCTGGAGACCATCAAGACCGAGGAGCGGGCAGGCCGGGCCATGGACCACGAGTCCGAGGACGCCTTTGAACGTCTGCGTGCTGACGGGTACATGTGATCCCGGGCGACAGAGAACCCTGACAGCGGTGCGCGCCGCGCCGGCCGTCTCCCAAGGGGCGGCCGGGCAGGCAGCGCCAGGCCAAACAGACAAAGAGAACTCCCATGTCCCAGAACACCCTTTCCCTTGCCACGGTTGATGGCGAAAAGACCGGCTCCCGGGTGCGCGACCTGCTCCGTATCGTGATTGTCGGTCACGTGGACCACGGCAAATCCACCCTGGTGGGCCGCCTGTTCCACGACACCGGGTCCCTGCCGGAAGGCAAGTACGAGGCCATCAAGGCCATGTCCGAAAAGCGGGGCATGCCCTTCGAATGGGCCTTCCTGATGGATGCCATGCAGGCGGAACGGGACCAGGGCATCACCATTGACACCACCCAGATCTGGTTCAAGACGAGCCAGCGGGACTACACGATCATCGATGCGCCCGGTCACAAGGAATTCCTGAAGAACATGATCACCGGCGCGGCCCAGTCCGACGCGGCGGTCCTGCTTATCGACGCCGCCGAAGGGGTGCGCGAACAGTCCCGCCGTCACGGCTACCTGCTCCACCTCATGGGCATCCGTCAGGTGGCCGTGGTGGTCAACAAGATGGATCTGGTGAAGTGGGAACAAGACCAGTTCGATCTGGTGGAAGAGGAATTCCGGGCCTATCTCGCCTCCATCGGGGTCGAGCCGAAGGTGTTCATTCCCATTTCCGCCCGGGACGGGGACAACATCGCCACCCGGTCCGAGCGCATGAATTGGTATGAGGGCCCGACGGTGCTGGAGGCCCTGGACAGCTTCGAGACCGGAAGCGCGCCGGTGGAGCAGCCCCTGCGCCTGCCGGTCCAAGACGTCTACAAGTTCGATGCCCGCCGGATCATCGCGGGGCGGATCGAATCCGGCTCCCTGAAGGTCGGGGATCAGGTTCTGGTCTCCCCTGCCAACAAGACCGTCAAGGTACAGAGCATCGAGCACTGGTCCGCCCGCTCCGGAACCTCCCAGCCGGAAACGGTGAGTGCCGGTGAATCCGTCGGTATCACCTTCGACGAGCAGATCTTCATCGAACGCGGCGCCATGATTTCCCACGAGAAGGAAGCGCCCCTGGAAACGGATGTGTTCCGGGCCCGCATCTTCTGGCTGGGCAAGGAGCCCCTGCGCAAGGGGTCGACCTACAAGATGAAGCTGGGCACCGGCGAGGCGCCGGTCACGGTCCAGGAGATCGAAAAGATCATCGACACCACCAGCCTGAAGCCCGAGGCGGCCGCGGAAGTGGAGCGCAACCAGGTCAGTGAAGTGGTGCTCCGCGCCAAGCGGATCGTTGCTCTGGACGAATTCACGGACATGCCGTCAACGGGGCGTTTCGTGCTCGTGGACAAGTTCGATATCGCCGGCGGCGGTATCATCTCCATGGAAGGATACGCGGATCAGCGGGAGCTGATCACCAAGCGGTCCACCAACATCACCCGGGTCGAAGGCCGGGTTCCCGGAGAGATGCGGGCCCACCGTAATGGTCACAAAGGCGGCGTGATCTGGCTTACCGGTCTGTCCGGCGCCGGAAAGTCGACCCTCGCGGTGGCCCTGGAGCAGAAACTCTTCGACCGGGGCTTCAACGCCTTTGTTCTGGATGGGGACAATGTCCGCCACGGCCTGAACGCCAATCTGGGCTTTTCCCCGGAAGACCGGGCGGAAAACATCCGCCGGGTGGGCGAAGTGGCAGCCCTGTTCGCGGAAGCGGGCACGGTGGCGATCACCGCCTTCATTTCCCCCTACCGCTCCGACCGGGACCGCGCCCGGGAGGCCTGCGCCGAGGACGGCTTCCATGAGGTCTATGTGAAGGCGGATGTGGCGACCTGCGAGGGGCGGGACCCCAAGGGTCTTTACCAAAAGGCCCGGTCCGGCGAGATCAAGGAATTCACGGGCATTTCCGCACCCTATGAGGCGCCGGACTCTCCGGAACTGGTCGTCGACACGGAAGCCTGCGACGTTGATCAGTGTGTGGACCAGCTCGTGTCCTATGTGGAACAGAAGCTCCGGACCTGATGGGTCCGGATTGGCGTGGGGTGGATTGAGGCGCAGCCTGAATGCACCTCACCCCGCTTGATGCACCCCAACGAAAGACGGCCTCGACACAGAGAGGTCGCAACAAAAAAAGGGAGGTGGATTTGGGCTTAAAGCCTCAATCCACCTCCCTTTTTTTGGTATTCCGATAGTCCTTTTATGCCGATTACACGTTCAGCAGATCCGTGAGGGTCTCGGCGCTTTCGAAGCCGGGAACATCCGCGGCCGGTGTCTCCGGACCGAAATCCACAGGCGCGTCCGTTGCCAGGGCGAGGGCGTCTTCGTGGGTGATGATCGTGTCCTTGAAGGCGTAGAATTCCACGTCCGACACCCGATTGGAGCCGAAATAGCTGCTCTCGATCAGCAGGTCTTCTCCGTCCACGGAAAACTGGTAGTTGGGGCGGCCGTCCGGGGTCCACAGATTGCCGAGGAAACCGGCGACATCCGTGCCCTCACCACCGTCAATCTCATCATCACCGCCGCCGCCGACCAGGGTATCGTTGCCTTCGCCGCCCAGCAGGGTGTCGTTGCCGTCACCGGCGTAGAAATAGGTCTTGTTCAGCAGGCCGCCGAACAGCAGGTCGTTGCCCGTGCCGCCATCGATCAGGTCGTTCTCACCGCCGCCGCCGACACTGTCATTGCCGCCACCGGCATTGATGACATCATCGCCGTTGCGGTTGTCCGCCGGATTATCGTCCGGAGACCGTACATTGAAGCGGATCAGGTCGTAGCGGTCCGTGAGGTCGCCGTGGATTTCGTCATCACCGGCCCCGCCGTTCAACTCATCGGCCAGATCTCCGCCGGCGATGAAATCGTTGCCCTCGCCGCCGGAAAGGGTATCGAGGGCTTTCGGGTTGTTCACCTGGTCGAAGAAGCCGTCGTAATCGCCGATGATGGTGTCGTCACCGCCGTTGCCGACAAATACGTCGTTGCCGGATTTACCCCGGAAATAGTCTCCCGCTGCTCCGCCCTCGTCGGCGTCCGCGCCGTAACCGCCTTCGATGGCCATGGCAGCGGGCACCGGCTCACTGTCCGGTTCGGGCAGGGGGGCAGGCTCAGGGTCGACTTCGGGAGCGGGCTCGACCATTTTAGCGAGCTGTTCCGCGCTGTAGGGCGGGGGAGGCAGGACATCGTCCACACCGGGATCATCGAAGACGAGGGCGTCGAGATCCAGATTGGCGGTGGTATCCACCAGGACAGTCACACCGGAATGGAGACCGTGCTCGAAGGTTTCGCCGGGCTGGGGCCAGAGATAGCCATGGGCCATCTGGCCCACGAGCTTGATATACACCTCGCCATTGGTATCCCGGTAGACGGCTGTATCCGGAGAGGCTTCCAGCATGGCCATGGAAGACACTTCCCGCGCGGATGCCGAGGCACTGGAATAGGGATCATCCACGGTGAAACTGGAAGTCGTGGGGACGGGGCCCAGATTGAAAATGACGCTCTGGCCCCAATCCGCATCGTGAAGATAGAGGCGGAACGTGTCGTCGATGGACTCGTAATCGAGCTTGTAGGTGTACTCGGAGAACACCGGGATCTGGCGGCGCAGGGCGGTGGCGTATTCCCCGTCGGAGCGGGTGACGCTCATGTCCTCGGCCGGGCTGCCCCAGCTGCTGCCCGTATTGGTCTGCGGGGTGCCGCCCTGGTCAATCCGCAGGGTGGCACTGGGCTGGCCATAGGTGACGATGGCGCCCCATTCCTCGAAGACTTCAAAATTGTCACCCGCATTGAAGGCGCTCGAGCCGTCCCGGTCACTGCTGTACTGATAGATCATGGAGTTGGGCGTGCCGGTCAGGCTGCCGTCGATATCGACGATGCCCCGGGCATACCCGTCATTGCCGATGGCGTTGCCGCCGCCGCGAATGTCGAGCTTGCTGGCTTCGTCGACGGCCTCTCCCCAAGTGATGTTCTTGGCAAAGAAGGATGCGGATTTGTGGATGGCGTTGGAAAGGTCGATGGCGATGTCATCGCCCTGGAACCCGTCGAACATCACATTGCTGAGGCCGCCGGGACCGTCATAAAGCTGAAAACCCTGGAACTGGCCGTCCCCGGGCAGGCTGCGGCCTTCGGCGATTTCCTCCGGGGTGACCGGGGTGCCGGTATTGTTCGACCGCCCCACAATCAGGCTGTCCTCGATGGTCTGGTTCAGGCGGAAACGGGCATTGGAGTCCATTTCCGCAAAGACGGAATCCGTGAACGTCCCTTCAATGCCCCGGATATAGACCCCGTTGCTTTTGTAGGTGGTGAAGTCTTCCACGACCCAGGGATCCACCTTCTGGGGCTGTTCGGCGCTGCCCCGTGGGTTGCCGTCCTGGATGTAGCCGGCATGATTGAGGAAGAAGGCCCGGTCTTGGAGGGAGTGGGCCACATTGCCCACGAAATCATCGGGTCCTTCGCGGCTTTCATAAATTTCCTGGGAGTCGATGCGCCGGGACGCTCCGTTCACACCGCGCATCTCGAACCAGAAGCCGTGTCCTTCCGATCCGGCGGCGTGATTGTCGTGGAAGGTGTTCTCGGCGTTCTCGATCCAGAACACGGAGGGATTGTCGAAATCGCTGCCTTCCGTCGCTTCGTTCCGGGTCAGGGGGCGGCGGGCGTTGATGCCCAGATTGCCGATGAGCTGGTTGCCCACTTCGGAACCGTCTTCCAGGAAATAGCTGTGCCCGATGGTCTCGAAGGTGACATTGTCTTCCAACCGGGCATTGCGGGCACCGTGGATGGTAAGGCCCTTATTGTAGGTGTGGTGGAAGGATGATTTCTCAATGTACTGACCGGTTACGTCACCGCTCAGGTGCCAGTGGGCGGCATATTTGCCGAGAATGCCCGCCTGGCCCATATGGGCGAATTCCGCGCCGGAGATATACATCTCCGCGCCCATCATCACCATGGTGTGGCCGCCGAACTGGTCGGTCTGTTCCGCCAGGGACAGGGTGGGGTCGTAGTCCACATCGCCCTGGATCTTCACGTCCCGGCTGAGCAGACCCACTTCGGCCCGCATGTCCAAAGTCCAGCTTTGTTCGCCGTTGGAGTAGGTGTCCGCCTCGCCGTAGTGCATGTACTGCACGTCCCGGTCAAGGACCACGGTACGGCCATTATTCTCGACACCGATGATCTCGAACTCTTCCGACTGGTTCAGGTCGAAATCCGTGGAGGCGATGACGATCCTGTCGCCCACTTCCCAGCCGGTGGCTTCATCCAGTTGGATCCGGTCGTCGCCGGGCTGGACCGTGGCGGCAAGCTGGCTCCAGCTTTCCTTCTGGGCATCATCAGCGTGGATGTTGATCCGGGCGTTCTGGCCCATGGCCATCAGGAAGGCGTCGTTGTTCTCGATGACCCGGTCGATGCCATAGGGGGCGAGGTCCACATCCCGGTTCGGATCGTCGCCGGTGAGGGTGAGGGTGAAGGCGCTGGCATAGGGGTTTTCCTCCGTGCCCACACGGAACTCACCGCCCATACCCACAAAGGCCCAGTCGGTCTTCAGTTCAAGGAATCCGCCCTCGTCCTGGGCCTCGAAGGTGCCCTTGACGACCAGACCCTCGATCTCGGCGTTTTCGTCGAAGATGACATGCTGGTCGGCTTCGATGACAACCACATCGCCCGGTCCCGGCTTGGTGCCGTCGGGCATCCGCAGATCGGACCACAGGATGTGGTGCTGCATCACTGGGTCCATGGCCATTCCGCCGTCCATGTCCATCCCGCCGTGCATCATTCCGCCGTCCATCATCAGGTCCCCTCAGTCTGTCAGGCAGGCTTGAAGGCGTGATCATGTGGACCGGCCCGGTCTGCACACCTGCAAACCGGGTTCGCGCCGCCATATCACACGTCCTAAGCGTGCCGCCACACGCTGCTTCGCCATAGGTGTATGGGTGGTGGCGGGGAACCGAAACTTAATTCCCGGAAAACTGCGGTTTTCTTGCTCCTGGCATGGCCCCGATCGACCCTAAGCCCCTCACCGGGCAGGGCTCCTTGAGAGGGGCTGGAATGGAGCAGCCATGGGCCCGGAAGCGCCGATGTCGGCGTTTCTGCGTGCAAAGCATTCGCGCTTGCAGGCTCGGGGTGTTTCTTCTGCTCCGATAACCCTCCTGGCAACTGGTGCCGGACCCATGGTTGGGCTAGCGTTCTGGTGCATTTTCGCAGGCGGCTATAGTCAGCGGCGAGAGGGCCGTGTCCGGGCGCTGGGCAGCCGCCCGCATTTTGGTTGCAGTCTGGCTGATTGCGATTTGGCGGGCAGTTGGCCTGCCATGGCTTTGAAGGAGGGGAAACCGTGGAGTCGTGGGTCGTCCCGGTGATCGGCGCGGTTTCAGGGCTGGGCGGTGCGCTCTTGAGTGATGTACTCAAGACAGCCTTCAATCTTGAGTTGACCGACCTGGTGGTCAACCGGCGCAAACTCAAAATCTATACCTCCCGGTTCGAGAGCATCATGGTCTCGGCCCTGCGCCGCCATGAGAATTTGTTCCGTTACCGCCAATTCGCGGAGCAGGACAACTGGCTGGCCGAACCCAGGGATGATGTGGACCTGGAGCAGATCGCCAGGGTGCATTATTACTACCTGGTGTGGTGCTATGACCTCGGTGTGCTGCTCAGTCTGCTGCATTATTCCCTGTTCGAGCGGGCGGCCCTGATCCGCCGGTATGGCGGCCGTCAGCACCGGGAGTTTCTCAACCGGCTCCAGCTTGTCCGGGACGTGGTGACCATCCCCCAGGTGATCCGGGGCCAGTCCGCCCCCACGGAAGAAAACTACTGGATCTATTCCCGGTTCCTGAACTCCATCTACGATTTCATGATCAAGGAGAAGGCGCCCCTGGAGCCGGAGCCGATCACGTTCTCCCAGTTCATCCGCAAATACAGTGACCCGGAGGAAAAGGAATTCCGCCTCTGGATGGGGCTTGTGGGCGGGTTCGTGAGCCTGCCCGAGGGCAGCACTTTCCAGCAAGAACGCTTCGACCGGCTGATCTGTCTGTGGTCGATGATCACCTTTGCCCTCGACGCCTTGAAAGGCCACAGGGAACGGGGCTCCTACCACAAACGCATTGCAAAGGAGGCCCGGCGCGCCGGTCTTCTCCATGATGACGGTGCGTGGGCGGAAGGGATCGAGCGGGCCTTGGCCTGGGCGGAAAAGCAGCAGGCGGATTATGAGTTCAACGGCCGTTTCCGTGTGCTGCTCAACCAGGTAAGCACCCTGCGCGGAGCAGGTCCCGAGCCGGACGCCGCCGCAGCATCTGGACCACCCCCTGGTTCCGCGTCCGCTCCCGCCCGGCACGCACCGTCGGGGCTGGCCCCAGACGGTGCTCCGCCTTCCGATAATCCCCCTGAGACAGCGCTTGAGCTGGGACAGTCCGCGCCCGGGCCCGGTCAACAGGGGCGCGCGGGCAGACAGGGGGGGCGCAAGAAGAACAGACCCAGAAGCGGGCGGGCAGGGTTATGAACTACGCGGATTATCTCAAGGTGGCGGAGCTTCTCCAGCTTCAGACACCGGCCAGTGCCGCTTCGGGGGCGCCGGCCCATGACGAAATGCTGTTCATCATCGTCCATCAGACCTATGAGCTGTGGTTCAAGCAGATCCTGACCGAGCTTGACCGGGTGGACGGGGTGTTTGCTGACGAAGTGATGGACGAGGCTCATCTCGCCACCGCCTTGGGCAGCCTTGAGCGCATTCTCAGTATCCAGAAACTCCTGATTGCCCAGGTTGACGTGCTGGAGACCATGACACCCATGGACTTCCTGGAATTCCGGGGCCTGCTGTTTCCCGCATCCGGTTTCCAGAGTGGTCAGTTCCGGCTGATCGAAACCCGGCTTGGGCTGGCGCGGGAGGCGAGGATCGGCTTCAAGACCAGCCCCTTTGACGCGGATCTGACCGATGAGGAACAGGCCCATCTGGCGGCGGCGGAAGCCGGTCCTTCCTTGCTGGAGCGGCTGGACCGGTGGCTGGCGCGCACCCCGTTCCTGATCCGGCAAGGTACTCAACACCTGGGAGCCGCCGAAACGGCGGGGTTTGCCTTTCAGAAGGTCTATGGGGAAACCCTTGACCGGATGCTGGCGGAAGATCTGGAGCATATCCGCGCCAATCCGTCCATCGAGCCGGCGGAACGGGCGCGCCAGGAAGCCTCGGTCACCGGATCACGCACCCTGCTCGATTCGATCCTGGACGAGGCGCGGTACCGGGCCTTCCGGGAGGAGGGGCACTGGCGCATGTCCCGGGAGGCGCTCCAGGCGGCCCTGTTCATCAATCTGTACCGGGACGAGCCCATCCTCCAGGTGCCTTTCAAGGTGCTGTCCACCCTGATGGATATTGACGAGGCCATGGCGACCTGGCGCTACCGCCATGCCCTCATGGCCTACCGGATGATCGGGCGCAAGGTGGGGACCGGCGGCAGTTCGGGTCAGGATTATCTGCGCCGCACCGCCGAGGAGCACCGGGTGTTCCAGGACCTGTTCGCCATCGCCACTTTCCTCATTCCACGGTCCCATAGGCCGGCCCTGCCGGACGACGTGCGGGCGGGGATGCATTACGCTTACCGCCAGGGAGAAACCTGATCGATGTCCTCACCGCTTCGCAGTGGTCCCTGTTACGGACAGGGCGGCCCTATGGCCAGCCGGTATTTCAGCCGGTCCCTGGGCTATGAGGGGGCGCCGCTTCATCTGGCTGCCCACAGCCACCATCCCTGGCCGGATGTCAGTTTCGAGGCCCAGGCCCGGGCCTGGGAAGACGCGGCCCGGCTGCTCGACCGGAAGTGGGACTATATTTTCTCCGTTGTCAGACCAAAGGCCCAGACCCACGTGGCCCGGCATCTTTCCCTGAGTGATCCGTCCACGGTCACGTTTTCCGGCAATACCCATGATTTCCTGTGCCGGATCCTGTCCTGTCTGGACTGGTCCCGCCCGCCCCGGATCCTGACAACGGATTCTGAGTTTCACAGTTTCACCCGCCAGACCCGGCGGCTGGCGGAAGAGGGGCTCGTCTTCATCGAGCGGGTGCCCGTGGAGCCCTTCGAGACCTTCGCGGAACGGTTTGCGGAGAGGGCGAAGGAGCCCGTGGATCTCATCTATCTCAGCCACGTGTTCTATAACTCAGGCTTTGTACTGAGCATGGCGACCCTGGAAGACATCATCGCCTGTGTGCCCGATGACGACACCATGGTGGTGGTCGACGGCTACCACAGTTTCATGGCGGTGCCGGTGAATTTCAGCCATCTGGAGGCGCGGGCGTTCTACCTCTCCGGGGGCTACAAATACGCCATGGCCGGGGAGGGGGTCTGTTTCGCCCATGTGCCTCCCGGATATGGCCCGAGACCCCGGATCACCGGCTGGTACGCGGCCTTTTCCGCCCTCAACGCGCCAGGGGACGGGAGCGTTCCCTACGGAGAGGATGCCTCCCGGTTCGACGGGGCGACCTTCGATCCCGTTGGGCTGTACCGGTTCAATGCGGTGATGGACTGGCTTGAGACGGAAGGCTTGACGGTCTCGGTCATGGCGGCCTATGTGCGCACCTTGCAGAACCGGGTGCTGGACGGGTTGCGCAGCCCCTATGGCGGTTTCCGGGGCGCCCTGGCCGGAGCCCGGCTTGTCCTCGATCCGGCCGGCGGCCAGTGTGGCCGTTTCCTCACCTTCGATTTCGCCGATTCCCTGATGGACGCGGCCGAGGTCCATGGGGGGCTGATGGGACGCAATGTCATCACCGATTACCGGGACACGAGGCTGCGCCTTGGCCTGGGGATCTACCACGATATGCAGGACCTGGCCTGCCTCGCCGCCCATATGGAGGCCCTGTCATGACAATCCGCGTGCTGCTCGTTGGAAAGGGGAGTTTCCTCGCCCGGTCCTGGCTGTCCTGGCTCGAAGCGGAACCGGACCGGGGCATGGACATGACCATCTATGCGATCGGCCACGAGGACATCGGCGGCGTTGATCCGTGTGCCTATGATGTGGTGGTGAATTTTGCCATCCACCCCGGCTACCGCACCGGTGCCTATGGCGAGCATCTCGATGTGGATCTGGCCCTGGCGCGCCGGATCGCGGCAAACCCCGGTGCTGAGACCCATTACATCATGATGAGCAGCCGCAAGGTCTATGAGGGCGAGGCCAAATGGCCCGCCCAGGAAGACCGCGCGGGAACCGGGGAGGGCGCCTATGGCCGGAACAAGTGGCTCACGGAACGGGCGCTGACCGCCCTGCTGGGCTGCCGGTTCACCGCGTTGCGGATCGCCAATGTGGCGGCCTTTGAATATCCGGAGACCGGGCGGCAGACCTTCATGGCCACGGTGCTGCGCCGGTTGAAGCAGGACGGGGTGATCGTCTTCGATATGAGCCCGGATCAGCGCCGGGATTTCCTGCCTTTCCCCCGGTTCGCCGCTTTGCTCGAGGCGGCCATCCGCCTGCGTCCGGCGGGTCCGGTGAATATCGGATCGGGTCTGGGGTTGGCCGCCGGCGATCTGGCCACCTGGGTGATCGAAGGGCATGGGGGCGGGCGTCTCCTGGTGGAGGATACGGGCCGCAAGGACGAGTTCGTCCTAGACATGACCCGCTGCAAGGCCCTCCTGTCCGGTTGTGCGGGGGCGCCGGAAACAGTCCTCACCCTGCCTCTGAAAGAAGATGCGGTGCGGGACTATTTCCGGGATCTCGGCGCGGCCCTGGCAGCCGCACCCTAGCGTCTGGACTGAGGCGGACCGGCGGGGCTCAGGTGGAGGCCACCCGGCGCCAATGCAGGATGTTGTCCGGGGACTGGCGGGCAATCCAGTCATAGCGCAGCCGGTCCCAGGGCAGGACCTGGTCGAACCGGTTGTCCAGAACGAAGTCGCCCCGGTCGGTCACCGCCAGCAGAACCACGTGGCGTTCCCCTTCCTCGGTATCCGCGAGCACGATGAGCAGGGCTTGGGACGGCCAGCCACGGCGGATCAGTTCGGCCCGCTTGGTCATCACGTAGTCATCGCAGTCACCCACATCGGTCTCGTCGCTCCAGTAGTCCACCTGCCCGAAGGTCTCCAGGTCCGACCGGGGCTTGATGCTGCGGTTGACGGACCAGTTGACCCGGCGCAGTTCGCTCCAGCGGTCCGGTGTGAGGGTAATCGCGTGGTTCTGGGCCGAGGCAGTCGTGGCCTCGTTCGGTGCACGCAGCGGCACCGGCTGGGCGCCCCGCACCGCACCCAATGAAGCTGCCGTGGCTGCGGGCGCGGCATCGGCCTCTTGGTCCTGGGGCGCGGCGCAGACCCGGGCATTGTTCCGGCAGAACTCCACCAGCCCCCGGGGCGGGTAGTGATCGCGGCCCACCAGCAATGTTTGACTGTCCGGTGCAGGGAATGATGTGCAGCTTGCCAGAAAAAGTGCGAAGCTGGAAGCAATGACTGTTTTTTCCAGAGTGTTCATCGCAGTAACCCCCGTTGCTGATGGGGTCACTATGGGCGAGACGTCTTTTTCTCAGGCTAAGTCTGGCGCTATTGTTTGAGTAATACTCAAATACTGATTGAATAATACTTGGATCGAGATTGAATAATCTTTTCGGCGCGATTGATTAAAGTGCGGGATAATTGTCCGCTAAATGCGGTGAGGCTCATGCAGGTTGAAAATGACCGCCGACTCCGGTACGCCGATTGCAGGAAAAGTTGCGTCGTGGTATTCGTTCCGTGCGGATACGAGACTTCGGATCAGGGTGATGTGGCTGATCCGGCACGAGAATTCCCGCTTCCCCCAAACGATTTGTCCCGGCATTCGGCCACGCCGCGGCACCGGATCATGCCGCGGTTTCGTATGGGGTTGGGGGATCGGGAAAACGGAATTGGCGGGATCTTGAATGGTCTGGCCCACCTACTGAACGCCGATCCGGTGATCCGCGCTGATCGCCGATCCGGCATTCTCGGAAGGGGGCAGACGGGAACCAGAGGCTGATGCCGCCTGCGGGCGGGCTTATGCAAGGTGAAGTATTATGATTGGAGTTCGTCTTCTGCGTGCAGCTGTGTTCAGCGCCGCTTTCGCCGTCCCCTTCGGACTGCTGGCCACGGTGGACGGCTCAGCCGCCCGGGCCCAGGGTCTGCCCGTCATCGAACTGTCCTCCTCCGCCCTGTCCCTGCGACAAGACCTGCGCAGCAGCCTCCGGTCCGCGGTGGCCACCAATGAGGATGTGAGCGAGACGGTCCGGCGCCTTTCCAACATCATCGTTCAGAAAGTCATCAACAACGAAATCAGCGCCGCTGAAGCCGTCCAGGTGATCATGGACTCCACCCGGGACGGCAGTTCCCGGCAGGGCTTCAATCTGCCCGTCGACGGTCTGGAGGGTGTGAGCAAGCACGCCAGCGCTGCGGATGTTGTTTCCGATGTCACCAATGATCCGGTCGCCTGCCGCACCATTGTCACCGCCCAGTTCGATTCCGGATCGATCATGAACTCCCTGCGGGTGCCTCTGCTGGCCAGCGTCGCAAATTATCTGCGGACCGCCGGTTACGAGGGCATGGTTCGGGCGTTCGTGACCGCCGTGATCGTGATCGGTGGCGAGCGGGTGACCGTTCAATTCGCCGACACATTCGACCCGGCCTATGTCCAGAGCGTCCAGGCGGATCTCAACGCCGATCCCGCACCTGCCGCCGCCGGCGACGATCCCAATGCGGCTCTGATCGAATCCCTGAGCGTTGAGACCGTCGACGGTGAAGACCAGTTCCCCACCACCGGCAGCGGCCTCTGATTCACAGCTGCCGCCTACGTCGTGACTGGGTCTGCTTCGGTAAAAAAGCCGCTCGGTCACCACAGGTGCAGACTTGGCAGGCATGCGCCGCCGGGTCTCAGGTGAGGATCATGGGGCGGAGATCATGGGATGGGGTCTCTGGGAACCCAACCTGGATCTCCAAGCCCTCCCAGTCGGCAATCGGATCACGCAGCGTGGATTGACCGATCGTGCGGTTGGCTTGATCCACCGATCAAAGTCCTCGGGTTTTCATCCGGTTTTCGGCCTCTAGGCCACCGAATCTATGTAGCGACGTGTCCAGACGGATGCCGACTTGCGCGGGCATCATTCGTCTGGACCGCTGCACGAAAGCCAGTCCCAGGTTTCCTTTCTCCCTCCTGACGGAGGCTTACGGCTTTTTGGCTGTAGCGGCTTTTCGGCTATGGGGGCCTTTTCGCTGTGGGTGGAGGTCCAGCGCGGGAAAACAGTCCGCTTCATCAATGGCAGACCAGCGCAGGCGCGCGTTCGGGAAGTGACGAGAATGGCTCGCGATCCGGAAAAGGGTGCATCCAGGCGCGGCCGCCCGCGCAAGCGCCGGAAAAAGACGTCCTTGCCGGTGGATGCCGGGCAAGTGTCCGTGATCCTGGCCGGGTCGATCGTGACCATTGCGCTGCTGACCAGCGGCGTGCCCCGTCTGGCGGCTGAAACCGTGGCCTTTCCCGCGGCGGCGACCATTTCGGCCATCAAGACCGGTGAGCCGGTGACCAATCGGGCCATGGCGGACGCGATCGACGCCACCCAGTCCCAGGGGCGATTCCAGCCCCGCAGGCAGGCGGAACGGGGGGCTTGGCGCCATATCCTGTCCCGGCGGGTGACGGCAGAGGGCGACTCGGATCGCGGCACAATCCTCCTGCGCCAATCGGTGCGGGATATGGTGGAGGGACTGTCCCGGGCGCCCCTGGACGGACACCGCTGGGCCCATCTGGCCGCCGCTTTGCCGAGCCAGTCTCCCAACCGTTCCCCCAGCCGGCCCTCTAACCGATTAGAGGCTGGAGAGCACGGTGGGGGTGTTTCGCGGTCTCCGGGCAGCCGTCTGGATGATGTCCGGCTCGAGGCCCTCCGGCTCTCCTTCAATCTGGGCGCCTATAAACTCGATTATCTCCGGTGGCGGCTGTGGACGGCCCTTGCTCTTCAGGATCAATTGGACGATGACTTAACGGTAAGGATTCACCGGCAACTCGACTATCTCTGGCAGGTGCCCGAACAACGCCCCCTGGTCGTCGAGTTCTCGGTGCAACCCGGCGGCATGGCATGGGTTGAGGCAGCCTTCGAGGGCCGTCCGGATGTCATCCGCACCGTCCGCCTCAGCCGCGCCAGCGCCATTCTCGGCCAGCTTGAAGGCCCGGGTTGAAGAGGATGACGCCCCGACCTGTGTTTCTCCCTGGCCGGGCGGCTAAACGGATTGGTCTCTCAGCCACGGTCCGGCTGCTTACATCCGGTGGATGTGAACCGTGGGATGCAAGGAAACCGTATCTGTCCCGCCCGCGGCGCTCTATGGTGCAGGGGTCGGAGCATGGCACCGAAGGGTTATGCGGCTTTGTCCGGCAAGGCCGGTATCGGCCACGGGAAAGCCCAACGGTCTTGTCAGACCATACGCTCGCACTGCCGGCCGGGAATCTGATCCGCCGGATGAAATAAGGCCGCCGAAATGAGGGGGCTTGGAACGCGTGGACCCTTGAGACCATAAAGGGCCATGGAACGATTGGAGCCGGACGGCCATCAGGTGCCACGGTCCAAACCAACCTGCCGCATTCGAGTAACGCACCGCCATGAATTCTCAGCCGACCCGTCATCCAGCACCCTTCCAGGATCCCGTGGACCAGCGGGGGTTCTCCGCGCCGCAGTCTCCAATGCAGGATGACGGTCTGGGGCTTGATGATCTGTTTCGGATCATTTCCACCCGGCGCCGGATCATCGCGGGCACCGCGATCACCATCATGCTGGTCGTCGTGGCCATTCTCTCCCAGTTGACCCCCCGCTACACGGCGTCCGCTCTGGTGATGATCGATCCCAGCGACGACAAGGTCGTCAATGTGGAAACCCTGCTCAGCGGTCTCGACACGGACAAGGCCTCCATCGAGAACCAGGTCCAGATCATCCGGTCGCGCTCCCTGGCGGAGCGGGTGATCAAGGAAAAGAACCTGTGGGACGACCCGGTTCTGGCGCCCCAGCCCAAGTCCGGGCCCTCCCTTTTCGCCATGGTCAATCCCCTGAACTGGTTTGCCTCCTCCGAGGCAGGGGCCCAGGTGCCGCTTTCCGACGAAGAGCGCCTTGAGGGATACACGGACCGGTTCCTGCGGGATCTGCGGGTGAGCATGGTGGGCAATTCGACCGCCATTCGCATCAGCTACACCGGAGAAAATCCCAAACGGGCCGCCCGGCTCGCCAATGCCGTCGCCGAAAACTACGTGGACGACCAGCTCAATTCGAAATTCGAGCGGACCCGGCGGGCCACATCCTGGCTCGCGGACCGTCTCGAAGAACTGGCGGGTCAGGTCCAGCAGGCGGAACGGGCCGTCGAGCAGTACAAGTTCGAGAACAATCTGACCGATACGGGGGATGGCGGCTCTCTGCTCAATCGTCAGCTTCTGGATCTGAACGCCCAACTATCCGAAGCCCAGGCCCGGGTCGCGGAGGCGGAAGCAAAGCTGGAGCAGGCCAACCGGCTCTACTCGTCCGGCCAGTCCATTGACAGCATCACCCAGGTCTTGAACTCCCCGCTGATTTCCCAGTTGCGCCAGCAGGAAGCCACCCTGCTGCGCCGGGCCGCCGAGCTGCGCAACCGATATGGGGCGCGCCACCCGAGAATGATCGAGGTCGAGGCGGAACAGCAGAATCTGATGTCCAAGATCGACGAGGAAGTGCGTCGGATCATCCAGCAGCTGCGCAACGAAGTGGAAGTCAATCAGGTGCGCTACAACGCCCTGAGGGACAATCTCCGGACACTGGAAAATGATGCGGCGGGTCAGGGTCAGGCCCGTATCCGGTTGCGGGAACTGGAGCGCGCCGCCGCCTCGACCCGTCAGCTCTATGAAGGTTTCCTGAGCAATTTCAAGGAAGCCCAGGGCCAGGAAGGGATCCAGACTCCCGACGCCAGGGTGCTTTCCCAGGCGCCCGTGCCCAATTCCCCCAGTTTTCCCCAGACCAAGCTGATCATCGCTCTCGCGGCGCCGGCCAGCATCCTGATGGGCTTCCTGCTGGCCCTCGTGGCGGAGCGCCTGGATAACGGGTTCCGCACCGCCAAAGACATCGAGGAAGCCACCGGCCTGTCCAATCTCGCCTCGGTCTCGGAACTGGGCCCCCGGATCAAACGCTCCGGCCTCAACGTGGTCGACTACGTGGTGGAAAAACCCCTATCGGGCTTCGCGGAGAGTGTGCGCGGGTTCCTCACGGGACTGAAACTCTCGGACGTGGATCATCCGCCCAAGGTCATTGCCATCACCTCCGCCGTGCCGTCGGAAGGCAAGACCACCTTTGCCGTCACCGCAGCCCGTCTTGCGGCCAAGCAGGGCCATAAAGTGGTTCTGGTGGATGCGGATCTGCGCAAGCCCACGGTGTTGTCCACCATGGGCTTTGACAAGGCGCCCGTGGGGATCGTGGAATATCTGCTCAAGGAGAATTCCCTGGAAAGCGTGGTGCGCCGGGATGATCTGACCAATCTGGATATTCTCCCGGTGGCGGCCAAGGCAGGCAATCCCGGCGATCTCCTGGGCTCCCAGCGCATGGGCGAGATGCTCACTTACATGCGCGAACATTATGACCTTGTCCTGATTGATACCGCGCCGATCCTGCCCGTCCACGATACCAAGCACCTGCTTCACAATATCGACAAGCTGGTGTTCGCCGTGCGCTGGGAACAGACGCCCCGGAACGCGGTGATGAACGCGCTGAAGGATCTGCGGGTGCTCAACGCGCCCCTGGCCGGAACGGTGCTGACCCGGACCCATACCAAGCGCCACAACGCTTATGCCTATGGGTATTATCGGTACAGGGAATATAACAAGTACTACACGAACTCATGAGCATTCGCGCCGGCCTGTTCTGGATCATCGCTGCCCTGGTGGCGATGGCTCCCCTCTCCATGGGGAGCTATCAGTACTGGCCCATGGCGGCGATCCAGTCGGTCTGTGCGGGTCTTGCCCTTCTGATGACCATCCTGGCGGCCCAGGCGCCCCGGCAGACCTTGCGGGATCTGGGACCGGTTCTGGTGCCTCTGGGCCTGTGTGCCCTGGCGCTCCTGTGGTGCCTGGTACAGACCGTCTCCTGGACCCCGGCGGCCTGGCATCATCCGGTCTGGACGGTTGCGGCGGATGCACTGGGGATGAGGCTTTCGGGGGCGGTGTCGGTGGACCCGGCGGCCTCCCGGTTTCAGGTGATGCTGCTGTTGAGCTATCTGGTGGTGTTCATGGGGGCCTATCTGGCGGCCCTGGATTCCAACCGGGCCCGGAATATGTTGCGTCTGGGTGCGATCACCGGCGGGGTCTACGCCATTTACGGACTGGGCCTGCATCTGACGGGGGCGGATCATGTGCTTTATCTGCCCACCCCTTATCCGCCTGATACCAAGGCCCTGGCCGGTCCCTTCGGCAATCAGAACCATTTCGCCCTTTTCGTTTCCATGGGGCTGATCTGCGCCACGGCCCTGTTCGTGCGCGGTGTGCACCGGCTTGATCCGGCGCCCACGCCCCGATTGCGCATGGCCCGGGCCATCGAATTCGCCACGGGGACCGGCCTGCCGTTCCTGGCGGTGATTTTTGCCGGGCTGACCACCACCTTTCTGACCGGATCCCGGGGCGCTCTGGTGGGTGCGGCCGGGGTGGGGCTGGTGGTGTTGATGTATTTGATGCGCCAGTCAAAGGCCGGCCAGCGCAGCCTCCTGCTGATCGGGGCGGGGGTGGGGGTTCTGGTCATGGCGGGGCTGTCCCTGACCCTGGCTGGGGAAGCGATCGTGGAAGAACTCCAGACCGACCAGCAGGGACCGGCGGGGCGGTATCACGTCTGGGGTGTCGCGCTGGCGATGATTGCCGATGCGCCGCTGCTCGGGGCCGGGCTCACCAGTTTCGACGATCTCTATCCATTGTATACGGATGGTGCCGTGCCCGGATTCCATTTCCGCCACGCCCATAATGCCTATCTGGGGCTGACCGTATCCATGGGGCTTCCGGCGGCCCTTTTGTGGCTCACGGGCCTTGTTTGGGTCACCATCCGGTGTGTGCGCGGAGCATTCCGGCGGCGCTATCACCTGCATTTCTGCGTGGTGCCCGTGGCCTGCACCTTCGTGATCGCCGTTCATTCCCTGGTGGATTTCGGCACGGAAATGCCAGCCATCGCCCTTTTGTGGGCAGCCCTGCTTGGCACCGGCGCCGCCCAGGCGGATCGCGCTCCGGAAACCAAGGCCCGGACCGCCTTCAGTGAAACCCTGGATGCCGCCGCCATGGCTCCCCGCTCCGACGCCGCAAGACGCCGCGCCTCATTCGCCGTCTATGAGGGATCAGGTCGGGAGGGATCAGGTCGGGAGGGGTCAGGTCGGGAACGGTTGGGCGGGGACGGATCCGGCGGGGAGGGGAAATGATGATACGATTATGGGTCTGCCCGGATGTTCAGCCGGACCGGGACGGGTCAATTCGGTGATCGAGCAGCCATGACACCGTGCACACGGCCTGTACGGATCATCCGCACAGGCCACTCAGGCAGGGTGTCTTCAAAGAATGCCCGCGATCATGCCCAGGGACAGGGTCCAGAGACCGCCCAGCGACAGAACGATCAGCACCCAGGCAACGCCGCGAAAGCCCGCCAGCCAGGGGTCCACAGGGGCTTCGGGACTGGCGGCCGCCCCATTGTCGGTCACTTGCCCGGGAATCGCAGGGGCTTCGATGGCGTGCCCCAGCGCGTGGGTCGTGGCCGGGGCCGCACCAGCAGATGGTGCCCCTTGCGCCGGTTTGGTCCAGTCGAGGACGCCTTTGGCATCCGGTGCTTTGGCCCGGGGGCCGGTAAATTCAAAATAGAGTGCGTTCGGAAGGCTTGGCTGTGCGCCAGAATGGGCCGACATTGATTTTCTCCACCTTGAACTGAGAGCGCGTTGCGCACTGCACCGGCCCCTTGTTATCCAGGATCAGGTCACAACTGGTCGTCCGCACCAGGAGAGCCGCGTGGTCTTCCCCGTTGCGGGTACCGATGGCCAGCCGCAGGGCTTCTTCGGGCCAGCCCAGGTCGCGCAGATAGGTCAGTTTCGCCATGGCCACGTCTTCGCAGTCGCCTTCGGCTCCCTGGGAAGAGGTGACGGCATTCATGTCCGGCGTGGTCCAGTCATCGTCCTTGTCGGGACGATAGGTCCAGGTCTCGTTGAGATACTGGGCCGCATACAAATCATCCCAAAGGTCGCTGGACAGGGTCACAGCCCCGAAACTGCAGCCCGCATCATTATCGGCCGCGCAGTCGAGCCAGCCGCTTGGCGGCACGCGCACGTCACCGAGGGAAAGATGAGCTTGTTTGGGAGGATTGGCCGTTGCGGCATGCCATTCCGAAGCATGTCCATGGGTGGCGCCGGCCAGTCCGAGACCACATAATGTGGCACCGAACAGGAGGACTGCGGCGAGGCGCCATGTTCTGCCAACCGTCAACACGGAACCGCTGGCTTCACGCCGTGTTGGGATCGCGCTCGACCGTCGTGCCGGTTGCTTGCTGGACAAAACAGGCGTTTTGTCGGCCATAAGACCACCCTCATTCACCGTCCCCGGCTGTATTGCATTCCTGCAACACAGGATCTTTTTTACGGGCCCCAACCCTTGATTTGACTCTAGGTGTTGCAGATAAGTCCCGCAAATTAATAGCGGGTCATGGTGGCGGAGCCCGATTGCAACCTGATAAGCCGTCCTTGGCGGGTTGATTCGGGGCTGGTGCAGCCGCAAGTTGGCGTGCGCCGGGTTGCTTTTGGGGCCTGGATGGGGGGCGGACAGGAGGAGCAGAGCCGGGTAGGATGCGGGCCATTGATTGCTTGTGGAACCCGGTTCAAGGCAAAGCGGTTGTCAGCAAAGCGGGCAGAGGGCGAATGGGACAGGAGGGAGCCTATATGTTTGCTGTTGCACCCTATGTTGCGGTGGTCGGGCTGCTCAGCGCCGCGACCCTCGGTGTGCGGACCAATGGCGGCGGGATTTTCGTGGTCCACCAGAGCCGGCTGACCGGCGCCTTCGCGTTGCAGTATTACGCCTATCTCTGGATTGGGGTCGTCAGCGTGTTTCTCGCGACGGCCATGCTCGTGAGTGCCTATATCCTCCTGGATTGGCGCATTGTCCTGGGCATTCACGTGGTGTTCACGGTGCTTCCATTTGCCATCGGCACTTGGCTTTGGCGCCAGTGGGGACGCCTCAGCAGCCGCCCCCTGATCATCGAAGTCAGCGTCTTTCACCTGATCTCCATAGGCTTCAGCCTATGGTTCATCTGGCAGATGTGGTTCTGACGACAGGGCGGCGGATGGGACCGGCTGGGGCTGGCCCGTAGCCCTGCGATTTGGCAGTGAGCCCCATCCGGTCTATGGTGCCTGCATATCGTCAGACTGGGCTGGTCCGCGTGGATGCGGGCCGAAACGGGATGCCTTGGGCTCATTCCTCATCCGTCTGACCACGGAATTCATCGCGCCGGACCATTTCATCCGTATGACGTTACATGTGACCGGCCGCTGGCAACCAATACGCATTACAGGAAAGAGGGATCATGCGGGCAGAATCCGGCTGGCTGAAGGGCCTTAACCCAACCGTCGCGCTGACCTCGAAGATCGTCGTCGTGGCCCTCGTGCTGTTCGGCGTCACCATGACCGAAACCGCGTCCGGTGCGTTCAATGCTCTGCGGGACGGTATTCTTGCGGTCCTGGGGTGGTGGTACGTCACATTGGTGGCCCTGTCCCTGGCGTTCATGGCCGCCCTGTTCCTGACACCGGCGGGATCCATCCGGCTGGGCAAGGATACGGACCGGCCGGAATTCTCCTGGCTGTCCTGGTTCGCCATGCTTTTCGCCGCGGGCATGGGCATTGGGCTGGTGTTCTGGAGCGTGGCGGAACCGGTCTATCACCTGGCGGATAATCCGTTCCTGGACGCATCACCCACAGATGCGGAGCGCCGGGATACGGCCATGCGGGTCACCTTTTTCCATTGGGGCCTGCATCCCTGGGCCATTTACGGGGTTCTGGCCGCCGGTCTGGCCTATTTCGCCTACCGCAAGGACCTGCCCCTGACCATCCGCTCCGCCCTCCATCCATTGATTGGTGACCGGATTTACGGACCCATTGGTCATACGGCGGACATTCTGGCCGTGATCGCCACCAGCGTGGGGGTTGCCACCTCCCTCGGGTTCGGTGTGCAGCAGATCAATGCCGGGCTGAATATTCTCCTCGGGTGGGAGATCTCACCGGCCAATCAACTCATACTCATTGTGCTGGTGACCAGTGCCGCGATCATCTCCGTGGCGTCGGGTCTTGATAAAGGCATCAAGTTTCTCAGCCACACCAATGTCTGGCTTGCCACCCTGGTGCTTCTGTTCGTGGCCAGTTTCGGACCCACGGCGACCCTGATCGACCGGTTCCTGTCGGCCACCGGCGATTATGCGATGAATGTCCTGTGGATGAGCCTGCCCTGGATCGATGTCTATGATGACCGGGGCTGGCAGGCGTCCTGGACCACATTCTATTGGGGCTGGTGGATTTCCTGGTCGCCGTTCGTGGGTATGTTCATTGCACGGATATCCAGAGGCCGGACCATCCGGGAGTTCACCCTGGGCGTTCTCGTGGTGCCCGCCCTGGTAACCTTTGTCTGGATGTCGATCATGGGGGGCACGGCCCTATCCAGCATCGCCAATGGCGATCCCGGCGGCATTGCCGAAGCGGTGAACGACGATGTGTCGCTCTCCCTTTATGCCCTGCTCCAGATGCTCGATCCGGGTCTGATCGGCACCATCGTCGCGGCGGCGGCAACCATTCTGGTGGCGGTCTTTTTCATCACCTCAGCGGACTCCGGCACTCTTGTCATCACCACCATTCTGGCCATGGGCCACACTCGTCCGCCCCTGTTCCACCGGGTCCTCTGGGGGGGCGCCACGGGGGCCATCGCGGCGGTTCTGCTCATGGCTGACGGATTGAGCGCGTTGCAGGCGGCGGCCATCTCGGCGGCGCTGCCGTTCTCCTTTGTGATGGCGGCCATGGCCACCGGACTTGCCGCATCCCTGTTCCAGGAAGTCGCGTCCGGCACCCACCGGGGCGGCGTGGAAGACAAGACAGAAACGCCACCTTCCTCCGGCGGATGATGGGGCACGCTTTTCGTCCTGCCCCTTCATCCGCTCCTCATGATGGGACATGAATCGTGGTCCGTGGGTGGATCGGTCAGGCCATGCGCTTCTGGATAGTGCGGAACCGTCTCACCAGAAGCCAGATGGCGGCCGCGTTCGCGATCACGCCCATCACCCCGTAAAGAGCCATGGGCTGTCCCTCTGCGCCGGCCCAGACCATCTTGAAGGGCCAGAAGGTGGGCAGGACCGCGAACAGCCAGTGCCAGGGCGGGTCCACAAACCAGGCGATGATCGGCAGGGACTGGATGTTGCTCAGGGTCTTTTGAACCGCGAAACCCGCCACCTTGTTGCTTGCGAGCGAGCCGATGACCAGGGCGCTCACCGGTGCGGTGAGGGTGGAGACGGCGGTCACGGCGATCAGATCCGTGAAGGCTATGGGCATGAGACCGGCCAGGGGAAAAGCGATCAGGGTGGCGATGAAGCCGACGGCCATGGGCACCACGAGCCGGTAGGCGATGTAGGTCTCCGGCGGCAGCGGTGTCACCGCAAGGGCCGTCAGGGTGCGTTCGTCCCGCTCGTCCAGCAGCATGAAGCCGACAACGATGCCCACGATGGACGGGGCCAGCACCACAAGAGTGCTCATGATCAGGGGATAATAGGGCACAAGGTCGAAGCTGAATTCCGTCTGGAGCCAGGCGGTCAGCGGCGGAATGCCGAAGCGGAAGGCCGCCGTCATCCCGGCCAGCACCAGCAGGAGGGTCAGCAACAGGCCGTCCCGGCGGATATTGCGCAGATCAATGGGGCCCAGCGCCCTCAAGGCCCGCAGGAATGCGGTCATGGCTTTCTCCTCAGTCCGGAGCGTCTCACGAAACGGTTGAACACGGACCGGCTCCAGGCCAGGGCCGCCACCACCCAGAGGGCCAGAACCACGCCGCTCAGCCAGGGAATCCGCGTCTCAGGATCAATCGCACCCTCCAGCAAGACCACTGCCGGCGTCACCGGATGCAACCACAGCAAGACGGTGGTCACGGGTCCGTCCGGGAACAGACCGAAGGGGGCGGCCAGGGGGATCATCAGCAGGGTGGTCCAGAGAATGGACGGGGGAATGAAGGTATTGATGGCCCTATGGGGCACCACGGCAATGAACCCGGCAAGACAAAGCACAAGCCCCAGCAGCACCATGCCCAGGACCAGAGCCACGGCATTGAACACGCTTTCATAGACACCATCATGGACCAGAACGATCACCAGCCCCGTCTCCAGGGTGGCCAGAACCGCGAGGGACAGGGCCTTGGCCATCAGATAGGTCTCCGGGCGCAGGGGCGTGACCACCAGGGCCGTCAGCACACCCTCGTCTTTTTCCCGGAGCACGAGAGCGGCCATGAAATAGAAGGTGGTGATGAGCATGTTTGTCACCGCCACCACCAGCAGGACCTTGGGGAAGGGCAACACGCTCCCATCGCCGGTTGCGTCCCGGATGGCCAGGAGCACGGCAAACCACACGGGCATGAGCGCCAGGGAGACGATGTAGAAACCGTTTCGGTACTGGATACGGATATCGTTGGCCAGGGCGGCGCGCAGACGGTTCATGACAGATCCCGCCCGGTCAGCTTGATGAAGATGTCCTCCAGGGTGGGTTCCTGGCTGTGAATGGTCTCGATGGTCCTTGTGCGCAGGATCTCCTGGAAGGCGGCGTTATCCGCCAGGCCGTCCAGGGGGAACTCCTGGGTGCCATGGTCCGCACCCTGATCCCCGGTCTTCCAGGTGATCCGGACCCGGCGGGTGCCGTGGCTCAGTTTCAGGCGTTCCGGCGCATCGATGACCCGGATCGCCCCGTCTACCATGAAGCCCACCCGGTCACACAGATCATCCGCCACCACCATATCATGGGTGGTCAGGAAGACCGTGGCCCCCCGGTTCCGTTCCTCCCGGATGATGGTGCGCACGGCACGGCCGAGGGTTGGATCCAGACCGGAGGTCGGTTCGTCCAGGAACAGAAGATCCGGGCTGTGCAAGAGGGCCCGGGCCAGATTGAGGCGCATGCGCATGCCTTTGGAGAACTGGGCCACGGGCTTGTGAGCGTCGTCCGCAAGGTCCAGCCGGTCGAGAAGCGCCATGGGGTCCCGGGTCGGGCGGGTGTAAAGCGCCCGGTAGAACTGAAGATTTTCGAAGGCGGTCAGCTTCAGATAATGGTTGGGCAGTTCAAAGGAGACCCCGACCCGCTCATAGAAATCCGACCGCCAGGCGCTGAGATCCCGGCCCATGACCGCGACCTGGCCCTGGTAGCCCTCCAGCAGTTTGATGAGGATCTTCTGGGCGGTGCTCTTGCCCGCGCCGGAGGGGCCGAGAAGCCCGAAAATCTCCCCATCCGGAATGGTGAACGAGGCATTGCGCACCGCCGGCGCATGGCCGCCGGGATAGGTGAAGCTGAGAGTGTCCGCCACAATCATGACCGCCGCTCCTCAATGATCTGAGGGGGCACTCAATCACAGGATCCACTGGAACGGTAGGGGCGCGCGATCCGGTGGGGCCGGACCTTGAAAGGCGCCAAGTCTCTTGAAGCTTGCGGTTTGAATATTTTCCCTAGTTCCGAAAATTATGGTGAAGGGGCCTGCCAGGGGGGCAAAAGGGAACTAAGATAAATTAAAGTCTAGAATTCGTCCGATTATACGCAGGGTACATTGACGGCAAAATGGCCCGCTCCTACCGTCCGCCCGTATACACCGCTTTTCTGTATCCTGATTGTGTCCGGATCAGACGAAAGGCCAGTTTTTTTGTGGTGTGTGGCCATCATGGCCTGATCCGGTTCATCGACAGTATGCGGAACAGCGGCTGTATCGCTCTCCTGATCAATGGCAATTCCGGCTTTGGAGGTGATGGGTCATGACATCGTTTTTTCGCAGCTTGTTCGGATGCTCGGCACTGATGATTGCGCTGGGCCTTCCTGGACCGTCCGCCGCAACGGACATGATCTGGGACGATCAGACCAAAGACGCCCTATCTCTGCTGACCATGAGCGGGCATTCCGCGCTGACGGAGAGGAGCGGGGAGACCGGGTTCGGGTTGTCGGACGCCGGCGACGGCACGCCGTGCCAATGGGACATTCGCGGGTTCGGGCTCAATATGAAGCGGGACGACATCCCGAACCTCTTCTGTAAGACCCCGGATCTGTTTGACGGCGAGACGCTGCTCCCCGCCCTCAAGGAGGAATGGTGCGGGACAAGGGATATCTATCGCGCCGACGCTTTCGTGCGCTTCTCCTTCGCCAGGCACCTCGACGACCGGCTGATGCGCATCGCCTATTACATCAAGACCGACGAGGCCCTGTCGGAGACATCCCGTCTGGGTGCTGAATTGCTGGAGCGATTCGGTCCGGCCCGGCCAGCAAACAGGTCCCGTGGCGTGGATCCCCAAACCTGGATCTGGGACCGGCTGCCGAGCCAGGTGAAAGTGGTGGCCCACTGCCAGCCCCTCCAGCCCGTCACCAGCCGCCACCGTCCTCCCTTCGGGTCCGATGTTCCCAAGGACCTGCGTGAGGCGTTCCATGGCACGCCCCCGTCGCGGGGATGCGTGGTTCTGCTGGGAGACCTTGACCTTATCAACCAGGACGAGGTAGCCCGGGAGACCGAGGTCATGTCCGGCGGCAATGCAGCCCTCAGTGGGCTGCTGTAGATAATAGCGATGCTCCGGGCGGGTTTGGTGCCCGCCCGGAGCGTCACACGGTCATGGCAGGTGCCGTGTTCAGAGCACCGTCAGCATACTGGCGACCAGGGGATGGCGGACGATATCCGTGTCCGTCATGCTCACCACGGAAACACCGTTCACGGTGGAGAGTTTTTCCGCGATTGGGCCGAGGCCGGACATGCCATCGAGCAGGTCGCTCTGGTCCGGGTCGCCGGTGAGCACCATGGTGGAATGCCATCCCAGGCGGGTGAGCAACATTTTGAGCTGGCTGTAGGTGCAGTTCTGGGCCTCGTCGATCACCACGAAGGTATTGTTCAGGGTGCGTCCGCGCATGTAACCCACGGGCGCGATCTCGATGGAGCCGTCAGCCAGCAGAGATTTGAGCTGCTTGCCCCCCAGCCGGTCGCTCAGGGCATCGTAAAGGGGGCGCAGATAAGGGGCGAGCTTGTCTTCCAGGGCCCCGGGGAGAAAGCCGAGAGTTTCACCGGCTTCCACGGCGGGGCGGGAGAGGGTGATCCGGGCCACGTCACCGGCTTCCAGGGCCTCCACGGCCTTGGCAATGGCGAGATAGGTCTTGCCCGTGCCCGCCGGGCCTTTGGCAACGACCAGGGAATGATCGTCCATGGCGTCCCAGAGCACCTGCTGATTCGGGCTGCGCGGCTTGATCTTGCGCATATAGCTCTGGTCGCGGTTTTTCTCCGTATCCAGCGGATCCCATTGTCCTGTGTCTGACCATCCGGAGGTGTCCGGGAAAAGGGCGTGCACTTTACCCCCGTCTCTTGAGAGTACGCTGCGATCCTCGCGGCGGTAACGGGCAATCTTGTTGGCACGCTTTCCCATGCAAACCTCCATTGGTGCTGTGGGTGGGGCGGAGACGGAACATCGGTGCCCTGGTTCTGTCCAAGCCTGGAGGCTCATGTGCCGGACCCTGGCGCCGATCCCCGGCGCTCCACCTTTCTGGCGGGGAAAGGTCAAAAAGCGGTGGACAGACCAAAAAAATGGCGCCGGCCCGGGGGGGCACGGCGCCATGCGGCGAATCGGTAGGAACAGGGCCACTCCCGGGCGGTGTATCGCCGCCGGGAGTGGATGCCCTGTCCTTTGGAGGCTGCCTCATGCTCTGGTCCTGCAAGCCAGGACTAGGAGAGAAGGGGCCAGGAGAGGAGCGGCCAGGATAGGAGCGCCCGGACCCTGACGAACGGCAGGCCCGCGAAAATCCGGACCTCCAGGCTGGCCGGGCGGAAGCACACAGGTCCCATGGCAAAGCCTCCGCCGGAGAGGCGCCGTTTCGAAGGACGAAGGTCACAGGAGAAGAAACGGAAAAGGTGGAGGAATCGCTGACGGGCGGGCGGAAAAGAAATGTTCCGGCTGGTGCGCACCGAAGCTGCAAGGGCGTCTTCCTCACATCCCAAACATCGGCGCTTGCCAAGAAGCACCAGACGTTAGCTGCCCGAATCTCACGCACCACTATACACAAATTTCCTCCTCCGTCGAGAGATGATTTGTGTGCTGTGGTACGGATCATCCAATTCTGGCTCAGGATTGATCAGGCAACAGGGGACGCCATGATTCGCCCACGGGTCGAGCGAATAATGTCCCATCCATGCCTTCAATCCGCCCGACCGATTGTACAGCCAGATCCTTTACGGCGATTGAGCCTCCAGGCCATACTCGCCACCCGGGTCAAGTTTCTGCGGCGACCGCCCCGTTCTATCCTGTGGCCGCGGTGGTTTCAGACGATCCAGATGCGGGTGAAACCGGTTCTTTATGGAAACCGGGCGCTATGGTGAAACTTTGGGCCGAAACCATTTGCTGCGCGGTCTGTGAATGACACAGACCGCTGAGAGATAAAGGAGTGAGGGACCGTGACGCTTTATCGGATGGGTGATGTTTCAGTGCAGCTTCCCACGGACGGGTCCTGCTGGGTGGCCCATAACGCCACCGTGCTCGGGCGGGTCACCCTCATGAAGGATGCCAGTGTCTGGTTCAACGCGGTGCTGCGGGGGGACAATGAGCCCATCGTCATCGGTGAGCGGTCCAATGTGCAGGATGGCGCCGTGATGCACACGGATCCGGGCTGCCCGCTCACCCTGGGGGCGGATGTCACTGTGGGCCACATGGCCATGCTCCATGGCTGCACGGTGGGGGACAATTCCCTGATTGGGATCGGGGCCGTGGTGCTCAACCGGGCGCGCATCGGGCGCAATTGCCTGATCGGGGCCAAGGCTCTCATCACCGAGGGCAAGGAAATCCCCGACAATTCCATGGTCATGGGCGCGCCGGGCAAGGTGGTCCGCACCCTGAGCGATGAGGAAGCCGCCGGTCTCACCATGTCCGCCCAGCATTATGTGGCGAACTGGAAGCGGTATGCCCAGGAATTCACGGAACAGGAAGTCTGAGGGCGGGGGAGCGTGGCGCCAGTATCCCCCGCGTCCATCCTCACCCGACGGCGATCAGTTCGATCTCGAAAGTCAGCGCCTTGCCCGCCAGGGGGTGATTGGCATCAATGGTCACGCTCTCCGGCGTGACCTCCATGATGGTGATGACCACATCCTGACCGTCGGGACCGGTGGTGCCAAGCTGAAGGCCCGGCTCCAGAGGCAGGTCCTTCGGCGCATTGGAGCGGTCCACCGTGCGCACCAGCTCCGCCCGGTGGGGGCCGTAAGCTTCGTCGGACGGGACGGTGACCGTGCGCTCATCCCCCTCGACCATGCCGATGATCGCTCTCTCGAAAGCGGGAAGAAACGCGCCGTCCCCCAGCACCAGGCCGATGGGGCCGTCTTCCCGGCTCGTATCGAAGGTGCTGCCGTCCTCAAGGCGGCCTACATAATGCACCTGCACCCTGTCACCCCGGGCTGCTGCCTGCATGGTTGAGTCCTTCTCAATACCCGCCGCGCACGCGCCGGAACCGTCCTTCGGTCGGGGCGCTTCCCGGGGAGCGGCGTCTCCTGCCTTAACTGCGTTTCAGATTGTCCAGGTCTGACGGTACTTTAGCGCATGGGGCAGGGCGTGGGGATGACCGTCCGGTCAGGACGGCCATCCTGTTCAAACCACTTTCGACACCAGGTCGCGCAATTGGACGTCCTGTTCCGGCTCCAGATTGTGCCAGGCGCTGGCGCCGCTGCGGCTGTCCATGACGAAGATGCCGCCCAGGTCACCCACATAGGGGGCGAGGCAATCCCGGACCCGGTCCGGCGTGTGGTCCGTGCGCACCATCCAGCAGGTGGGATTGATGGAGACGGTCTCTCCCAGCCCGCCAATGGCCGCGGCGAGGTTCTGGGTGTGGCCATCCATGTTGCGGCAGGTCACCAGAAGGGTTTCCTGGGGACGGGTTTCCACGGCGGCGCTGTCCCGTTGGCCCGTTTCATCGAGGTAGGCGGAGCGGGCCATGTCCTTGACGTCCGGCTCCTGAAGAAGCTGGCGCAGGGCAAGCACCGTGATGTCCTGGACCCCGGGGACCGGGCCCTGGCCCGTCCCCTTGCTCAAGGCAGGGACCTGCGGGGCGGGCGTGGACGTGGTTGGAGCAGGCTTGGTTGGAGCGGGGAGCGGGCTCTGTCCGGATGGGCCTTTCTGCCGCGCCTCTTTGGCGGCGGGCTTTGAGGCCGCTTGGGCCGGTCTCGGTCGGGGCTGTTCCTCCACGGCTTCCGGCTCGGGCATATCCCAGATCGATTGAGGACCCTTCGCAGACGGAAAGTCCGGCTGTGGAATGCTTCCGGCGGTGCCATCATCGGTATAGGGAGAAACTGCCGCCGGATGGGGCCTTGTGACCCGCGGCTCACTCCGGGATGTATCGGTGGAGCGCAGAAGGGCGCCGGGAACGGCGGGTTGCGCGCTTTCCGTGCCGGACTCCCGGCGGGGGCGGGACCCATGCCCGCTTTGGGAACCATGCCTGCTTTGGGGGATCGGGGCGCTGTCCGGTTCGTCGGCAAAGCCGCTCTGTGTCCAGACCATATCCGTGTGGGCCCGTTCCTCCCGCTGTCCCGTCCGGTTCCCTGCCGGCTGGTCCGTCTGGTGACCAGACTGTTTCCTGGCTGGTTTCCAATTGGAGGGCGTGGGCTGGATGATATCGGTTCTGGCGGACCCGGATGGATCCTGATTCCTGGCCGGGCCGTCCGTGGGGGTCATGTCCGGAATGTCGAAGTCGCCGGGCTCGTTATCGCTCTGGCCAAGCCCGGTCTGCATCAATGCGGGCTCGGTCGCGGCAGGAGCGGGGGCCTGTTCGTCCGTCTGCACCGCGTCGGCTTTGGCCTTCTTGCCCTTGCGGCTGGATTTCCGGCTTTTGCGTTTGGGCTTTGCCGCCTCCCGCTCGGACACATCCTTCACGTCGGGCATGCCCAGATCGGGAATGGAAATGTCATCGAAGGGGCCCATGGGTGCGAGATCCGCCCCGGACCCATCGCAGGCCGCCTTGGAGGGTTCATCGGAGGGCGCAGCCGGATCATCGGATGTCGCTTTGCCCCGACGGGCCTTTCTGCCTTTGCCCTTGGTGGCTTTCTCAGCACGTGATTGGGTTTCCACCGCTGGGGTTTCCACAGCCGTGGCCTGGGCGGTGTCCGCCCCGTCGTCCTCGGTGGAGGGCTCCGCCTCGGCAGTCCTTGGATCGTCGGACACGGACGGCGCCTGTTCAATTGCAGCCGCCTTTTTCTTGCGGCCCCTTTTGCGCCGGGTGGTCTTGCGGCTGTCCGCCTCGGCCTGATCCGGATTTTCTGAATTGGCGCTATCCCCACGCAGAGCGGTCGATGGGGTGCCCCTGTCTTCCTGGGTTCCCGTATTTTCCTGGCTTCCGGCATCGTCTTCGGAAGCGGGGGCGTCATCCCCGGTCCAGGGTGCGGTGAACAGGTCCCGCAGCAGGGCATCCGTTCCCGCCTGGCGCCAGCGCCCGCCATCCACGGGCTTGACCACGCTTTCCGGCACGATCCGGCCTTCACCCACATAACGGCGGATCTGATGCCCGGAATAGGGGCCGTAAATCCGCTCGCCGACCTTCACCCGCCACTTCGCACCCAGAGGATCGGTTTCGCGCAAATCGTCCTGATGATCCCCTGGCGCGGCATTGTCATCCACACCGCTCACCTCATACCCCTCATCCTGGCCACCACCCTGAACATGGACCCCGCCATTGCGGTCATACGGGGCGGCGCAAAGACGGCTTTCCCGCATTTGAGCTGTGCTTGTCATCATCCTGGACCCGGTTTCTGTTTCCCGTTTCGGGGCGCAATGCCCCTGGAACGCGCCCCTTCCCGCGTTATTCGCGCGTTAACCAAGCAGAAACCGTGCCACTTTCGGTGTGCCTCCAACGGCGCCAGAGTGAAGCCCGGTTGCGCCGGATTTGTGGCGTGAGGGACACCCGGGGAACCGGCGGTGTGCCGCTTCGGGACGCGGGTGGGCTTGCTGGAGGCGGTCCGGACGAGGCATTCTCAGGGTTCATTCTCAAGATGAGACGGCCCGGCACCCTCACGGCGGATAGCGCGGCAGCCCACAAAGGAGAGACGCCCCATGACTGGTTCCACCACGGCTTATGAATTTTGCACCGTTGAGCGGGAAGGCCCCCTGACCATTGTCACCATGAACCGGCCCAACGTGATGAATTCCCTCCATCCCCCGGCCAATTTCGAACTCGAGATGGTCTTCAACGAATTCGCCAACGATCCCGACCAGTGGGTGGCGATCATCACCGGCGCGGGAGACCGGGCCTTCAGCGCGGGCAATGACCTGAAATACCAGGCCTCCGGCGGACAGATGTCCACACCGGACACGGGCTTCGCAGGCCTCACCTCCCGCTATGACCTGGACAAGCCGGTGATCGCCGCCGTGAACGGGATCGCCATGGGCGGCGGCTTCGAGATCGCCCTGGCCTGCGACATGATCATCGCTTCCGACAATGCGGTCTTCGCCCTGCCCGAACCCCGGGTCGGTCTGGCAGCCCTGGCCGGCGGTCTGCACCGGCTGCCCCGGCAGATCGGCACCAAGCAGGCCCTGGGCATGATCCTGACCGGGCGCCGGGTGCCCGCGCCGGAAGGCCAGCAGCTCGGTTTCGTCAACGAGGTCGTGCCCGCGGGACAAGCCCTGGACGGGGCCCGGCGCTGGGCGGAGCAGATCCTGGAATGCTCGCCCATGTCCATCCGCGCCTCCAAACAGGCGGTGTATCAGGGGCTGGACAAGGCCTGCCTGGAGGAAGCGATCAGTGGGCGGTATGACGCTGTGGCCGCCATGCTGCGCAGTGAAGACATGATCGAAGGCCCGCTCGCCTTCGCCGAAAAGCGCCCGCCCAAATGGAAGGGTAAGTGACCCTTCCGCAAGCGGACGGTGCCGGGGTGGAGCCTGTACTAGGCTTGAACGGCTGAGACAGCGGCGGTCCGTGTTCCGGGCCGCCGCTGCGCTTTGACCCGGGTCGCGGACGGCAATCGCCAAGCCCATTGACCCGGTGGCAACCGGCGGGCACATCTACTGCGCACAGGAAATCACCCAAGACATTGAGGTCTGGCGATGGCCGAGAGCGGCGCGGGGTATCCGCAATTCACCAATGAAAACGGCGTGTCCGAGATCCGGATCGGCGTGAAGGAATTCGAATGCGTGGGGGCCAATCCGCCCCACGACCACCCCCATGTCTATCTCGACATGGGCGACGGGACCACCAAGGTTTGCCCCTATTGCGGCACCGTCTACATCTATGATGAGACCCTTGGACGGCTCGACTGCCGCCCGCCGGATTGCCTCTACACGGGTAAGTGATGTCCGGTGTGGATCGCGGGTGTGCCTTGATGCACGGGACCGTGCAAGGCTAATCTGTGAGTCTGATACGGCTGGAACGGGGCACAGAGGCGGGTGATGGGGATGCATCGAACAGGCTTGCAGTTGTCCCGGATGTGGCGGTTGACCCGAGCAGGACGGTTTTCCAGGGTTTTCGGCACCCATCTGCTGGCGACAAGCATGGCGCTCGCCGTCTCTGGCGCGGTCCTTGGCGGCTGCGCCGGGTCGAACAAGACCGAAATCAATCCCAATGACGCCACGGCCCTCTACAACCGCGCCCTGAACCGGCAGGAGCGGGGGGACTGCGCCGGTGCCATGCCGGATCTGGAACGGCTGGCGGGTATTGGCCGGGGCTGGGAACTGGCTCAGGTGACCCTGGCGGAATGTGTGCTGGAGACCTCAAGCGACACTGGCCGGGCCTTGTCCCTGGTGACCCTGGCGGCCCAGTCCAACAATTCCAAAGCCCAAGCCACCCTGAGCCGCTTCTATCTCGACGGTGTGGGTGTGGCTGCGGATCCCCTGGCGGCCGGGCAGTGGTATCTGCTGTCCCAGAAAAGCGCCATTGAGGGTCTGGGTGATTCGAACACCGCGGTCCTGGATTTGCGCGACCGGCTCAATGATCTGTTGTCGGCGGCGGACTGGGCGGAAGCACAAATCCGCGCCGATGCCTGGAGCCCGGACTACCAGCCCTTAAATCGAGATGCACTGCTCCGCCGACCCGGCTCTGGGTCTGGACCCGGCTCCTCTGGCCCAGGCTATGGCGACGCGGAGCAATCCGGGCAGCGTTAACCGTGCATGGGCGGTCACGGGATAGAATATAGAGGCGGTGCGGGAGCCGGGTCATGGGCGGCCCCGCGAAACGCCTTGTTTCTAATCGTTCTTTGGTCAATCGCTGGGAGGCAAGCGCGTGCTGTTTTTCATTTTTGTTCTGGCGGTCCTGCTCGGGGTTGAGCTGATCCGCCGGATCCCGTCCCAGCTTCACACACCGCTGATGTCGGGCTCCAACGCCATTTCCGGCATCACCCTGGTGGGGGGCGTGCTCGCGGCAGGGTCCGAGGGCACCGTGGCCATCGTGTTGGGCACCCTCGCGGTGATCTGCGCCACCATTAACGTGGTGGGCGGTTATCTGGTGACCGACCGGATGCTGGCGATGTTCCGCTCCGGTGCTGGCAAAGCAGATGCTGGCAAGGCCGGCGCAGCCAAGAAAGGAGGTGGCCAATGAGCGCCTCCGCCCTGACCCTCGCATCCACATCCATCGGCCCCATGCTGAGCCTGAGCGGCGTGGACGTCGCCTACATCGCCGCGACCCTGCTGTTCATCCTGGGCCTTAAGTTCCTGGGGCGCCGGGAGACCGCGCGCACGGGCAACATGGTGTCCTCCTTCGGCATGCTGGTGGCGGTGGTGACCACCCTGTTCGTGGGCGGTCTCGATCTCACCTGGATCCTGGCGGGTCTGGCCATTGGTGCCGTGATCGGCGTGATCCTGGCCTACACCGTGAAAATGACCTCCATGCCGGAGCTGGTGGCCCTGTTCAACGGCTTCGGCGGACTGGCCTCTCTCCTTGTGGGCGTGGCGGAATATATCCGTGCGGGTGAAGTCACCGGTGTCGTGGCGGCGGCCATCGGTCTGGCGGTTCTGATCGGTGGTCTGTCCTTTACCGGCTCCGTCATCGCCTTTGGCAAGCTGGCCGAGCGGCTTCCCGGCCGGCCGATCATCTTCCCCGGTCAGGTGCCCATCAGCATCGGTCTGTTCGCGGGCTCTCTCGCCCTTGTCGGTGTGTTCGTGGCGTTCCCGGAGCTGCGGATGGTCATTCTGCTTTTGCTGGCCGGTCTTTCCCTGCTCGTGGGTATCCTGGCGGTGATC
Organism: uncultured Alphaproteobacteria bacterium; assembly: GCA_964561475.1. Classification (GTDB taxonomy): domain Bacteria; phylum Pseudomonadota; class Alphaproteobacteria; order JAJFIK01; family JAJFIK01; genus CAYUYV01. The sequence goes on from CAZLPU010000027.1 coordinate 55,613, forward strand.
CGGATCGGCGGCGCGGACATGCCGATCGTGGTGTCCCTGCTCAACTCCTATTCCGGTGTCGCGGCCAGCATGGCGGGTTTTGCCTTGGCCAATACGGTGCTGGTGGTGGTGGGCGCCCTGGTGGGTGCCAGCGGTTTGATCCTGACCCGGATCATGTGTAAGGCCATGAACCGCTCCCTCGCCAATGTGCTGTTCGGCGGTCTGGGTGCGCCGGTGGCCAGCGGCGCTCAGGTGGAAATCGAGGGTGAGATCAAGCCCATGACCGCGGATGACGCGTTCTATGTGCTTGAGGCGGCCCAGTCCGTGGTGGTGATCCCCGGCTACGGCATGGCCGTGGCCCAGGCCCAGCACGCGGTGAAGGAACTGGCGGATCTCCTGGACAAGAACGGCACGGAAGTACGCTATGCCATCCACCCGGTGGCGGGGCGCATGCCCGGGCACATGAATGTGCTGCTCGCCGAGGCCAGCGTGGATTACGAGCAGCTTGTGGAGCCCCAGGACTTGATCCCAACCATGGACTCCGTGGACGTGGCC
>CAZLPU010000028.1:0-54156 GCA_964561475.1 uncultured Alphaproteobacteria bacterium
AACCCTGACTTGGTGGTGTGCGATGTCAACATGCCGGAGATGTCAGGCTTCGATGTGCTTGAGAAGCTGAAGAGTCTCAGTCCACAGTTCGAAACGATGCCGTTCATCTTCCTGTCGGCCTTAAGCGAGCGGGATCATATTTTAAGAGGGCGTCGACTGGGTGCCGATGACTATGTGACCAAGCCCATCGACTTTGAAATGCTGGTGGAAGTGATCCGTAGCCGGCTCAATCGGGTTGCTCGGGTCGCGCGGCCGCAACCGGCAGCGCCGCTCCCGCCCTCGCCACCCCCCAGCGACCTGAGAGCCGGTGGCGGAGATCTGACCCTGGAGGAATACAGCCGTCTTACGGACTGGCTCGCGGCCGCCCGCCGGACCGTGATGGAACAGCTCTTCTATCCAAGGGAGGCCCGGCAGCGCCGGATCACCGGCTACGCGGAAGTGGTGATCACCGTGGATCGGCGGGGCCGGGTCCTGGAATGGGATTTCAAGCAAAGAACCGGGGAGCCCATTCTGGACAGGGCGATTGAACAGGCCATGCGCCGGGTCCGCCGCCTGCCGCCGATCCCGGAATGGCTGCGTTACAACCGACTGATGTTCGTCCAGTCCATCCGCTACGACCTGGTGATCGCCGAATAGGCCGTGCGCGGTCAGTCCAAAGCGACGGGCTCAGTCTCCGGTCACGGTCCGGTGTTCTGGATCATGGCCTCGTGATCCGTCTCCGGTCGGGTCCAGGCTTGGGTCCGGCAAAAGAACCAGAGGCAGGCCCTGACCGACAGTTGATCCTGCGCATCCATCGAGATACGCCCGCCATAGCTGGCTTGGTTCTTGGGATCGAAGACCCGCCCGCCGGTCCACTCTTCCCCGTCCCAGGAAAATCCGGCCAGGATCTGGGATCCGGTCAAGGGGCTGTCATTCCAGGTCCAGGTCAGATTGCCGCAATATCTCGGAGTGCCCGGCGCCGTCTCGCTGGCTTCGCCCGCAGCAGCCTCGTCATCGGTGGCCCCGCCATTGGAGGCCTCGTCATTGGAGGCATCATCGTCGGCATCACACTGTTTGATGGTGACGATGGCCCGCTTTCGCTGGGTCAGCCAGGGGCCCAGGATCGCTTGACCCGGATTGGACTCGGCGGACCCCGGAACAGGCACAGCCGAAGCAATGGGGCTTCCCGACGGTCCTTCCGGCGCAGCCGCTTCAAGGGTTGTGTCTTGAGCACGGGCAGCCCCGAAATGGACCGTCAGACACAAGGCACCGAGAAGCGGCAGAAACCCAGCACCGCGCTTCGTTTGAAAAACCATTGGAGATTGAGAAAACATCGGAAATTGCGCCCATGAGCGCGTCGCGTTCGGCTCTGCGGGGGCCTGCAGCGGGCACTGTATCTTCATTGCGTAACCGTCCCTCCAATCACCCACGCTCAATCGGCCCCGTTGGAAACCCTTTCCACACCCAAAACAAGTGGCAGGCCAGCCAACCTGTTCCAGGCCGATCCATTCCCAAGCGGAGTATTTTGCCGCATTTTATTTCCGCACCATGGCAATATTAACTGCGGTTTCTTTATGCGCCTGCGGAAGACCTTGAGCGAGGTTCGATCTCAGTCTGCGCCGGACCTTAGGCGCAAAGCAATCCTCACGCCAAGCCGGTCACCCTATACCCTTCCGTAACCGGGTGTCTGTCCTTTTTGATCCCGTCTGATCTACGGGTGCAGACATAACGCCGTGTCGAGCCTGCCGGGCTCGTGGTCAGATACGCTCAAACGACGAGGATGGGCTCAGCGAATTAAGTTCGCATAAGGATTATTGTTTGTTATCGGTGCCCATCGCGGCGCATCAGCTTCCAGGATGCAAGCTCGGGCAGACAGGCGCGTCTAGATCCAAGTTTGGGTGTAAGACGTATTGGTAACGGCGCAAGGGTCAAAAAGCATAAAGTGTAGGGGCGGGTGTCATGGCAACTGAAAGCAGGTCCCGGGAGCAAAGTGACGGGGATCGGGAGCGCCCGGCGAGCCGCTGGTCGTGGCGCCTGCTGTCTTTCCTCATTCTCGGCGGCGGCATTGCCGCTTACATGCTGCTGTCATCCTTGCGCAGCCCCCCTGATGCGGGAACGCCCGAGCGCCGTGCGCCTCTTGTGGAGACCGTTGAGGCCAAGGGTGCGCAAGGCCCGATCCAGGTGCGCGGGACCGGCTTTGTCCAGGCCGCCCGATCCGTCAATCTGGCCTCCCGGGTCGCGGGCGCCGTGGTGTCCACCTCCGACAAACTCCAGGCAGGCGGGCGGGTCAACGAGGGCGAAGTGCTGGTGCAACTGGACCAGCGCCCCTTCGAGGCTGCCCTGGGCCAGGCCACCGCCGACCGGGAAGCCGCCCAGGCGGACCTGGCCTTTGCCCGCCAGCAAATTCAGCGCACCCGCAGCCTGGGACAGTCCGGCTTCGCCTCGGAAGAACGTCTGGATGAGATCGTCGCCCAGGAAGCCCGCACCCGGGCCGTCATCGCCCGGCTCGATGCCCTGATCGCCCAGCGGACCCTGGACCTGGAGTTCACCTCCATTGTCGCCCCCTTCGACGGACGGGTCGTCTCCGAGACTGTCAGCACCGGCGCGGTGGTTCAGGTGGGCCAGCAACTGGCCGAGCTTTACGCGACGGACGTGTTCGAGGTGCCCGTGCCCCTGGACGCCCGGACCGCCGGTCTGCTTCCGGACCTGCTTGCACAGACCCGCTCCGATGAGGCCCGCCCCCGCAGCCGGGCCACGGTCACCGTCACTTTCGGGGGCAATACCTTTGCCTGGGACGGGGTCGCAGCGCGGATCGGGGCCAGTATTGATGAGCGCAGCCGGACCCTGGATGTCATCGTCGAGGTGGAGAACCCGGAACGGCTTGGCCGGCCGGTGGGCACGACAGCCTCCGGCTTCCTGCCTGAACCGCCCCGTCTGCAGCCGGGCATGGTCGCTGACGTGACCATCGAGGGCCGGGCGTTCGCCGACCAGATCATCCTGCCCCGGGATGCCCTGCGTGTGGAGGAAACGGTCTGGACGGTGACCGGGGACAACCGACTTGAAATCGTTCCCGTGCGCGTCCTCTCCGGTACCGGGTCGGAAGTCGTGGTCTCCAGCCCTGACTTGCGTCCCGGCACCCGGATCATCGTGAGTGCCCTGACCGTGGCGGTGGAGGGCATGAGCGTGCGCCCCGCTGATGAGGCGAATCAGCCCGCAAGCGCCGTTGGGAATGGAAGCGCCGGGGGGAATGGAAGCGCCGGGGGGAATGGAAGCGCCAGCGAAAATGGGAGCGGCAACCAGTGAACGGTCCCATTACTTTCATGGTCCGCAACGGGGTTGCGGCCAACCTGTTGATGATCTTTCTGGTGGTCGCGGGTCTTGCAAGCCTTCTGACCATCAAGCAGATGGTCTTTCCCGATTTCAGTCTGGAACAGGTCGAGGTCCGGGTGGAGTATCCAGGCGCCCTTCCTGAAGAGGTGGAGCAGTCCATCGTCAAACGGGTCGAGGACCAGATCGAGGGGATCGACGGGATCCGGGAGGTCCGGGCCACCGCCGCCGAGGGGGTGGGCGTCGTCATCGTCGAATTCAATCGCGGTACGGATATTCAGCAGAAGCTCGATGAGATCAAGGCTGAGGTGGACCGGATCACGTCCTTCCCCGAGGACGCGGAAGAACCCCAGGTTTCCGAGCGCACCAACCGGTCCCGGGTCGTGGAGATCGCCATTCACGGGGATGTGCCCGATCAGGCCCTGAAGACCATCGCCGACCAGCTCAAGACCGATCTCTCCCAGCTTCCGGAAATCTCCTTTGTGGAAACCCGGGGGGTGCGGCCCTCGGAAATCTCCATTGAGGTGCCCAGCGCCACCCTGCGCGCCTATGGTCTGAGCCTGACGGATGTCTCAAGGATCGTGCGGGAAAACAGCCTTGATCTGCCAGCGGGCGAGATCGAGACGGAAGGCAATGAAATCCTGGTGCGCACCACCGGCCGGGCGCTCACGGGCGATGAATATGCCAGTCTCGTGGTGATTGCCGCGCCCGGCGGCGCCGTGGTGCGCCTGGGCGATATCGCCACCATAAGAGACGGCTTCGAGGACACGGACTCCGAGATCATCTTCAATGGTCAGCCCTCGGTCTATGTTCAGGTCTACCGCATCGGGGAGGAGCGCGTCCTGGAGGTCGTAGGCGCCGCCGAGGCATTTGTGGAGACCGAACTGCGTCCCCGCCTGCCCGAGGGCATCGAGGCCACCATCTGGCGCAATGACGCGGCTGAGTTTCAAAGCCGGCTCTCCCTTCTGGCCCGCAACGGTCTGATCGGCCTGTGCCTTGTGGTGGTCCTGCTGTCCCTTTTCCTCAATCTGCGGCTCGCATTCTGGGTTTCCGTCGGGATTTTCGTCTCCTTTGTGGGGACCATCGGTGTGCTGAGCCTTTTGGATGCCTCCCTCAACCAGATTTCTCTGTTCGGCTTCATCCTGGCGATCGGAATCGTGGTGGATGACGCCATTGTCGTGGGGGAAAATGTCTATTCGGAAATGGCCAAAGGCAGGCCCCCGGAACAGGCGGCCATTCTGGGCACCAGGCGCATTGCACGGCCGGTGCTTTTCGCGGTGCTCACCACCATGGTGGTCTTTGTGCCCCTGCTTTTCCTGCCCGGTACCCTGGGGGCGTTTCTCGGTCCGATCCCCACGGTGGTGATCGCCGTTCTTGCCCTGTCCCTGGTGGAAGCGCTTCTGATCCTGCCCAGGCACCTGTCCCACGCGGCACCGCAAAGCGGCGGGATCGGCGGCTTTATCACCGCACCCATTGTCAGGGTTCAAAATATCGTCAGCAGAGGTCTCGACCGGTTCGTGGACGGACCTCTGACCAGTGCCGTGCGTTTCGCGATCATCCATCCGGGCATTGTGATTGCCACGGCTATCAGTATGTCGCTTGCCTGTTTCGGGCTCCTCTCCAGCGGCCTGGTCACCTTCGGTTTCGCCCCCCGGGTGGAGGCGAGCTACGTGAATGTCAGCCTGGAACTGGCGCCGGGGTCCACCAGCCAGCAGACCCGCATTGCCGGTGAAAAGGTTCTGGATGCGGGCGTGCGCGCCCTGGAGGACGTGGAACGCCGCTATGGCCTGGAGAAAGGCTCCATGCTGGCCCAGACCTACATTTCCGTCGGGACCGGGAGCGGCGTGGGCGGCGGCGGACCCGGCGGCGGCGCCATCAGCCTGCCCCAGGCCAGCGAAGCCACCATGATCATCGAACTCGTCTCCGATGAGCAGCGCCCCTTCCCTACCCGGGAATTCGAGGCCCGCTGGCGGGAACGGGTGCCGGAACTGCCCGGTATCCGCAAACTGACCTTGTCGTCCTCCCTGATCGAAATCGGCTCACCGGTGCAGGTCGAACTCTCATCCGTGGACAACGACGTGCTGGATAGCGGGGTTGCGGCCCTGGAAGAGGAACTGCGCCGGCTTGAGGGCATTTTCGATGTCACCAACGACCAGCAGCGGGGCCGGCGCCAGATCAGCCTCTCTTTGCGGCCCATTGCCCGCAGCTATGGGCTGACCCTGGAAAGCGTCGCCCGCCAGATCCGGGCCGCGTTTTTCGGCGCCGAGGCGCTGCGCGTCCAGCGGGATCAGGACGAGGTGCGGGTCTATGTGCGCCTGCCCCGGGAGGAACGGGACGATTTGGGCGATATCCGCGCTTTCCGGATCGCCACCCAGGACGGGGGCTTCGTGCCCCTCGAAGAAGTGGCGCGGATCAAGGTGGATGTGGGTCCGTCGGCCATCAACCGCCGGGACGGGCTGGGCATTGTGACCGTATCCGCCGACCTGGACCCGGATGTGACCTCGGCCCAGGACGCCAACACCTACCTTGTGGAGGAGTTTCTGCCCGGCCTCGTGGACCGGAACCCGGGGCTGAGCTACCGGCTGGCCGGTGAGCAGGCTGAACAGGGGGAGACCCTGGGCGTGCTGCTGCGCAACTTCCTCCTGGCCATGTTCGGGATCTACGCGGTGATGGGGGTGGCGTTCCGCTCCTACACCCAGCCCCTGATCGTGCTGGCGGCCATTCCCTTCGGCGCGGCGGGGGCCATTCTCGGCCACTTCCTGCTCGACACCACCATGACCGTCATCAGCATTTACGGGATTGTCGGCCTGTCGGGGGTGATCATCAATGGCTCCCTGGTGCTCATCGACTTCATCAATGAGCAGTTGGAGAAAGGGGCCAATGCGGCCCAGGCGGTGCTGGATGCGTCCAAGTCCCGCTTCAGGCCCATTCTGCTGACCTCTCTCACCACCTTTTTCGGCATTTCGCCCCTTTTGTTCGAGCCCGGCGTCCAGGCCCAGTTCCTGGTGCCCCTGGCCATCAGCCTGGGCTTCGGCGTCCTGTTCGGCACGCCGATCTTCATGCTGCTTGTGCCCGCGATCGTGGCATGGTCCCTTGGAGCGACACGCTCTGGCATTCGCCCCGTCTGACGGGGCGCGTGCCCATCCCGGATGACCGAAAAGAGGGACGGCAACCATGGCGGACGATCTTGGCCAGGAGGAAAATCCGGTTCCGGGAACCGTACCCGGACGGTTCGAAATGCTGGAGACCAACGGCATCGCCCTGAGGGCCCGCATCGCCGGTGAAGGTCCGCCGGTGATCATGGTCCACGGCTTTCCGGAGTCCTGGTATTCCTGGCGCCATCAGATCGGCCCCATTGCCGAGGCGGGCTTTACCGCCATTGCCATCGACGTGCGGGGATACGGCGGATCCGACAAACCCCGGCCCGTTGAGGCCTATGACATGGAGACCATCACCGCCGATATTGCCGGTCTGGTGGAAACCCTGGGCCGGGAGCCCGCCATCCTGCTGGGCCATGACTGGGGCGCACCGATTGTCTGGAACACCGCCCTCACCCGCTCCGCCCATGTCCGGGCCGTGGCGGGCCTCTCGGTGCCCTATACGGGTGTGCCGGAGCGTCCGTTTATTGATCTTGTGCGCGAGGTCTTCACCGAGCGGGGCCTCTTTTTCTACCAGGTCTATTTCCAGGACGAAGGCGTCGCGGAGGCGGAACTGGAGGGGGATGTGACCGGATCCCTGCGCCGGTTCTACTATGCCCTGAGCGGAGACGCGCCGGAGGGCGCATGGCCCAAGGACAAACCCCACGGGGCGGCCCTGTGCGACCGGCTGCCCGACCCGGACCCCTTCCCCGCCTGGCTGAGCCCCGACGATATCGCCTACTATGTGGGCGAATTCGAAGCCTCGGGCTTTCGCGGTCCCCTCAACCGCTACCGCAACCATGAGCGGGACTTCGCGTTCCTGGACCTCTACCGGAGCCGGACCATCGACCAGCCCTCCCTGTTCATCGGCGGCTCGAAGGATCTGGTTTTGAGCATGATCCCGGGTCTCGACATGGTGGCCGCCCAGGCGCCCTATCTCACCAACCTGAAAAGCGCCCATGTCCTCGACGGCATCGGCCACTGGACCCAGCAGGAAGCCCCCGAGGCGGTCAACGCCCTGCTCCTGGAGTGGCTGAAGACGATTTAACATTGGGGCGGACAGCTTGACGCGGCCCATGGAGGCCGCACAATACTCAGCGGCCCGGCGCGAACCGGGCCCGAAAAGCAAGCAGTCCAATGAACGATCGTCGTGGAGGAACGCCCCATGTCCCAGGACCAATCCGCCCCGCCCGCCAATCCCGCGGCACCCGATCCCACGGTGGATGGCCTGACCCTCCTCGCCAAGGACCTGGGGTCCAAGCCCGCGTTGATCGACGACCGCCCCGACGGCACGGTGAACCAGTGGTCCTTCACCGACCTCGAAGCCAATGCGAACCGTCTCGCCCATGTTCTGCGCGGCCATGGCGTCGGTCCGGGCACCAAGATCATGGTCTGCGGGCAGAATTCCTGCTGGGTGGTGGCCTTCGGCCATGCCTCGCGCAAGATTGGCGCCGTGGCCGTTCCCCTGAATTATCGTCTGACGCCGGAAGAAGCGACCTATGTCGTGGATAATTCCGACACGGAAGTGGTGTTTTGCGACGCGGAGTTTGCCTCCCTGTTCGCGACCATCCGTCCCCAGACACCGAAAGTGCGCGCGATCCTGGTTTTCGACGGAGAGCCGGGTCCGGACATGATCAACGCGACCGAGGCCCTCGCCGCCGCGCCCACGACACCGCCGGGCCCCAAGCCCGCGGAAGTCGGCCAGTCCATGATCTACACATCAGGCACCACCGGCAAACCGAAAGGGGCCGTGCGCCCGAGCGTCGGCAACCCGGAACTGATGCTCAAACTGGTGATGGAAATCGGCTTCCGGAACGATGACATCTACCTGACCACCGGTCCCCTTTATCACTCAGGCCCCAGCGGGATCATGAACATCGCCCAGACCCTCGGGAACACCGTGGTGCTCCAGCGGAAATTCGATGTGGAGGACTGGCTGCGTCTGGTGGACAAATACAAGGTCACCAGCACGTTTTCGGCCCCCACCCCCATCCGCTGGGTGTCCCAGCTGCCCGAGGAAACCTTCCAGAAATATGATGTGAGCAGCATGCGGATCATGCTCGCCAATGCCGCGCCCTGGTCCTTTGCCCTGAAGAAACTCTACCTCTCCCGTTTCCCCGCCCATTCCCTGTTCGAGATCTATGGCTCCACGGAACTGGGCATCAACACCCTGCTGCGTCCGGAATATCAGCTCACCAAGCCCGGTTCCTGCGGCAAGCCCGCCCCCGGCGTGGAAATCGTCCTGTTCGACGAGAACGGCAACCGGATCACCACCCCCCACACCCAGGGCGAGCTTTATGTCCGCTCCGCCAGCGCCTTTTCCACCTACTACAAGGCCCATGACAAATATCTGGAAGACCAGCGCGGCCAGTATCAGACCGTGGGCGACATCGCCTATTTCGACGAGGAAGGGTTCTTCTTCATCTGTGACCGGAAGAAGGACATGATCATTTCCGGCGGCGTGAACATCTACCCCGCCGAGATCGAGGATACCCTGGAACATCACCCCCAGATTGACGACGTGGCCGTCTTCGGCATCCCCGACGAGGAATGGGGCGAAGCGGTCCATGCGGTGGTGGTGCTGAGCGCGGGCGCGGACCTGAGCGCCGAGGACATCCAGGCCTATGCCCGGCAACACCTCACCGGCTACAAGGTGCCCCGGTCGATTTCCTTCATGGAGGAGATCCCCCGCACCGGGTCCGGCAAGATCCTCAAGCGGGATCTGCGGGCGCCCTTCTGGAAGAACCGGGACGGCACGGTCTGATCCCGCCTCACCAAGGGGCGTGGCGCTGCCCCAGGCACGCGTCCGCCTCCCTTCACACCCTTCAAGGGTCCCTTGACAGGCATCGGGGGTCCCTTGACAGGCGTCTGAAGTCCCTTGAGAGGCATTGACTTTTTCCCCGCCCTGGGCCACCCGTCCCGGGTCATTTGCGTTTTCCGGCAACGGCCTGTGCCATTCCTCAAGGCCCCCGGGATCGGAACGCACACCTATCCGGCTCTCCAAAGCCCCTCCATGAAACGGAAAAATCGCGGCAAGGCGCTTTGGAGACCGCAACTGGTCCTGTGGAGAGTTCAATGGCCCGATACCTGTTCCTTCACCCCAATCTGCCGGGTCAATACAAGCATCTGGCGCCGGCCTTGGCCGCCAAGCCCGGCAATGAGGTGGTGTTCCTGACCGAAGACACGGTCCAGCGCACCCTGCCCGGCGTGCGCAAGATCACCTATCCCCTGGACCGCCAGGCCCCCAAGGCGCCCCATCCTTATGCGGAGGTTTTCACCACCGCCGTGCAGACCTCCCACGAGGTCGCTAAGGTCTGTTACACTCTGCGCAAGGAAGGGTTCGTGCCCGATGCCATTGTCGGCCATCTGGGCTGGGGACAGGGCCTTTACATCAAGGATGTCTTCCCAGAAGCGCCGATCCTGGGCTTCAACGAATACTATTACGGCCACGAAAGCGGGTCCTCGAATTTCCTCCCCAACGAGACCCTGGATGTGGGCGCCTCAGCGAAGCTGCGCTCCCGCAATGCCTCCATTCTCATGAGCATGGCCGACGCGGACTGGGCGGTATCCCCCACGATTTTCCAGTTCCGTCAGCATCCGGAGGCTTTCTGGTCCCGCACCTCCCTGCTCCACGACGGTGTGGACGTGGATCTGGCCCGCCCCGGTCCGCCCCGGGCCCTGACCCTGCCGAATGGCGGCCCCACCCTTCAGCCCGACCATGAGGTGGTGACCTATATTTCCCGGAATTTTGAGCCCTATCGCGGTTTTCCCACCGTCATGCGCGCGGCCAGCATGCTCCAGAAGGAGCGCCCCAACGTCCATGTGATCTTTGTGGGCCAGGACGGGGTCAGCTATTCCCGTCGTCCCCCCGACGGCATCACCTACCGCCAGATCATGGAAGCGGAAGTGGATCTGGACCCGGAGCGCACCCATTGGCTGGGCTATCTCAAATACAATGAGATGATCCGGGTGATGCAGCAGTCCCACGCCCATATCTATCTCTCCGTGCCCTTCGTTCTCTCCTGGTCCATGCTTGAGGCCATGGCGACGGGCTGCGTTGTCATCGGCTCGAATACCGCACCGGTGCTGGAAGTGCTTGAAGATGGGGTGAACGGGCTGACCTGCGATTTCTTCTCCCCCGAGGATGTGGTGGCAAAGACCATTCATGCCCTGGAGAACCGCGAAGACATGATGGAATTGCGCCGGGCCGCCCGACGCACCATCGTCCAGCGCTATGCCCTGGATCTGGTGCTGCCATACCATATCGGTCTGGTGGAGGATCTCGCAGCGGGCATGCGCACGCCCCCCACGGCCGACAAGATCCGCGCCTTCAATGCCCTGCATGACCAGGACCCGGTGAACCCGCCCCCGCGCATGGATGTCCGCCCCACGCCGCCGGAGGACTTCGGCGACTACGTGGACATCGAAATCGTCCGCCAACTGAAAGAAGACTACGACCGGCAGGGCGGATCGTCCACGCCGGACGCGCCGGAAAGCGACGTCATCGGCGCGGAGTAAATCCCTTTTGGCCCATCCCCTGGCCGGGCCGCCCTTGCGAATGGGGCGGCCCGTTGCCTTTCGGCCCCCACCCTTGCTCCGGACTCCACCCATTTCCGTGAATTGATTTCTCAAGGCGTTCCCTGCTATCTCCATGACAGCATTATGGAAAATTTGTTGCCTAGGCAATGAAATGGGCGGCAACGCAGTGGGCGGCACCAAAACGGCCGGTACCGAACGGGCTGGGGGATACCCCGCCCGTGGCCGGCCATCCGGGAATCGGGGAGAGACATGATGGACAGCACCACATTCCAGGCCATGGATGCCCTGCAGGATGGGGACGCCCTGCAGGATGGGGATACATCCCGGCGCCGGGCCTTGCTGGACCGTCTGGAGGGGGGCATCGCCACTGGGGTCAAGTGGTCCTCTGACCGTCAAAAACCCGAGGGCTACTGGGTCGGCCACCTGGAATCCAATTCCTGCATGGAAGCCCAGTGGCTTCTCGCGCTCCATTTCATGGGCCTGCGGGACCATCCCCAGTGGGACGGCATGGTGCGCTCCCTGTGGCGCGAACAGCGGGAGGACGGGGCCTGGGGCATCTACCATGCTGCCCCCGCCGGCGACATCAACACGACCGTGGAATGCTACGCCGCTCTGCGCTGTGCCGGTGTACCCAAGGAAGACCCTAGGCTTGCGAAGGCCCTGGCCTGGATCCATGAGCGGGGCGGGCTCACCCATGTGCGGGTATTTACCAAATACTGGCTCGCCCTGATCGGCGAATGGCCCTGGACCAAGACCCCGAATCTGCCCGTCGAAGTCATCTACTTTCCCACCTGGTTCCCCTTCTGCATCTACAATTTCGCCCAATGGGCCCGGGCCACGCTGATGCCCATCGCCGTGTTGAGCGCGAGACGTCCGGTGCGTCCCCTCCCCGATGGGGTGCGCCTTGACGAGTTCTTCCCGGAAGGCCGGGAGAATTTCGATTTCTCCTACCCGAAAAAGGCCCGGCCCTTCACCTGGGAGGCCTTCTTTCTGAGGGCGGACAAGATCCTCCACCGGGCCCAGACCTGGGGTCTGCCCTGGGGCCGGGAAGGCGCCATCGCCCGCAGCCTCGAGTGGATCATCAAGCATCAGGATGCGGATGGCGTCTGGGGCGGTATCCAACCCCCATGGATCTACAGCCTTCTTGCTCTTTACAATGAGGGCTACCCCCTCACCCATCCCCTGCTGCAGAAGGGCATCGGCGCCCTGACCGATCCCCGCTGGGCTTATGAACGGGACGGGGCCACCTATGTTGAGGCCAGCACGTCGCCGGTCTGGGACACGGTGCTCACTCTCCTCTCCTTCCACGACTGCGAAGTGACCGAGGAACGGGCGGCGGAAATCGACCGGGCCATCGGCTGGGTCCTGGACAACGAAGTGCGCACACCCGGTGACTGGAGCGTCAAACTGCCGGATGTGGAGCCCGGCGGCTGGGCCTTCCAGTATGCCAATGCCTGCTATCCGGACCTGGATGACACCGCCGTCGCCCTGATGGTTCTGGCCCCCCATCGCCATGATCCGAAATGGCAGGACCGGGACATTCAGGGTGCCATCGACCGGGCCGTGGCCTGGACCATCGCCATGCAGTGCAAAGGCGGCGGCTGGGGCGCCTTTGACAAGGACAACGACAAGAAGATCCTCACCAAGATCCCCTTCTGCGATTTCGGCGAGGCCCTGGACCCGCCCAGCGTGGACGTGACCGCCCATGTGGTGGAGGCCTTTGCCGCGCTCGGCCATGATGGCTCCCATCCCGCCATGGCCCGGGCCATCGCCTATCTGAAATCCGAACAGGAGGAGGACGGAAGCTGGTGGGGCCGCTGGGGAGTGAACTACATTTACGGCACCGGCGCGGTGCTGCCTGCCCTCAAGGCCATCGGCGAGGATATGTCCGGCCCCTATGTTCAGAAGGCGGCCTATTACATCCTGGGCAAGCAGAACCCGGATGGCGGCTGGGGTGAAACCTGCGGCTCCTATATGGACCCATCCCTGAGCGGCACCGGCGAGAGCACCGCCTCCCAGACCGCCTGGGCCCTGATGGCCCTGCTCGCCGTGGAGCGCCCCCAGGACCGGCCTGCCATCGAACGGGGCCTCGCCTTCCTTCTGGAACGCCAAAAGGATGGCAGTTGGGACGAGCCGGAATACACGGGCACCGGTTTCCCCGGTTACGGTCTGGGTGCGCGGATCAACCTGAACCGCACGGGCCTCGACCAGGATCTTTATCAGTCAACGGAACTGTCCCGCGGCTTCATGATCAATTATAATCTCTACAGGCACTATTTCCCGGTCATGGCCATGGGCCGCGCACGACGCTACCTGACCCGCACGGACAACGCCTGAACCCAGGCGGGCTATGATAAGGCAGTGGGGGGGGGTAATGGCAGGAAGGGCTTAACGATAAGGCTGGGTGATAAAGCAGCGCGAAAACAAACGCTTCCTTGCCCCCTCTCAGAGGGTCATGTCCGGCGTTTTTTCAAAGGCTTCCAGGGATGCATCGATATGGGCCCAGGGTTGAGCGGATGATGTGTAAAACACCATTGTCGGCTTGAGCCAACTTGCATCATCCATGGAACCGGCGGTGACAATCCAGATATGGGGAGCTGCCGCCAACGCCGCAAACAAGGGTGTTCCGCACTCGGGACAGAAAAGGCGGGTTACCGTGTTTCCTTTGGCCGAAGTTGTATCATAGCCCTTCGGGTTTCCGCAAAGAAGTGTGAAACTCTCCGTGTGAACAAACACAACATTGGCTGGTGCACCGCCAGAAGCATACTGACATTCTCTACAGTGACATTGCCCAACCAGAACAGGCTCTTCCGACACCTTGTATCGGATCGCACCACACATGCATCCACCTGAAAACGGAGCCATCATCTTAATCCTATCCTTATCAAATCAATATCTGTATGCACCCGGCATTTCCCTTCCCGACTGGTTGCCAGAACCGTCGCGCGGTCTCAGCGCAGGGACGAGTGCCGCCGGGTTAAACCTGCGACCTCAACACGCCTTACTGCTCAATCAATTCCACAACGTAAGGCAGAATGGCGTCAACCATAATCGCCACCCCTTCTGGATTGGGATGGATCCCGTCCGCCTGGTTCAGGGACGGCTCGGCGGCCACGCCTTCGAGGAAAAACGGATAGAAGACCACGTCGAACTCCTCCGCCAGCGCCGGGTAGAGCCCATCAAATTCCGCTCCATAATCCGGACCCAGATTGCGCGGGGCGAGCATGCCCGCCAAAAGCACCGGAATTTCCTTCTCCTGCAACATCTCCAGGATGGCGCGCAGATTGGCCTGGGTCTGGTCCGGCTCAAGGCCGCGCAGAGCGTCATTGGCGCCAAGAGCCACCATGGCATGGGTGATCGTGTTATCGAGGATCCAGCCAAGGCGTGCCCGTCCCCCGGCTGTGGTGTCTCCGGAGACCCCGGCATTGACGATCTCCACGGTAAATCCCTGGTCCGTCAGCGCCTGTTCAAGCTGGGCCGTGAACCCTTCATCCTGGGCAAGACCGAAGCCGGCGGTCAGGCTGTCCCCAAGGGCCAGGAGTTTCACCGGCTCCGGTGCGTCCTCCTGGGAAGGCATTCCGGAGGTCTCCTGGGCTGAGCTGGTCCCGGCCCCGAGCCCCATGATTAGAAGCGCGGCCAAGACGATGGCGATGGGGGCACGGGCGGAAAGCGCCTGACAAGCAATCTCAAAGGGTGCGCCCACAATCCTGGCGATTATCGTTGAAGCGTAAACGGTCTGCTCGGTCATTGAGCCTTGATCCCATCCTGGCGTTTGGTCGTAAATCCCACGCGACACCAAACATGAGGGACGCGCGATGCTGGCACTCGATAATATTTTTCTTTCCCTGCAAAGCGAAGCGGGGCGGGTGGATATCCTACGTGGCATCTCCCTCAATGTGGCGGATGGCGAAGCTGTGGGCCTTGTGGGCCCCTCCGGCTCGGGCAAGTCCACCCTGCTCATGGTCATCGCCGGGTTGGAGCGGCCAACGGCCGGCCGGGTGGCCATTGCCGATCAGGATCTGGGCGCCCTCGACGAGGACGGGCTTGCCCTGTTCCGGCGGGACAATGTGGGCATCGTTTTCCAGTCTTTCCATCTGGTACCCACCATGACCGCCCTTGAAAACGTGGCCATTCCCCTGGAGTTCGCCGGGCGGTCCGATGCCTTTGATCACGCCAAGGCCAAGTTGGAGGAAGTGGGCCTTGGCCACCGGCTCACCCACTATCCGGGCCAGTTGTCCGGCGGTGAACAGCAGCGGGTGGCCCTGGCCCGGGCCGTGGCGGGGGAGCCCAAACTTCTTCTGGCCGACGAACCCACGGGCAATCTCGACGGGCGCACCGGCAGCCAGATCGTCGACCTGATGTTCGGGCTGACCAGACGGGTGGGCGCCACCCTGGTCCTGATCACCCATGATCCGGGGCTTGCCCGCCAGTGTGACCGGGTCGTTCATATGCGCGACGGGCTCATCGACCGGATCGAGACCGGCGGCCAATCCTCGGATGCTGAAATGTCTGACGGGCCAGTGTCGGCTGGGGAGACTGCGTAATGCCCCTCTCCCTGCGCTATGCCCTCCGGGAGCTCCGGGGCGGGCTCTCCGGATTCTGGATTTTTCTGGCCTGCCTCGCGCTCGGGGTGGGCGCGATTGCGGCCGTGGGCTCCGTCGGCGGCGCCTTTCAGCAGGCCTTGAGCGACCAGGGCCAGACCCTTTTGGGCGGGGACCTGGAGGTGGAAGTCGCCCTGCGGGACATGACCGACGAGGAAAAGGCCTATCTTGCCACCCTGGGCCGGGTCAGCCATGTGGCCAGCATGCGGGCCATGGCCCGGCGGGAAGACCGGTCCGCCCGGCGGCTGGTGTCCCTGAAAGCCGTTGATCAGGCCTATCCCCTGTCCGGCGCCCTGGAATCCGACCCCCAGGCCCCGATCCAGGACCTGCTTGCGCCGAGGGACGGTGTGTTCGGTGCCGTGGCCGAAGCGAGCCTGATGCGCCGCCTGAACATCAGCGTGGGTGAGCGGGTGGTGGTCGGCACGGAACCCTTCGAGATTCGCGCGGTCATCCAGCGGGAACCCGATGCGGTGGCCGGCGCGTTCCGGCTGGGTCCGCGCCTGATGATCCCCATGGCCGGATTGATGGAATCGGGCCTCGTGCAGGTGGGCAGCCTCATCGACAACAAATATCGGGTGCTTCTGCCCCCGCCTGCCAGCGATGCGGATGTGCGCAGCGCGGTGCGCGCCGCGCGGGATGCCTTTCCCGATACGGACTGGCAGATCCAGACCCGCATGAACAGCTCCCCCAGCACCCGCAGCTTCGTGCGCCAGCTCTCCGTATTCCTGACCCTGGTCGGGCTCACCGCTCTGATCGTCGGCGGCGTGGGCGTGGGCAATGCGGTGCGCTCCTACCTGGAACGCAAGACCGAGAGCATCGCCACCTACAAGTGCCTCGGCGCACCGGGCGGCATGATCTTCCGGATCTATTTCAGCCAGATCATGATCCTTGCCGGGATCGGCATCGGGCTCGGCCTTGCCATAGGCGCGGCGGCTCCGGCGATCATGCAGATCTTTTTCGCTGATCTGCTGCCCATCAAGACGGAGTTCTCCGTCTATCCCGGCGCTTTGATCCTGGCCGCGCTTTACGGGTTGCTGGTCGCGGTGGCCTTTACGGTCTGGCCCCTGGCCCGGGCCCGGGAAGTGCCCGCCGCCGGTCTGTTCCGGGACATCGTGGCTCCGGCCCGTGCCCTGCCCCGGCGGGGTTATGTGGTTCTGACCGCCCTTGCCCTGGCGGCCATTGCGGGTCTTGCGGTCACGGTTACGGAAAACCGGGTGTTCTCCGCCCTCTTCCTGGTGGGCGCGGCGGGGGCCTTCGTCATCCTGCGTTTCGCTGCGGCTGCCATTGCCGGTCTCGCCCGGCTGGCGGGCCGTCCCCGGCGGGCCATGCTGCGGCTGGCGCTCGCCAATCTCTACCGCCCTGGCGCCCCGACCAGCAGCGTGGTGCTGTCCCTGGGCCTTGGCCTGACCCTTCTGGTCACGGTCACGCTCATCGACGGCAATATCAGTCTTCAGGTGCGCGAACGCCTGCCTGAGGGCGCACCGGCTTTTTTCTTCGTGGATATCCAGAACGAGCAGGCTGAGGCCTTCGATGAGGTGGTCCGCTCCGTTCCGGGCACGGGCAAGATCGACCGGGTGCCATCTCTCAGAGGCCGGGTCGTGCGGATTGATGGCGTGCCCGCAAGCGAAGCGGAGGTCAGCGAGGACGGACGCTGGGCCCTGCGCGGGGACCGGGGCATCACCTACAGCCGGACAATCCCCACCAATTCCATAATCGCGGAGGGCGAATGGTGGCCCGCCGATTACGCAGGAGCCCCCCTTCTCTCCATTGATGCGGACATCGCCCGGGCATTCGGCCTCGAGATCGGCGACACCATGACCTTCAACATTCTGGGCCGGGACATCACGGGGACGGTTGCCAATTTCCGGCGCCTGGATTGGGAGACCCTGGGGCTCAACTTCATGTTCGTATTCTCCCCCGGCCTTCTGGAAAACGCCCCCCATACCCATGTCGCAACGGTCATGGCGGAGCCCTCGGCGGAAGATGCCCTGGAGACCAAGGTCGGAGACGCCTTCCCCAATGTGTCGGCGGTGCGGGTACGTGAGGCCCTGGAGGCCATCAACGAGGTGGTCGAAAATCTCGCCCTGGCCGTGCGGGGCACCAGCAGCGTAACCCTGATTGCTGGTGTGCTGGTTCTGGCTGGCGCCATGGCGGCCGGCCACCGCCAGCGCATCTACGACGCCAGCCTGTTGAAAGTGCTCGGCGCCACCCGAAACCGGATCCTGGGAGCCTATGTCATCGAATATGCCCTGCTGGGGCTCGCCACATCGGTCCTGGCGTCCGGTGCGGGCACCCTCACGGCCTATCTGGTGATCACCCAGGTGATGGACGCGCCTTGGACCTTCCTGCCCGGCACCGTGCTCCTGACCGTCAGCGTGAGCGTGCTGGTGACGATACTCCTCGGTCTCGCCGGGACCTACCGAGCGTTGGGCACACCCGCGGCACGGGTGCTTCGCACGGGCTGACTTGATGGCGGTTTGTATCGGTATTTGTAACCCGGCGGCGGTATAAGACTGATTGTTCGGGCGTGTAGCAGTGGATTCACTTGAAATCAGGGGGGTAGATGGCAAAATACATCTGTCGGATGGTGGGTCCTCTCGTGGCCGTCACCGGTCCGGATTCGAGTTTCACGGAGTGCCGTGTATCGCGGTGCCGGAAGGTGGTCTGTCCGGCACCGCGCGGTGCGTTAGACAGACCCGCTTAGGCCTGCAACTGCACTCAGGCTTGTCCAATTAGGGAACAACATCGATGGCTGACCTCAATCGTCCCGCTTTCGGGGCATACAGTTCCACAGACGCCGCGTCGCGCGCCGCAGAATTCGATGCCGGCCTGCGCGCGCACATGATGCGCGTCTACAACTACATGATGATCGGTCTGGCGATCACCGGGTTTGTGTCCTACGGCCTGTTCGTGGCCATCAAGGGCAACCCGGAACTGGGCATGACCCTCTACGGTTCGCCCCTCAAATGGGTGGTGATGCTGGCACCGCTGGGCGTGGTCTTCTTCCTGTCCATGCGCATTCACACCATGAGCGCGGCCACGGCCCAGTTCTGGTTCTGGTTCTACGCGGGCATCATGGGCGTATCCCTGGGCTCGATCTTCCTGGTCTACACCGGTGAAAGCATCGTCCGGGTGTTCCTGATCACCTCCGTGACCTTCGGCGCCATGAGCCTTTATGGCTACACCACCAAGCGGGACCTCTCGAAGATCGGCTCCTTCCTGGTGATGGGTCTGTTTGGGATCATCATCGCGAGCCTCGTGAACCTGTTCATGCAATCGAGCGCCCTGCAATTCGCCATCTCCGTGATCGGCGTGATCGTGTTCACCGGTCTGACCGCGGTGGATACCCAGCAGATCAAGGAAACCTATGCGTCCATGGACGATGACGAGACGTCGAGCCGCAAAGCCATTATCGGCGCCCTGCAGCTCTACCTGTCCTTCGTCAACCTGTTCATCATGCTGCTGTCGCTGCTCGGCGACCGCGAGTAAGCTCCGGCGGGCCTGCCCCACACGGGATGGCCCGCACAGGACGACCGCTACAGGATGAAACAAGAAACCCCGGTGGGCCTGGCTCACCGGGCTTTTCTTTTGCTGTGGTCGCTGGTTTCGGATGGCTCAGCGCCGGGTCGGACCCCAGACCTCCCGATGGCCCACCCGCTCGATACTGCGGCGAGGCCGCAGGGCCATAAGGCCGGACAAACCGCTGCGGGCCAGGTCCCGGTCCACGCCGACCCGATCGCCGGGCGAGAGCCGGTCATAAGCGGTCTGAACCCGGCCCAGCATCCAGAATGCATAGTACCGCACGGTAATCTCGACGGGTTTTCCGCGCAGGGTCATGGGCACGTGGCCCAGGCTTTTGGGCTTGCCGTCTCCCACCACCTGGGCGCCGGTTTCCACGAAGGGGGTTGTGTCCAGGTGATGGTCGATGGCCTCGGCGATCACGCTGAGTTCCGGCAGATAATCGGCGGCGATCAGGCTGAGTACCGGATAGAGAGTGTCCGGAATCTCGTCATGGGGCAGGAGGTCCGGGGCTTGATGGGGAAAGTCTGCCATGTCCGGGTCGGCCACGGTCATCCGCTCCACCCAGCGCCAGACATGGCGCGCCTTCTGTTTCATCAGGAACGCCGGATAGGGATCCCGACCCAGATGGGCGTAGAGGGGACCGTAGAGGCCGAAATCACCAATGGTCGGCCGCCCACCCAGCAGATAGGGCATGGTGGCCAGATGGGAGTCGAGGGCCTGGAGCAGATCCATGTATGCCGCCTCGATGGACCGGCGGGACAGGTCCGTGATGCCCAGCCCCGGTAGATAGGCCTTCATGCGCCCCATGGCCTGGGCCGCCATGGCCCGGCGGTCCTCTTCAGGTCCCGGCGGTGTCAGGGCGTGGGCGAATTCCCGCTCCAGAAACGCCCCGTTGTGGTCGAGAAAATTCCAGCGGTAATGCATGGCCGCCCGGAGCAGACCCTCATCCCCGAACAGCTCCAGGATCAGCGACACAATGCGCTGGCGCGGCGTGAAGGGCATGGCGCAGGCGGTTTCGGGGTGGGTGGCCTCGAGATAGTCGATGATCTCGGTGGTGTCCTGGATCACCGCCCCGGACGGGGCCTGGAGGACCGGCAACCAGAACCGGTCCACATGGGGCAGGACTTCTTCCAAATAGCTTGGGTGGGTGGGCCGACGTTCCTCGAAAGGAAGTCCGGCCTTACGCAGGTAAGACCGCGCTTTTCCCGAATAAAGCGAAAGGGGCGCGGCGAACAGAACATAAGGTCTCACGGTCATCTCTGTCCCTCATCCGTCAGACATGACCGGCCCATCCCCATGGTCCTGCCCGCAAACCCGGGCTTTGGCCTGGAAACTCGAAGATGGCGCCCCGAACAGCCGACAAGGCGGCCATCCGGCGCTCAACCACACCTTTGAATGCCAGGGTTGCCGCCGCAGCCGGATCAGAGGGTCAAGACACCATCCGCTCCGCCACTTTGGACCAGTTGATCAGCCGGTCGAATACCGCCTCGACATGGGCGCGGCGGCGGTTCTGGTAGTCGAGATAATAAGCGTGTTCCCAGACATCGAAGCCAATCAGGGCTGTCTTGCCGTGGGCGAGTGGATTGTCTCCATTGGCGGTGGCCATCAGACCCAGGGACCCGTCCGCTTCCTGCACCAGCCATCCCCAGCCGCTGCCGAACACTTTCACGGATGTGTCCACGAGCTGACGCCGGAATTCGTCAAAGGAGCCGAAATCCGTGTCGATGGCGATGGCCAGATCCCCTTCAGGACGGTCGGGACCGCCGGGAGTCATCTGGTCCCAATACACTATATGATTCCAGGCCTGCCCGGCTTGGTTGAAAAGACCCGCATCGGCCGGAACCAGCTTGGTGCGCACCACCACGTCTTCCAGAGACATATCCGCATAGTCCGTGCCTTCGACCATCCGGTTCAGGTTCTTGAAGTAGCCGGCATGGTGGGCGCCGTAATGGAGTTCGACGGTCCGGGGCGAGATCACCGGGGCAAGGGCATCCTCGCCATAGGGCAGCCGGGGCTGGGTGAAGGGTGCGCCGTTCCGTGCGCTGGCAGACCGCGACAGAAACGGTGCCGCGAGGGCGCTGCCTGCGAGAGCGGCGGCGCCATTCAGCACAAGTCGTCTGCTGAGCATGGGCCGTTCGACGGGCTGGCTGGTCCGGATTTGGGAGCTGTGGCGGGACGGGCGAACGGTGTCGGTCATGGTCGGTCTCCCTCTTTCTTTCAACAGACTGGCTTTCAACAGACTGGCTTTCAACAGATCGGCCTTCAACAGATCGGGTCTCAACAGATTGGACCCGGCGGCGGTGCGTCCAGCGGCGTTCATTCAACCTTTTCAGACGCCCAAGGTGGCCTGGGACTGAGGCGGGACTGAGTCTGAGGCCACCCCGTTATGGCGATGCCAAAATCTCGAAACGCCAGATCTCAGAAGGCCTGTGCGGAGTAACAGGGCCAAAGATCATGGCGTTCCGCCTTCCCGGGACGGCATTCCGGCGCGGGCCTCAGGTAACCGCCACCATGGGAGATAAGGGTATCGATGGTGTTCCAAATGATACCCGAAATGAAAACATGTGACCAGGGACAACAACCATGAATAAGCATTGCTCCTGGCATTGTGCTTGTCCGTAAAAGGGATCTGTTCCGGCCGATGGGGCAGGTAAGTCCCAAAGTAAAAAAGCTGCAAAGACGACAGAAGCGCGGGAACGGCCCAGAAGACCAGCATGTTCGCCAGGGGTGCGCCCAGAACCAGGAGATAAAGCAGGATCGCTGCTGTCAAAATGGAGAATTCCTTAAGCCCGAAATACTCCCGGAAGAAACCGTAATACCAGGGCCAAAGGGCAGCCTGTCCTTCCCCGCCATGGGTTTGGCTCAAATCCCGGTTGAAATCAGGATCCTTGCCGGTGCCCGAAAACCGGTGATGGTCGTGGTGTTTGATATTCATGGAGTGGTACGGGAACCCGGCATAAAGGCCCAGACATGCTTGGCCGATGACCGTGTTCACCCGGCGCGCTCCCACAATCAGCGTGTTGTGCATGGCATCGTGGGCGATGATGAAAAGGCCCACGCTCAACCAACACTGAACCGCCATGAGAGCTGGGACTAAAAGAACCGTCTCCCAGTCTGGTGAGAACTCGAACAGGAACACACCGTAGACATGCCCTGCGATCCAGGCCCCGATAAGACCGGCCGCAAGGGCGACGCTGATGGCATTCTGGGCAGGAATTCGGACCGCGGGCCTCGCGGCCTGGGTTTCCAGGGCAGCGACGGCGGCACCGTGACCTGACCCGCCCGCGCCAATGGCAAACCCATCCAGGCTGGTCACATCCCCCTTGCTGGAAGTCCTGTCGCTCACGCCCTTGATCCGCTCCGAAAATGTCATGGGTCCGGGCACCATAAGTGCGGTCCGGTGAACAGCGCCTGAGGCCGCGACCTCACCCTTTCGTTAGGATGTAGCACGGGCGCCGCTGTTCCAAAAATCACCGGACAGTACGGTGCCGGATTGGCCGCTGGACCGCTTTCACGGGTTACCAACAACGCCTGATGGCCGCGTCGAAGCGACGCGGCCATCAGCATGGGCCGTGACAGGAGCGTTGAAACGCGCCGGATTGGGGCGATCAGCGGACTGCGACGATCAGCGCACGGGGGCACCGTTTTCGAAAGCGTCCCAAACGCCGGACCGCCAATTGGGATCAGGGCGCACCGCGCGCACCTCGAACACCATGCGGTCGGTAAAGGTACGACCGTGGCGGTCGGTCACGGTCACCGTGGCCACATGGACCCCTTCGGGCAGGTCTTCCGGCAACAAAGCCCGCCACAAATGAACGCTGCGATCGGCGATGGACCGTTGGGGCTGGGGCGCCGCCGGTGGGGTTTCGCGCCGGGAATAGGGCGCATAGCCCTGGGCGTTCGGATTACCGGACCGGCTCACAAAGGCAAAGCGGCCCACGGTGAACTGGCGCTGGATGGCAAAGGGATCGGCATACTCCGCACCGATGAGCGCTTCCTCTCCCTCAGCCGGTTGTGTGCGGATCATTGCCTGGGCCGGACCGTCATTGATGGACAGGCTCACCTTGGTCTCACTGTCGCCGGACCAGACATTCGCGGTCAGATAGCTCTCACCGGCGAGATCTTCCGGGGTGAGCAGTTTCACATCCGGCAGATCATAGATGTTGAGCGGGGGCACCGGGTCCCGTGTTTCCTGGTCCTCACGGCGCCAGGCATCAATGGTCTCGAACCACGCGCGGAAGCCGGGGGTATTGACCGACAGCCACATGGTCCGGTGCCGGCCCATATTCGCGGCCATGAACCGCTCCTGGTAGGCGCCGTCTTTCCCAAAGGCCAGTTCCACCCAGCCCCGGGGCGCGCCGAGACGGCTCAGGGACATGGGCGTTCCGTGCACGTCGAGATCGCCATTGTACCAGGCACCAGACACGGCACCGGTCACGATATGACGGAACGGCAGCGCGTCCACATTGACCGCCTCGGACCAGGGACCGAACCGGTCTCCGGGGGCGAGGTTTTCCATGGTGTGGGTATGTCCGGACAGGGACAACGCATTGCGCCCCTCCACCAGCTCGTAAAGCTTCGTCACATTGTCGGTCTGATGGGCGGTGGTGGCCTGATCCACAAAGGACACGAACGGAATGTGGTGGGCAAAGACGATCGTATGGTCAGGGTCGATGCGCGCGAGCACCCCCTCGACAAACGCCATCTGGTCGTCGGTGATGCGCCCGTTGTAGCGCTTGCGCTCGTCTTCGGCGCAGAATTCCCGGCCCGGCATCCGGGCATCTTCCGCCGTACAGGGATAGACCACGTTGTCGAGCACGATGAAGGTCACCGAGCCCATCTGGAAAGCGTAGTAGTTGGGTCCGTAGAGACGGCGCCAGCTGTCGGCGCTGTCCCGGTCATGATCCGCATCAAAATCGAAATCGTGGTTGCCGTGGGCCCACCACTGGGGAACGCCGAGGGAGCCCCACAGTTCCGCCACCCGGGGGATCAACCCAAGATCATCACCCAGCACATCCCCCACCGCGATCAGGCAGTCCACGGCCCCGGGGCCACGGTCGGCAATGTCGTCGAGGGCGGAATCGCGCATGAAGCCGACCTCAGTGTTGGTGTAGGTCTGCACGTCGCCGAGAATGCCACAGGTGAAATCATCGCTGTCCTGGGCCGGAATGATCGGGAAGTTGATCGCGGCGGGGAGCGGCCCGGTAGGCTCCAACCCGCCGAAGCGCAGGGGCTTGGGGCTGCCCTCGGGCTTGTGCTCATAGGCGATCTGAGGCACCCAGTTTTTATCGGTGGGCACCCGCCAGCCCGAAGGCTGAATGACGAACACGGACATGTCCTCGCGCACCGGCAGGCTGTAGGCCCCGTCGGCGCCCGTCTCCGTCACGTCCCGCCCGTTGGACACCATGACCCCGGCCACACCGGGTTCGTTCTCTTGGCGGGCACCGTCTCTGTTCAAGTCGTGGAAGACATGCCCGAGAACGGCATCGGCTTCTCCGGTCTCCTGCTCCCCCCTCTCCGGGTCTTGAGGAACCACCTCAATACCGGCGAAGTAGGCGCTCGCGGTCTTGACGGGAGTTTGGGGGCCAGACACCGGCTGGGCCGTGGATACGGGCTGCACGGCACAACCGGCCATCAGCGCGGCCATGGCGGCAAGGGACATGTGGCGGATCATAGGGGGCGGACCTCCTGCTGACTGGGATTGAAACACCAGCCGGCACGCTATCAGCGGCTTATGACGGGGATACAACACCGCCGCCGTTTGCCGCCAGCGCTCCCGCCTGTCCGGGGCTTCCTACAAACCATGGTTCCCTGCAAAGATCAAAGCCACGCTTTGACGGAAAACACGGGCCTCGACGATCATCCTTTTGGAACATCCGCACAGGTCACGGTCCGTTTGGGCCGGGGCTCGGAGACCGTCACCGTGCCGTTGTCCTCATGACCATGGTTCTGGGCGTAGGAGAGGGCCTTGAAGCCGTCACCCAAATGGAAGAACCGCCGGCCCGTCTTGAACACTTCGTAGGTGTTGCCCTGCCAGCGATTGTTGGCCTCGTTGTAGAACCAGCTGCGTTCGAAGTCGGCGCCCATGCCCGCCCGACCGCTGCCCCGCAGGGTGATCTTATTGTTACGGACGATATTGTTCGCCGTGATCCAGCGCCCGCCAGTGCTTTTCCGGTCCTGATGGATGATGGTGATGCCGTTCCCCACGCCGCCGTCGGTCTCCACAATGTTGTTTTCGACCACGCTGTTGGAACTGTTCTGAAGCATGATCTGGGCACCCCACAGCCAGGGCGCATAGCCGGTGCCGTTGTAAAGGGCGACATTGTTCCGGATGACGGCATTGTAGGAAATTTCGTGCTTCAGGCCGTCGCCCTCATTGTTGAACATCAGATTGTTTTCATAAAGAACATTAGCGTTGTTGGCATCGGTCCACAGGCCCGGACCCGTATTGCTGTGGACGCAGTTGCCCCGCACTTCAAGCCGGGTCATTTCCAGGAACTTGGTGCCGCCCCCTTCCCAGCCCCAGTCATAGCCCGCGTAGTTGTTGTGGGCGATTTCCACATTCTCGATGGTGGCCTGGCCGAATTCGCTGCGCATGCCCATCTGGCCGTTGTGGATGTAGGCCCCACCCCGCACCAGGGTCTGATCGCCCAGCAGAATGCCCACCCCGTGGTTCCAGCGGGACACCACGTCGATCACTTTCCAGTTCTTGGATCCCTTGAGGCTGATCGCGCCGTCCTGGGCGCCGGGCACATATTTTTCGACCACCAGATTGCGGATCTCCACATTGTCGCCGGTGGACATGAAGGCATAATTGGTCACGCTCAGTTCGATGGTCCGGCCGGCCGGATCATCGATGAGATGGACCCGGGCGCCATTGTAGAACCATGTGCCCGGGCGCAGATCCGCAAGGGAGCCCACCCGGCGCCACAGCTCCCCATCGACGAACAGGTCTTCGCGCTCCTTGCACAGAGGAAAATCCTTCAGGCATTTGCCGTGGAGGCGGAAGGATCGGTCAGCCCCCCCGGCGCTCCAGGTCAGCCCTTCCCGGCGCCATTTCCTGAGCAGCTTGGCGCCGTTGAGGATCGCGCCGTCCTTACCGATGAACCGCTGGCCATTCCGGGGTTCGATGGTGACCTGCCGGTAGATACCGGGCTCGAAGATGAATGTGGTGCCCCGGGGGGATGCCATGACCGTGCGGCGG
Source organism: uncultured Alphaproteobacteria bacterium (assembly GCA_964561475.1). Lineage (GTDB taxonomy): Bacteria > Pseudomonadota > Alphaproteobacteria > JAJFIK01 > JAJFIK01 > CAYUYV01. Next base: position 26,310 of record CAZLPU010000028.1, read on the forward strand.
ATCGAGTCGTCGGGCCGGAGGATGACTTCTCCATTTTCGCCGATTTCCCGGGAGATGGACCCGCAGGATACAGCCCCGATCAGGAGGGCCAGCGACATCACGGCAAACCGGCTGAATTGCATCCTGCGTCCTTTCCATGCCTGACCGACCCGCACCCCTTGCGGCGACGGGGCCCATACACCCGTCCCGTCCGGCCTCGCCTTGCGGGGGAAAGGGCGTTCTGCGCTGGCCCCCTTCTACCCCACCTGACGCCATGATGCATCCGGCACCGGCCCGCCCCCTCAACCAAAGCCTGGCAATCCCATGAAAGGTGCGGCTCTCCCGTGAGGTAACTCCCAACTCGTGGCTGGACCATCCAGGCGTGCAAGATGCCCCCAATTTGGAACGGTTCGGCCCGGGCCAACCCCGTCCCAACCGCGTTTATTCCCCGGATCGGGCGACAAAGGCGGCGGATGCTTGAGGCGCGTCAAAAAGGGCTTAAGCTGATCGGCGGAAGGTAGAGGCGCCCCTGCACCCGGTGCGGCGGGCGCCCTGCCTTTTGTCCGGGACCCTACGGCGTGTTCATCCGGGCTGTGTCCGCAGCCGCCAGCCGGGTCCGCTTGCAATTCTCTGATTGGGAGAAACCCATGCGTGAAGCCGTCATTGTTTCCACCGCCCGTACGCCGATCGGCAAAGCCGGCCGCGGTGCCTTCAACAACACCAGCTCCCAGGAAATGGGTGGCCATGCGGTGGCCCATGCGGTTCACCGGGCTGGCATCGACCCCGCGGAAATCGATGATTGCGTCATCGGTGCGGCTCTGCAGCAGGGCACCCAGGGCGCCAATGTGGGCCGTCAGATCGCCGTGCGCGCCGGTCTGCCCACCACCGTGGCCGGCATGACCATCGACCGCCAGTGCTCCTCGGGCATGATGGCTATCGCCACCGCTGCCAAGCAGGTCATCCATGACGGCATGAGCGTCTGCGTGGCCGGCGGCGTTGAGTCCATCTCCAAAGTCCAGATGGGCATGCGGATGGGTAAGGACGGCAAGGTCGTCAACGTGCCCACCAATGTGGAAGCCGATCCCTGGCTCATCCAAAACAAGCCTGAAATCTACATGGCCATGATCGAGACCGCTGAGATCGTGGCGGAACGCTATGGCATTTCCCGGGAAGACCAGGACCGGTACGCGGCACAATCCCAGGCCCGCACCGCCGCCGCCCAGCAGGCCGGCAAGTTCGACGAAGAAATCGTCCCCCTGCCCACGGTCATGATCCAGGTCAACCGGGAAACCGGCGAAGTCAGCCAGCAGACCGTGACCCTGGAGAAGGACGAGGGCAACCGTCCCGGTACGACCTATGAGACCCTGGCCGGTCTCCAGCCGGTCTGGAAGAACGGCATGGTCGTGAAGGAAGGCAAGTACATCACCGCCGGTAACGCGTCCCAACTCTCCGACGGCGCCTCCGCCACGGTGGTCATGGAAGCCAAGGATGCCGAGCGCCGGGGCCTGAACCCACTCGGCTATTACCGCGGCATCGCCGTTGCCGGCTGCGAGCCCGACGAAATGGGCATCGGCCCGGTCTTCGCCGTGCCCAAGCTTCTGAAGGCCAACAATCTGACCATGGACGATATCGGCCTATGGGAACTCAATGAGGCCTTTGCAAGCCAGGTACTCTACTGCCGGGACCGTCTGGGCATCCCCAATGACATCCTGAACGTGGACGGCGGCGCCATCTCCGTGGGTCACCCCTACGGCATGTCCGGTGCCCGCATGGTCGGCCACGCTCTGGTCGAGGGCAAGCGCCGGGGCGCGAAATACGTGGTGTGCACCATGTGCGTGGGCGGCGGCATGGGCGCAGCCGGCCTGTTCGAGGTCATCTGACCCCAGCCCGCGAAGGCGTGAAACGAGACGGGCCGGGTCCTTCGGGACCCGGCCTCTTTTTTGGGAGGGTCAGGTCAGATGGCCGTGAGGTTGGCCATGCGGTTCAAGCGGCTCTGGATGATGGCCTCCGCTTCGTCGACAATCCGGAGAACCAGATCCCGGCAGGTGGGAATATCGTTGATCAGCCCCATGACCATGCCCGCCGACCAGATACCGTGGTCCGGATCCCCCTCTTCGTAGACCACGCTGCCCCGCTTGCCCGAAACCAGATGGGCGATGTCCTGGATGCCCGCATTGCCCCGGCTTTCGATCTCGATCACTTCCTGGCTGACCAGGTTGCGGGCCACCCGGGCGGTATTGCGCAAGGTGCGGAAGATAAGGTCCGTGGACCGCTCGTCGCTCTCGACGATCTGCTGCTTGATGTTCCAGTGGATCGGGCTTTCCACGGTGCACATGAATCGGGTGCCCATATTGATCCCATCAGCACCAAGGGCCAGGGCGGCCACAAGACCCCGGGCATCTCCGAATCCGCCGGATGCGATCATGGGGATCGAGACCTTGTTGGCGGCGGCGGGGATCAGGATCAGGCCGGGAATATCGTCCTCCCCCGGATGGCCCGCGCATTCGAACCCGTCGATGGAAATGGCATCCACGCCCAGTTGTTCCGCCTTCACCGCATGGCGCACGGCGGTGCATTTGTGGATCACCTTGATGCCTGCGGCCTTGAACGCACCGATATGGTCCTGGGGGCTGTATCCGGCGGTCTCCACGATCCGGATCCCTGCCTGAATGATGGCATCTCGATACTCTGCGTAGGGCGGCGGATTGAGTGAGGGAAGGATGGTGAGATTGACACCGAAGGGCCGGTCGGTCATGTCGCGGCACCGGGCGATTTCCCGGCTCAGGTCTTCCGGTGTGGGCTGGGTCAGGGCCGTGATGAACCCGAGGGCACCGGCATTCGCCACCGCCGAGACGAGCTCCGCCCGGCCCACCCACTGCATGCCCCCCTGGATGATGGGATGGGTGATGCCGAATTCTTCCGTAAACCGCGTTTTGAGCATTCCTTCTCCTCCCCTGATGCCGGTTGGAGCCCTTTCTTCCTTTTGGGCCTTGATTACCGTTATGACCCTGATCATTCGCCCCTTGTCCGGTCACCGGGGCCGGTCTGGTGGTCAGTCATCCATCGCGGCGTATACGAGGGTCCGCAGTTCCCGGCGTACCTTGTACACGGTGGACGGCATGAGCTGGGTCATGAAGACAACAATAAGCTCTTCCCTCGGATCGATCCAGAACGCCGTGCTGGCCATGCCGCCCCAGAAATACTCTCCGGCGGACCCAAGCAGCAGAGAGCGTGCCGGATCGGTTGTCACCGCAACCCCAAGGCCGAACCCGACCCCCGCATACCCCGCCTCGCTGAACAGGGATATGGACCAGTCGTCCAGGGTGCCGCCTCCCGGCAGGTGGTTGGCGGTCATCAATTCGATCGTCTTGCGGCTGAGAAGCCGCTGCCCCCCCAGCACACCGCCGTTGCGCAGCATGCGGCAGAATGCCAGGTAATCCGACGCCGTGGAGACAAGGCCGCCGCCGCCGGAGCGCAAAGTGGGCGGCTGGCGGAACCGGCTGGTCTCCGCCTGATCCGCAAGGGCCATGGGGGTGCCGGGCCGCATCTCGTAGCAGGACCCGAACCGCTCCAGCTTGTCATCGGGCACGAAAAAGCCCGTATCCACCATGCCGAGGGGGCCGAAAATGCGCTCCTGGAAGAACACATCCAGCGTCTGCCCGCTGACGGCTTCCACAAGATAGCCCAGGATGTCGGTGGACACGGAATAGTTCCAGGCCGTACCCGGAGAAAACTCCAGGGGCACATGGGCCAGTTCTTCGACCATGTAGTCCAGGGTGTGGTCGAAGGACACCGTGCCGATCTGGCGTTCCCGATAGGCCGCATCCACATTCGTCCGGTTCTGGAAGGCATAGGTCAGGCCGGAGGTATGGCGGAACAGGTCAATGATCTGCATGGGCCGGTCCGGCCGCCCGGTCTGGAAGGTAGGATAGATGCCCGCGCCGTAAACGCCGAGATCTCGCCAGGCGGGAATATAGGCATGAACCGGATCATCAAGAGCGATGCGGCCCTCTTCAAGGAGCATCAGCGCCGCGACACTGGTGATGGGCTTGGTCATGGAGTAGATCCGGAAGATCGTGTCCATGGTCATGGGCACGGCCCGCTCCACATCCCGGTATCCCATGACAGAGGCATGGGCGAGATGGCCGCCCCGCTCGATCATCACCAGGGTCCCGGGGAACCGGCCCGCGGCCACATAATTGGCATGCAGAAAATCATCGAGCCGCCTCAAGCGCTCTTCACTGAAACCCGCGCCTGCGGCGTCCACGATCATGATTGATCCTCTCTTTCCATGTAGATTTGGCCTGTCCGTGATCTCGACTTCTGAAAATCATCGTGGCGGTTTTCAGGCCTTATCCGTATCCCGCTTTTCGCGCCATCTGCCGGTCTCCTGATGTCTCATGCGCCGGCTTTCTGCTCCGTCTTCGGGCGCGGCGCAGCGGAGGCTTCGGCATGGGCGGCCTCCGCCCGTGATGCGCCGTCTGCTTGCGAACCGGGAACCTGTTCCAGGCCGCCCGCCAAACCGTCCGCGATCAAGGTCGAGGCGTGAGCGGCAATCTCCGCAGGGGACAGAGCATCATCCCACAGACTGTATCGCAGCCCCAAAAAGACACTCATACCGATCAATGACCAGGCATGGATCTCCTCTCCGCCGGAGCGGATCTCCCCGGCCTCGCTGGCGGCCTCAAGCTGAGTCCGATAGGCCTGTGCAAAAGACATGTAGTAGTCACGATAGGCATCTTCGGCAACAAACTGGGCTTCCATCACGATGCGGTAAATAGATTTATGATCGCGGACAAATTCAAGATAGCTCTGCAGGCCGATCCGCTCGACATCTATACGAGTCTTGACCAGCCCATCCTGCTGGGCCTGGGCAAGACGTTCCGAGATATACCGCCTCGTCGTCTTGCCCATATGGGCGACCAACGCTCTGAAGACTGCTTCTTTACTGGAAAAATGGACATAAAAGGTACCGAGCGCGACGCCGGCACGCCCTGTGATTGAACTGATCGACGCATCACGATACCCTAGATCGCCGAACTCGACCGCCGCGGCATCGAGAAGCCGGGTCCTGGTCTGGCGGCCCCGTTCGGTCTTGGGTGTCCTGTCCGCGTCGGGCATCCGGTGTCCTCTGTCTAAAGAATTGCCGCCCCAGCGCTGAGAGAAAGGCCAGTCCCTAGAGAAAGGCCAGTCCCGATAAACAGGCCGGTCTTGGGTCACTGCCGGTCCCAGGGAAACGCGCGGTTTGCGCCGTCCTGCCAGGTCCGTGGGCCGCACCACTCTAACGCCGCACAGGTGGCACGGGCACAACGGGAGACGATGAAACATGAATCAGATTTCAATTTGGGGCTTGATCCCCACGCCATGATTGCGCCAAATCGATACGGACGCAAAACCTCGTCCCGTCGCGGGGTGGTTCTGCCTCGACCGCACAGTCCCAAAAGACCGATGGGCCAACATGTTCCATGGCCCAGAAGACCCAGGGACCAGAAAACCCAGGGGCCAGAAAATCCAGGGGCCAGAAAACCTAGGGGATTGTCGGGAATGGCTGAGTTTTGACGGACCAGCCGGCAGGCACCATCGCCGGGATTTGACACACAGAACAAAAGGGCGGGCGACAGCTCCGCCAACGGTCTGGGACAGGCGACCGCGCCGCTCCTTTTCGCACTGGATCTTTGTTGGGGGCCATCATGGTTACTATCCAAGGCACCGCTTGCCTGCCGTTTCGTAAACTGCTCCTGGCGGGTGTTGCCGCCCTGCCTTTTGCCGCTTTCCCCGCTTTCGCTCAACAGGACTCGGGCGTCCAGGACCCTGGCACTGACGAACAGCCGGCGGTGAGCGAAGCCGTGGAAGAAAGCGGCCCTCGGGACGTCATCACGGTCACAGCACGCCGGCGGGAGGAAAGCCTCCAGGATGTGCCCATTTCCGTCTCCGCCTTCACCGGCGACCAGCTTGAGCGGGTCGGCGCAGAGGACATCACCTATTTGACCCAGGTGATCCCCAACCTGACCCTGGAAGTCTCCCGGGGCACCAACACCACCATCACTGCATTCATCCGCGGCGTCGGCCAGCAGGACCCGGTGGCGGGCTTTGAATCCGGCGTCGGAATTTACGTGGACGATGTGTATTTCAACCGTCCCCAGGCAGCGGTTCTCGACATTTTCGACGTGGAGCGGGTGGAAGTGCTGCGGGGTCCCCAGGGCACCCTTTACGGCCGGAACACCATCGGCGGCGCCATCAAATATGTGACCAGACGCCTGGGCGATGAGCCGGAACTGGATTTCCGCCTCTCCGTGGGCACCTACGGCCAGCTTGACGGCGTGGTCTCCGCCTCCCTGCCCCTCACCGATACTCTGCGGGTGGGCGGCGCCATTGCGAGCTTCAACCGCGACGGTTTCGGCGAGAACCTGAACCTGGACGGCATCGAGAACTATCACCGGCAGGTGCTCGCCGCCCGGGCCCGGGTGGAATGGACGCCGACGGACTCCCTGTTCTTCCGGGTGGCCGGTGACTGGGTTGAAGATGACTCCGACCCCCGTCAGGGCCACCGGCTGACCGTGGGCAATCTCTCCGGCGCGCCGGTGCTCGACAATGAATTCGACACACGGGCCGGGCTGAACAATCCCACCCAGAACGTGACAGCCCAGGGCATCAGCTTCCTGGCGGAATGGCAGATCAACGATGTCTTCACCCTGAAGAACATCATCGCCTACCGGGAGGACGAAAGCTTCTCCCCCATTGATTTCGACAGCCTGCCCACGGTCGACCTGGACGTGCCGGTGGTCTACGAAAACGATCAGTTTTCCGAGGAACTTCAGCTTCTGTTCGAGACCGACTGGGTATCGGGCATCCTGGGTTTCTATTACCTCGATGCCACCGCCTTCAACGCTTTCGATGTGATCCTGGGCGCTACCGGCGACCTGATCGGTCTGCCGGGCTTCAACTCCTTCACCCTGGGCGACGTGGAAACCGAGACATGGTCCGTGTTCGGTGACGTCACCTTCGATCTGATGGAGCTGTTGAACCTGTCCGGACCCTTCATGCATGGTCTGGAGGTATCCCTGGGCGGGCGGTACACGGAAGATGAGCGGACCTCACGGATCCTGCGCCAGAACCTTATCGGCGGCACCTCAAGCTTCTTCGGCGGGGATGCCGTCCCCATCGCCACCACTTCGGATTTCCGGGGCACCGCCACTTTCGACGACTTCACACCCCGGGCGTCGATCGCCTGGTACCCCCACCCCAGCCACAATCTCTATTTCACCTATTCCGAAGGCTTCAAGGGCGGCAGCTTTGACCCGAGGGGCCTGTCCAGCGCCGCGCCGGACCTGGACGGGGACGGCGTTGTCGATGACAGCGAAATTTTCGACTTCCTGCTTTTTGATCCGGAGACGGTGGATTCCTATGAATTCGGCCTGAAATCGTCCTGGCTCGAAGGGCGGGTGACCACAAACCTCGCCATATTCTTTGCCAATTACGAGGATGTGCAGATCCCCGGTTCCGTGGGCCTGGACAGCGACGGCGACGGCATTGACGACCAGTTCATCGGCATCACCTCGAATGCGGCGGATGCGGATATTTTCGGTGTGGAACTGGAAGGTAATGCCCTGATCGGCGAAGACTGGATCGCCCCGGGCGATTTCCTCAACCTCGCCTGGACCTTCGGTTACATCGATCCGGAGTTCAACACCTTCATCGATGCTCTGGGTAATGACGTTGCCGATGAGCGGGTGTTCCAGAACACCCCCAACTACACCGCCAGCGGCACCCTGACCTATCAGCATCCGTTGGATTTCATGGAGTATGAGGGCGCGGTCTCCTGGATCAACACCGTGTCCTACCGGGGAGACCACAGTCAGTTCGAGGCCCCGAACCCGTTCCTCGATCAGGAGTCCTATTATCTGTGGGACATGAGCCTGGTGTGGGAGGCGGACAATGGCCGGCTTCGGGCGGGCATTCACGGCCGCAACCTCCTGGACGAGCGCTACAAGGTCGCCGGCTATTTCTTCCCGACCCTCGGTCTGGAAAGCACCATCACGGCGTTCTACGGCAATCCCCGCACGGTGACAGGCACTCTGGACATCAGCTTCTGATCCTGGCCGGGACGCACCCGGTTGCCCGGCAGAGTGTCAAGGCCGCCCCTCGGGGCGGCCTTTCTGTTTGGCATTGGCCCATTCGCCCCGCCAAGTTTCGCCCTGCCGAGTTTTAACGGGGCACCTTGGGAAAACGGGCAGCGTGAGCATGGGACGCAACCATCAACAGGCGTGGGCGCAGGGCCGCATATCCTCTAGGTTTCACCAAAAGAGCCACTATAATGGCGGGGAGCCATGGAAGAGCAGCGCCGCGCGTGACCTCGGGCGCAAGACAGAGGGGGCAGACAGCGCCATGATCGGACTTCGTTCACTGGGGAAAGCCTTCGCGAGGGCGGACACTGCCCGGCGGACGGCCCTCGTCCTGGCCGTTCTGATCGCAGGCCTTGCAGGGCTGGCCGAGACCGCCGCCGCCCAGCGGGCGTTACCGGATACATTTTCCCGCATTTCCCAGCGTCTGACCCCCGCCGTGGTGCAGGTGTTCACCGACAAGAGCCTCGGTTCAGGCTTCATCATCGACCCCACCGGCTGGATCGTCACCAATGAGCATGTGATCCGCACCGCGTCCCGGGTGGCCGTGGCCCTGCCCGATGGGCGGGCCTTTCAGGTGCAGATCTGGGGCAAGGACCGGCTGTCGGATCTGGCGTTGTTGCGGATCGAGGGGGCGAGCGGCCTCCCTTACGTGACCTGGGGCAATTCCGATGCCCTGGATGCGGGCGACTGGGTTCTGGCCATCGGCAATCCCGCCGGCCTTGGCGGCACCCTCACCGCCGGGATCGTGTCCGCCCGGGACCGGCCCACACGGGGCGGCGGCGGGGCCTATGACGAATTCATTCAGACCGACGCGGCCATCAATTCCGGCAACTCCGGCGGTCCTCTGTTCAATCTGAACGGCGAGGTGATCGGCGTGAACACCGCCGGTCTGGAAATCATCCAGAACCGGATTTTCGAAGGCATCAATTTCGCCCGGCCTTCCGCCATCGCCCAGCCGATCATTGCCCAGCTTCAGCGCTATCAGGAATCCCGCCGGGGTTGGATCGGGATCGCCCTTCAGACCATGACACCCCAACTGGCCGAGGGCGTCGGCCTCACGTCAGTGCGCGGCGTTCTCGTCCAGGATATCACCCCCGGCGGCCCCGCCGGACGGGCCGGTCTCCGGGCGGGCGATGTCATTCTTTCCTTCAACGGCAGGGTGGTGAGCCGTGTCCGGGACGTGCAGCGCCTCATCGCCGAGACCGAGAGCGGGACCACTGTGACCCTGGAAGTCTGGCGCAGGGGCACGGGCGTGATGACCGTCACCGTGACCGTTGGCCGCCTGGGACAGGGCGCGGGCCTTGGCATTCGGGACGGGCGTGATGACCGCGGCGGCCTTGATATTCGCCCCACATCCCACGGGGACATGATATCCGCATCCGGAGAGACCAGTGATCTGGGCGGGTTCCACGTGTTGCGCCATGACGGGGGGCTTGTTCCGGGCCTCGCCTTTCCCGATGCTCAACCCTCCGCACAAGGATTGCTGATCACCAATGTCACCTCCGAAAGCCCGGTCTGGGGCACCCTTGTGCCGGGTGACGTGGTTCAGGCCATAAACGGCAACCCTCTTGTGAGCCAGGACGACCTGATGGCGGCCTTGGACGGGGCCTTGGAGTGGGGGGAAGAACCGTTCACAGTGCAGGTCTGGCGCAATGGCCAGGTACGCATCGTGTCCCTCCCCGCCGGGAACACACAGTGAGCGGGAAAACAGAGTAGAATGAGTGGCGCGGACCTTGGCCCACCCTTCGGTCCGTGCACAGATGGCCTTGATAGCGAAGGCAGACAGGACCCGTCAGCAGAAAGGATGGACCCCGTGAACCAGATCAGAAGCATTGTGGCCGGCCTTGGCATCGCGGCGGTGCTGGCCGTATCCCCTGCCCTTGCCCAACTGAACGCCCCCCTGGGCCAGCAGCCGCAACAGCCCGATCCGCAACCCCAGCCGAACCAGCAGGCCGTGCAGGCCCTGACCACCGCCCAACTGGCCCAGATCATGACAGGCGCCGGTCTCCAGTCTCAAGCGGGGACCCTGGGCGAGAACGGACCGCCGGTGACCATTGTCCGGGGGCAGAGCCAGTCCGGCGCCTCCGTGCAGGTGGCCGCCCTGCCTGTCTGCCAGAACCGCCAGCAGGCCTGCGGCGTGTTCAAGCTTCTGTCGGTCATGTCCCGCAATCCCCTAACCATTGATGCCGAGCGCCAGTTCCATTCCAGGAGTTTCAGCGCCTATCTCACCACCACCGATGATGGATCCGCCATCATCCTGTCCGACGGCATGATCCTGAGTGGAGGCGTCAGCACGCAGAATATCCTCGCAAAGTTCCGGGTCTTTTTCCGGGAGTGGGAACTGGCCCGCACCACCCTCGGACTGCAGATGCAAAGCTTCACCGGTGAGGAGGCCATCGACTTTTCCCAGATGAGCTTCGAGGATCAGACCGACCTGATCGAGGCCCATATCGGTCAGCCGGAATTGACCTTCCAGTAACGCAAGGCTTTGCTGGATCCATCCGGACACAGGGCTGCCTCCGAAAAACGGGGCAGCCCTTTTTTGCAACGGAGCTGAGGGTGCGAGCGGGAATGAAGCGCACAGGGTTTGTCTGGGATGTGGACCTTGAGGGAAAACCGGTCAAAGCCTCGTGATGTGGTATCGTGCCCTCCCACAGGCCACTTGAAAGGCGGTCCGGACAAGAACATATCGCGGAAGGTCTTTTGCCCCTCAAAACAGCAGAACAATCGGGCGAGGCGAGGCAGTATTCACAAAAGGAATGATCTCCATGACCGACAAGACTTATGACAAGGATCCGGACGCAATCGCCAAGCTCACTCCGGAACAATACGCGGTCACTCAGAACGACGCCACGGAGCCCGCGTTCCGGAATGAATTCTGGAACAACAAGGCCCCCGGCCTTTACGTGGATGTCGTTTCCGGAGAGCCCCTGTTCCTGTCCACGGACAAATACGACTCCCACAGCGGCTGGCCCAGCTTCACCCGGCCCGTCGACCCGGACATGGTTGTGGAGCGCAAGGACACGAGCCACGGCATGGTGCGCATCGAGGTGCGCTCCAAACATGGGGACTCTCACCTGGGTCACGTTTTCCCGGACGGTCCGGGGCCGGATGGCATGCGCTATTGCATCAATTCGGCCGCCCTGCGGTTCATCCCCGTGGCCGACCTTGAAAAGGAAGGCTACGGCGCGTTCCTGCAATATTTCCAGGGCGCCATTCAGACGGCGATTCTGGCCGGTGGCTGCTTCTGGGGCATGCAGGACCTGTTCCGCAAACTGCCCGGGGTGATCGAGACGGAAGTGGGCTACACGGGCGGTGACCTGGAAAACCCGACCTATAATGTCGTGAAGACCGGGCGCACCGATCACGCGGAATCCCTCCGCATCGTGTTCGACCCGGCCCAGACCAGCTACCGGACCCTTCTGGAGTTCTTCTTCCAGATCCATGATCCGACCACAGAGAACCGCCAGGGCAATGACGTCGGCACCCAGTACCGGTCGGTGATCTTTACCCTGAACGAGGAGCAGGATGAGGTGGCCCGTGAAGTGATCGCCGCCGTGGATGCCTCCGGGCGCTGGCCCGGCAAGGTGGTCACGCAGGTGGCCCCCGCGAAGCCTTTCTATCGGGCAGAAGATCTGCATCAGGATTACCTGGAGCGCTACCCGGAAGGCTACACCTGCCACTTCATCCGGCCTGACTGGAAACTCTGATCCCGAGACCGGCGCGGGGGCTGAAAATGCCTCCGCGTCTTTTCACCGCTGCGGGCATTCCCTGCTTTGGTGTACTGGCCTGGGCAAATGATGGCCTCGGGGGAAAGTGGCTGGGGAAAGGAACGATGGGCCGGGGCATGAGGAAAGGCTTGAGTCCATGGCACGCATTCTGATTTTCGGTGCACTGAACTGGGACACCCCCATCTATCTCTCCGGCCCCATCCAGCCCGGTGCCCGGCTGGCGGGCACCACCATCAATGGCCGCCTTGACGGGCGCCTCGGCGGAGGCGGCGGGAATACAGGCACCGGCCTGGCCCTGGCCGGCCACCATGTTGCAATGGTTACGCCGGTGACCGCCGATGAGACCGGTGAACAAGTGATTGCCGCGTCCCGTGAGGCAGGTCTGGACCTGCGTTTCGTCACCCGCCCCACCCTCAGCATGCCCCGGATGCTGTTGCTGATCGACGGGCATGGAGAACGGGTGATTATCGGCCTGGATGTGGAAGAGAGCCTCAAGGCCCTGGCGGGCCAACCCCAGCCCGATGAACCGTCTGCCGAGAACCTTTCACGCTTTGGCGCTGATGCAGTCTATATCCGCAGGGTAGACCGGCGGGCCGTGGCGGTGGCGGCTGAATCGCCCCTTGGCGTCATGGAATGGCCGCTGTCACCGAAGGCCTTCGGCGCCCCCTTGCCCGTCCATTGTGTCATCACTTCGGCTGACGATTGCCCCGCGCCCCATGACGCATCCCTTTGGGCGCGGGCCCGGTCGTTCACCACCGACCGGCTTGAAGCCGTCATCCTCACCCGCAGCGCGGACGGTGCCGTGGTGTTCACAAAAGGCGCCTCCGGAGCAATTTCCGCTGCCTCAGTGCCAACAACGCCCGTGAGCCCCGTGGATACCACCGGTGCCGGAGACTGTTTCGCCGGAGGCGTGCTTCACGGACGATTGCGCGGGCTGGATTGGGTGGACGCGGCCGCTCATGCCTGCAAATGGGGCGCTGCGGCAGTGACGGCACGCTCATCCATTGCACCGGACCGGATCCGGGAGATCGCCGCGGAAATCATTCAGCCAGCGGATTGATGCCTAGAGCGGCGGGCGCCAAATCACGATCACTTTCAAACAGGGTGGCCGCCGCTCTAGTTTTTTTTCGCTCACGGCGCAAGGCGCCTCCGCGAGGGCGGCGCAGTGGCGCCGGACCGCAGTCGCGGCCTTGAGTATGATGCGGATTAAACGCCTCACGCTCTAGCCGCCGGTGACGGACATATGCCGGTCCACGGCAGCGGTAGACCGGGACAGGGCGGTCTCGAAATCATGGGCGGCGGGCTTGCGGCCGATGGCTTCATCCAGGGCCCTGTCCAGGGCCTCTGCCCTGTCGTTCTCCCCACCGCCTTCCCGGAGGATCTTGCGCAGATCCGCATTCTCCCCCCGTCCGAGGCAGAGATAAAGCTGCCCGGTGACCGTCACACGGACACGGTTGCAGCCGGCGCAGAAATTCTCAGTGAGCGGCGTAATGAACCCAATCTTGCCCCCGGTCTCCGCCACCCGCACATAACGGGCAGGCCCGCCGGTGCGATCCTCAATGGGTTCCAGGGTCCAGCGGGCGGCGAGATCGTCCCGCACCGCCGTCAGAGGCAGGAACTGGTCCTGACGGTCCTCTCCGGTCTCGGCCATGGGCATGACCTCGATCAGGGTGAGGTCGAAACCCTGGCCATGGGCCCAGTCGATCATGGCGGGGATTTCCCGGGCGTTGTCCTGGGCCAGGGCCACCGTGTTGATTTTGACCTTGAGACCCGCCGATTGCGCGGCCGCCAGCCCGTCCATCACCTGCTCGATGCGCCCGCCCCGGGTGATGCGGGAAAAGGTCTCCGGCTCCAGACTGTCCAGGGAAACATTGATGCGCCGGACCCCCGCCCGATAGAGCCCGTCGGCAAAACGGGAAAGCTGGGTGGCGTTGGTGGTCAGGGTGAGTTCATCCAGATGCCCGGCGGCCAGATCCTCCCCCAGGGCCTCCACCAAGGACATCACACCCTTGCGCACCAGAGGCTCGCCGCCGGTGAGCCGGATCTTGCGCACCCCCCGGCGGATGAAAGCCCGGGAGACCTCCGCCAGTTCTTCCAGGCTCAGCACCTCGGTCTTGGGCAGAAAGACCATGTCCTCGGCCATGCAATAGGTGCAGCGCAGATCACACCGGTCCGTCACGGACAGGCGCAGATAGGTGATCGCCCGTCCCAAAGGATCGATCAGGGGATCAACCGGGGGCTCTATCAGGGGCGTTGCACCGGGGCTCTCAGACATAGATGCAGGGTCCATGATTGGCATTGGCAGCCTTCATTTTTACGTTCTTTCCTATCGTCGCATGTGGATGCGGACCATGACCACCGCAATCGCCCGGCAGGCACACCTTCCCGTGAGCGCCAGGTTCCATGAAGGGAGGGCGGTCCTTTTGTCGTTTCCCCGCGCTTCAGCCATTGTTTTTCACCCCGCCCGGCGGCAGGATCCGCCCCATGTCAGCACCCCTACTCAGCCTCCAGGATATCTCCCTCACCTTCGGTGGAACGCCCCTGTTCGAGGGCGCGGACCTGTTCGTTTTCGAGCAGGACCGTGTGTGCCTTGTGGGCCGCAACGGCTCGGGCAAATCCACCCTGATGAAAATCGCCGCCGGCTTCGTGGAGCCCGATGGGGGGGAGCGGTTCATCAAGCCCGGGATCACCGTGCGCTATCTGGAGCAGGAACCGGATTTCTCCGGCTTCAAGACCGCGCTCGATTATGTGGAAGCGGGTCTCGCGCCCGGTGACGACCCCTATCAGGCCCGTTATCTGCTGGACCAGTTGGGCCTAACGCCGGAAGCGGACCCGGCTGTTCTCTCGGGCGGGGAGTCCCGCCGGGCGGCCATTGCCCGGGCGCTCGCCCCGGATCCGGACATCCTTCTGCTGGACGAGCCCACCAACCACCTGGATCTGGCCCTGATCGGCTGGCTTGAGGACACCCTCGCGCGCTCCCGCGCCGCCCTGGCCCTGATCAGCCACGACCGGCGCTTTCTGGAAACCCTCACCCGGCGGACCGTCTGGGTCGACCGGGGCACCACCCGAACCATGGATCAGGGCTTTGGCCATTTCGAGACCTGGCGGGATACGGTGCTCGAGCAGGAAGAACTGGAGCGCCATAAGCTCGACCGGAAGATCGCGGCGGAGGAAGACTGGGTGCGCTACGGCGTGACCGCACGGCGCAAGCGCAATGTCCGGCGCATGCGTGAACTCCAGGACCTGCGCAGCAAGCGCCGGGATGCCCGCCCTATGCCGGGCACGGCCAAACTGGCCGCGAGCGATGCCACCCAGGTCTCAGGCAAGTTGGTGATGGAGGCCAAAAGAATCTCCAAGGCCTATGACGGACGCACCATCGTGAAGGACTTTTCCATCAAGATCGCCCGGGGGGACCGGGTGGGTCTGGTGGGCCCCAACGGGGCAGGCAAGACCACCATGGTCAATCTGCTCACGGGCAGTCTGGAACCGGACGAAGGCACCGTGCGCCTCGGGACCAATCTGGAGATGATCTCCCTTGATCAGCGCCGGGACAGTCTTGATCTGGACATGTCCCTCAAGGATGCGCTCACCGACGGGCGGGGGGACATGGTGTCCGTGGGCGGCGAGCAGCGCCATGTCATGAGCTATATGAAGGATTTCCTGTTCACGGGGGAGCAGGCCCGTTCCCCGATCCGCGCCCTGTCCGGCGGCGAGCGCGGGCGTCTTGCCCTGGCCATTGCCCTGGCGCGGCCCTCCAATCTCCTGGTGCTGGACGAACCCACCAACGATCTTGACCTGGAGACCCTGGACCTGTTGCAGGACATGCTGGCGGATTATCCTGGCACGGTGCTTCTGGTCAGCCACGACCGTGATTTCCTCGACCGGATCGTCACGTCCGTGATCACCACGGAGCCGGGCACGGGCGCGTGGACTGAATATGCCGGGGGCTATTCGGACATGGTGAGTCAGCGCAAGGCAGCCCTTGCCGCCCAGGCGGATAAGACCACCAAGGACGACAAGCCGGGCCGTGGGAAACCGGCCCCCTCCAAGTCCAGACCGGCGGACAAGCCCAAATCATCCGGGGGCGCTTCCAAGCTTTCCTATAAGGAAAAATTCGCCCTGGAAACCTTGCCCGGACGCATGGAAGACCTGGAGGGCAAGATCGCCAAGCTGAAATCCCGCCTTGCCGATCCGGATCTTTTCACCAAAGATCCACAAACCTTTCAGAAGGCGGTCAAGGCCCTCGAGGCGGCAGAGTCCGAACTGGCCCAGTCCGAGGAAGAGTGGCTTGCACTGGAGATGCGCCGGGAGGAACTGGAGGGGGAAGGCGGCTGAGGCGCCATCGGGTGTCCGGCCTGCCCGTCTGGAATTTTGGGGGAGACAGGATCATGACCGCTTGGCCCGCCGTGCCGTTAAGCCCGGAAAACGCCCGCACGCCAACCTTGGGACAGTGGGACGGCCGGGTTCCCGATCTGGAAACCCTGATCTCGGACCCCACCGGCTGGGCCAGGCTGTTGCGCAGCCGAATGCCCCTGATCCCAATGGAGCTGTCGACCTGGATCCTGAGTTTTGATGCCGTGGAGAGGTTGCTCACCCATCCCGGAGTGCGCCAATTCGGCCCCGAGGTGATGGAGATGCGGGGCATTACGTCCGGCCCCCTGTATGACTGGTGGACCTCCATCGTGCTGACCGCCAATGGAGAGCGCCATACCCGGTTGCGGGCGCCCCTTCAGCGGACCTTCTCCTTCCCCCTCATCGACGCAAAACGGGACCGGGTGCGCACCCTCGCCAATGACCTGATTGACGGGTTCGAGGGCCAGGGCACGATCGATTTCGTCGAACGGTTTGCAGCCCAGCTCCCGGTACGGACCATCTGCGATGTGCTCGGCGTGCCCTGGGACGATATCCCCACGTTCAAGGCCCATGCGGACACTCTGGGCCGGGCCTTCGGGTTCTTCACCGCCCAGGATGTGGGTCCGATCGACGAGGCGGTGGTGTTCCTGACCGATTATGTCCGGGAGATCGTGGCAGTCCGCCGGGCTTCTCCCCGGGACGATTTCCTCTCAAGCCTTGTGACTGCCGTTGACGCTGGGGGCGCCTATTCAGACGAAGAACTCCTGGCCCAGATCATCGGGCTGATTTTTGCCGGAAGCGATACGACCCGCACGGCCCTCAGCATTTTGATCACCCTGCTGATGCAGCGTCCGCAACAATGGGATGCAGTGTGTGCCGATGACACCCTGATCAAGACAGCCGTTGAGGAAAGCCTGCGGTTCGAGCCGACGGTGGCAAGCATTCCGCGCTTCGTGGTGGAGGATATCGAGATCGGAGGGCACAGGCTGAGGGCCAACTCCGTCCTGGTCATGAGCATTTCCGCTGCTCAACGGGACCCGGCCCGCTATGCCAATCCGGATGCCTATTCGATCCACCGGAAAGATCTGGGCCGTGGTGCCATCGGCTTTGGGGGCGGTGCCCACAGATGCCTTGGTGAAGCGCTGGCCCGGGCGGAACTGGAGGAGGCCCTGGCCGCGATCACCAGGCGCCTGCCCCATATGAAACCCGGTGGCCCCCTGCCCCATTTCGTGGATCTCGCCACTGGCATCCGCAAGCTTGACCGGGTGATGGTGACCGTCTGATCCCGTCCGGGCCCGGCGCAGGTCAGTCCTTTTGTTCCCGGCCCCGTTCCAGCACGGCCCGGCGGCGGGCTTCCACATCCTCGCCGCTGACGGACGCATTGGCTTCATCGGAAAGCTGGGCCTCAAGGGCCATGCCTTCTTCGAAAGTGCGGGCATAGCCCTCATCGATCAGGGCCCGGTAACGCTTCTGGAACGCGGGATCCATGGTCGCCATGTCCGCTGCCAGGGCCCGGGCGGTGGGCATCAGATCCTCGGGCGCCACCACCCGGTTCACGAGACCCCAGTCATAGGCGGTCTCCGCCACCAGGAAATTACCGGTGAAGGAGAGTTCCTTGGCCCGGTGAATGCCGATCAGCCGGGAGAGTTTCTGGCTCAACCCCCAGCCGGGCATGATGCCGACCCGGCCATGGGTATCGGCAAAGTGGGCATTGGTGGAGGCAACCAGCACATCGCAGGCCAACGCCAGTTCAAACCCGCCGGTGATCGCCACCCCATTGATGGCGCCGATGATCGGCCCGGAAAACCGGCCCAGGGCCCGAACAGGATCCGCGAGGGCCGGATCGTTCACGGCGCCGAGGGCACTGCCGTCGCTTTGACCCAATTCCTTGAGATCGAGACCTGCGGTGAAGGCTCGGTCTCCTGCCCCGGTCAGAATGAGGATGTGGATGTCCGGATCCGCCTCAAGCTCGACCACCGTTTCCGCCAGAAGCCGGCGCAGTTCTGTCGACAGCGCATTCATGCGGTCGGGCCGGTTCATGGTCATGATTGCAACGGGGCCATCCCGTTCCACCAGCAGGACCGGTTCAGACATGCTCTTCTCCCTCAGATTCCATGCAGTGCCAGGGCGTGGACGGTCCGGAGCGAGGTGGCACGGACCTCCTGGCACTCAGTTTGGCCCGGCAGGACGCAATCCGCAAAGAGGTTCGCAAGGCGGGCGGTTTCAGGCGACGGAGGCGAGGCCTTCGAGATCCGCCAGGTCAAGCTGGGCCTTGATATCCCGCACCCGGTTCAAGCCCTCCGTATCCTTTGCCGCCGCAGCAAGAGCCCTGGCAAAGGCCGGATCCTGGATCTGCCCCATGACCAGATGCTTGGCCCGGTGCGTGAGCTTGCCTTTGGTCAGCACCCCTGCGGTGATCAGACGCAGGAGCGCAAGCACCCGCTCATCGGTGGGAATGGGCTTGCGGACCAACCCCTCCAGCAGACCTGCCCGCGCCTCGACACAGCCGGCGAGGGTATCGAGGGCATCGGCGAGCTGGCGTTTGGCCAGATCCGGGAAGCCACTGGCAAAGATCTCCGATTGAAGGCGGGCGATCTCCCGCATGGGAACGAGCGGGTTGCCGCTGAAGGACAGGAAGTGCTGCTCACAGGCGGGACCAATAATCTGCGGCTTGAGCAGTCCGGCCAGGGTGCGCTTGTTTTCCTCGCCAATAATATTGGCCTCCAGGGCGATCAGCCGGGAGACCCGTTCGGCTGGATTGGTCAGGCTTTCCAGGTAGGGCTCAAGAACACTCGCCGAGACCAGATGGCGGGACCGGACGGTAAAGGCCTCCATGATGTCTTCCAGGGGCAGATCCTTGCCCTGGGCCAGGACGATTTTCGAGGCCAAGGCCCGGGTCATGGCCAGTTCGGTCTCCAGGCAATCGGGGTAAAGACGCCTTGGTGAGCGCAACTCCGCCAGAATACGCTGGCCCACCGCCGCCCGTGCATCCCGGAGATTGCCCAGGGCGAACTCCTCGGCCAGAAGACGGATGCCCTCTGGCAGCGCGTCCCGGTCGGCGCCGGTCGAGCCCAGAAACACCTCCACCATGCGCTTGAGCAGGGCGCCGGGATTGGGGTGGTCGCCCATGATGTCGTGGATCGCGGCCCGGCCTGCAACGATCTCGGAAACGAAAATGTCCAGAATGCGCAGGCAGACATCCCGCTCCGGTCCGTCATCGGGCAGGTCCCGGATCAGGCCGAGTACCTTCACCAGCTTCTTGCCCCAGCACGCCGTGCCCTTCAAAAACCCGGCAACGGCGCCGCAAAGGAGGTAATCCGCCTCCGGATCACACTCCACCAGTTCGATGACGCCAGCCAGGCCCTGCTTGCCCAGAACGGGGAAGCGCCCCTCCCGGTCGTCCTTGTAGAGGCGGCCCGCGAGCTTGGTGGACAGGTCGTTGAGTTGGCGCACCGCGTGCTGAACGCTTTGGCCGGTGGAGCCGGCATGGGCCACGGCGGCTTTCTGAATGGCATGCTGGAGGACCGTTCCCGTTGCGGACAATTGCTCCACCGCATCCGCGCGATGCAGAAGTTCCGAGACGGTCAGATAGTTGCGGCCTAGATAGTCACCGAGCAGCCGGGAAATGGTGGCCCGGGCATGGGTGCTGTAGAGGTCCTGGGGCCTGAAACAGGGGAAATCCGATTCGTCATCATCGATGGACTTGGACGCAGAGCCCGCATCGCCGAATTCCGCGACGGTGAGGGTCAGATAGGTGCCCGCCCCTTCCTGGAGCGTTTCCTTGACCACCCGCACTGCCTTGAAGCGCTCGCCCTTGGCCAAGGTCTCGGCTTTCGCCATCGCCTTTGCCCGGGAGGGAACAGCATCCACCAGGGACCAGCCTGATCCCCGCCCGTGCCGTTGCACAAAGATTTCAAAGTGGACGTCGCTCCGCTCCATGGGATCCGTTCCCTGTTGGCGCCGGCCCTCAACGGGCGGCGCTTCCCGTTCCGGTCCTCATGAAAACGGGACCGGAACGCCAACAGGGTAGATCCGAGCGTTTAAGGCCCGGTTGCCGGGCCTGCCGCCGCGCGGAACTGGGCCGTCAGGTGGCTTTGGGAGCCGCCGCCAGCACATCCTCGTCCACATAGGGGACGAAAGGCTGGAAGTTGGTGACAAAGCGCTGGGCCAGATCCTTGGCGCGGGCGTCATAGGCCATGGGGTCCGCCCAGGTCTCCCGCGGGGTGAGGATGTGGGAGTCGACCCCTTCCACGGCCAAAGGTACGTCGAAGCCGAAAATCGGATCCTGACGCATCTGCACATTGGCAAGATCGCCGTTGAGCGCCGCCTCCAGCAAAGACCGTGTCGCCTTGATCGGCATGCGCCGGCCTTCCCCGTGGGGTCCGCCGGTCCAGCCCGTGTTCACCAGCCAGCACTGCACATTGTGATGGGCGATCAGGCCCCGCAGCAGGTTGCCGTACTCGCTGGGGTGACGGGGCATGAAGGGCGCCCCGAAACAGGTGGAGAAGGTCGCCTCGGGCTCGGTCACCCCCTTCTCTGTGCCGGCCACCTTGGCGGTATAGCCGGACAGGAAGTGGTACATGGCCTGATCCGCGGACATCCGTGCCAGGGGCGGCATGACGCCGAAGGCATCGCAGGTCAGCATGATGATGTTGCGGGGATGGCCGGCCTGACCGGTGTCCGAGGAATTCGGAATGTAATCCAGGGGATAGGCACCCCGGGAGTTCTCGGCCAGCGTGGCATCGTCGAAATCGAGCGCCCTTGTATTGGGATCCATGACCACATTTTCCAGCACGGTCGAAAAGCGCTGGGTGGTGGCATAGATCTCCGGCTCCGCTTCCGGGGAAAGGCGGATCATTTTGGCGTAACAGCCGCCCTCGAAATTGAATATGCCGTTTTCCGACCAGCCGTGCTCGTCATCCCCCACCAGGGTGCGCTTGGGATCGGCGGACAGGGTGGTCTTGCCTGTGCCGGACAAACCGAAAAACACCGCAGTGCCCGTTCCGTCCGTG
Organism: uncultured Alphaproteobacteria bacterium; assembly: GCA_964561475.1. GTDB lineage: Bacteria > Pseudomonadota > Alphaproteobacteria > JAJFIK01 > JAJFIK01 > CAYUYV01. The sequence continues at coordinate 47,508 of CAZLPU010000028.1, forward strand.
GCCACATTGGCGGAGCAGTGCATGGGCATGACGCCCTTTGCCGGCAGCAGGTAATTCAGAATGGTGAAGACAGACTTCTTGATTTCCCCCGCATAGGACGTGCCGCCGATCAGCACGATCTTGCGGTTGAAGTCGACGGCGATCACCGTTTCCGTGCGACAGCCATGGAGTTCGGGCGACGCCTTGAAATCCGGCAGATCGACAATCAGGAACTCAGGGTTGAAGCTCGTGAGATCAGCCAAGGGCGGTTCGATCAGCAGGTGGCGGATAAAGAGGGAATGCCACGCATATTCAGTCACGACACGCACCGGCAGCCGGTGGTGAGGATCGGCGCCGCCATACAAGTCCTGGACGAACAGGTCCCGACCCTGGGCATAGCCCATCATGGCATCGAACAGGCGATCGAAATGAGCCGGTTCCATGCGCTTGTTGTTGTCCCACCAGATGGAGTGTTCCATGTCGGGATGGGCGACGACGAATTTGTCCTTCGCGGACCGGCCCGTGTGCTGGCCGGTTTTCACGACCAGTGCGCCATGACGGGAGGCGTGGCCTTCCCCCCGGCCGATGGCCATTTCGAACAGGGCGGCACGCGTCCCGTTCCAATGGACACTGTTAAGATTTTGGAACCCATGTTTTTCAAGGCCTGCAGACGGGTTCCAAACCCCCGCCTGGTGTGCCGCAACCGCTTGATTCACCCCGCTCACTCCATCTTGGCTGTCCGAACCCGGGCCATATTCAGCCTTGGCGCCATCCTGCAACAAAAGGGCCGCGACGCAAAGCAAGGGCAACGGGTCCCAGGCCCCGCGTATCCCGTTTGTGCGTGCTCGCCACGGCTGTGACCGCGCCCGGCTTAAGCACACTTACCTTTCAAGATATGAATCGGCGGATCAAGGGAGCTTGATCAATCGGTTTGAGGCATGATGGAAGCCAGTTTCAGTTTCTGGCCCCGTTTGCCGCCCCGCTTCCAGATCGGACGCAGGCGATTTTCCGCCGGAAAAACAGCAAGAAGCCCGAATGGCGGCTAAAGGTCGGCTCTTGGCCTTTTTCCTGCCGCTTCTTATTGTGAATCAACGAAGTGATTGAGCTGGGATCTTATTGAGCTGGGGGCTCAAGCCCGGGTGACCATCTTGAAGCCAGTGGAAGAGCAAATGCCGACCATTGCCCTTGTCGACGACGACCGCAATATCCTGACATCCGTCAGCATCGCGCTCGAGTCTGAAGGCTACAACGTCAAGACCTACACCGACGGCGCGTCGGCCCTGGCGGCCCTGACAGCTGCGCCGCCGGATCTTGCAGTGCTGGATATAAAAATGCCCCGCATGGACGGCATGGAAGTCCTGCGCCGTCTGCGTCAGAAAACCGATGTGCCGGTCATTTTCCTCACCTCCAAGGATACGGAAGTGGACGAGGAACTGGGCCTGCAAATGGGCGCCGACGATTTCATCGCCAAACCCTTCAGTCAGCGTCTGCTGCTGGCCCGGGTCCGGTCGGTGCTGCGCCGGGCTTCGGTGACCCCGCCGGGTGCGGGCAAGGAAGAGGCGGCCCAGGTGATGGTGCGGGGCAAGCTGACCCTGGATCCCAATCGCCACGCCTGCACCTGGAGCGGCGATCCGGTGACCCTCACGGTCACGGAATTCCTGATCCTTCAGGCCCTCGCCCAGCGCCCGGGTTATGTCAAAAGCCGGGACAATCTCATGGATGCGGCCTACGACGATCAGGTTTATGTGGATGACCGCACCATCGACAGCCATATCAAGCGGCTGCGGAAGAAGTTCCGTCAGGTGGACGGGGATTTCGATGCGATCGAGACCTTGTATGGCGTGGGTTACCGGTTCAAGGAACTGACCGGGGCAACCTCCCCGGACGGCTCCGACAATCCGGGCGCCGACCATCAGGGCCTGGATCCGCAAGGCCTGGATCCACAAGGTTCGGCGCCTCAATCGCCCGGTCCTGAGACAGGAGCCCCTCATACTGAAGCCCCTCAGGGTTCGGAACATCAGGGGGCTGGCGGCCAGGACGGGGCAACCGTGAACCCGGCTCATCGCGGGCCGGATATTCAAGGCTGACGTCAGCCCCGCCCTCGAAGGAGCGCGGGGATTGGACGGTAAGCTGGGCAGAAGCCGGGGCAGGACGTATGGGGGCCCGACATCATGAGTGACCAGACCCTGCCTCCGGCCAAACCCTTCTGGCGCAGTGGCTTAAAATCCGTGGGATCGGCCCTGACAGCCGGTCCCCGGCACATGACCCGGACAGTGTTTCGCCTTGGCGCAAGCACAGCGGTGATGAGCCAGAAGGCGCGCGACCGCAAGGATGTGGAGGCGCTGGAGCACCGGCCCTCGACCCCATTCTGGTCGAGCCTCACTGTCCGTATCGTTGCCCTCAACCTGATCAGCCTTCTGATTTTCATGATCGGGCTGATCCTTTCCAGCCAGTTCCGCACCTCAAGCGTGGACGAACGCCTCCTCGCCCTGCGCAATCACAGCCAGTTCATTGCCGGTGCCCTGGAGCAGACCGCCCTTGCCGAGCGTATGGGCCGGGGACCCGACGACCCCTATGACGCCATCGACCGGACGGCGGCCGTTGAGATCCTCCGGCGTATTGTGGCCCCCACGGAGTACCGTGCACGGATCTATGACTATGACGGCACCCTGATCTATGATTCCTGGCTTCTGGATGAAGAAGGCCAGGTGGATGCCCAGAGCCTGTCCGACGGCGGCAGCGACCGGCGGTTCTTCACCATCATCGATGAGATCTTCCAGGTTCTGATGGGGCCGCCCTTGAGCCCGGCCCACACGGATCTGACCAGTCCCCCGCCGGAAGTGGGCTCGGCCCTGACCGGTGAAACCAAGGGGCGCAAACTTCAGGCGGTGCGCCGGGACGAAAACGGCGACCTGATCGTCAGTGTGGCGATCCCCGTGAAGAATGTGCAGGCCCATGTGGGCGCGGTTCTCATGTCGACCCAGGGGGATGATTTCGAGGCCCTGCTCTGGGACGAGCGCCGGGCGGTGTTCCAGGTGTTCTTGATTGCCCTGGCGGTGAACATTGCCGTGGCCCTGGCCTATGCAAGCACCATTGCCCGGCCGATCCGTTCCCTTGCCAAGGCGGCGGACAAGATCCGCTCCAGCCGCCCCAAGTCCGGGCTGGCGGGACAGGCCAACCTGCCCGCGATCCGCCGCCGGGATGAAATCGGCACCCTGGCTGCATCCCTGCGGGACATGACCGAGGCCCTCAATGCCCGGATGACCGCCATCGAACAGTTCGCCGCCGATGTCAGCCATGAGATCAAGACCCCCCTGACCTCCTTGCGCAGCGCCGTCGAAACCCTGGATCTGGCATCCACTCCGGAAGCCCGCAACCGGCTGTTGTCCGTGATCATGCATGACGTGGACCGGCTGGACCGTCTGATTACGGATATCTCCAACGCCTCCCGTCTGGATGCGGAACTGTCCCGGGAGGACAACGAGGTGGTCAGCCTGCCGAACCTGGTTCGTGAGCTGATCAAGATCGCCACCCTCTCCCCCGCAAGGCCCGGTGTGCGCATCGAGTCGGAAGTCCTGGCCGGAGCATTGGGCGAAGGGGCCCTGTCGGTGATCGGCATTGAAAGCCGCCTCGGTCAGGTCATCCAGAACCTGATCGACAATGCGGTGTCCTTCTCGCCGGAAGGCGGCACCGTGTGGGTGCGCACCCGCCGGGAGCGGGCCGAGGACGGCACATTCGTCATCACCGTGGTGGAGGACGAGGGTCCGGGCATTCCCGAGGACAGCCTCGTGCGGATCTTCGAGCGCTTTTACACCCAGCGTCCGGAAGAGGCGGATTTCGGCAAGAACTCCGGCCTGGGTCTCAGCATCTCCAAACAGATTGTCGAGGTGCATGGCGGGAAGATCTGGGCGGAGAACCGCAAAACCGCTGATGGAGAGATCGCCGGGGCCCGTTTCGTGGTGCGCCTGCCCGCGATCCATTCCCGATGACCTCCCCCGGCGCGGAACCGGACGGCGGGAACGTGAACCGGAGCGGGAGCGGGACCGGGAGCGGGAAAAGACAGCCCATCCACGCCACCTGTGTGCTGATCGGCGGCAACGGCGTCCTTCTGAGGGGGCCTTCCGGCGCGGGTAAATCGGATCTCGCCCTGCGGCTGATTGACCGGGGTGCCGAACTGGTTGCAGACGATCAAGTGCTCTTGGATCTCAGACCCGTGGACCCGGAAAAACCGGTGTCCGACGGACCGGAAACGGGAACCGCCGGGCCGACACTCTGGGCCTGTGCGCCGGAACCCATTGCCGGACAAATGGAAGTGCGCGGTGTCGGCTTGATTTCCGTGCCCATTGCCCGCGAGGCGCCGGTCATCGCGGTGTTCGATCTGGCCGGTCCGGATCAGGTCCCGAGGCTGCCGGAGAAGCGCATGGTGAGCCTGGTGCCCGGCCACAGCCTCCCCCTCTGGACCGTCGATCCCATGGAACCCTCCGCCCCCTTGAAAATCATGCTTCTGGCGGATGCTTGCACGATAGGCCGCCGGATTCCCCTTGCGTGACAGAGCGATTAACAGTCGAGTGACACAATAAGATCACACTCAAGCACATACCGGCACACGACCGGCCGGATGCAACCGTCCGCGTCTTGCAAACCGGTGCGAATTCAGGCCGGATAACTTCTATGATTGGCATCGTTCTCGTCACCCATGGCGACCTCGCCCGGCAATTCGTTGCGGCAACGGAACATGTCGTCGGCCCCCAGGACCAACTGGCTGCGATCTGCATCGGTCCTGAAGACGATATGGAACAGCGCCGCCAAGACATTCTTGACGCGATCCAGACCGTGGAGAGCGGCCAAGGCGTTATCCTGCTTACGGATATGTTCGGCGGCACCCCCTCCAATCTCGCCATTTCCGTCATGAGCAAGGCCCAGGTGGAGATCATCGCCGGGGTCAATCTTCCCATGCTGATCAAGCTCGCCAGTGTCCGGGGGCGGGAATCCCTCCAGGATGCTGTAACCGCCGCCCAGACGGCGGGACGAAAATACATTCACGTGGCATCACGCGTGCTCAGTGGAGAGGAGCCATCCTGATGGCAACACTGGACCAGATCACCGCTTCGGCGGGCTTTGCCCATCCCAACCCCGCCGCACCGAGCCCGTCCACATTGATGCCGCCGCCGCCCGCCCCATCCCCAAGCCAGACCCCTCCTGTGCGCAAAACCCTCACCATCCGTAATGAAAAAGGGCTTCATGCCCGCCCGGCCGCCCGGTTCGTGGCCTGTGCCGGTCAGTTCACCGCCAAGGTCAGCGTGTCGAAGGACGGCATCACCGTGCTCGCCACCTCCATCATGGGCCTTCTGATGCTGGGGGCCGCCCAGGGCCAGTCCCTGGAGCTGGAAGCGGAGGGGCCGGACGGGGCCCAGGCCCTGGAAGCCCTCGGCGGCATGATCGAGGACGGCTTCGGGGAGTGCTGATCCCTTGTCGCGGTTGCGAAACCCACGCTTTTGATCTGATTTTCCGGTTTTACGTGTTTTCAGGATCTCAATTCGTTTCGGGGCCAAAACGGGCCGTCTGCCAGGGGTTCTCCGTCCCGGTCCGCATCACGATATAAAGATTTCCTTATATGCTTCTTGCGCCCATAGGCCGCTTTCGGCTACACCAGCGGCGATGATGGCGGTCCGTATGCACGGTCTGGCCAAGCCTTGGCTGGTGCCTGCCCAGAGCCCATCGCGCACCACCGTCGATCCCAATCACCCCCCGCCTGGCAAAGGAGTAAGCCATGAGCAGCAGCTTCACCGACTACAAGGTCGCAGACATCGGCCTTGCAGACTGGGGCCGGAAGGAAATCGCCATCGCCGAGACCGAAATGCCGGGCCTCATGGCGCTGCGCGAAGAGTACGGCGACAGCAAGCCCCTCAAGGACGCCCGCATCACGGGCTGCCTGCACATGACCATCCAGACCGCCGTCCTGATCGAGACCCTGGCCCATCTCGGCGCCTCGATCCGCTGGTCGTCCTGCAACATCTTCTCCACCCAGGACCACGCCGCCGCAGCCATCGCCGCCTCCGGCATTCCGGTCTTTGCCTGGAAGGGTGAGACGGAAGAGGAATACTGGTGGTGTGTCGAGCAGACCATCAAAGGCCCGGACGGCTGGGTGCCCAACATGCTCCTGGATGACGGCGGCGACCTCACCGGTCTGATGCACAAGGACTATCCCGACCTGATGAAGGACGTGATCGGTCTGTCCGAGGAAACCACCACCGGCGTTCTGCGTCTTTACGAGATGGAAAAGGCCAAGACCCTCGCCTGCCCCGCCATCAACGTGAATGACAGTGTCACCAAGTCGAAATTCGACAACATGTATGGCTGTAAAGAAAGCCTGGTGGACGGCATCAAGCGGGCCACCGACGTGATGCTGGCGGGCAAGGTCGCCGTCGTCGCGGGCTTCGGCGATGTGGGCAAGGGCTCTGCTGAATCCCTGCGCAGCCAGGGCGCCCGGGTGATGGTCACTGAGATCGACCCCATCTGCGCCCTCCAGGCTGCCATGGAAGGCTATGAAGTCATCACCATGGACGAGGCCGCCCCCCGCGGGGACATTTTCGTCACCGCCACCGGCAACAAGGACGTGATCACCGTCGATCACATGCGGGCCATGAAGGACCGGGCGATCGTCTGCAAT
>CAZLPU010000029.1:0-34246 GCA_964561475.1 uncultured Alphaproteobacteria bacterium
AGAGCGGCGGCCACCCTGTTTAAAGGTGATCGTGATTTTGCGCCCGCCGCTCTAGTCTCAGGCTAAAACAAAGACATCAGGGGCCAAGCAAACTTGATGCCGGTCCTTTCCCCGAGGACCATTGGGCGGAAAACCGACCTCATGGCGATAAGACCATGGCGATTATCCGTCCACAAACATCACAAACGGGCCATTCACCGCTCCTTCTTTCGTGATGCCTCCCTCACAAGGGGGGCCGGTCCGGGTCCGGTACGGAAGGTTAAACAGTCGTTTGACATTTGCCCGTCGCCTGCCATAACTCAAACACGTGTTTGAATTGGGCCACAGGGGCGGAGACATCGCCATGCCGGCAGACACACCACCACCTGAAGCACCACAATCTTCAGATGCACCACCATCTGCAGATGTGCCGGGCCCAGGGCAGCAGGCGGCGGATACGCGCACGCGCCTGCTCCATGCGGCGTCCCTCCATTTCGCAGAGACCGGCTACCAGGACACGGGCCTGCGGGAAATCTGTGAGACGGCCAAAACCAATGTGGCCTCGGTGCGCTATCACTTCGACGACAAGGCCGGGCTTTACCGGGCCGTTCTCGCCCACGCCCATGCCCAAACCCTCCGTTCCGAGCCGCCTCCAGCCCTGACCGAAGACCCTTGCGCCGACCTGCTCGTCCTGATCGAGTGGTTTTTGCGCCGGGCCGCGTCCTTCCGCTCAAGCCCCTACGCCATGTTGATGATGCGGGAAGTCCATCAGCCCAGCGAAGCCCTTGATTTCGTTGTGCAGCAGGGCCTCCGCCCCCTCCATGAGCGGATGACGGAGATTGTGGGACGGATCATGGCCGGCGGACCCACACGCGGAACCGCTGCCCAGGAGGGGCTCCCGGCCCGGGAAGCCGCCATCTGCGTGATCAGCCTGTGCGCCCACCGGATCCTGGCCTATCCGATCACCACCCGGCTTCTCGCCTCCAGCCCCAATCCCGCCCCCGGTCCTGGCCCTGGTCCTGGTCCTGGTCCTGGTCCTGGCGAAAACACCGATGGCGCAGATCGCCCGGGATCGGGCCTGCGGGAAGCCGACATTCCCAGCCTGGCAAAACTCATCGTGACCTTTGCCCTTGAAGGCCTGGTGCCCCGCCGGGACCCCTCTCCCGACCTGTCCGCCGGACCGCCAGTCCCCGTCGGATCACCCGCCCCGACGGGGAGTGACCCGAGGGGGGATCCGAGCCCGGCACGTCGTAACCGCCGATCTGACCATCCATGACCGCTTCCCGGAATTGCAGCCTGAGGATTTAAGCCATGACCAGCCACGCCTCGCCGCCCCCAGGATCCGACCCCGCGCCACAGCCCGGCAGTTCCAACCCGCCGCCGAACCTGATCTGGGCGGCCATTCCCCTCGGCCTGGGCATCCTTGTCATCACGGTACTGATGCTTTTACGCCAGCCCCCGTCCGAGCGCCCGGATACGGAAGCCACCACGCCGGTGCGCACGGTGGAAGTCAGCCGGGGAACGGTCCTGCCCCGCACCCTGGGGTTCGGCTTTGTGGTGCCCTCGCGCCAATGGAGCGCCATCTCGGAAGTCTCGGGCCGGGTCGTGGAACGCCATCCGGACCTGGAGCCGGGCAACCTGATCCCAGGCAATACCAAGATCATCCAGATCGACCCGGTGGATTATGAACTCGAGGTGACCCGACTTGAGGCCAATATCCGGGCGACGGAAGCCTCCCTGGCGGAGTTGAACCAGAAGGAGGAGAACACCAAAGCCTCCCTGGCCATTGAGGAACGGGCGCTCGCCTTGAGCGAGAAGGATCTCGATCGCCAGCGCAATCTCCTCTCCCGGGGCACCGTCTCCCAGGCCGCCGTCGACAGCCAGGAACGCTCGGTCCTGACCCAGCGCCAGAATGTCCAGACACGGCGTAACGACCTGAACTTGATCCCCGCCCAGAGGGCCTTGCGGGAAGCGGAACTGGAACTGGCCCAGGTCCAGCTCGCCGAAGCACGGCGCGATCTGGACCGTACGGTGATCACCCTGCCCTTCAGTGCCCGCATCCAGTCCGTGGCCGTGGAGCCGGATCAGGTGGTCAGTGCAGGACAGACCATGGTGGAGGCCGACGGGCTCGATCAGGTGGAGATCACCGCCCAGGTGCCCCTTGAACAGTTGGCCCCCCTGTTCGCCGCCCGCTCGGAAGACAGGTTCGGCCCGTCGCAACTGTTCGCCCGGGGTCAGGGCACCACACCGGTGTTCGAAGATCTGGGCTTCACCGCCCTGGTACGCCTTTCCGGCGACACGATCGACGCGGCCTGGGAAGCGGAAGTCGTCCGGCTTGCAGAACAGGTCGATCCCCAGACCCGGACCATCGGTGTGGTCGTGGCCGTGGACGATCCCCTGGGGTCCACCCGTCCCGGCCGGCGCCCGCCCTTGACCCGGAACATGTATGTGGCGGTGGAACTGCGGGGGGCCGCCCTCGAGAACGCCATAGCCATTCCGCGCACAGCGGTTCACGGGGCAAACGGCCGGTCCCGGGTCTATGTAGCGGGTCCTGACGACCGGCTGGAGGTCCGTCCGGTCACCATCCAGTTCCTCCAGGCAGGCATCGCCATTCTCGAGACCGGCATTGAAGCCGGAGATCGGATCATCGTCAGCGATCTGATCCCCGCCGTCCCGGGCATGAAACTCGACATTCAGGATGATCCGGACGCTGCCGCCCGGCTGGCTGCGGAAATGAGCGGGGAGGCCCCCATCCGATGATCCTGCGCTTTTTCGCTGCCCACCCGACCGCTGCCAACCTGATGATGATCCTGGCTTTCCTGCTGGGCGCCATCTCCCTGCCCGAAATCAACCGGGCCACATTCCCGACCCTGCCCCTGGACCAGGTGCAGGTGGAAATCACTTATCCCGGCGCCAGCACGGAAGAGGCGGAAGAAGCCCTGTGCCAACGCATCGAGGATGCCCTTGACGGCATCACGGGTCTGGAGCGCATGGCCTGCGAGGCGAGGGAAAACCTCGCCCGGGCCACACTGGACATGGACCTGGACGACGGGAACTTCGATCGTTTCTTCACGGACATCAAGGCCGAGATCGACGCCATCGATGATTTTCCGGCGGATGCGGAAGAACCGGTGGTCCGCCAGCTCGGGCGCACGGATCTGGTCACCGCCATCGCCATTTCCGGCGACATGGCCCGGCCCGACCTGAAAGCCTACACGGAAGCGGTGAAACGACGGCTCCAGCGCCTGCCGGAAGTCAGTCAGGTGGACGTTCAGGGCTTTTCCGACCGCCAGATCCGGATCGAGGTTCCGGCGGATGCCCTGCGCCAGTACGGACTGTCCGTATCCGACATCGCCTCGACCATTTCCCGCCAGAGCCTTGACCTGCCGGGAGGTTCCCTGAAAACCCGGGACCAGGACATCCTGATCCGCTTCCAGGACGAGCGCCGCAGCACCCAGGATTTTCAGGACCTGATCGTCGTTGCCGGTGACAGCGGCGCGGAAATCCGTCTGGGGGACGTGGCGACCATTACCGACCAGTTCGAACTGGACGAAGAGCGCTACACCTTCAACGGCAAACCGGCCGCCCTTCTCCAGGTCAACCGGACCCGGTCCCAGGACACCCTGGATGTGATCGCCGAGGTGGAAGTCTTTCTGGAAGGAGAACGGGCCAGGGCTCCGGCGGGGATCGAACTGTCCCTGACCCGGAACGTCTCCAGCATCGTGGAGGACCGACTGGTCCTGCTGACACAGAACGGCATCATGGGGCTGGTGCTGGTGTTCCTGGTCATGTGGCTGTTCTTCTCTCTGCGGTATTCCTTCTGGGTGGCGATGGGACTGCCTGTGTCTTTCGCGGCATCCTTTTTCGTCATGGCCGCCACGGGTCTGACCTTCAACATGATCAGCATGGTGGGGCTTCTCGTGGCCGTGGGCCTGCTCATGGACGATGCCATCGTCATTGCCGAGAATATTGCGGCGGCACGGGCCCGGGGTCTTCCGCCCCAGGAAGCGGCGGTGGAAGGGGCCCGGCAGGTCATGCCCGGGGTGCTGTCATCGTTTGCCACCACGGTGATGATTTTTCTGCCCCTGGCATTTCTGGCGGGAGATCTGGGCCAGACCCTGCGGGACATGCCGATCATCCTGCTCACGGTACTGACCATCAGCCTGATCGAGGCTTTCCTGATCCTGCCAAACCACCTCTACCACTCCTTGCTCCATGAAAAGGAACCGGGCTCCCTGCGCCGGGCCTTTGACCAGGGTTTCACCACATTCAGGGACAATACTGTGGTGCCGTTCGTGGATGTGGTCATCCGCGCGCGTTACTTCTCCACGAGCATTGCTTTGGCGCTTCTGGTTCTGGCCATCGGCATGGTGATGACCGGCGTGGTCAAGTTCCGCGCCTTTCCCGAACTGGACGGGGAAACCGTCGTTGCCCGTGTTCTTCTGCCCCAGGGGACACCCCTGGCCCGCACCGAAGAGGTGGTGGACCGGCTCGTGGAAGGTCTGGACAAGACCACGGAGATCCTTCAGCCCCAGGAGCGTGACGGGGTCGCCCTCGTGCGCAACGTCCTGGTGCAGTACAACACCAACACCACGAGTTTCGAGACCGGCGCCCATGTGGCCACCATCTTTGTTGATCTGCGCACGGCGGAAGACCGCTACACCCGCGGCAATACCTTCCTGGAGGTCTGGCGCCGGGAAACAGGAGCCATTTCCGACGTCCTTGCCCTGACATTCCAGCAATCCCAGGGCGGTCCGGCGGGTCTGGCGATCGACCTGGAGCTTGTGGGCGAGGATCTGGACGTTCTCAAAACGGCCTCCCTGGAGCTTCAGGGGTGGCTTTCCCAGTATGAGGGCGTGAACGATCTCAGCGACGATCTCCGGCCCGGCAAACCGGAACTGCGCATCCGTATGAGAGAAGGCGCCGCCTCGCTGGGCTTTGATGCGGAGACGATCGCCCGTCAATTGCGGGCAGCCTTTTTCGGAACGACGGCCGATGAAATCCAGGTGGGCCGGGAAAGTTATGAGATCGATATCCGCCTGAAGGAAACGGACCGGGATGCCCTTGGGGATCTGGCGTCCTTTACCGTCACCGGCGCCCAGGGGGTTCAGGTTCCCCTCGCCTCCATCGTCCATATCGAGCAGGGACGTGGCATCGCGCGGATCAACCGGGTGAACCGTCAGCGTACGGTAACGATCCAGGGGGATGTGGATTTCTCCAAGAACAATGCCGGCGAAATCCTGGCGGACACTCAGGCCCGCTTCGTCCCGGAATTTCTTGAACGCCATCCGGGTGTGCGGATGAATGTGGAAGGTCAGGAGGCGGAAGCCAATGAAACCCTGGCCTCTCTCCAGCGCGCCGCCGCCCTTGGCCTGTTCGGGGTGTTCCTGCTGCTCTCCCTCCAGTTCCGCTCCTACATCGAACCCTTGATCGTGATGATGATCATCCCGCTGGCCTATGTGGGCGTGGTGTTCGGCCACATGATCATGGGCCTCGACCTGTCCATGCCCTCCATGATGGGCTTTGTCAGTCTGGCGGGGATTGTGGTGAACAACTCGATCCTCCTCGTGTCCTTTGTGAAGCACCACGGAGCGATGGGGGCGAGCATCCATGATGCCGTGGTCAACGCGGCAAGGGACCGGTTCCGTCCGATCCTGATCACTTCGCTGACCACCTTCGCGGGCCTGATCCCGATCCTGAGCGAGACCAGCATGCAGGCCCAGGTGCTTATCCCCCTGGTCACGAGCCTCGCCTTCGGGATCGTGGCGACGGCGGTCCTGGTGCTGCTGATCGTGCCTTCGACCTATGCGATCCTGGAGGATTTCGGCGCCACCACCTTTGTCCGCAAGCAGCCGGGCGATGATACCATCAGCTGACGGACTGCCCTGGTTTCGGCTCCGGTGACAGGGCATAATCGTCGGGGCCCTTCACGAGGCCTCCGGCGGTGCCGACCCGGCTCAAGGTCAGGATACCGGCCGCGCCCAGGGCGGCCGTGGCGGCCATGGCCCCGTAGGCCGCACCGCCATGGGCCTCGTAAAGCTGTCCCGCCAGGATCGTGACCAGGCCAAGACCAATCCCGCCGGAGAGAGTGAAGAACGTGCTTTGGGCCGTCACCGCATAGGCCTCGGGCACGGCCCTGTCGATCATATGGATCGTCCCCAGATGGGTGGCCGCGAATGTCAGGGCATGGAGGGTCTGGGCCACGAAGAGAATGCCCAGGCCCGGGTCGAACGCCATCACCCCCCAGCGCAACCCCCCTGCCCCGCCGCCGATCAGCAGAAGCCCCATGGGCGTGAACAGACCCACCATGCGGCTGGAGACCGTGAACAGCAGCACTTCAGCGATGACACCGACCGCCCACAGCATACCGATCAATTCCCCGTCAATACCCTGGGCCTGGAAGTGGATCGAACCAAGAGCATAATAGAGGGCGTGGGAGGACTGGATCAGCGCGGCGCTTCCCGCGAACAGCCAGAAGCGGGGACTGGCGGCAATCACCCGCAGGCTGCCCTTGCGCTTTGGTTCTGGCATTGACACCGGCACTGGCCCAGCATCGTCCCCGACCGTTCTTTGCACGCCTACGCCCGTCTTTTTCACCCCCCTTTGGAGAGACCGGTCCGTTCCCGGATCCTTGGGCAGCATCAGGGCCGCCGCAATGGTCAGACCCAGGCCGAAAAGAATGGTCGGCAATATGGCGTGTGCCCCCCATTGGGCCAGCATCACCCCGCCCGCCAGATTGGCGACAATAAAGGACAAGGACCCCCAAAGCCGGATCCGTCCGTAATCAAATCCCTGGCGCCGGGCGGTGGAAACCGCCAGGGTCTCGATCAGGGGCATCATGGCGGGCATGAAGGTCATGGTCAGAATGGTGACGATCAGCAGACCATAATATCCATCGGCGAGAGTGAAGCTGGCGAAACACAACAGAGCCATGACGGCAAGGCCGATCATGGGCCGGCGGCGCTCTCCGACCCGGTCCACCAGGGCGCCAATCACCGGTCCGGAGACCAGGCGCATCATCAGACCCACGGTGATCAGGCTCGCCACTGCGCCCGCGTCCATGCCCTGGGCGCTCAACCAGACCGGCCAGTAGGGCATGTGGGTGCCAACGGCGAGAAAGATCGCAATGTAGAAGCCGGAAAGACGCATCTGAACGGGATGAAAGATCATGCTGCTCTGTGCCTCGCTGTTTTCCCCGCGGGAATGCAGTATACGCCATGGACATGGATCCTGACCTGCTACCATGCGCTGTCAGCATGGCAGCCATGCGCAGCGGCGGACGGACCGGGCGAACGCACGCCATATCCATGGACCCAATGGCATGAAAACGGAGAACCAGGGATGAACACTGCGCAGGCGCAAGCAATGAACAGCCGGGCGGCCGGGTATTGGGTTCTCTGGGCCGGGATCAGCGGCGCCTTGGGGGTCATGGCCGGGGCCATCGGCAGTCATGGTTTGGAGGGGCAGGTCCCGGAAACGGATCTGGCGGCTTTCAATACCGGGGCGCGGCTTCATCTCGCCCATGTTCCGGCCCTGCTTGGCGTAGCTTGGCTGGCCTCTATCCGTGCCCAAGGGGCCTTCCTGGCCGGTTGCTTGTTCGTAGCCGGAACACTCTTGTTTTCCGGCTCCCTGTATGTCCTTGGTCTGACAGGTTCCCGCGCGCTTGTCCTGGTCACACCCCTGGGCGGCCTGACCCTGATCGCCGCCTGGCTCACCCTGGCATATAGCGGCTGGCGGCTGGCAGGGGCAAGGTGACGGCCCGGTCGCGCATTTCAGGCATGGTCAGCATACGCTCAATGCCAGTCTCAGCAATGAAATCGTCTGCACTCCGCCGGAGTATGCTTCGTCCACCGGTTGAAGGCCCTGTCGTCGGGTGCCCGGCAATTGGCGGCGTGTCCAGTCCCGCCCAGGACGTGAAGTGGGTCATCGTCCATCCGGTGATGGCCTCGATGCGCATACCCTTGGATTGAGCAAAGGAAAGTGTTGTCGTGACCAGGGCAAGGCCCCTCGTCTTCAACACTACCAGCAATCTTTTTATTTCAGCACACGGATCTCTGGTTCAGCGCCCTCGAACCGGTCACAGCCGGATCGTCAGACCATCCGCAAGTGAGCGCCGGAAGGCCTGCCAAGCGGGGACAGCACCCAGAATGAGGGCGGCCCCGGTGACGGCCAGAACCAGGACAAGGTCGAAAAGACCAGGGTGGAGGGACACAAGCACAATCCCATAGTGCTCCGTGATGAGAGGGGCAGCAGCGGCCAGCCCGCCATAGAGAACCGCCAAGCCCATCAGGCTTCCCGCCAGAGCCACCAGCCCGGACTCACAGACCAGAAGGAGGAAAATGTCCCTGGGCTTGGCACCGACGGAGCGCAGGATCGCCATCTCACGGCGCCGCTCATTCAGACTTGTCAGGATACTGGTCAAGATCCCCACAAGACCGACCAGGATCACGAACAGCGAGATGGCCGAGAGCACAGTCTCCGCCGTGCCCACCACGTTCCAGATCTCCGTGAGCGTGACACCAGGAATGGCAGACACAAGCGGTTCCTGCCCATAGGTGTTGATCTGGCGCTGGAGCCGCAAAACCCCGATCTTGGATTTCAGGCCGACGAGAAAGGCGGTAACCTCCTTGGGCTGAAGATCCATGGCCTCAACCCGCTCCGGGGTCAGAGCATTGGCGAGCGGTGTTCTGGTCCCGCCGTTCCAGCCCAGATGAATGGCCTCAATGCCCTCCAGGCTGACCAGAACCGACCGGTCCAGTGGGGTCCCCGTCCGGCGCAGGATGCCCGTGACCGTAAACGGCATGTTGTCGTGTTTGCTGAAACTCACCGCCCCCACTCCATGGGCCACGATGATGGACTGCCCCACGTCATACCCCAAGGCGCTCGCCACTTCGGCTCCGATGACCGCATCGAAGGGCCCGTTAAAGGGAACGCCGTCGGCAAAGCTCAAGGGTTGGTCCTGGCCGAACCGGTAGTGGTCGAACATGCCGGTCGTGGTGCCGACCACCCGGTAACCACGGTGACTGTCCCCCAGGGACAAGGGCACACTCCAGGCCACCTCGTCCCGGCGAGCAAAATGCTCATAGGTCTGCCAGGTGACATTGTTGGTGGCATTTCC
The DNA here is from genome assembly GCA_964561475.1 of uncultured Alphaproteobacteria bacterium. Taxonomy (GTDB): domain Bacteria; phylum Pseudomonadota; class Alphaproteobacteria; order JAJFIK01; family JAJFIK01; genus CAYUYV01. Next base: position 9,098 of record CAZLPU010000029.1, read on the forward strand.
GATGTGGAAGACGGAATAAAGCAGCAGATTGGCAGGGCCTGACCGGGCACCGACAATAAGATCCGTACCCGTTATCGTACGCTCGAACCCGGCCTGGGCGCCCTGGCGGATCTTTTCCACCCCGGCAAACAGGGCCACGCTGACCGCCACCGACACCATGGTCAGGGCGACGGTCATCCGCCTGCTCATGACGCTGCGCAACGCCAGGCGCAGAATGGGCGGTACCCCCCTCATGGCGCCCTCCCCGGTCCCGTAAGGTTGACGCTCGCGGCATTCAACTGGGCCATGTCAGCGGTCCGGTCGAAATGATGGGCGAGGCTGCCATCGTGGCTGACAAACAGCAACGCCGAGCCGTGACGCTCGCATTCACCGATCAGCAGATCGAGAAAAGCGTCCCGGGCCTCCGCGTCCAGGGCGGAGGTGGGCTCATCGGCGATAATCAGATCCGGCCCGCCGATCAGTGCCCGGGCCGCTGCCACCCTTTGCTGCTGTCCGACACTCAGCGTGCCGACCGATGAGGCGTGGATCGCTTCACTGCCAAGACCAAGCCGTTCGAGAAGCCGCTGGGCCTCCTGTTCCGGCCCGCCCTTCGATGTGCGGGCCTTGTCCCGGCGCCTGGAGGAAAATTCGCAAGGCAACAATACATTATCGATGACAGACAGATAGGGAAGCAGATTGAAGAGCTGGAAGATGACCCCAAGATGATCCGCCCGGAACGCATCCCTGCGGCCACTGTTCAAGGCCCCCAGATCCTGTCCCACAACACAGACCTGCCCGGAACCGGGGACCAGAACACCGGAGAGAATGCCCAGCAAAGTGCTCTTGCCGCTTCCCGACGCCCCCTTCAGGAACACCTTTTCACCGGATGCGACCTGAAATTGGCCGATGCTCAACAGAGCGCTCCCGGCCTCCCACGCGAAAGTCAGATCCCGGATTTCTACGGCCGCGCCATGGGCCTGGGAAGCTTCAGCCATGTCAGTAACCATAGGGCTTCAGGACGCTCAGTTCCAAGGTGTAGGCGGCATCGCCGGTCTCGTTCTCATGGCGCTGGGTGCGCATCACCCCCTCAACCCAAACAGGCTCATAGATGCTTGGGATCTCAACGGCCTCGTCAGCCCGTACAAAGACGATCTGGTTGGGCGGTGGCGGGGGAGAATGGATACAGGCACCGAAATAGGGAACAAGAAGAAATGATTCATGCATCTGATCGGAATTGAAATCCAGGGGCACGATGTACCCCGGCAACCGGATCTTTTGCCCGTCCAGAGTCTCGACGACATTGAAAGTCCCCAGTTGCGGCATCGTGTCGATGGGGCTGCCTTCGGCAATCTGGGCCAGGGGATCCTGACCGGCGCGCCGCCCGGCCTCGGCCAGGGAAATCTGTTCCGCCTGGGCAAAACGCTCCTCAAGATCCTGGAAGAACTCCGCATAAAGAGCGTCGAGCCGCGCCTCTTCCCCTTCCGGCATCAGGTCCTGCCAGATCAGCTCCCGCACTTCGCCGGTTTGCTCGATGACTTCCGCCTCGCTCAAGGGAGGCGGCGCCTCGCCATCCCCTCCGCCGGAGAAAGGCGCCTGGGGCCCCAAAATCATCAGGGCGCCGCCGAGGAGGGCCGCAACAATGGCCAGGACAGCCACGACCTTGAAGTTGAACGTCATCATGAACCCCGTACCAGAATCATCTGCCCATCATTCAAGGGCAAACCTGTTGGCGTCTCCTGTCAAAACCCCAGCCACCTGGCGTCCTTCACCCAGAAACGCAGCCCTGACCGTTTCAAGGCGCGCGAAAGTTCCGAAGGCCTGGACATCAAGACGCTCGAGGGCGCCCGGGTCAGCACATTCGAAGGTGTAAGTGACCGTCATGTCACGAAATCCGCCGCTGCCATTCCCATCGTCGCCGAGCGCTAGATCAACCGCGCTGGGTTCACATTTGGCGTTTCTGTCCGGGGAAACAATGCGGGATGCATCCAAAAGAGCGTTTCGCGCCCCCTCCAGGGCCTCCCACTGATCATCCGTTTTCGGAGCGTGCTCGAAGCCCATAATGTTCCAGACGGCGCTCCTGAGCTCCACAACCAGGACCGTACCGTCCATCGCCGCCGTCAACTCGGCTTCACCATGCACATGAGCATCCGCATGGCGGTGCCCTGCCCCCTCCCCATGATCGTGTGCATGGTCATGGTCATGGTCGTGATGCTTGTGAGCGTGGTCTTCATCGGAGTGGGTCTTGTGAACGGCTTCATGGGCCAAGGCAAATGCCGGCGCCAGAATGCCCCCTGCGAGCAGAACCCAAGCAAAGCGTGTCATCGTCCGTCTCCCGAAAAGCAACCGAAAACCCGAGGGCAGATGCGTGAAGCGTACTTCGGTTATAATGTAACGCGTATTCTTGGGCAAATCATGGCGGGTGGAGACCTCTCTCACACGGCTTTGGGGCGCTCACTGCCTTGCGCGCCGCCGCCCTGGTCACAGGGTGGGCACGAACGCGGATCCGGCATCCGTGTCACCGGCAGGGGGGCAGGAGACAACAGCAGGTTTGTGCGCCGGGCCTGCAAAGGGGGACCCGGCACGCAGTGTCCATGGCTTACTCCGCAGGGGAACGGTCAGACGCCCGCTTCTCCGATGATGCACACGGAGCAGACATTGGATGAGGGCACGCCGCCCAGATTGTGGGTCAGTCCGATGGTCGGGTCGGCAAGCTGGCGCGGCCCGGCCCGTGAGGAAAGCTGGAGATACATTTCATAGAGCATGCGCAGGCCCGAAGCGCCGATGGGATGGCCAAAACATTTCAGGCCCCCGTCGATCTGACAGGGCACGCCCCCGTCCGCGTCATAAAACCCGTTGAGAACATCCCGCCAGGACTGCCCTTCCGCGGAAATAAAGAGGTCTTCCATGGTGACCATCTCCGTGACCGAGAAACAGTCATGGACCTCCATCATGGACACCTGCTCCCGGGGATTGGTGATGCCCGCTTCCTGATAGGCCTTCTGGGCGGCAATCCGGGTGGTGTGGAAATAGCTGCCGTCCCAGGAATTGTGGGCGGACTCAAGGCCGTTGGAGAGGGAAAGCTGCAAGGCCTTCACGGTGATCAGCGGGTTCTTGCCCAGGGAACGGGCAATTTCCGGAGTGGTGACGATGGCACAGGCCGCCCCGTCGGACACGCCGCAGCAATCGAACAGGCCCAGGGGTTCCGCGATCATGGGCGCGTTCAAGACCTGCTCTTCGGTCACCGTGTTCTGAAGGTGGGCTTTTTCGTTTTTCGCGCCGTTGTCATGGCTTTTTACCGAAACATGGGCGATGGCCCGCTTCAGGGTGTCCCGGTCGACCCCATGCTTGGCCCGGTAGGCGCTGGCAAGCTGGGCGAAGGAACCCGGAGCGGAGGCGTTGGCCCCGATCTGGGGCACCAGGGTGCCGGGTTGCGGCACGGGCAGACCGCCATAGCCCGTGTCCTTGAGCTTCTCCACACCGAGGGCCAGGGCAATATCGCAGGCCCCGGCAGCCACGGCATAGACGGCACCACGGAAGGCCTCGGATCCGGAGGCGCAGAAATTCTCCACCCGGGTCACGGAGATATTGGGCAGGCGCAGGGTCATGGACAGGGGCGTGCCGCCTTTGCCGACACTGGTCTCGTCCATGTGGGTGGAAAACCAGGCCGCCTCGATCTGGCTGGTCTCCACACCCGCGTCCTGGAGGGCTTCCAGATAGGCTTCCACCATGAGCTCCTCGGCGCCCGCGTCCCAGCGTTCACCGAATTTGGAACAGCCCATTCCCAGAATCGCGACCTTGTCCTTGATGCCCGTTGCCATGGCGGTTTTCCTCCCTAAAGTTGATTGTCGTGTTTACTCTAGGGGCCGTGGCGCGGGTTTGTCATCGGACTTGATCAGCCCTCCGATCCGGGGGCGCCAGCGGCGCCATTCTCGCCGTCTTCGCCGTCCTCGCCGGGATTGGGCTCCGCGCCGGGCATGCCCTGGGGCCCGCCCAAACCGGCCGCGCCGCCCTGGCCGCCATCCGCGCCCATACCGCCCGTGCCCTCGTCACCCATGGCTCCGGCCATGGAGGAGCCGTCCACTCCCCCAGCACCATTCTGACCCGCAGCACCGGAGGCACCGGCCAGGGCATCGGTGGAGAACGTGTCTTCGCCGGTCCGGGTGTTCACGACGGTCAGATCGGCTGCTCCGGACACGACAACGCCGCTTGCAGCCACGGATGCGGATGCACCGCCGCCGATCCCGCCCGTGCCGCCGGTCCCGCCTGTGCCGCTGTTCCCGCCGGTGCCCGGTGCGCCACCGGCTCCGCCAAGACCACCCAGGCCGCCATTGCCACCGGCACCGCCCGAGCCGCCGTCACCGCCGTCCTCGCCGCTGCCATTGCCCCAGACATCGTTTCCGTCGCCGCCGGGACCGCCATTGCCGCCGGGGCCCCCGTTACCGCCGGAGCCGCCATTGCCGCCCATGCCGCCGGTCCCGCCGGTGCCGCCCTGGGCGTCGCCGCCGTCACCGCCCGTACCGCCCGTGCCGCCGGACGCGCCAGCGCCGCCGGTGGACTGGGCCGATGCGAAAGTGTCGCCGATGGTGCCGTCGAAGCTGGATGCAGTCACATTACCATCCGCCTGCAAACCAATCGCCGTGGCCGAGGCGTCGGAAGCACCGCCCGTGCCGCCCGCGCCACCCGCAGCCCCTGCACCGCCGTCGCCGCCGGATCCACCCGCACCGCCAGTGCCGCCCGGTCCGCCATTGCCGCCGTCGCCACCGGAACCGCCGGCGCCACCATCACCGCCAAAGGCCCCGTCGCCGCCGCCGACAAAGATCGTGGCCTCGGCACCGGCACCACCGTCACCGCCCGCGCCGCCATTGCCACCCGCGCCGCCGTCATCGCCATTGCCGCCGGTGCCGCCGGCACCGCCAAAGGCATTGCCGCCACGCCCGCCGGAGCCGCCGTCGCCCCCGATACCCGCCGCGCCGCCGGTGGCCACAGCATCAGCCGTGACCGACTCGATGGCCCCATTGACTACACTCACCGCATTGGAGCCGGAGAGTTCCATGCCCACGGCATCCGCAATCGCTGTACCGGCACCGCCAGCGCCCCCATCAAGACCGGGGGTCCCATCTTCACCGTCGCCAGCCACGCCACCATCGGAGCCCGTGCCGCCTTCCGCGCCGTCGCCGCCCCGTTCACCGGGTTCACCGGGTTCGCCCGGCTCACCGGGGGTGCCGGTGGATTCGCTCGGCTGGGTGGGATCGGTCACCCGAAGGCCCGGGATCCCATCATCGCCGTCGCCACCGTCACCACCATCGGCGCCCGGGGTGCCATCGCCGCCATTGACCCCGTCGGTGCCGACACTGTCCATGCCCGCGACACCGTCCGTACCGGGAAGACCATCGCCGCCGTCCCCTCCGGTTGCGGTCGCAAAAGCCGTGACATCGAGAATGCTGATGTCGCTGACCCGGATGTCATCGGATCCAGTGACGAGAAAGCCCCGGGCCGTCGCGGTGGCTTCCGCGTCTCCGCCGGCCTGACCCGCAAGACCGTTTTCACCCTGAGCAATGGCTTGCGCCTGGACATCCTCAACGGTGATGGCGGTCAGGCTGATATCGGTGGACCCGGTCACTTCCACACCGGCAGCCCGGGCCGAGGCGATCACGCCACTGTCGAAATCCCTCACGGACCGGATGATAATGTCTTCAGCCCTGCCATGGGTCACGGATTCAAAGGCGAGACCCCGGCTGCCGCCCTGGGTGGCAATCGACTGCACCTGGGCACCGTCTCCGGCGACGGTAACCACCGTGGCGCCTTCATTGGCCGAGATCGTGCCCGCCATGCCTTCAGGGGCGAACACGGCCTGGTTCCCGGTGATGGCACCCTGGACCACCAGTTCTGAACCGGCCCCCATGAGGATCTGTTCCCGGGCCACGGTCACGCCGTCGGGCGCCACAAGGCCGTCGCCTTCGCCGTCATTCTCCACCAGGATGATATCGGCTTCACCGAGAGTGGCGGCACTGTTCGCGCCTTCGAAGGCGGACACCAGATCCGTCGGGTTCCGGAAGGTGCCGTCTCCAGGCGCCGTGGTGGATGCATGCCAGATTGAATCGATGATTTCGCTGTTCCGGGAGAACGGACTGAACACCGGCTCCAGAACGTCGTTGGCGCGGATCTTACCCTGGGACACGGCCAGAGGTGCCCGCTCCAGAGGATCCACCATGGCCCGTTCAATCCGGGGCACACGGCTCATCGTGCCCGGCTCCCGCTCGCCGAACGGCACACGCCAGCGCAGGGAGAGACGGCCCCGGCTGTTGCTCACATTGTCGTAGAACCCTTCCGCATCCAGGGAAAGACGGGTCCGGATGCCAAAGACGTCCAGGTCATAGACCCGCGCTTCCGCCTGGAGAGAGAAGCCGTAGACATTGTCCGCTTCCCGAACCTCAAAGGGAATGCCGAACATGGCATCCCGGCCCGGACCGTTGTAATCATCCGCAAGCAGTGCATAACCGCCGACCGCGAAGCGGAACTCGAGATCATAAAAGTCTCCAGGCTGATAGGTGAAGCCCAGTTCGATATCCGCCATGTCCCCGGCCACTTCAAAATCGCCGCCGGTCAGGGGGGTGAACAGGCGCAGGTCGTGGCCTTCGACGATCAGGGTGCTTGGGGCAGCGATACGATGGGCGCCTGTTTCCCGGGATGTGGTCTCGTCTTCCTCGACAAAGGAATAGTTCAGACGCAGATCAAAATCCTTGGTGAAGCCCTCCAGGCCCACCACGATGCGCTCAAGCCCCTCCCCTCCAGGAGTGACGCCACGGCCATAGGTGAGATTGGCGCCGCCGATCAGGTCCCCGAGACCGCTGTCGAACTTCATCCGTCCGCCGAACCCCAGCTCCCAGGCCGTGTCCTGATTTTCCTTGGAGGACACATCCACCATGCCCCAGCCGAAGATGATGCTGTCTTCATCGTCCAGGAGAGGCACCAGCGCCTCGGCGCCATAGACCAGGCCGCGCTCGCTGTCTGCGCCGATGGACCCTTCCACCCAGATGCGCCGTGGCTCTGGCTGCTCGAAGAACTGGGCGGCGGCCGGGGTTGCAGCGGTCAGGGCCAGCAGGGACGCCCCGGTCATGAGACCCGCAGCGGTGCCGGCCATGCGGCCAAGGCTCTTTTGCAAAAGGCCGGTCTTGAAAGAAGCTGATGTGAATGCACGCGCCATGGGTCCCCTCCTCAGGAAACGGACGGGCACTGCGTTTCAGTGGCGGGCCGATGAAGAGCGTGGGATCCGCAAAACCCGGCCGGTCGCGAACGCAGCCCGAAACTTCAAACTTGTCATGGCGTGGATGGCGAACGACCGCCCTTCGCTGGCGATGGCCCTGGGTTGGCCCCCAATTCGCTGGCCCCAACTCTCTGGCCTCGAACTCGCTGGTCCCGACCTGGCCCTGGGTTGGCCACAAGGCCCTCTCTGCCGGACCTGTCGCCTTCGCCCGATGGCGGCTATCGACCGTGGGGACCATTCCTGGCTTGGGGCACGACCGGACCTTGGCTGGGGACCGTTCGCGTCATGCGGCTTTGTTCCATTTTTTATCGCATCCACGCCGCCTGATTCGACTTTGCATGGTTCGGAACCCAGAACCAAGAAGTATTGACCGGTCCTGCACCGGAAATGATGGTGCAGCACTCAAAAGAGGTATTGTGCTGCGCAACAAACATACCAAAGAGACATGAGACCTTACGGTGCGTACAGGACAGAAGAGCGTCCATCCAGACTTGAGCGCATCCGGTAATGGTGCAGCGCAATACCATTCCCCGCGTCACCGTGACCGTGCCAGTTCACAACGACTTGTGACCGGTGCGACCGGTCTTGGGCACGACGGTAGACGGAAATGGGGAGGACAAATGCTCCTTGCCTCCCACCACGGTCTGGCGAGAATGAGGGTCAGCCGGGCATAAGGGGGTCCGGTGAGCGGGGGCAATACCGACACGCGAGTCCGGCCAACACGCAAAGGCAGAATGAAAACGCCATGTCTGGCGGCTCGCCCCGTCGGACCTGTGCTCTTTTTGTTCAGCTGGTGATCTGGTTGATCAGCCGGTGATTTGGCCTTTTCCGCCTCCGCCCGCGGCTTGGCCCTCGCCGCCCGTCCCCTGGCACTACAGGAATCCGCAAAGGCCGCCCGATGGAAACCCGCACCCTGTCGAAAATAGAGCTGTTCCTACTGGCGGTGACCTGTGCGGTGGTCACGGCCAATGCCTATTATCTCCACCCGATTATCGCCCGGATTGCGGAGGATTTCGGCGTCAGCGATGCGATGATCGGCGCGGTGCCCGCCCTCAACCAGGTGGCCCTGGCCCTGGGCATATTCCTCCTGCTGCCCCTGGGTGACCGGTTCAGCAACCGGCGGCTGGTGTCCCTGTTCGTGGCCCTTCAGTTCCTGTCCCTGGTGGTGATGGCCTTTGCGGAGGATTTCATCTGGTTCGTCGCCGGATCAACCATTCTCGGGTTTTTCACCATTGCCCCTTACCTGCTGCCGGCTTACGTGTCCAAGAGGGTGGAGCCTGAGCAGTTGGGCAGGGCCACCGCCGCGCTGACCACCGGCATCATTGCGGGCATTCTGCTGGCCCGCACAGGCGGCGGTTTTGTGGGGGAGCATTTCGGCTGGCGCAGCGTCTATTTCGTGGCCGCGTCCCTCATGTTCGCCGTCTCCCTGCTCGTACCTTTCGTGATGGATGAGCGCCGCACCGAAGACAGCGACACCGCCCACCGTCCCTCCAGCAGCTTTGGAGAAAGCCAAGGCGCACCCATGGGGTATGTGAGCCTGATCCTGTCCATCGTCTCGGTCGTGCGAAGCCATCCGGACATTCTGCGCGCCGGCGCCATTCAGGGTAGCGGTTTCGGCATTTTCCTCATTGTCTGGCTGGGCCTGAGCCTGCACCTGACCAGTCCGGAAATGGGCTACGGCGTTGATGTGGTGGGGTATCTGGCGGCCATCTCCGCCTTCAATCTGCTGGTCACACCGCGGCTTGGGGCATGGGCGGACCGCACCGGCGCGCGCAAGGCCCGCCTGCTGCTGTCGAAGATCTATCTACTCGGGGTCGTGTTGCTGCTTTTTACCGGTTCAAGCCTGTGGCTGTTGCTCATTCCCCTGATCATCATGAACCTGGTCGGCCCGGTCATCGACATCACCGGGCGCATGACCTTTCTGAACCAGCCCCCGGAAATCCGTACCCGTCTGATGACCGTATACATCATCATGATGTTCATTGGCGGCGGCATGGCCAGTTGGGCGGGCACCGCCACCTATGACTGGTTCGGCTGGACCGGCACCGCCCTTTTGTCCTCGGCCCTGGGCGCCCTGGTGCTGGGCTTCTCCTGGCTCAGTCTTCACCGCCACCCGGTCTGACCGACTGTCGCTGATTTGTTTTTGAAAAAAGGACTTCACCCATGGATATGGCATCGGGCATTGCCCTGGCGGTTTTCGCCGCCGTGAATCTCGCCGCGGCGGCCAGTGGGGCGATTTTCACCCCCGGGCCCTGGTACCAGGAGTTGAAAAAGCCGGGTTGGACGCCGCCGAACTGGGCGTTTCCCCTGGTCTGGACCATTCTCTACGCCGCGAATGCCTGGTCGGGCTGGCTGGTCTGGGAAAGTGCCGGGACCGAGGCGACCCTGGCGCTCACCATTTATGGGGCAAGCCTCGTGTTCAACGCGGCCTGGTCGGCCCTCTTTTTCGGGTTGCGGCGCATGGACTGGGCGCTGATCGATGTGTCCCTGCTCTGGGCATCGGTGTTTGCGGTCATGCTGGTGTTCGATCTCTACAGCACCACCGCCGCCTTGCTGCAAATTCCATATCTGGTCTGGGTCACGATCGCCGCCGCCCTGAACCTCCGGGTTTTGCAATTGAACAGGGCGGCGACTTGAGCCTTACGCCCCGCTCATGCGGTTCTTCCAGTAGCCCACTTCCTCGGCATATTTGCCGACCACGCTGGACAGGGTTCTGTGGATTTCCAGCTCATCGAACCCGATCCATTCATCAGGTTTGATGCCCGACAGCACGCCCTGGATGGAACTGGTCAGGAAGCGGACATAAAGGAAGATCAGCACCGCGAAAATCGGCCAGAACAGGGAACCGTTGAGCCGCGCGATGCCGTCCAGAAGCACCGCCCGGCCCGCCTCCATGTTGAGCAGGATTTCCACGGCCACAAAGACGCCGAATGCGAAGAACAGGGGCACAAAGACCAGATAGAAATTGGAATTGCGCCGGATCTGGAAGATCGAGTTGCGCAGGAACGTCTCGATATAGAAGGTCCGGAACGCAAACCAGTGGAAATTGCCGACCCAAAGCTGGGCCTGTTTGGCGAGTTTGCGGGGGTCCGGCTCCTGCCCCACGGTCACCCGCCCCGCATTGGCCTGGGCGGCCCGGAACCCGTTGGTAAGCAGGGCCAGATAGCGGGTGATGAAATTGTTCAGCTCCCGCACATTGTTCCTCTGATAGGGCACATATTCCACATAGTAGAACAGCCACATGAGGATGGCCGCCACGAGACAGGACGTGGCGGCGAACAGGGACCGGTTCACCTGGTCCGCATAGTCCCCCAGGAAATTCAGGACATAGGTCCCATCGCCGATACGGGTCCGGGTCTGGCCGGATGTGCCAGTCTCGGCAACCGCATCCGCTGTGGTCTGTGGTGTGGCCAGTGGCGTGGACTGTTGTGCGGTCTGCGGTGATGGGCTCTGGGGCAGGGTCTCCCCATTGATGAGGGCCGCTTCCCCGGCTTCTCCCTGGCGGATCTCGGTGATCTGGGATTCGATCATGCGGGCAAAATCGATACTCTCCCCGTACAGAAGATTGAGCACGAAGACCAGGGCGACGATTAGGGAATAGGATACCGCGAGAACGCGCACATTGTTGTTGATGACTTTGCGCATCTGATCGAGGAGCAGGAAACAGGCCTTGTCGGACCCCTTGAACCGGCCAATGATGAATGCCCCTTCGGAATCCTCATAGAGGCTGCGCGGGTCCGCATCCAGATTAACCTCCCGGCCGAAAAACACCCGGGCCTTGCGCTCATATTTGCGTGCCATGGTCTCGGAGAGCACCTGGGGCAGATTGATGAAGCCCCCTTCCGGCTGGAGCCATTTGAACATCATGCCGTGCTGGGAAAGGTTTGCCCGCTCCCGGTCCAGCTTCCGGTCCGCCAACTCCTCGAGGATCATGGCCATGACCCGGACTTTCAGGGCCTGATACTGCTGATTGTCCGCGTTGGGATCTTTGACCGGTGTCTCGGCATCGCTGGCCGCGCCAGGCTCACCGTCGCCAGCCCCGTCACCCATGTCCTGGGTCAGTTGGGCCAGTTCCGCCTCGTTGCCGGTCTCAAGGCTTGTGGCGATGGATTCGGCAAGCTGGGCGCTGACCTGATCGGCACTCAGATAGGCCTCGATTTCCCGGAGCAGATCCGCCTCCAGGGCCGCAAAGTCCACATCCGTGATATCGCCGTCCTCGGTCTCTCCCTGAATTTCCTGCAGTTCCACCCTGATGAGGGCCCGGACCACGTCCCGGTCCCCATCATCGCTCAGGGCATGTTCCACATCGGTTTCCATGCGGAAGGCCCGCGACAGCGCCGACCAGGAGGTGGGCCCGAACGCCGCCGCCGCTTGCCCCGCCTTGGCGGAGGGTTTCAACACCCCCATGGCGCGCAAAAGAGAGAGGAACGGTTTGACCAGAAAGCGGTAGAGGGGCCGGAACACGAAACCGAGGATCCGCCCGATGAGCTGGAAGGGGCTTTTGCGGGCCAGCACCAGCAGAGCCAGCACCACGACGCAGAGGATCAAAATGAGGCCGGTCGGTCCTGATGTCATGGCTTGGCTGCCCCCCAGCTGGTTGCCTGCGAATACGTCCGCTCCCCCGGGAGGACCCGGCCGTATACCTTTTGACGTATGTGCATGGACGTGTTTGCGCGACTGTAACGCCGCTCACCGTGGAATATAATCGTTCCCAGCTATTTGTCGCCCCACATATTCTCTCACAAATTTTGTGGGAATGATCCAGGAAGACTTCAGAGATCAAAGGATCGGGGCTCTTTCCGGCGATCCGATCCCTTTAATGCATGAGCGTGGGTGACACTGGACCGGGTGTTGACAATTCAAACCGCTGTGTATCGTTCACCGGCCTCGCCTCAATGAATACCGCCCTTGACGGCGTGGCGAACGGGTGTGCAAAGGTGATTGGGCAACGGATTGTGTAGGAAACCCATTTTGCCCAAGCCTCAGCGCCCCAGACCCGCCCCTCTGCCCACCAAAGCCGAAATTCTAGATTTCGTCGCCACCGCGGAAGAAACCGTGGGACGGCGGGAGATCGCCAAGGCCTTCAATGTGAAGGGGGCGGATCGCCATGCCCTGCGGGCCCTGTTGAACGACATGGCCGATGAAGGGCTGCTGGAAGGGCGCCGGCGCAAGCCCGATGGGCGCTCCGGCGGCAAGGGCCGGTCCATGCCTCCAGTGACGTTGGTGGAAATCACCGACCGGGATGTGGACGGGGAACTGCTCGCCCGCCCCCAGGGATGGGACCATGAGGAAGAGCCGCCCCGGATCGTGCTCGCCCCCGGTGAAGGGGCCGGGGGACGTAAAGGGCCTGCGATCGGCATCGGTGACCGGGTGCTGGTGCGTCTCGCCCCGGACGTGGACGGCGCCTATGAGGCCCGGGTGATCAAACGGATCGGCCAGTCCCCATCCCGGGTGTTGGGCGTGTTCGAACCGTTGGGCCGGGGCCGCACCCCCGACGGGATCGTCAGCCCCGTGGACAAACGGGCCCGCAACACCATCGCCGTCGCCGGCCGGGACGCCCAGGGCGCCCAAAGCGGCGACCTCGTGATGGTGGAGGTTCTGCCCGGGCGCACCCACACGGGCAAGAAGGGCAAGGTGGTGGAGCGGATCTGCCACAAGGACGACCGCGAAGCGATCACCCTGATTGCCGTTCACGCCCATGGCATCCCGGCCATTTTTCCCGATGCCGTGCTCGCCGAGGCAGACAGCCTCCCGGAGGCCGACGCCGCCGGCCGCACGGATCTGCGCCCCCTGCCCCTGGTCACCATCGACCCGGAAGACGCCCGGGACCACGACGACGCGGTCCATGCGGAGCCTGACCCGGACCCGAAAAACCCCGGCGGCCACATCGTCACCGTGGCCATCGCCGATGTGGCCGCCTATGTCCGCCCGGGCAGCGCCATCGACCGGGAAGCGTCCAAGCGGGGCAATTCCACCTATCTGCCGGACCGGGTGGTGCCCATGCTCCCGGAACGTCTGTCAGCGGATTTGTGCTCCCTCCATGAGCATGTGGACCGGCCCTGCCTTGCGGTGCGCATGGTCCTGACCAAAGAGGGCAAGAAGAAGTCCCACAAATTCATCCGTGGGGTGATGTGCTCCCGGGCGAGCCTGACCTATGACCAGGTGCAAAGAGCCCATGAGGGCAAACCGGACAAGATCGCCAAGCCCCTGATGGATGAGGTGATCACGCCCCTCTATGCCGCCTATCAGTCGGCCGCCCAGGCCCGGGAGGCCCGTCAGCCCCTCGACCTCGATCTGGCCGAACACAAGGTGGAAGTCGATGACCAGGGCCGCATCACGGCGGTGACGACACGGGAGCGCCATGACGCCCACCGGCTGATCGAGGAATTCATGATCCTCGCCAATGTCTGTGCGGCGGAAACCCTGGAGCGGCGCAAGGTGGGGCTACTCTACCGGGTCCATGATGCTCCGGACCGGGAGAAACTCAACGCGCTCAGCGATTTCCTGGAGACCATCGGCCTGAAACTCGCCAAGGGTCAGGTGATCCGGCCGGAGCATTTCAACCGGATCATTTCAAAAAGTCAGGGTTCGGAAGCAGAAGCCTTCATCAGTGAAGTGGTCCTGCGATCCCAATCGCAGGCCGTGTACAGTCCGGACAATCTGGGCCATTTCGGCCTCAATCTCCGGCGCTATGCCCATTTCACCTCCCCCATCCGGCGTTACGCGGATCTGATCGTCCACCGGGCCCTGGTGCGGGCTCACGGCTTCGGCCCGGATCCGCTCAAGGACGGCCTTAGCGATGAGACCATCAAGGACCTGCCCACCATCGGCATGGAAATCTCCGGCTTTGAGCGCCGCTCCATGGCGGCGGAACGGGACGCCATGGACCGGATGATTGCCGCTTACATGTCCGACCGGATCGGCGCGGCCTTCACCGGACGGATCAGCGGCGTGACCCGGTTCGGCCTCTTCGTAAAGCTGGATGAGACCGGGGCCGATGGCCTGGTGCCGATCCGGTCCCTGGGGAACGATTATTACTTCCATGACGAGGACGCCCATGCCCTCATCGGTGAGCGCACGGGGGAGATCTACCGTCTGGGGGATCCGGTGGAGGTGGAGGTGGCGGAAGCAGCACCCATCACCGGGGGCTTGCGCTTCGAGTTGATCTCGGATCCCGTAGAGCGTGAACCGGCCGGGACTTCTGGTAAATCTGGAGCTGGCAAGTCTGGATCTGGCAAGTCTGGCGCTGGCGGATCCGGGTCCCGACACGGGCGAGGCAACAGCCGCCGTCCACGCCAGGGGCGCGGCAGTTATGGCCGGGACGGCGACCGGGGCAAGGGCCGGCGCCGCTGATCACACCCCCGCCCCCACGGCTGAAACCGATTGGCGCGAAACGCGAACACCAGAGAGAGGGAACGGGACCGATGCCCAAGCCGCCGACCATCATTTTGTACGAACACCCTCTTTCTCCCTACGCCCGCAAGGTGAAAATGGCGCTCCGGGAAAAAGGGGTCCCCTTTGACTGTGTCTTGCCCGACGGCATGGGGTCCGGCAATGCGGGGGAGGAGTTCCTGAAGGCCAATCCTCTGGCGGAGGTCCCCACCCTGATCACGGAAACCGGAACCGCGATCTGCGATTCAGCCGTGATCATGGATTACATCGAAGAGCGGTGGCCCAGCCCGCCCCTCCTGCCCGCCGACCCGGAAGAGCGGGCCCGGGCCCGTCTGATCGAGGCCCGTGTGGACACCCAGATGGAAGCGATCAACTGGGGTCTGATGGAAATTCACACCTTCCAGCGGGTGACGGGAGACAAGGCGGAAGAGTTGACCGCGAGGGCCAGGGACCAGCTCAGTGGGTTTCACGCCTATCTGGAGCGGGAATTGGGCGAGTACATCTGGTTCGGCCGCTCCCGGTTCGGCCGGGCGGATCTGGCAGTCCACAGCCATTGCATGAATTCGGTGATCTTCGGCATCACGCCTCCGGAGGGCTCCGCCCTCGGGGCCTGGTATGACCGGATGAACCAGCGCCATGAGGTCATGCGTGCCACCAATGAGGCCATCGCCTCGGCAGAGGCCATGAATGCGGTTTTGCTCGATCTGGTCAATTCCGGCGCATTCAAGCGTCAGTACCGGGATCACCGCCTGGAATGGATGATCCGCTCAGGGGGCATGGACGTGGTCCGGGACGGCATGGCTGCGGGCACCATCCGGTTCTCCCACGAATTCCAGTGAAACACCCCTCACGGATAACGCGGTCATGACCGATACCGTAAAGCCCGCTGGCCCGGATCGGACGGGTTCGGACACCGATCCCGTCACCGGTGCCGCGAAAATCCGGAGTCTGGCCGTCATCATGGCTGCCATCACCGTGGCCGGGGTGGGCTGGGGCATTTCAAGCCCGCTTCTGGGGTTGGCCATGAACGAGATGGGGGTGTCCCGGTCCGTGATCGGGCTCAACACCGCCATGCCCGCCCTGGCAGCCATTGCCTACACGCCCTTTGCCCCGCGGCTGATCACCCGCTGGGGGATCCGGCCGTTTCTCGCCGCCAATCTGGCCCTGGTGATCCTGGTGCTGATCGGGTTCAAGGTCTTTGAGCATATCGGGGCCTGGTTTCCCTTGCGCTTCCTCCTCGGGCTCGGGCTTGCGGGTCTGTTCATTTCCACGGAAGTGTGGATCAATCTGCTCACGGATGACCGGACCAGGGGCCGTATTCTGGGAATCTATGGCACCTGTCTGGCGGGAGGTTTCGGCCTCGGGGTGGTCATTCTCGGATGGGCGGGCTCCGGGGGCTGGGCCCCATGGCTCGCGACCGCAGCCCTGTTTGCCGCCGCTCTGGTGCTTGTGCTGGTGCTGCGGGTGATGACGCCGGATCTCAAGGGCGGCGAAAGCGGTCCGATCCTGCCCTTTCTTTCAACCGCGCCGGTGGTCATGGCGGCGGGCGCGGTGTTCGGGGCCCTGGAAATGGGTGTGTTCAGCCTGCTGCCGGTCTACGGAGTGCGGACCGGTCTTGATGAGGCCGACGCGGCGGCGCTTCTGGCGGCGGTGGCGGCGGGCAATCTGGCCCTTCAGATCCCCATCGGCCTGCTGGCGGAGCGGTTCCCCGCCTCTCTGGTACTGGGCTTGTGCGCCTCGACAGGACTGCTCGCCGCCGCGACCGTGCCTGTCCTTCTCGACCACAAGCTGGCGCTCTACCTGGTCCTCTTTCTCATGGGCGGCGGACTGGTCGGCCTTTACACGGTGAGCCTGGTGGAAATCGGCCGGCGGTTCCGGGGCGCGGCCATTGCCAGCGCCAACTCGGCGTTTGTCATGATGTACGGCTTCGGGTCCCTGGTGGGTCCGCCCGGCTCCGGTGCAGCCATGGATATCTGGGATCCCCACGGCCTGCTGACGGCGCTCGCCGTGATCTGCGCCCTGTTTCTGGGGGTCATTGTTGTGAGCAATCCGGGCAGGTTGCGAAAGACCCCTTGACTTCCTGGCCCGGTGCCCTTTTTCTGCGTGGTCTCGATTACGGGGGCGCCATGCGTCCCGTCCTGCGTTCGGAGACCGAGACCATGGCAAAACCGTCCACGATCAAGATCCGGCTGAACAGCACCGCCGGCACCGGCTATTTCTATGTGGCCAAAAAGAACACCAAGAACATGACGGAAAAAATGACCGTCCGGAAATACGACCCCAAGGTCCGCAAGCACGTGGAATTCAAGGAAGGCAAGATCAAGTAAGGGCGTTCGTCTTCGTCCTGCTTTGCCTCACGCCCGCCGGTCCCGGCGGGCTTTTTGCGTTTGACCTGAAAGAACCTCTTCCCGCCAAAAACATCGACCCGCCTCTTATTTCAGGCTGCGGCCCCGGTTGTTGAACAGGGGGTTGGGGTCGAACCGGCCCTCAAACATCGGATCTTCCAGATAATCGGGACGGCGGCTCAAAATGGTCTCTGAGCCGGGCATGACGCACACCTGATCCCTGACCGGCATGGTCCGCAAGTCCAGCGGGCTGATCCCGCCAATCAGGTCGGACATCTCCCGGGCCACCAGATGGGTGTTCAGACCGAAAGTCTGGAGCACGGCGGCATTGTTCACCATGGTCTGCCAATCGTCGGGATAGAGCCGCTTCAACTGGCTGAGATCCTGGAAGAACATCCAGATCTGCAACCCATAGCCACGCATGAGGGTGACCGCCTGGCGCAGAACGCCGAGGGAGCCCAATTGGGCGCATTCATCGAGCAGAAATACCGTGCGTTGGGCCGGGCGGCTGCGCCGCTGCATGATCGCCAGCAGCAGAGTGCCGATCCACAGGCGCAACAGGGCGCGGTGTGAATCGAGCTTGGTGGGGGGAATGATCAGATACAGGGTCATGGGATCGCCCCTGATCACCGCATTCAGATCGATGGTGGATTCACCCAGACAGGCCAGCACCGCGTCGCTTTTGAGCACGTGGGCATGGGTGAAGGCCGTGGCGAGAATGCCCCCCCGGGTCATGTCCGCCGTGATGCCCAGGAACCCCTCAAGCTCGGCGCGCACGAAGGGATGCAGATCCCCCCGCTCATCCAGCAATTTGGCGATCTGGTAGACGAAATCGCTCCAGAGCAGGGACCGGAAATGGCCGAAATGGCGATCCTCCCGGTGCTTGGTGGTGGCGATATAGGCAATCAATCCGGCGATCAGGGATGACGCGGAGATATCCCAGAACGGATCTTTCAGGGACAAAACACCCCCCGCCAGAAGCTCCGCCAGCATTTCCGAGTCCGCATCGATCTGGGAGTTGGGCAGGCGGAAAACATCGAAGGGATTGAGCCGGTCGGAATAGCCGGTGACCATGCCGAACGGGTCAAGCACATAGACCCGCTGGCCCAGGGCCCGCCGGTACCGGGCGGTCACGTGGAAGTTCTCCCCCTTGGGATCCACCACGATCATGGGGCCGCCATAGCGCAGCAGGTTGGGGATGATGGCCCCCCGTCCCTTGCCGGATCCCGTGGGTGCGACGGTGAGCAGATGGCTGTCGCCTTCATAGAGGACCGGGTCCACCATATCCCCGCGCAACCGGAAACTCTGGTCGTCCCGGTTGTCGTCCTCCGGTTCCTGGCGCTTGGTCATGGCACCGCTGAACAAGGCTGTGCGAGGCAAGGGCCGCCATCCCAGGAGAAGACCTTTGTGGTCCTTTCGCACCCCTTGGGCGGGTCCCTGGGAGGAGGCCGGGTCGCTCAAACCCTCATTGCCGAATGGATGCCCGCCCTTCGGCTCCCCCCCCAGAGGGTCTTCCAGGGAGTCGCCAAGGTCGTCGTCGTTCTTTTCGGGCGGCGCGCTGACGGAAACCGGCTGATCCTGGCCGGGTTGGGGTTGGGCATTCGGCGACAGGGGCCATGGGTCCGGCTGGGTCCAATTCGAGGAACCGGCATCAGGCCTGTTGCCGTTCGCACCGCCGCCGTCCGTGCCCTCTGCACCCATGGATTGACCGCTCCGCCGTTCTGTGTGCGCTACCTTAACCAGATCCCAGGCTAGCACCCCCCGCGGACCGGCTCCATCGCCGAAGATGGCCTCGCGCCCGTTCGACGCATCGAAAACGGTCTGAGGGGAAAACACCGGGTCTTGGAGTGGCAAGGGGAAGACTGGTGGGTGGAAGACGGGCGGGCGGAAGATTGGCAGATGGATTGAAGGGGGCCGGTCACGCGGCCCAGGCGATCACCCGGTCCCGGCCTGCGCGTTTGGCGTCGTAAAGGGCCTCGTCGGCCCGTTCCAGCAGGGTGTTCAGATCGTCCTGGCGGCCCGGGGCGGTCGAGGTCAGGCCGACGCTGACCGTGATCCCCAGGGGGCGCCCGGCGTCATCATTGACAGGAAAGGCGTGCTCCTTCACCCGCTCGCGTAGCCGTCCGGCAATCCGTTCGGCGACGGACAGATCCGTATTGGGCATGACCACAACGAACTCTTCGCCGCCCAGCCGGACCACCAGATCATTCGCACGGGAATTGCGTTTCAGGAAGGTGCCCAGCTCCTTCAAGACCGCATCACCCGTGCTGTGTCCGTAGGTATCGTTGATGGATTTGAAGTGGTCGATATCGGCGATCATCAGGGACAGGACCGGTCCTTCCCCCTTGGCCTTGCGCAGCATCACCTCGGCCTCGGTTTCGAGATGGCGGCGGTTCGACAGGCCGGTCAGAGGGTCGGTGATGGCAGCCTGGAAGGTCTGCTCCACCCGGCGGCACAGGCGATCCTGATAACGCTTGCGCCGGATCTGGGAGCGAGTGCGGGCCAGAAGCTCCCGGGGCTCTATGGGAAAGGTGACATAATCATTCACGCCCATGTCGAGAGCCCGCGCAAGCCGGCTCCGGTCGGACGGATCGCTCAGCACCAGGATGGGAAGCTGGCGGGTGCCGCCGGAAGCGCGGATCTGGGAACAGATGCGCAGACCATCCGCCTGCCTCAGAGACAGGGACAGGATCATCAGGTCGTAATCCCCCTCACGGGCGAGGTCCGCCGCCGCTTCCGGCGTGAGGGCAAGGGCCATGTCCAGGCAGCCGTCCAGACCCTGGCGCACCTCGGTCACAAGCCCCGCGTCATCCACCACCAGCAGGATGCGCGCCAGCTCAAGGGAGACATCAAAGGGTTCCATGGCCCAGGACAGGTCCTCGGCGGCGCCGACCCGGGCCCGCCATTCGTCGGTGAGTTCCTTGGTACGGATCAGGTTTCGGACCCGGGCAAAAAGGGCCGTATTGTCGATGGGCTTTGTAAGGAAATCATCCGCCCCCGCCTCAAGGCCGGCGATCCGGTCCCGGATCTGATCCAGCGCCGTGACCATGACCACGGGGATGTGCATCGCCGCTGGGTCGGATTTCAGCCTGCGGCAGACCTCGAAACCGTCCATCCCCGGCATCATCACATCGAGAAGGATGATATCCGGTTGGTCGGACGCAACCCGGGCCAGAGCCTCTTCACCACTCCGGGCGGGGATGACATGGTAATAGTCAGCCGTCAGAAGGGTCTCGAGCACAATGATGTTTGTTTCGATATCATCAACAACGAGAACACGTCCCGGCATGAAGCAGCCTTATTTCAGGAATTGGCGTACGGTCGTCAGAAAGTGACCCACGGAAATCGGCTTGGCGATATAGGCCTCGCAGCCTCCTTCCCGGATCTTCTCCTCGTCCCCTTTCATGGCAAAGGCCGTGACCGCGATCACCGGAATGGAGCGCAGTTCCTCGTCTTCCTTGATCCATTTGGTCACTTCAAGACCGGAAACCTCCGGAAGCTGAATGTCCATCAGGATCAGATCAGGCCGATGGGTGCGCGCCAGATCGAGGGCTTCCATGCCGTCCCGGGTCTGCAGGGTGCCATAGCCGTGGGCATCGAGCAGATCATGGAACAGTTTCATGTTCAGTTCGTTATCCTCGACGATCAGGACCTTGCGCTGGGGTTCCCCGCCGGAGCCTCTCCGGTCTTCATCGTCATACTGATCGTCATCGTGATCTGCATCGGATCCGGTCACGTCCCCGGCATTGATGCCCAGGGGGTCGGCGCCAAGGGAACCCGCGCCCGCGGCGCCGGATGCGGAAAGACCCGATACCGCCAGACGGGCGGTCGCGGATTGGAGGCGTTCTTCAGCGGGCACCCCCGCATGACCGGTCAAGGCCGTCTCGGGCCCGGAGGCCCAGCGTGCAGCAGGATCCGGGGAGGTTGTTCCGGCCCAATTGGTTTCTCTGTCGCCACTTTTTTCGTTGCCAGTCTGTCTGTCCATGACTCCCACACCCCGCATCATGGGTCAGCGGTCCCGCACCTGCGCGCTCCGCACCATTTTTGAAACCGTGCCCATGCCCCGTCCCATGGACCAAACCCGTTGCCAGGGCGCCAAACCATCACTGGCCATCACCGGCCATCATGAGCGCCCCCGGCATGTTCTCGAAGGTTTCCGGTTTTGACACCGGCCCCGACCTTGCGAGAACCCACGATCATCCCATCATCAATCCCTTAATTAACCCTTTCGGGGGTCATATCGTAAGGATCAGGGAGGCGCACAGCCCATGCCAGAAATAACCCGAGGGGAAATCGTCCATCCGGAAAATCCGCCCCTGCCGGACCATGTCGCGGCCCAGATCGACGCCCTCGCCCTCGACCGGTCCCGCCCCCTCATTGCCTGCGACGCCGATGAAGTGCTGCTGTATTTCGTGGCCGGTCTGGAGCGTCATCTTGCCCGAAGCGGCATGGTGCTCACACTGGAGAGTTTCCGCCTCCACGGCAACATCCGGCACAGGCAGACCGGCGACGTTGTCTCCGATGAGGATGTCACGGCTCAGTTGAAAAGTTTTTACGCCGCCAGCCACCATGATCTCGAAGGGGTGCAGCATGCGGCCGGGGCTCTGGAGCGGTTATCCGCCCATGCCCAGATTGTCGTTCTCACCAATGTGGCCCTGGAGGCCAAAAGCGCCAGGGAAGCCAATCTTCAGGCCGTGGGCCTGCCCTTTCCCGTCATCGCAAACAGCGGCCTGAAGGGGGCGGCGGTCTCGGCCCTGGCCCAGCGGACCGGACCGGGCCTCGTCTTCATCGACGATATCCCGCACAATCTGTCATCGGTGAAAGCAGCGGCTCCGGCAACCCTGTGTATTCATTTCATTGCCGACCCCCGACTGGCGGC
The DNA here is from genome assembly GCA_964561475.1 of uncultured Alphaproteobacteria bacterium. Lineage (GTDB taxonomy): Bacteria > Pseudomonadota > Alphaproteobacteria > JAJFIK01 > JAJFIK01 > CAYUYV01. Next base: position 30,957 of record CAZLPU010000029.1, read on the forward strand.
CCTCCTGCCCCAGGCCGAGGACAGCGACCACCGGGCCCGGGACTGGCTCCATATTGAGGACCTGATTCGCGGCCATCTCGACCGGTCTGCCTCCGATGACGGCTTTGCGTGAGCCCCTCTCCCTTGGCAGACTGATACTCAGGACGGCCTGACCACAGCCAGCGGCCCTCAATCGGAGAACAAAGACGGCTGATGACGGAGAAACGCGAGGCCCGGAACCTACAGGAGGGAGCTCCCTTTATGCGCATTGGCATCGACCTCGGCGGGACGAAAATCGAAGGCGTTCTCATGGATGAGCGGGGCCTGATCCTCAGGCGTCTGCGCTGTTCCACCCCTCGGGGCGATTACGACAAGACCGTGCGCGCCATCAGGACCCTCATCGAGGCCCTGGAGAAGGATCTCAAGGAGACCGCCACCGTGGGTCTGGGCATTCCCGGCGCCCTGGATCCCCGTTCGGGCCTTGTGAAAAACGCCAACTCCACCTGGCTCAACGGCAAGGCGCTGGACCAGGACATCACCCTTGCCCTGAAACGACCGGTGCGCATCGCCAATGACGCCAACTGCTTTGCCCTGTCCGAGGCGGTGGACGGATCGGGGGCGGGCGTTCCGGTGGTGTTCGGCGTGATCGTGGGCACCGGTTGCGGCGGCGGCATTGTCGCCCATGGCCATGTGCTGACCGGGCCGAATGCCATTGCCGGTGAATGGGGTCACCATCCCCTGCCCTGGCCGGACATGCTGGAGGCCGCAGCCGCGCCCAAATGCTATTGCGGCGGGGTGGGCTGCATCGAGACCTGGATTTCCGGGCCGGGCCTCGCGGCGGACTACGAACGGACCACGGGCAAGACCCTCACGGCCCAGCAGATCGCTGAAAAAGCCCTGGAAGGGGATCTGGAATCGGACGGGGCTCTCACCCGGTATGAGACCCGCATGGCCCGGGCCCTCGCCCAGATCGTCAATGTGCTGGATCCGGACGTGATCGTCCTCGGCGGCGGCATGTCCAATGTGGACCGTCTGTATGAGAATGTTCCGGATTTGATGCGCCAGTTCATCCTGTCCTCGGACCCCACGACAGTCCTGCGCCGGAACACCCACGGCGACTCCAGCGGCGTTCGGGGTGCGGCCTGGCTGTGGCCGGACGTGCCGGGGCCTGCCGTGGTCAAGGACGCCTGAGCCATGGCGGCCTCGGTTGTCCCTTCCACGGAAGGTCTGTGCCGGGACTGCCTTGCCCATGTTCCCGTGGACACCAAAGTCTGCCCCCGGTGCCGGAGCAGGCGGACCCTGTTCCACCCGGAGCTTTTCTCCCTGAGCATCGCCCATATGGACTGCGATGCCTTTTTCGCGGCGGTGGAAAAGCGGGACAATCCGCATTTGCGCGACAAGCCCGTGATCGTGGGGGGTGGGCGCCGGGGTGTGGTCGCAACGGCCTGCTACATTGCCCGCATGAGCGGCGTACGCTCCGCCATGCCCATGTTCAAGGCCCTGAAAGCCTGCCCCGGCGCCGTGGTCGTCAAGCCGGACACGGCTCGATACAAGGAAGCAGCACTGGCCATCCGGGAACGGATGACCAGGCTCACACCTCTGGTCGAGCCCCTGTCCGTGGACGAAGCCTTCCTGGATCTGGGCGGGACGGAACGTCTCCATGGTGCGCCGCCAGCGGATTTGTTGGCCCGGCTTGCCCTCGAGATCGAGCGGGATGTGGGGATTACCATCTCCGTAGGGCTCGCGCCCAACAAGTTCCTGGCCAAGCTCGCCTCGGACCTGGACAAGCCACGGGGGTTCGCGGTGATCGGGGCTGCGGAAGCGGTGCCGTTTCTCAAGGACCGTCCGGTGACGGCGATTTTTGGCGTCGGCCCTGCCTTTGCCCGGTCCCTGGAGCGGGAGGGGATCCGCAAGATCGGGGATATTCAGGTCCGGGAGGAAGATGACATGATGCGCCGGTTCGGCACCTCCGGCCGGCGGCTGTGGCGGTTGTCCCATGCCCTGGATGACCGTCCGGTCAACCCGGAACGGGCGGTCAAGAGCGTCTCCAGCGAGACCACCTTCGGGGCAGATGTCTCGGACCCCGGGGAATTGCTGGCCATTCTGTGGCGCCAGTGCGAAAAGGTCTCCGCCCGGATGAAGGAAAAGGGGCTAGCCGGGCGCACCGTGACCCTCAAGCTCAAGACCCATGATTTCAAGACCCGTACAAGGCGGGCCACCCTCGATACCCCCACCCAGATGGCCCATATCCTTTACGATCAGGGGGCAGACCTTCTGCGGCGGGAAACGGGCGCCACCCGCTTCCGCCTTTTGGGCATCGGCTTTTCCGACCTGTCCGACGCGGATCTGGCGGACCATCCGGACCTCTGGCAAGGCCCCCGCACCCGCCGCACCCAGGCGGAACGGGCGATGGATTCCCTGCGCGCCAAATTCGGCCCCGGCGCCGTCGGCACAGGCCGCAGCCTGCGCAGTTCCTGACACCCCCGTAGGCCGGATCAAGCGAAGCGGATCCGGCGGCACAAGGTCAGCGACACCCACGAAATGCACAGCCTGTGGCGCAATCCTTGTCGGATCCGCCTTCGGCTTGATCCGACCTACTCGCCAGTGGACAGGCCTGACGGGCTGGTGACGAGTTTACGATTTCGGTGCCATGTGGAGTAGGGCCAGGCCTCAACACATGATGCGTGCCCGTGCTTGACCGGATTGGAATGAATGTAATCCGTGTAGGCACCAAGCTCCTCTTCATCCCGGACAAGATGCTCCCAGAAGCGATGCTGCCACACTGCCTTTGCCCGCCGCGTGCCCGGTCGGTAAGGGGCGCACCGGGCCGGAAGCCGTTTTGAGACCCCATCCTTGATCAGCCGCCAACGCGTTGAAAAATCCTGATCACCCTCGGGCAACCGCCATATACAATGGAGATGATCCGGAAGGACAACCGCCGCCAGGGTCTCAAATGGCCGTTTTCTTGACACGGACTGATACGCAGCCCGGATGGTGTCAATGTGCCGGACCAGGATATCGCTGCCCCGGTTCTGCAGATTGACCGTGAAGAAATAGGTTCCTCCGGGTACGTATAGACGCCGATAGCGCGACATTGATTTGATCCATGCATCTTGAGAACAATGCATGAACATTAATCCGGTATGGAAAGTGGGTCAAGCGTCCCGCACCTCCGCAAACCCAGATGAGTGCGGCACGCTCAGCGTCGGATCCGCCTTCGGCTTGATCCGACCTACGTCCCCACTCGCCCTGTAGGCCGGATCAAGCGCAGCGGATCCGGCGGTACAAGGTCAGCGACACCCGCGGAATGC
>CAZLPU010000029.1:34346-53984 GCA_964561475.1 uncultured Alphaproteobacteria bacterium
CCGGATCAAGCGCAGCGGATCCGGCGGTACAAGGTCAGCGACACCCGCGGAATGCACAGACTGCGGCACACTCAGAGTCGGATCCGCCTTCGGCTTGATCCGACCTACACCGTGGTCTGGCGGGTCAGTGACCGTCTTTGGGGCTTTCCATCAGTTCCACCAGGACGCCGCCCATGTCTTTTGGGTGGAGGAAGATGATGGGGGTGCCGTGGGCGCCGATCCGGGGTTCACCAAGAGCGCGGGCGCCTCGGGCCACCATTTCGTCCCGGGCGGCGATGATATCGTCCACCTCAAAGCACACATGGTGCTGGCCCCCGGCGGGATTGTTCTTCAGGAACCCGTGAATGGGGCTGTTTTCGCCGTAGGGCTCGATCAGTTCGATCTGGGTGTTGGGCAGGTCCACGAAACAGACCCACACGCCCTGGGCGGGCATCTCGAATTTCTCGCCGATCTGGGTGGCACCCAGAACATCCCGGTACAGACGCACACTGTCGTCGATTGAGGGGGTGGCGACACCCACATGGTTCAGCCTGCCGATCATCTGTTTGCTCCTGTGTTTGCATCCGATAGCGTGGTGAAGCCAGACTCATCACCCGGCAAGGGCGGCGCGGATTTTTTCCGCATGCTGCTCGAGAATGGTCGTGTCCGCCATGCCCCTTGCATGCATGGCCATCTCCACGCCCTCATGGCGGGGGATGATGTGGAAATGAATGTGAAAGACGGTCTGCCCGGCGGCAGGGCCGTTGAGCTGGGCGATCATGATGCCCGGCGCGTCCATGGCGGCCTTCACGGCCCGGGCGACGGTCTGGGTGGAGACGATCAGCTCCTGGAGCATGTCCGGCGCGAGATCGAACAGATTGGCCGCTGGCGCCTTCGGGATCACGAGGGTATGGCCCTCCGCCTGGGGCATGATGTCCAGGAAGGCCAGGGTCCTGTCGGTCTCATGGACCTTGATGGCCGGAGCCTCACCCCGGAGGATTTTGGCGAAAATGTTGGCGTCGTCATAGGCGGTGGTCATGGAAGCCTCCCTGTGCGATGTCGGACTCTGTTCTAACGTCCCGCCGTCGGAAGGACCAGAAAACTGGCCCGTTGAAACCGGCAGGGTTGCGCTCGGCCGGGTCGGACACACCCTTTGCCTTTCCGAAGATGCGGCATTGCGTCTAGGGCCTGCTCCTCATCTGGAAAATAGTCACCGCGAGGATTACACCCTGGATAGTCTTAATGGTTCTATCGGACTATCCGAGAAGTCTCGAACATTGCGACCGGAGCTTTGCGAAGGAGGTTTTCCGCCATGGACCTTGATGCCATCTTTCTGAGCCGCCTCCAGTTCGCTTTCACCGTCTCCTTCCACGTCATTTTCCCTGCCTTCACCGTTGGCCTCGCCGCATGGCTCGCGACCCTCCAGGGTCTTTATGTCTTCACGGGACGGGAGGTGTTCGACCGGCTGTTTGCCTTTTGGATCAAGATCTTCGCGGTTGCCTTCGGCATGGGGGTTGTGAGCGGGATCGTGATGGCCTTTCAGTTCGGCACGAATTGGAGTGTGCTCTCGGCCCGGTCCGGCCCGATCATGGGCCCGTTGTTGGCCTATGAGGCTTTCAGCGCGTTCCTCCTCGAAGCGACCTTCCTGGGCGTGCTGCTGTTCGGGCGGGAGAAACTGCCCAAATGGCTCTATTTTGCCGCCGCCCTTTGCGTGGCCATGGGCACCACCGTGTCTTCCTACTGGATCCTGGTGAACAACAGCTGGATGCATTATCCGGTCGGTCTGGTGGAGACCGGGCAATTCTATGCACCGGACAACTGGCGGGAGATCCTGTTCTCAGAGGCCGTTCTCGCCCGCTTCCCTCACATGCTGCTTGGGGCCTATATCACCACCGCCCTGTGTGTGGCGGCGACCGGTGCCTGGTACCTGCTGCGCAATCGGGCGATTGCGGAATCGAAATGGATGATGGGCATGGGGCTTGGCCTCGTGGCCATTCTCATTCCCTTTCAGATTTACGCGGGCCATGCGGCGGGCAAGTTCATCCGGGAACATCAGCCGGAGAAATACGCGGCCTTTGAAGGGCGCTGGGAGACCGGGTCCTGCGCCCCGCTGATTGCGGCGGCCGCGATGGACCGAGAGGCCCGGCAGAACAGCTGGCAGGTCGATGTGCCCGTCCCCTGTCTGGGCAGCCTTGTGGGCACCGGCTCGGCGGATGGGGTGGAGCATGGCCTGTCGGAATTTGCCGATGAAGAGCTGCCGCCCCTGCACCTGCCCTTCTATTCGTTCCGGATCATGGTGGGGCTGGGCATCCTTATGGTGCTTTTGTCCTGGGGCGGAATGGTTCTTCTCGCCATGGGGCGGTTGTGGACGACCCGCTGGTTCAAGGTTGCCACTTTCCTGTCCTTCCCCTCGGGCTTCATCGCGATCCTGACCGGGTGGGTGGCTTCGGAGGTGGGCCGTCAGCCCTGGACCATCCAATATCTGCTGACCACGGAAGCCTCCATCTCTCCCATCGGTCCGGTGGAAGTGCTGATTTCCCTGATCACCTTCGGGGTGGTCTATACGCTGATTTTCGCCTCGGGCACGTTCTACATCTACCGTCTGCTCAGGAGTGGCCTTGATGAGGGGATCCATGGTCCCCCCAAGGGTGCGACCGCGAACAGACCCCTTGCCCTGCCCGGTGACACGTCGATGGCGCCCTGACCGGCCCCCGTCTGCTTAGGAGAGAGATCATGGAATTTCTTCCCGCTTTCTGGGCCGTGGTGCTCGCCGTTTCCATCCTGATTTACGTGGTGCTCGACGGCTTCGATTTGGGCGTCGGCATCCTGTTCGGCACCACGGGCAACCAGGATCACCGGCGCATGATGATGGGCTCCATCGCGCCCGTGTGGGACGGCAACGAGACTTGGCTGATCGTGGTGGGCACGATCCTCTTCGCCGCCTTTCCATTGGTCTACGCGATCATTGCGCCGGCGTTCTATCTGCCTCTGCTCTTGTTGCTGGTCGGACTGATCCTCAGGGGTGTGGCTTTCGAGTTCCGGTACAAGACGGTGCGTATGCGTCCGTTCTGGGATTTCGGCTTCTTTTTCGGCTCTCTCCTGGCTGCATTCGTGCAGGGGGCGGCGGTGGGCGCCCTGGTGGAAGGGCTGCCGATTGCTAACGGGGCCTTTGCCGGCGGTCCTTTCGAATGGCTCCAGCCATTCCCGGTCCTGTGCGGGATCGGCCTGATCATCGGCTATACCCTTCTGGGAGCCACATGGCTTGTTCTCAAGACGGAAGGAGCGCTTCAGGATTGGGCGCGGGCGCGGGTGATCGTGCTGTTGAGCGCCGTGCTGGTCTTCCTCGCCATCGCTTTTGTTTACGCCCTGTTCAGCGAGTTCGCGGTGATGGACCGGTGGCTTGAACGACCCGTTCTGTTTGCATTCCCGGCAGTGGGCCTCTTGGCTCTGGCCATGGTGATCCGAGGCGTACGGACAGGCAGCGATTTGATGCCCTTTGCCGGCACATCCCTCATCTTCATGGCCGCTTTCGGGGTGATGGCCGTCACCTTCTGGCCCCATATGGTGCCCGCCATCGACCCCACCCAGAGCATCACCGTGGCCAACGCGGCCGCGCCCATCAAAAGTCTGGAGTTTATTTTCTGGGGTGCCGGGATCGTGGTCCTGCCCGTGGTGCTGATCTACACCGTGGTGGTCTATTGGCTGTTCCGGGGCAAGGTCAGTCCGGACACCACCTATCACTGAGAGAGCCCACCATGATGGGCTGGGGCGCTCCCTGATCCGGAGGAACAATCCTCCGAAAGCGTCAGGTATCGCCATCCTTTGATTGCCCGTCAGGCCCGGTCTTTCGGAAGGGGGAGTATTCCTGGAGAGCTTCCATGTCCTCGGCCACCGCGTCCCGTTCGGCTTCCAGATAGCGGGCGACGGCGTCGCGAAAGCCCGGATCGGCGATCCAGTGGGCCGAATAGGTGGGTGCTGGAACATAGCCTCGGGCGATCTTGTGGGACCCCTGTGCACCGGCTTCCACCCGCTTCAGGCCCCGGTCAATGGCAAAGTCGATGGCCTGGTAGTAGCAGGCTTCGAAATGCAGGAACCGGTGATCCTCGATACAGCCCCAATGGCGGCCGAATAACGTCTCCCCACCGATGAAATTCAGGGCCCCGGCAATATAGCGCCCCTCCCGTTTGCACATGATCAGGAGGATGTGCTCGGCCATGGCCTCGCTCACAAGGCTGAAAAAGGACCGGGTCAGATAGGGCTGCCCCCATTTACGCGCACCGGTATCTACATAGAACTGGAAGAACGCATCCCAATGGGCTTCCGTGAGATCGGCACCGGTGACCCATTCGATCTCGATCCCGCTTTCCAGGGCCGCTTCCCGCTCCTTACGCAGATTTTTCCGCTTCCGGGAGGCCAGATCAGCCAGGAACCCGTCGAAACTGTCATAGTCGCGGTTCTCCCAGTGGAATTGCTGATCCGTGCGCTGAAGGAGATTCATCTCCCCCATCAGGTCCCAGTCCTCTTTGTGGGGAAACGTGATGTGGAGGGAGGACACCTGGAGTTTCTTCGCTGCCGCGATCGCCCCGGCGACGAGGGCCTTCCGGGCCTCGGACTGACCGGGACCGGGCCGGGCCAGAAGCCGGGGGCCCGTGGCCGGTGTGAAGGGCACCGCGCATTGCAGTTTGGGATAATACCGCCCCCCTGCCCGGCTGTAGGCATTGGCCCAGCCGTGGTCGAAGACATATTCCCCGTAGGAATGACCTTTGAGGTAAAGGGGCATCACCCCTTCGACGGTGCCGCCGCTGTCGTGGACGAGATGGCAGGGCGCCCAGCCCTCATCGGCGCTGGCGGAGCCTGACTCTTCCAGGGCCCGGAGAAAGTCATGGGCCAGGAACGGATTGAACCGCTCCGGGTCCGGATTGGCGCAGGCATCCCAGTCCTGCGCCGGAAGGTCCGTCATGGACTGGATCAGGCGCATCTCCCGGGGGGCGGCGGCCTCCTCCTGGCCCTGCCCCTCGGTCACGCTGTTTTCATCGGCCGGACCGGTCTCACCCTTGGGGGTCATGGGCGGGTCACGCGGGGCTGAGTTCGAAGATGGCGTCGATTTCCACTGCCACATTGAAGGGCAGGCTGGGTGCCCCCACCGCGAAGCGGGCGTGGGTGCCGTTGGGCTCAAGGGCGGCGGCAATCAGGTCCGAAGCACCATTGACCACGGCAGGGTGCTGATCAAAGTCCGGTGTGCAGTTCACGAAGCCGCCGAGTTTGACGCACCGGGCAATGCGGTCGAGGTCGCCGCCGGCCGCTTCCCGCGCCTGGGCCAACAGATTGATCGCACAGAGCCGCGCGGCGGCCTGCCCTTCCTCCACGGTGAACTCCGCCCCCAACTTGCCCCGGTAGGGCAGTTTGCCGTTGTCGACAGGCACCTGTCCGGACACGAAAACCAAGGAAACGGACAGGACAAAGGGCACATAATTGGCCGCTGGTGCGGCCGGTTCCGGCAGCGTGAGACCGAGGGCTTCCAGATTGCGGGCCACCCGTCCAGCGCCCATGGCATCGCTCATGGCGATCTCCTTTTTCACGACACGGATGCCGGGAGACTAGAACGGTTCGCGGCCCCATGGAACCGGTCCCATTCCGCCTTGCCGTCCTCCAAGCCGCACGGAGATGCCTCCGGGAAGGTGTCAGCCCTGGCCGCGCTTGGTCCGGTACATGGCCGCGTCCGCGCGCCGCATCAGGTCGTCCGGGCATGTGGACGCACCATAGGAACTGATGCCGAAACTGGCTGCGATGGTCAGGTTCAGCCCGTCGCCTAGCACCACCGGTGTGGTGGAGAGACACTCGGCAAGGGCACGCAGCCTCTTGCGAGCCGCTATGGGGTTGGCGTTGACCAGCAGCAATGTAAACTCATCCCCCCCAAGCCGGGCGGCGTAATCAGTGGTGCGCACCCCGTTTTTGAGGATCCGGGCTGTGTGGGACAGGACCCTGTCCCCGGCTTCATGGCCATACTGATCGTTGATGTCCTTGAACCGGTTGAGATCGATGTAGGCGAGGACACCCGCCTCATCATGGCGCCGGGCCAGCGACAGGGTCCGTTCCAGAACCTCCTGAAATCCCCGCCGGTTCAACAGCCCGGTGAGTTCGTCCGTGATGGACAGGGCCTCCAGATAGTCGATCCGGGCCTTCTGTTCGGCAATGGTCTGCTCGGCACCGGCCGCATAGGTCAGGACCCGGGACAGAAGATCCGTGCGCCCGGCGCCGTCTGCCTCATGATCGAGAAGATGCTTCAAGTCTGCGGCAAGGGCGCTCAGGGCCACCCAGTCGGGGCTGATATCGGGTTGAAGGGACGCGGCACCCAGCATAACGCTCACTCCAAGACATGACCGGTCAGACAGGTCATAGCCAAGGCAAGGGTCATACCAGCCTGAAAAGGCTTGGTTTTTCGGGCTTTTTCGGGGACTTGTCCCTTGGGTGGCAGGCAAAACCTGCCCCGTGAAAGTCTCAATCATCGGGCCATGTTTGCCGGGTATGCAGAAGCTGCCGGAGCCTGTGGGCATCCGGCCAGGGCCCCGCCCAAACCGTCGGGAACCAGAACCATTGAGAACAGAGTTGCGAAAGGACATTGGAATGCCAGCCAGCGCATGGGCACAGGGCCGCCGACACGGTCACCCCCTGGTCAGGGATCGTGGACCGGCAGCGGCGCCCACCCGGGTTCTGGCGGCGGCGGGATTGGCCCTGGTCTCCGGCATGACGGCCGCCGTGGTGAGCCTGCCCGTGTTGGCCCAGCCTGCCCCTGCCCAATCTGCCCCTACCCAATCTGTCTTGGCGTTCAAGCCGGTGGATCCCGGTCAGCTTGCCTCCCACCGGGCGGTCTATGATGTGCGTCTGGCGGAGCGGGAGCAGCAGCAGGACTTTTCCCAAGCGGAAGGGCGGCTGATCATCGAATGGCAGAATGTGTGCAGCGGTTATACATTGAATCAGCGGCTGGTCACGGAGTTCATTCCCTTTGAAGGGGAAACCCTGCTGTCGGATCTGCGCTTTTCCTCCTGGGAAGGATCAAACGGAGACCAGTTCCGCTTTACCCTGAAGAACTATTTCAACGGGGCACTGAGGGAAGATGCCGTGGGTACGGCGGACCGGAAAGAAGGGCGGATTGCCTTCGAGTCACCGGACCAGGATCCCGTGGATCTGTCGAGCGGTGTGGTGTTTCCCACGGAAATGACCGCGCTCATTCTGGGAGCGGCGCAAGCGGGCGAGCGCTTCGTGCGCCGGACGATTTTCGATGGTGCGGAAGACGGTGAGAGCATGGCCGCAACCGCCTTTATCGGCAGACAGCGCGCACCCCTTGGGGAAGGGGCTCTGGAAGGGGTGTCCGGCGGGGATGTGCTGGGCGCCCTGCCCTCTTGGCCCGTCACGTTAAGCTATTTCGAGATGAGCGGAGAAACGGACCTGCCCGACTACCAGGTGGCCTTCCAGCTTTATCCCAACGGCCTGTCCAATGAGTTGGAGCTGCGCTACGACGCATTCAGCTTGGCGGTCTCCCTCAAGGAGCTGACCCTCCTGGAGACGCCCGACTGTACGGAGTGACGGGCTGAATTTGGGGTTAGGCCTGGGTAACCCGGTCCGGATACCATGACATTCGGACCGCATACCGTTCATTCCGTGTGCAGATTGACTGCATACGGATGGGGAACGCGTGATCAGGCCACCGGCGCGCCGACCCACACCAGCAGATAGTTGACCGCGATGACCGCGACCGCCCAGACGACGGTTTCGAAATAAATCAGGAACCCTTTGCGGTCCGCTTCGGTCTTGTCGATGAAGATCTTTTTCAAGCCGATCAGGAACGGCCAGGGCCAGACTACGATGAACACGGCGTTCCGGCCCGTCTTCTCGCGGAAGCCGTCCCAGGCATCCTTCAGGTTACCGTTTACCTTGATATAGGTACGGGCCAGCATCCCGGCGGCCACGAAACACATGGTGAAGTAGTCCTTGGCCCACCAGGGAAACTCGATACCCAGCAGACGGAAGATCCAGCCGAACAGGAAGTCCATCATCGCGCGGGTCATGGTCTGCCAGTAGGCGACCACGGTGCCGATGTGTTTCTCGAATTCGATAATGTCACTGGCCAGGCTCAGAATACCGAAGGCGCCCAGAATGCTGAAGGCTATGGCCCACCGATTGACGCCCAGCCACGTGACCCAGTTCTGCGTCCCCACCATTACCTCACCCTTCCGCCATGGAGACACCCGTCAAGGAGCCCCGCCGACGCTACACCACTATCCCGCCCTTGGTCTGATCTCGATGATTCGCACCCGCGAGATCGTTCGCCCGTCCAGGCCCCGCTCTCGATTCGGTGCATGTCTCCCTGGGCAGGAGCCAAACTCACACTGCGACCGCTGGTTCCCGTTGATCCGGCCCGGCCGTTCCAACGATGTCCTCCCGGTGAGAAGGACCAACTCCCGGATCGGCGCTCGAAAGACTGACTTTCAGATTGAAACGTCCGCGAGAAGAGCGCATCCGACAGTCCCCTTGCATGCCATTGGATACCGGCAAAAGGGGCCATGACCACCATTAGTCTGCTCAGTAGTTGTAGCCCCTGTTCCGCCTTTTTCAAAGGCGCGGGACTGGGTGTGGATCGGGTTTCGGGGCGCTTTACTGTGCGGCACCGCTGATTTTTGGCATGTATGGCATTCGGGAGACAATTTTTGCGGTGTCTGTGGCGTGTTGCCGCCACGTTCGGGGCATCGCCTGGGCACGTGCGCCGAATCACAGGCCGCCCTCATGATCATGGGTCTGCGCCCTTGACCGCACTCTAATCTGATCGCTGGGGACCCCGCCTGGCTCGCCCCCGCCCTTTTTGGGTCAAGGTGCCCAGCTCGAGATGCCCAGCCCACAGTGCCAAGCCCACAGTGCCAAGCCCAAAGTGCCCAGCCATGGGAACATGATTGCCAGTCCCACGGTTCCGGTTTCAGGCATCACCAGGGCCTGTTGTTCGGCCATCCACCTGATCAGGCAGCTGCCTCACTCATCAGCCCACCAATGTTGCGTATGCAGATGGACGTCGTGTTTACTCCCAGGCCGGTTTGTCCGGGTTTGCGAAACGCCCAATGGGCCTGCCGCCGGGCGAGGTTTGGCCGTCTTGCCTCGATGAACAGAATGACAAGCCGGACAGGCCGATGAGCGGATGGGCAGTGGGTCGACTGATAATTTGTCATTTGTTCTGACATTTTGTCAGAACAGTCCCAAGCAAAACTGGAGTCAGGTGTGCGCTGCAAACTGGCAGCAAGGAAGCGACGAGACAAGCGCGAAGGTTTGTCTAGTGAAAAGTGATTAAAGATCCGGGACCTTCTGGAAAGCCAGTGCCACTGCACTGTTGCGGCCATGCCGATGGGTTCACAAAGCCCACAAACGGAGCTCTTGAAACTGTGCGATGCGTATACGGGGCTTCCCAATCAGGCCGTTACGCCGTACCCTTCATGGAAATGCCGTGAGGTGGCCTGATTTGGCGTACCTCCGGTATACGGGATCATCCGGCCCTTGGAAAAAGCTGAGCTTTTTGGAACATCCGGTTGAGTGGGACCAACCGGATGTTGGCCGGGGAAATGCTGCGGTGCGGAAGGTTTTGCTGCATCGCAGCACATTGTTTGTTTGGACAAAGGCAGGTGTGACGGGAGCGGCGGGGGGATATCCCGGCTCCGTCACGAATTTTTGGGGGAATACCAGGATGGAACGTCAACTGACTAATAAAGCAGGTACCCGGCGGACTGCGTTCAGCAAATGCGCCCTGAGCCTGGGCGCAGCGGTGTCCGCTCTCGGCGCCATGACGGCGATGCCCGTGGCACCGGCCCAGGCCCAGCAAGTGGACCAGATCACCGTGACCGCCCAGCGCCGGGAACAGGATCTGCAGGCCGTGCCGATCGCCGTGTCCGCGTTCACGTCCGAATTCCTGGAAAATGCAGGCGTCGACGACGTGCTTGAGCTGCAGTTCTTCACCCCCAGCCTCGTTGTGGCGCCGGCCCAGTCTCCGGTTCAGACCGCCATCAGCGTGCGCGGTGTGGGCACCGCCGGGAACAGCCTGTCTCTGGAATCTTCCGTGGGTGTGTATGTGGATGGTGTCTACCGTTCACGTCAGGCCTCGGTCCTCAATGACCTTGTGGACGTGGAACGGGTCGAATTGCTGAAAGGGCCCCAGGGCACCCTGTTCGGCCGGAACACGGCATCCGGTGCGCTCCAGTTCATTACGGTTGCGCCCCAGGACGAGTTCGGCGGCTGGCTCGAAGTCAATCTCGGCAATCTCGATTTTTACAATGTCAAAGGCGCGGTGAACATTCCCATCGTCGAAGGGAAACTCGCCACCCGCTTCTCCGGCTCATGGGCCGAGCGCGAAGGCTTCGTTGAGAACCTGGTCACCGGCAGCCAGCTCAACAATCGGGACCGCTACCAACTCCGGGGTCAGGTCCTGTTCACGCCAACTGACGACATTTCGTTCCGACTGATCGCGGATTACGCCGAAATCGACGAGTTGTGCTGTTCGGCGGCCAATGTGTTCGACGGTCCTGCGGATACGGCGGCGGGCTTCCAGGCTGCGGTCGCGGAATTCGGCTTCCCGCTCCCCAATTTCAGCCCCTTCGTGGATCAGGAGACCTCACGGGCCATCCTGGGCATTGACGCGCCGACCATCCTGGCCGACCAGTTCGACGATGACATCGTTGCCACCGATACCGATCCGTTCGGTCTTATCGAAGAATGGGGCATTTCCGGTGAGCTGGAATGGGATCTGGGCTGGACAACCCTGACCTCCATCACCGCTTACCGTAAATACAGTGCGGAATCGCTGACGGATTCCGATTTCGGCTCCCTTCCCAGCCTGAACAACGCCATTACGACGGAGCAGGAAAACTTCTCTCAGGAAGTCCGGATCGCCGGGACCCTGTTCAATGAGCGGCTGAATTATGTTGCTGGCGGTTATTACTTCCACCAGACCCTTGAAGACCTGAACGAGTTGAACTGGGGTCCGGCGGCAAATCTGGTTCTGGCCGGGGGGCTGACCGTCGATCAGTTCTTTGTCGCGAACGGTATTCTGCCGAACACGGCCACCTGCCAGTTTGTCAATCCCCAGGTCGTGCCATTCTGTACACAGCCGGTTTTCCCTGGCGGGACATCGGCTTCCAACCTCTCCGACCAGGAACAGACCAGCTGGGCTCTGTTCGGTCAGGTGGATTATCAGCTTCGGGATGACCTGATCATCACCGCTGGCCTGCGCTACAACAACGAAACCAAGGACATGAACGTTGCGTTCCGGGAGGACGATCTTTTTCCGGGTTTCGTGTTCTTCGAGCCTTTCTCAATCTTCCAGCCGGACGTCAACAACGCGGAGTTCGAGGACTCCACCTTCACCTACACCGCCAAGCTGTCCTACTTCGTCACGGACGAAATCCTGACCTATGTCTCCTATGGCCGTGGATACAAGTCCGGCGGCACCAATATCGCCAGGATCCCGCTGAGCAATCGGGATGCGGTGTTCGGCGCCTATCTCGCCGGGATCAACAGCTTCCCCCTTGAAAACTTCGTGGTCGCTCCCGAGACCATCACCGACACCTTGTTCGATCCGGAAGTGTCCAAGTCCTGGGAAATCGGCATGAAGGGTGACTTCCTGTCGAACCGTCTGCGGGCCAATGTCGCCCTCTTCCGGACCACCTTCGAAGACTTCCAGGCCAACACCTTCGTGGGCACGGGCTTTGTGCTGCAGAATGCCGGTGAGATCGTCAGCCAGGGTATCGAAGTGGACCTTCAGGCCGCACCCACGGAATGGCTGTTCCTGAGCACCTCCGCCGCCTATCTCGATGTGAACTACGACAGCTTCGAAGGCGGGGCCTGCATCATTACCCCTTACGGTAATGAGCCGGACCAGAACGATCCGGGCTTCCCGGCCACCTGCGACAATTCCGGCAACGAAGTGCCCCAGGGCAGCGACTGGATCGTGACCAACTCCGCCCGGGTCACCCAGCCGATCCTAGATGGCCGGTTCACCGCCTACAGCCAGCTCGATGTGCGCTGGACCGCGGAAACCGCCGGTGGCAACGACAACGATCCGAACAAGGCCGCCGACGGATTCACCCTGGTCAATCTGCGGGCCGGTGTGACCTTCGGTGAAGAAGGCGCCTACGACATCTCCTTGTGGGCCAAGAACCTATTCGACACGGACTGGCGGGGTGATGGCTTCAACTCCGTGGGCCGGCAAGGCTCTATCACCGCCTACCACACGGAGCCCCGCACCTGGGGTGCCACCCTACGCGCCCGCTACTGATCCCGGCATCCGCACTGCGGACGTTCCGCCCGCCATGGTCCATCACCCGGCCATGGCGGGTTTTTATTTGTGGGCCAATGGCTGACCGGCAAAACGGGGCCGGTTTTGATTATATCCTTCGCCAGGGCAACGCTCTCGGGGAAGAATGCCGAAACTCACCACCATGATCATCTGTGCCATGATGAATGTGCCCCGTTGATCGGAGCTGATGATCGGGTCCTGTCGCCCCTCTAGGTGTACCCCGCCGGGTTTGCACCTGCGCGCCGCCCCGCCCCTGCTGGGTATGGCCGGCTCAGGGGCCGCAATCCCCAATGCCATTGAAAGATTTGAACTGATTACCGGGACCCCCTATCATATCTTATTTACCCCCTGCCATGATGGTCGGTCATCAGGGGTGTGAACAAAACCCTGCGGGCTTGTGGCTGGGGCGAGGAATTGAGTGTAGATGGCCGCTTTTCATACGATATCGACGCTGAACCATAAGGATCCGGACATGTCCTTTGGCACCGGCAATCCCCTGCCCGGGGGGCCGGTTGGCGAAGAAGAAGGCGATCTGCCCTATTTCAGTTACGCCTCCCCCGATGACGGGCCTTTGAAACGGCTGGTGATCCGCGCCATCGAACAGATGACGGGTCAGCCACGGCTCCGGGCCATGTACATGCACCACCGCAGCCATCCCCGGCCGGGGGAGACCTTCTGGGCAGCGGCCATGCGCTATCTGGAACTGGATCTGGACCTGGATCAGGGCCACCCGGACCAGATTCCGTCGGAAGGACCCGTGGTGGTGGTGGCCAATCACCCCTTCGGCGTGCTGGACGGGATAGTGGTGAGCTATCTCGTGTCCACGGTCCGGCAGGACTTCAAGGTGCTGACCAACTCCGTGCTGTACCGGGCTCCGGAAATTCGCCCCTATGTCCTGCCCATCGACTTCGCCGACAGCCGCGAGGCCATGCAGACCAATATCGCCTCCCGCGCCGAAGCCCGACGCCTCCTGAAGGATGGCGGCGTGGTTGTGGCCTTTCCCGGCGGGACCGTCTCCACGGCGGACCGCCCCTTCGGACGGGCCTATGATCCGGAGTGGAAACCCTTCACCGCCCGTCTGATCATGGAAGCCCAGGCCACCGTGGTGCCGGTCTTTTTCGCCGGACAGAACAGCCATCTGTTCCAGATGGCCAGCCAGATCAGCCAGACCCTGCGCCTTTCCCTTCTGTTCCGGGAAGTGGCGGACCGCATCGGCACGACCCTGTCCCTGCGCATCGGGGATCCTATTCCGTTCGCCGATCTTCAGCACCTGTCGGACCGGCGCAACCTCGCCACTCACCTGCGCACCCACACCTATGAGCTGGGCGCGGGCATGAACCGGACGGCGGGCCGGAATGGCGGGCGGAAAATGGTGAAAAGCGGGACGACCCGAAAGGCACGCCGGTCGAACAAGGGCACGGGCGGCGGACCGGAAGCCTGACCGCCAACTCTGAATCCAAGACCGCTGATTGCCGTTCCCTTCCCCAGCCATCACCGCCCCGCTATCACCGCTTCATCAGAAAATAGACGGCGTTACGATTTTTTTCTTGAAGTGCCACCATGCCGCGGGCATTTTGTACGGGCTGTTCCTTGAACAGTCTATTTTCACACGTATCCGGAGGAACACATGACGGGTAATCCGAAATCTGTGTTCCGGGTCGGCCGCGCTTAGCAGCCACATGCCCGGGACAACTAAAAGCCCGGGTTCGCCGACACCCCCTTCTCCCCCTTTGGGTTGAGTGCAGCACAGTCTGCCAAGATCGGTTTCGCCACCACACTTTCGCAGTGTGGAAGTACGCCTGACTTAATCTGTCTTGCGGGCAGCCTTCCGGCTGTTTCCTTGACCGTCTGGCATGCGCATGGGGAGGGGCCGTGCCCCTGCGGGCTTTTCATCTGACAACCAACCATTACCGATTCCGTCGCACGCCTGCGGAAACCCGGTCCCGTTCCATTATTCCGTACCAGTCCCACTGGCACGGCAGTAATGGTGCGTGTCCGGAGCCTTCCTCGGGTCTTTAGAAAGGAGGACGCCCCCGCCCGGACTGATCCGGCTCAACCGGGGCGCATTGTCATGAGCGTTACTGATACTGACATTCTGGAAGAGAGCGATGCCGCTGAACGGAAGACATCGGTCACCTTCCAAAAAGTGTTCGCTTACGCCTGGTCCTACTGGCGCCGGTATCCCGTCGCCGTCGCGGTTCTGGTCTTCGGCCAGTTCGCAACGACCGGGGCGTATATCATTCAACCCTATCTGGCCGGGAAACTGGTGGACGCGGTGGCCCTGGACGAGGGGTCTCTTGACCTCGCCACTGTCCTGCTGGGCCTGTTTCTGGCGGCAATCACCTTCAACATCGTAATGCGTCAGGTCCATGAACGGTACTGGATCTATCTGGCCACCTCGTGCATGGCCCGGATCGCCCAGGATGCATTCTTCCGTGTCCAGCGTTTCAGCACCCAGTGGCATGCGAACAACTTCGCCGGGGCCACGGTGCGGAAGGTCACCCGCGGCATGTGGGGCTTCGACCTGTTCGGAGACACACTGAGCTATGGGTTCATTCCCACGGTGCTGATGATCGTGTGGGCGATCGTGATCCTGTCATTGCAGATCCCCATACTGGGTGTGCTGATGGTCATCGCGGTCAGTCTGTACGGTGCGATCGTCTATCTGATGTCGACCCGCTATGTGGGACCCACGAACCGGGTGTTTGTGGCCCAGGACTCCCGGCTCGGAGCGGTCATGGCGGACGCCGTCACCTGTAACGCCACGGTCAAGAGTTTCGGGGCCGAGGGGCGGGAAGACGATCTGATGGAGGCCACAACCACGGACTGGCGTGAGAAGGCAAGCCGGACCTGGAACCGCAGTGTACTGACAGGACTGGTCCAGTCGGTCATTCTGCTGATCCTGCAAGGCAGCTTGATTTCGGTCGCTCTCTGGTACTGGTCCAGGGGCATGGCAACCCCCGGGCAGATCACCATGGTGATCACGATTTATCTGGTCCTGAACGGTTATCTGAGGGACATGGGCATGCACATGCGTAACATGCAGCAGGCCATGAACGACATCGAAGATATCGTTCTGTTCCAGGACAAGGCCCTCGGTGTGGAGGACATGCCCGGTGCCATGAAGCTGATGGCCGGTCATGGGCGGATCGTGTTCGACCGTGTACGGTTTGCCTACGACAACCAGCCTGATCCGGTCTATGACGATTTCTCGATTGAGATCGCCTCCGGAGAACGGGTGGCCCTGGTGGGGCAGTCGGGAAGCGGCAAGAGCACCTTCGTGAAGCTGGTTCAAAGGCTTTACGACGTGGACGGAGGAGAGATCCGGATCGACGGTCAGGATGTCGCCCGGGTCAGCCAGGAGAGCCTGCGTCAGGCCATCGCCCTGGTGCCCCAGGAACCGATTCTCTTCCACCGGACCCTGGCGGAAAACATCGCCTACGCACGGCCCGGGGCAACCCGGTCCGAGATTGCGCGGGCGGCCCGTCAGGCCCACGCCCATGAGTTCATCGCCCGGCTGCCGAAAGGCTATGACACGCTGGTGGGTGAACGGGGGGTCAAGCTGTCCGGCGGTGAACGCCAGAGGGTGGCTTTGGCCCGGGCTTTCCTGGCCGATGCGCCGATCCTGATCCTGGACGAGGCCACCTCCAGCCTCGACTCGGTGACGGAGGAGCTGATCCAGGAGGCCATGGACGAGTTGATGGAAGGGCGGACCACCATTGTCATCGCCCACCGTCTGTCCACGATCCAATCCGTCGACCGGATCCTGGTCTTCGCCGATGGGCGGATCGTGGAGCAGGGCACTCATACGGAACTGATGGCGCGTCCGGATGGTCATTACCGGAAGCTTTATCAGACCCAGTACGGCGGCTGCGGCGCGCGGGAAGCCAGCTGACAACCGGCTGGAGCGTGATCCGACTGGGTTGGATCACGCTCTGGCCGCAACTGTGCCAGCCCTGCGACCCGTTGCAGAGGTGGTGCGCACCGTGAGCGACAGAAAGTCAGAGCCAATTTGATCGCAAACCGCTCAAGAGTGTCCGTACACAGCCAAAAGGAGGGGCCACCCCTGGCGTGGCCCCTCCGCCCTGCCCTTCGCGCGATGGACCGGGCTTGAATCCGAGCGCGCCCTTTACCGGTTGGCCTGCCGGCTGATTTCGCCGGTTTCCTTGTCGATCATGTAGATGCCCATGGGCTTGTTGTAGGTATCCACCACCCGGGCATAGTATTTCCCGTTCCGGAAGGACAGTTTGCGGATCCGTACCTTGTCCTCACCCCGCCTTTCGAAATAGCGGCGCACAGCCTCACGAGCTCCGTTCCGGTCCAGGGGCAGGGAAAGGGCCCCTTCCTCCGTGTCCTGTGCTTGTGCAGTTTCGCCCGTGCTGTCTTCCTGGGCAAAAACGGCCTGCGGCACGGCAACAGCGGACAATCCGAACGCAGCGACGGCGATTGCGAGCAGCTTCGTTTTCATCTCATAACCCCTTGTGCATTGGCTCTCGATTCTTGTTCGTCCTGGCCGGGACAAGGTGATGATCGATGCCATCCACGACGCTCCGCCAGGTGGTCATCCTCATCCGCCTTGGGATGGGGACGCCCGGCAAAGGGGCAAAGGCTGTGCCAAAAGAGGAATGGGACAAAACCCCCGATTCCTGCGCCGCAAGCCGTCAGCCGGACAGTTCCTGTCCGTTCACGGACGCTCATTCCTGTCCGCAAGCGGACAGCCTAGCGGCACCGCAAAAAGGTCAAGGCGGACCTGCCTTTATGCCAGTCAAATCAGGTGGGATTTTTTGATGCCGGGAAACCTGGCAACCAGGGTCGGTGCATGTCCTATGGAAGGACGAGGTCCTTCGCCTCCCCGTCACCCCCCGCTTCCGTCACCGCTCTGCGGAAGGCCGCCTCAGACGCATAAGGGCCGTGGGGGCTGAAATCCCGCAACTCTGCGTCGATCAGCTCACCGTCGGATTTGGGCAGAACCTTTTTCAAGGTGCCGTCCGGCGCAAAGACCGGGAGGGGACGTTTCCAGCGGGAGAAGACACGCCGGGCACTGACGGACTGACCGACGAAAGCCTCCCGTTCATCATCATCCCGCTCGAACAGAAATGTATAGGTCGCAATGAGTTCCTTGATAAAGGCCGCTTCGACCGTATGCAGATTGGAAAGGATCCAGCACCGGTCCTCGAAGATCCAGTAATAGGCGACGCCGACCAGATCCCGGTCCCTGGAGAAATAGGGAAAGAAGGGGAATGCGCGGCAGGCGAGCGTCCGATTGTCCCGCTGGCAGGCCGGCGCCACCTTGCACTCGATGGCCTTGCACGTCTCATGGAGATCGGCAACCACCTGCCGGGCGGACGCATCCCGGGGCCGAAAGGGTTTCCAGATATCCGTGCGCTGTTTCAGATGACGCCATTCCGCCTTGGCAACGATGGGAATGGCATTGTCCGTTGAGCAACAGACCGGGCTGCCGCCATTCAAAGGGGCGCAGTGGCGCCCGCAATCGACCCGCTCGGAAATAGAGGCATTGAACATGTCGTAGATGCGGGCAAAGTCAGCGGGTCTGGCGGCCATGGTCCTCATTCTGTCTTGGGCCCCTGCCCTGCCGGATCCGGTCAGGGTTCAGGCTGACTGTTCATCCGGACCAAACCCGTAATTCCGGCCCGGCGCGGACGATCAGTATGCGCCGAACCGGGACCGGATTTGAGCGCAGATTTGGTCGCTTCAGATCAGAAGCCCGGAATGGTGATCCGGATCCGGCCTGTATCCTCAGCGGGCACAAAATCCACGGCTGGCTGCTGACGCAGGGGCTGTGGATAGAGCGTCATCAGGTCCAACACCGTCTCAGGCATGTCCGTGGAAATCGTTAATCCGATGGCCCGGGCCTGCTCCGGCGTGATGGCATAATCATGAGTCCAGACACCCTGGGTGAGCAGATCGCCCATTTCGGAGGCCTTGTCCATACCCGTCCGGTCGGCGACAAGCTCGATCACGCCCGCCCGCAACTGGGCAATGGCCTTCTCGCTCAAATCGGCCAGCACCAGGGTCAAATCATGGATGTGTTCAATGGGTTTCTGATCCTTGACCCGGGCGATGGACGCACCGGGCAGGTTCATGATCTGGGGGTCCACGGGACCAAGCATGGCGAAATCGGCCATGACAATTTCATCCGCCGCAAGAGCGATCAGGGTGCCGCCGGACATGGCGAAATAGGGCACAAGAACCCTGACCCGGGCCGGATGGGCCTTGATCGCCCGGGCGATCTGCATGGCCGCGATGGCAAGGCCGCCGGGCGTGTGGACGATGAGGTCGATGGCACGCTGAGGATCCGTGGTCTGAATGGCGTGGATCAGCGCCTGGGCATCGTCCATGTCGATGTAGCGCGCTGCCGACATGCCGAACAAATTCACCCGCTCCTGCCGGTGGATCAGCGTGATGACCCGGGCATTCTGAGTGTCTTCAATCTCTTTCAGCTTGGTGCGCCGCGCCGAGCGGATCATGCGCTGGGCCACGACCGGTTGAATGGCGATGACGAGAAACAGAACAAAGAAGAAAAAAAACAGCCAATCCATCGATTCCACCCCCGGGTTCCGCAGCTACTCCGGTTGAGGGGCACATCGATTTGATGTGGCGTCCCAACTGGTCCTGCCGCAACAGGCGCTGTTCATGCCGGCGGCATGACCATGCGCTGGAGCCTACCATTTCAAAGGGGGGATGCCCAACTGCGCCGATTGCCCATGCCGGTGTGACCGACCATGGGCAGAGCAAACCAGCGGACCGGGTACGGGCGCAGCGGTACCCTGCCAGAGGCGGGATCGAAGACGGAAATGTGTAGGGAAGTGATGATGTGTATGGGGGATTGTCCTGTTGTTTTTTGGTCTGTTTTGTGTGCCTGGCGGCGACCTACTCTCCCGTGGCTTAAGCCAAAGTACCATTGGCGCTTGAGCTTTTCACTTCCGAGTTCGGGATGGGATCGGGTGGAGGCGCTCCGCTATGACCACCAGGCAAACGAAACAGACTGGTTAGGTGGGTTCACTATTCGTCAGACGCGGACTGTCGGCAAAACGTGGGTTTGCTGACGATGGTCTGATGGATGGTGTGTGAATGCTGATCACGTCTGGACTTGGCCCAAACATCGAGACCGTTCCAGTGATGACGAGAGGCGAAGACAGAGGTGATCGCCTGGATCGAGTGATCCGGGTGGTCACGGTTCTGGCTTCTGTAAGGATCAAGCCTATCGAGGGATTAGTACCGGTCAGCTGCATACATTACTGCACTTCCACTTCCGGCCTATCAACGTGGTGGTCTGCCACGTCTCTCAAGCGAGATCTGGTTTTGAGGGG
>CAZLPU010000030.1:0-52070 GCA_964561475.1 uncultured Alphaproteobacteria bacterium
GGATCTCTTTTCGCCCAATCACAGGAAAAAGTCATAAGACAAGCGGCGGGCGCAATATCACGATCACCTTCAAACAGGGTGGCCGCCGCTTTAGTTTTTTTCGCTCACGGCGCAAGGCGCCTCCGCGAGGGCGGCGCAGTGGCGCCGGACCGCAGTCGCGGCCTTGAGCATGATGCGGATTAAAACGCCTCATGCTCTGGCCCAGGATGGATCCGGATGTGCATGAGGGGCAGGCACATCTTGCCGATGGTCCTGGTGCGGTCTTTATATGGACCGGGTGGTTGAGAGACAGGCGGCTTGTACGGCGCTCAAGCCGTCCTCCCGGGCCCATGCAGCGGGGCGGGATCAGAAGGTGACGGTGATGCCGCCATTGTAGGCCCGGTCCTCGGCAGGGAAATAGCGGTCCGTGCCGAAGGAGAAATCGGCGCGGTTGGCATAGTCATTGTTCATCAGATTGATGACGCTGGCAAAGATCTCGATATGGGCGCTCACCTGCCAGGAACCGCGCAGATTGACCACCTGATGGCCGGGATAGCGGTTGGAATTGCTCGCATCGGTGAAATATTCGTCCACGTATATCCATTCCACTTCGCCGGTAAAGGCAGGAACGGGCTGCCAGATCAGGCGGGTATTGGCGAGCAGTCTGGGGGCTGAATCGACATCGTCGCCGAACCGGATGGTCTCGGTGGAGTTGGCCGAAACGGTATTGTCGAACCGGTAGGTGTGGCGTGCATAAGTGCCGGACACACCCAGGCTCACTGTATCAGTGATCTCCAGCAGGCTTTCCAGCTCCACGCCCACATGACGGGTGCGCCCGTCGGTGACATTGAAACCGTCCGTGTCCCTGAAGAAGAAGTTCCGCTTGACCGCATAATAACCGGAAAGATCCGCCGACAGACGGCCCAGCACGGCCCGCACGCCGCCCTCGATACTGTCGAGGGTCTCGACTTCAACGTCAGCCACCTGCTGATTGATCTGCAGACGGTACAGATCGGTGGTCTGGGGCGCCCGTGCGCCGCGCGCATAGCGGGCGTAGAAAACCATGTCTTCATTCAGGGCATAGAGCGCGGAAATCTTGGGGGTCACGGTCACGAATGTGTCGGTGCGGTCGGCAGGACGGAGGAAACGGCCCACAACATCCGCATCGGTATTGTTGTTGTAGTCGTACCGGGTCGCCTCAATCCGGACGCCGCCGGTCAGGTCCAGACGTTCGGTCAGGTTCCACGTGCCCTGAACATAACCCGCCCCCACCAGGGCGGTGATGTCGTAGTCGTAATGGAGGCCCTGGGTGAAACTGAACACCGTGGGGATCGACTGGAACTCCCGCAGAGAGCCCTCGGTGACCTCAAGATCGGCGCCGAAAATGATCTCATGCCCCTGGGCGCTTTCCCAATAGACCGTACCCAGAACACCAGCACTTGCATGGTCATTCTCTTCCAAGGCCTGGGACGGCAGGAAGGTCAGGCGGAAGGCCAGTTCCGTCCAGCGCAGATAGGGGGTGACGGAATAGGAAAACCCGCCGTCGCCTTCCCATTCAATCCGACTGGCGAAGCGCACCGAGCGTGCGTCCCGGAAGGCATCCGGCGTGGGATTGGTGCGGGACTGCGCGGAACTTTCATAGGCGCGGGGCCCACGGATGAAACCGGCGGTCTCCTGATTGAGGTTCTGGGCGGTGAGGGTCGTGGTGACTGAAAGTGGACCGTTCTCGAAGCCCCAGCGCAGCAGAAGTTTCTGCTGGTCGATCCCGGTTTCATCCCGCCAGCCATCGTCATTGGCCAGATTAAGACCGGCCAGATAGGTGTGATCGCCAATGGTGCCGCTCACCTGGGCCTGCCCCCGGTAGCGCCCGAAGGATCCGGCGGAGGCGGAAGCGAGAAAGCCGGGCCCGGCGCCCGGTTCCGGCAGCAGCACATTGATCAGCCCGTGGACCGCGTTGGAGCCGTACAGGACACTGCCCGGTCCGCGCACCACTTCGATGCCTGAGGCAAATTCCGTCTGAGCCTCGAAGAGGCCGTTCACATTGGCAAAGCCGGCTGCTCGTAAGGGCACACCGTCCTGGAGGTAGAGGAAGGAGCCGGCCCCCGCCCCGCCGGTCAGAACGGGAGACCGGATGGCGGTGAGATGATCAACACCGCTGTTGCGGTGGATGAACACACCGGGCAACCGGTTCAAGGCTTCACTGATGTGATTGGGGCGGATCAGGTCCAGGGTTTCTTCATCCAGCACCGCCGTATTGCCGGCCTGGGAAAAGAGGGACCGGGGCTGGCGGGTGGCGGTGACTACGATGCGGTTGCGCGGGTCATCCACCGCCTCCGCCTCGCCCTCTTCAGCGTGCGCGCCCTGGAGCGGAAGGACGGCAAGAGCGACGAGCCCCACCGCCCGGAAAGAACCACGCCCCCTGAATGACCTCACCGGTGATAGGCCGCGTAATAGGATGCCACATGGCTTGATTTGGCCTTGGGCACATCGACGTTTGACAGGACGAAGCCTGCCACGGACTTGGCACCCATTTCCGTGAGCCGGGCGGTGGCCGCCACAACATTGTCCATGCGGGTCTTACGCCAGCGCACCACGAACACGGTTGCATCAACCATCGTGGACAGGATCTGGCTGTCGCTCATAGCCAGGACCGGCGCGGAGTCGATAACGACCACATCGTAGTCCCAGGCCAGGCTCTCCAGAATGCCCTTGAGGGCGGAAGACCGGGACAGGTCCGTCGCGTTGGGCGGCAGGGTGCCGGAGGTGATGTAATCCATGCCGGTCCGGCCGTCATTGCGGATCACGGTCTCAAGATCGACTTCACCCATCAGGAAATTGGCGATGCCCAGATCGTTGGAGACGCCCATTTTCTTGTGGAGGTCAGGCCGCCCGAAGTCGCAATCGAGCAGCACCACTTTCTCGCCGAAGGACGCGCACAGAGCGGCATATCCGAAAGCGAACGTGGTCTTGCCTTCGCCGGGAATGGACGAGGTGACCAGCACCGTTTTCGGCGTCCGGGAACCGTTGGCAAGGTAGAGGGTGGAGCGCACCCCCTTCATGCTTTGGCTGAATGGCGCGTGCGGTTTCTCGCTGTAAAGAGAGAAGATCCGCTGGGCCGTTTTGCGGCCACCGGCCACGCCAGTGAGGCGCGGCACCACACCCAGAGCCCGGTAACGGGTCATCCGCTCCACTTCATCGGGGCTTTCGAAAGTGCGGCGCAGGGAGCCGATCAGGATCACCAGAACCACGGAACCGATAATCCCAAGGAAGCCCGCAATAGCGATGGTCTTGCTTTTCTGGGGAGACGAGGGTTCCGCCGGCGTGTCCGCCTGGGAATAGACCCGTGCGGTGGGCTCGATCATGTCACGGGTTGCCCGGGTCTGGCGCAGGCGGACCCGGAAATTGTTTAGCATCTCACGCTTGTCGGACGCTTCCTGGACCAGTTCGTTGAGCTTGGCTTCGGCGCCCCGGGCCTGGACCGACTGGGCTTCCACTTCCTCAAGCTGTTGGCGCAGGAAGGTGACGCCCGCCCGGGCAGCGGCCACTTCGCTGCGCAGGGATTCAACGATCTTGCCAATTTCGGTCTGAATGTTGCCCCGCACGTCTTTCAACTCATTGGCGATCTGAATCATGCGCGGGTGGCGGGGACCATACTGGCTGGAGAGTTCCGCCTGGGTCCGGGCCACTTCCACTTCCCGGTCCCGCAGACGCTGGATCAGGGGAGAATTGATCACCCGCGGTGCGGTGGCCGCAGAACCATTGCGCTGGGTGGCGCTTTCCAGTTCAGCCAGTTCCGTGCGCAGGACCGTCAGATTCCGCTGGGCTGCAACCACTTCGGCGTTGAGACCGGTAACCCGGTTGGCGGTCAGGTCGCTGCCCTGGCCCTGAAGCAGATTGTTTTCCGTCCGGTAGTTGCGGACAGCGGCTTCGGCCTCTTCGACTTCCGCACGCAGCTCTTCCACCACATTTTCAAGCCGTTCCGTCGCCTGGCTGGCCTTTTGGCGGCGATAGTCAAGCTGGTTGGCGACGTAGAGGTCCATGAGGGTGTTTACGACCTCGGCGGCTTTCTCCGGGTCTGCGGACTTGAAATAGACGTCGATCACCCGGCTTTCGGTGCTGGCCTCAACGGAAAGATTTTCCAGGAAGGCTTGAATAACCGCGTCGATCCGGGCGGGGGAATCGATGGGCAGATCGGAGTCGGCGGCAAATTCCTCGTCCGTGTCCAAGCCAAGCTGACGGATCACGGCGCTGGCCAGCAGGCGCGAGCGCAGCAGAGCCGCTTCACTGGGGACATCGTCGATTTCAGCCCGCTGGTTGCCCACGGCGGACTGGGCATCGGCCTGGATCGTCGGCGGTGCGACGAGCACCTGACCGAGAGCCGTGAATTTCGGCGTCACCAACACGAGGTAGGCCACCGCACCACCGATGGCGACGGTCATCACCGCGAAAACAATGAACCAATGGCGGAGAAACAGTGACAGGATATCGTGAAGGGTCATCTCATTGGATGAATCCGACACCGGCGCAACAATAGGTTGCGGATCCGTTGACTCACTGTTGCCGTGACTGTCGTATCTGCGCCGCATCGCACTTACTCTTCCTGTTCAGATGCCATCTTAAACCCTGTACCGCCCCGATGCGACACGGGTCTCAAAGCAGCACCCCGCCCCCGTACTCCCGCGCTGTCCCATGGTGGGACAGGTGGAATATCAGCCAAAACCCGCCTGATCCTGCCTTCGCGCGGCGCAGTGCCCCTGCCGCCACGCGCCCGGCAGTCCTAACACCGACCGGCCCTGACCGCTATGCAGTCTGGAGACCACAATCTCCGCTGACATATGTTTTTATCAAATACACCGGCCAATCATTCCGATTGGTCCGCGGACAGGGGGCTTGGCACGTCAGGCGCCCTGCCGCCAAGAACGGGCCGCCTTTCACAGACTCTGCCTCGCCAAACCCAACCTTGCCGAACACCGTCAAACCCAAGGCCGCTTTACCAGAACTTGGGGCGATCCCTTCATGGCGTCGGTGTGGTGACGCCGTGAAGTGTCCCAATTCGAAGCATCGGCCGATGCACACACCTGGACCATAGTACAGATCCCGACGGCATTCCAAACACGCCGGGATGATCCGGCCGCGATGTGAGACCGCAGCATGGTGCCTCAGCCCATGCGGTCATCAAGCCATCGGCGCCCGAGAAGGACGCCGACCCTTTGACCGGATCCATTCCCATGGCGGCCCGGTATGCGGAAAAGGAGACAGTCTCCTCTTCCGCTCTTTTCAGATCACGGCCCCGTTTCGGGCCGTACGCCGCCGCTCCTCAGCGCTGAACAGAGGCGGACTGTTCCATGGGCTCAAGCACGGTACGGATGTCCGGAGACACGCCCCGCTCCTTGCAGGACGCGGCGATTTCTTCCCGGTACACCGGATTCATGATCACCACCACATCGGGCTTGTACTCGGCCAGGAAGTCCGGAGAGACGATCTTGTGGCCGGTGCCGGGCATGTAATAGTCGTGGCGGTTCGGGTTGATATCCACCACGAACTCCAACTCGTCCTTGACGCCGACAGTGGTCAGGAAGGACACGGCCTTGGAGCCGGAGCCCCACAGGACGACGCGCTTGCCGGCCTTCTTCCACTCCTGCATGGAATAGCGCCAGTTGGAGATGTTCCGGGTCACGTCCTCGGCGAAAGCGTCCACGAGGCGGCCCAGATCGGCGACCTCATCGGCGACCCCTTCCGGATCGGGCTGGGGACCATCAGCGGGCAGAGCTTCGATCATCAGATACTGATCGCCGTAGTCGACCCAGACATCCTTGACGTCAAACCCGCAACGCCGGAACAGGGTGGCCAGGGACCCGGTCATGCCCTTGCTGAAATAAGAGCAGTGTTCGTAGTAGATGTCCCAGAACCCGCGCTCCTCAAGAATGATGCGGATTTCCGGGATCTGGAAGAACACGGTGGTGTTGGTGCGCTGGCCGGCGGCACGGCGGACGGTGGAGATGAACTTCTCCACTTCCGGAATGTGTTCCAGGGTCATCTTGCAGCAGATGAAATCCGCATCCCGGTCGGCATATTTCTCAGAGTAGAAATCGACCACGTACTCAGCCCGGTCGGTTTTCAGCGCGAGGCTGCGGTCTTCCACATAGGCAGGGTCGAAGCCGATGCCGTCGTTTTCGCCCATTTCACAGAGCATGGCGATGAACTCGCCCTTGCCGCAGCCGATCTCAATGACCTTCTTGCCCTTGAGCTTGTGCTTGTCGATCAGGTCCTGGGCCAGCTTCTGGTGGAACTTGTTGAAGGTGCCGGAGAAGCCCTGAGTCTCTTCGTATTTCTCAGAGTACTGAATGGCCAGTTCGTTGAACGCACGGTTATAGATGAAACCGCAGTTGTTGCAGAAGGTCAGGTCGATATCGCCCTTGGGATAGCCGACGGCTTCTTCGGGGGATTCCATCAGGATGCAGCTGTTCACTGGAATACCCTGCTTCTGGTAGAAGCTGCGGAGATCCTCCGAACCGCATGCCGGGCAGCAATTGCCATGGCCCTGGAACGCTTCCGCTTTTTGTGCCGCGTCGCTCATCGTCGTCGTCCTTTCTCCGGCAGGTGCCGGACGTCCTTGCTGGATCGGTCCTGGAAACGGCTGAGGGGCCGGTTTCATCCGCCCCCCGCCTTTCAATGATGTCCGTTCACCCGGTTGTTCAGACCACCTTGGGCTCGGGTATGGGAATGATGAACTGTCCGCCCTGGTCCCGGAATGCCTGCTGCTGGGCCAGGATCTCGTCGGCGAAATTCCAGGGCAGCAGAAGCACGTAGTCGGGCTTGTCTTCCATCAGACGTTCGGGCTTGGTGATGGGAATGTGCCGGCCCGGCATGAAGCGGCCCTGCTTGTGGTGGTTCCGGTCACAGACATATTCCACCGTGTCCGCACCAATCCCCACATAATTGATCAGTGTAGCGCCTTTGGCCGCGGCACCATAGCCCGCGATCCGGTGGCCCTTGGCCTTGAGATCCTTCAGCAGACTCTGAAGCTTGTCCCGGGTCAGCATCACCCGGTCACCGAAATTCTTGTAATAGTCGAAGGTGTCGATGCCCGCTTCCCGTTCCGCCTCGATCAGGCGCTTGAACCCATCCTTGCGGTCTTCGAACTTCTGGGCATGGATCCGCAGGGAGCCGCCGTGAATGGTCAGCTCAACGATATCGTTGATGTACAGACCATGGCGGCGGAACAGATTGTCGAGGGCCGTGACGGAGAAATAGCAAAGGTGCTCGTGGTAGATCGTGTCGAACTCGATGTGCTCGATCAGCGGGCGGATGTAAGGCACCTCGATGGAGGTCACGCCATTGTCCGAGAGCAGTGCGGCGATACCCGCGACGATACCGTTGGTGTCCGCCACATGGGCCAGCACATTGTTGCCGTGGATGACATCGGCCTTCTTGCCCTCGGCAGCCAGTTTCCCGGCAAGATCCTTGCCGAAAAAGGCCAGCAGGCTGTTGACGCCCTGGTCCCGCGCGGCCTTCACCGGGCCTTCCGCCGGGTCGATACCCAGAACCGGAATGCCTTTCTCGACATAGTTTTTCAGGAGGTAGCCGTCATTGGAGGCGATCTCGACCACGAAAGAACTCGGCCCCAGACCGCGGGTGGCGATCAGGTTGAGGACATTGTCACGGGAGTGCTTCAGCAGATGATCGGAGAAGGAGGAGAAGTAGGGATAATCGCTGGCGAACAGCAACTCCGGATCAACGGTCTCGGTGATCTGCACAAGGCCGCAGTCTTCACAAAACGCCACTTCCAGTGGGAAAACCGGTTCCTGATCCGCGAGTTGGGCCGGGGTCAGCAGCCGGTCCGCCAAGGGGGTGTCGCCAAGGTCAAGAAACACCTTGAGTTTAGAACTGCCACAGGAGCGGCAGGCGGTGAGATTACCTCTCATTTCAGTTCGATCCTGTCTTGCCGTAGACCCGGCCGCTGCGGGGCTCAGGGTCGGTTGCCAAGGGCATGCAGCCGGATGGCTGTAGCCCGGAAAACTTCTGCGGCATCAAACACCTGCGCCGCCACCCATGCTGTCAGCGCCCAAAAACGGGCCCCAGAACCCGCGCCGAAATGCGCCCCAAGATGGGCATCGAGATGGGCACTGGGCCCCCCATTCGCTTTTTTTCTGCTCGCGCGCTGTCGTTTCAGCCGTGGATCATGCGGGCCATGTCTCAGCCTCTTGCGGTCCCGGCTCAAGATCCCGGCCCAGGATCCCGGCCCAGGATCCCGGACTTCCTACCGCTAAAAGCGCCGAAAGCGAACCCCTGTTGAGCGTAATCGTTAAAAGGCCATTAAAAGCGGATCAAGCAACCTCAGGGCGTGCTCCAATCACCACCCGACAGGATCGCGGGCATACGGGCGGGAGGTGCATCGGACTGAATGACATCGAACTACACGGGATCATGATTTACACGGGATCATTGTCCACACTGAGGAAGCGCCCGATGGCATGACCACCCGGGGTTCAGGCCATGGAAAACCCACACAGCATGGACGACCGGACAGGACCTCCGTCCGTACGGGGATCGAGGCGGCCCCGAAGATGGAGCGGCGCGGGATTGGTGGGGCAGTGGCCCCGTTCACCCTGTCCCGATTTGGAACGTGCCGCAACGAACCATAAGTCCCGAGCCCGCCCCTTCTCCCAAAAACAAGGCCCGGTTTCCCAAAAAGAAAGCCCGGGATGCGCAGCCGATCGGGCCACCCACCCCGGTTTCGATCCATATCAGGCCGTCATCCCGGCAGACGGCGCCTCGGTGTGGCGCAGGTCGTCCTTGAGAACGCCCTTGCCCATGAGGAATTTCAGGTGCGCAAGCCGCTGGAACCGGTCGCCTTCGAACTCTTCGAGCTTGAGGCCGACTTCCTTGTACATGGAGTAGAGCTGCTCGATGCCCTTGCGCACGGTCCAGTGGGGCTCGAAGGCGGGCAGAACTTGGCGGATCTTGTCGCAATTGACTCGGTAGTTCCGCTTGTCCGGACCGGCGCCGTCGGCAAAGCTGACTTCGCAATCGGGCACAACCTCGCCCACCATCTCCGCGATTTCACGGATCCGGTAGTTTTCATCCGTCCGCCCCACATTGAAGGCTTCATTGTGGACCACCTCACGGGGCGCCTCCAGGGCGGCGATGAAGGCCCGGGAAATGTCTTCGATGTGCACGATCGGACGCCAGGGGGTGCCGTCGCTTTTCATCATCACCTTGCCCGTGGTGAAGGCCCAGGCGGTGAGATTGTTGGCAACCAGATCGAACCGGATGCGCGGGCTGTAGCCGTAAGCAGTGGCCGAACGCATGAAAACCGGCGTGAACTCATCATTGGCCATTTTCGAGACATTGATCTCCGTGTCCACCTTGGACTGGCCATAGGGGGTCACCGGATTGAATTCGGATGTCTCGTCCAGGAAGTCCTGGCCGCCTGCACCGTAATTGCTGCAGGACGACGAGAAGATGAAGCGCTTCACGCCCTGGGCCTTGGCCATTTCCGCAAGGCGGACGGACGCCTTGTGGTTGATGTCATCGGTGAGCTGAGGGTTCAGATCCCCCATGGGATCATTCGACAGGCCCGCGAGATGGAGCACGGCGTCGAAATCCTTCAGCATTTCGGGCTTCACATCCCGCATATCCGTAAGGATCGTGGGGATTTCACGGAAACCCGGGCCGAAGGTGCAGCGTTCGAACAGGTGGCTGTCCATACCCGTGACGTCATGGCCGCGTTCAAGCAGCATGGGCGCCATGACAGTGCCGATATAGCCGAGATGGCCGGTCAGAAGGACACGCATGGTTCAGGCCTCCTTGATCCAGGGGGGATTACCCGCATCCCACAGATCCTGAAGGCGCTTCTTGTCCCGGATCGTGTCCATGCATTGCCAGAACGTCTCATGGCGATACGCCATCAACTGGCCGTCGGCGGCGAGACGCTCCAGGGGTTCTTTTTCGAACTGGGTGTCGTCGTCGTCGATGTAATCGTAGACCCCAGGCTCGAAGACGAAGAACGCACCGTTGATCCAGCCTTCAGCGGTCTGAGGCTTCTC
This sequence comes from uncultured Alphaproteobacteria bacterium, assembly GCA_964561475.1. Classification (GTDB taxonomy): domain Bacteria; phylum Pseudomonadota; class Alphaproteobacteria; order JAJFIK01; family JAJFIK01; genus CAYUYV01. The sequence continues at coordinate 10,029 of CAZLPU010000030.1, forward strand.
GGTGAATTCGGTGATGCGGTCACCCTCGAACAGCATGTGGCCGAAGCGGGCCGGCGGGCGCACCGCGGTCATGGTCGCAAGCTTGCCGTGGGCCCGGTGGAATTCGAGGAGCTTCTTGATGTCGATGTCGGCAACGCCGTCGCCCCAGGTGACCATGGACGTGCCGCTGCCGAGATAGTCACCCAGACGCTTGATGCGCCCGCCGGTGTTGGTGTCCTGGCCCGTATCGATCAGGTGCACCTTCCAGTCGATGTCCGCGTCACGGTTGGAGTGACGGGTGACTTCCTTGGTGCCGAAATCTACGGTGAGGTTGGTGGTCAGATTGCAGTAATCGACCATCCACTTTTTGACGTACTCACCCTTGTACCCGAGCGCGATGTAGAACTCCGCATCCAGGAAGTGGCGGTAGATCTTCATGATGTGCCACAGCATCGGCTTGCCGCCGATCTCGACCATGGGCTTGGGCTTGCTTTCGGTTTCTTCCGCCAAACGGCTGCCAAGGCCGCCAGCCAGGATACCGACTTTGATATGTTCCATGATTTCGCACCCGAACAGTGTGACGTGGCCATTGCGGCGGGGGCCCACCGGAGCGCCGCGGCGCCAGATGAAAGACCAGCCCGCTAAAGCCGGTTTGGATCGCCCTGGAAAAGATGCCGATCCATGCGCCGTTTGCCACGCCCTTGCCCCCGCAGTCGTGACGCCCTGACAGCTGGAAAATCAACGCGTTGCGCAAATAACACCCAAAGCGATCACGCCACGCCCTTCCCCAGGCGGGCGCACTATACGCATTTCGATATGCCCGCGAAAGGGCGCTGGTGGCCGGGCTGGGACATTTGCATCCCGCCTCCTGGCATGCCCCCCGGCCTTAGGGATGGAAGAGCCTTGCGCCGCCCCGCCGCCGCCAAGCCATTACTCTGACTATGTTTTCTCAATTCAAGGTTAGACCGCAGATCCGTCGGAAGGTGGATTTCGCCTCCCCGATCCGGCCTATCCGGACCGTCGCAATTTCAATCTTTTTTTCTACCTCTACCTGTGGCGGCTACCCCTCTGAGGCGTGATCATCCCCTTTTTGCGCTTTTTCCGACCCATCCGCAGAAGGATCCGGCGCAAATACCTCCGCCCCGGGATGGCGTCCGCCCTGGGTTGCCCAACCGCCCTGGAATACCACTGGAATCCTCAATCCATCCCCCAGCGATCCCCCCATAGATCCCGCCAGTGATCCCTTCAAATACCCGCCCCTCCCCTCCGAAAGAGAGGCGCCCGGCGAAACTGGACCGCTTCTTGCACTCGAAAGATTCGGGTTTGACAATTGAGGGTATCCACGACCATGTCTGAAACACGCGTGATTCTACTCGGCCGTAACCGGCTGTTTCTTCAGGGGTTGGCCAATCTTCTTCCAAGGGACCGTTTCCGGGTCCTGGGGGACGCCTGCGACTGCAGCACACTGACTGCAATGAGCGAACCGGCGCTTCTTGAGCACACGGACGTCATTCTTCTGGATCCGCTTCCCGACCGGGAGGACATGGCAGAAGAACTGCGCCAGATCCGGGCTCTCATGCCCCGCTCCGTGGTGGTGGTACTCAGTGATACGCTGTGTCCGCACCTTCTGTCTGCGGCCTTGTCCTCCGGCGCGAAAGGCTTCCTGCTGAAGACCATTTCCGTCGAGGCGCTGCTGCACAGCATCGAACTGGCCCGTCTGGGCGAGACCGTTCTGCCTACGAAGCTTGCCGGTCTGCTCGTCAACGGAATTTCCGACTTCGCCGGATCCGGCACACCGGCCCTTGGCGGCGCCGGACTGTCCGATCGTGAGACACAGATCCTGTCCTGCCTCGTTGCGGGAAATTCCAACAAGGTGATCGCCAACCGCCTCTCCATCACGGAAGCGACGGTGAAGGTTCACATGAAAAGCCTTCTGCGCAAGATCAAGGTCAACAACCGCACCCAGGCGGCGATCTGGGCGGTCAATCACGGCCTTTCTCCGGTGACGTCCCTTGCCGCCGAGTGAAAGCCCCATGGGTCATTGATCAGATGACCAATAAAAAGGTCCGGACCATCCTTGATGGCCGGACCTTTTTTGTTGTTCGCCCGAAGCGCATGCCTCGCTTGCTTCAGGGGGCCGCCCATTTGGACCAGGTTCGGACCACTGCGTGAACCGAGCCTGCCCCTCATGGGGACAGACCGTGTCAGTCGGGGCGGCTGCCGGGTTTGCGCGGGCCCCTGCCCCTGCGCATTTTATGGGTCTTGGGCGTGCTTTTCGGCCCGGACCTGCCGGACGGAGACTGGTCACCGGACTGGCCATGAGACTGACCGTTGGACTGACCATTGGACTGGGCATTGGCCACGGCGTCCGCATCTTCAGATGTGGGCGGATCGGCGGGCAGGGACAGGCTCACGTCTTCGGTATCATCTTCGTCCGTATAATCAGGGCCACTGGAGTCTGCGGACTCCGGGTCTTCCCCGTAGGCTTTCGCCCGGGTCTGATCCTCGTCTTCGTCGTCCTCATCCTCAGCGTCGACGCTGGGGCCGGAGCCATTCTCATAACCCGCTTCGAGGATGGTTCCGTCGTCGGACTCATCATCGGCGTCATCATAATCGGCCGCCTCATCATCCTCGTCGGCGGCACCTGCGCGCCCGGAGGCTCTGTCCTTGTCCGAACCGGCAGTGTCCGCGTCCGCCTTGTCCTTGTCGGCGCTCCGGGCCCGGCTCACCCGGGACGGCGGCACCATGTCCGCGGCCAGGGCGTATTCATCGATCAGGTCGTCGTCGTCATCATCATCGAGATCGCTGTCCACGGACGCAGCGGTCCCGGTGGCCGGACCAACGGCGATCACATCATCCCGATCCTTGGCCCGACCTTCCTGTGGCGCTTTCGTGTCGTCAGGGTCCGTCTGGGCGCTTGATCTGCGGCTGGTCGCCGCCTTGCGCACCCGGACCCGCTCCTTCGGCTTGGCTTGCGCGACCGCGTCAGCGTCAGCCTCCTCCGCCGCCGCCCGGAAGACCTCATCATCATCGCCGTCCCGGTCAAAGTCCTCAGCCAGGTCTTCCTCCCGGCTCGTGTCCCTGTCCGATTTGCCCCGGCGATCCGCCTTGGGCGCGGCGAGGATGGCACCGGAGTTCCTGGCCTCGTCCTGAAGCGGCAGATAGGCCTGGTCCACATCCCGGGTCCGCATGTCACTCAACAGCGGGATACGGACAATTTTCTTAAGCATCACCACCGCGCGCATGGTCGGATGGGCAAACCGGTAGAAGGTGCCTTCACTCGTTTCCAGCTTGCGCAGGATCGACTTGTCGCCCTTGCCGCACAGGGGCAGGAGCGCGGTGTGGATCTCTGATTCCTTCCATTTGCGCCCGATGATCTGCTTGGAGAGCACATTCATGGTCGCGGCGGAAAACAGGCCACTCGGCGTGGAGGGAGACCGCACCGCCAGATAGAGCAGGTCGGCGTTGTTGTTGCCTTTTTCGTATTTGCTCGCCTGATCGTACTGATTGCGCAAACGGGCATCGATCTTGGTGACCGCATCGGAGACGATATTAGCCAGATCCTCAATTTCGACCGTCGCGCCCTTGCGGCGGATGGCCCGGCGGGCGGCCAGGAAACAAAGCCACTGCACCACATTGGGAACACCCTGGGACAGGCGGGCGATGGCCTGGATCGTATCCTGATTGAAGGTAAGATCCGTGCGCTGGGCACCATCCAGGATCACCTCTTCCACTTCTTCCGGAGGCAGAGGATCGAGATAGACGCCGACCGCGTTATGCAGCCCCTCGATGTCGTCCTGGAGCAGTTCGCTCGGACTTTCACCCCGGCCCATGATCAGGAAGGAGAGCCAGCCGCCCTGGTCGGACAATGCCTTCATAACCTGGACGAGACGGACCTTCAGCTCACGGCTCTTGATCTGGTCATAGTCGTCGATGATGAAGATCGCCTGGTTGTCCGAGAGCTTGTCCAGGGCACGGATCACCCGGGTCACATCCAGGCTTTCCTCGCCGAGGAACTCGCTCACCACATCCATGGCATTGTCTTGCAAGAGCTCGTTCAGGTCCTGAATGCCGAGCTTTTCCCAAAGCACGCGGCCGGAGGGCGTGTTGTCAATCTGCTGGAACAGCTCTTCGAACAGAGTACGGATCATCCGGCCGAAGGTCATATCCTCCGTACCGGTCATGCGGGCCACCAGATAACCGGAGTCGCCGGCGAAGGTGGTGATCACATTGGCCAGGGAGGTCTTGCCCAGGCCCGCCTCGCCGCACAGCACCACATGGGCGCATTCTTCCTCGATCGCTTCGATGACGGAGGAAATCACCTCGCGCCGTCCGAGAAACTCCTCGGTCTTACGCTTCGGGCGGGTCGGGGTGAAGACGTTCCGGAAGGTGCGCTGGCGTTCGTTGGCCTTGTCACGGGCCTCTTTCTGGCGGCGCCATAGCCGGGCGTTGGCCACATCGGAGAACCCGGTGGTGTACACCTCGGTGTCCGCGACGAGTGCGCCTCCGGATTCCTCCCGCAGGGTCACTTCCCGGGCGTCGGACCCATCGGATGAAACGGTGCCCGCCACAGGCTCGAGTTCGATCTCCGGCTCGATCACGGTAACGCCGTCATCGTCTCCATCATCGCCTTCGTCCGCAGCATGGAGAGTGGCCTTTTCGGCCGTTTTGACCGCCTCGCCATCCTCATCGAAATCATGATCGAGGTCCCGCTCCGAGGCGCCGTAATAGGGCCCGTATTCGGCTTGCGCGTCGGAGTCACGACCCCGCTCATCATCGAAATCGCGGTCGTGCATGCCGTCTTGATCGTAACCCGCGCCGGGATGATCCCCGTCGGCATGATCCCCGTCGGCACGGTCACCATCGGCACGGTTCTTGAGCCCGTCCGGGCCCTCCATCTCATCCCGTCCGCTCCCAAAAAAGGACGACAAGAGACCGCCCTTCTTGGGCGTGCCCCTGGATTTTGTATCGGTCTTGCTCATGGGCGCCCAGTACTCATCTGCTGACGAATTCAAAAACAGCCTGTTCGGCGGTCCGATCGCAGTTGCTGCAAGGGGCAGGCCCAAGAGGAGCGCCCCCGTTCCCGGTGGGGGCGAACCCTTCCCGCGTCTTCAAGACTTGTACCCTGAAGGACGAGGCTCGATGCATGGCTTCTGCCAATTCGCTACCCCCAAGATCTTCAGCCCAAAAGGGCCTGCGCGCGGGTCCACCCGCTGCGCCGCCCCACCCCCAATTCCTATTCAACCGTCCTGCGGCCCGGCTTTCCGTTCGGGACCTTGCCCCGGCCCCGAATGCTGCAATCCCTTGTAACGGACCCGCCCCCGCGAAGCCCCATCCTTCTACCAGTCACACCAACCGGCCCGGTCATAGGAAAAAGGCCCCGCGTCTCACCAGGAGCAGGACCAATTCGGCTCATGGCCCCGGAAAGCAGTTGCCGACCCCCTGCCAAGCCATGGCGCAAGCATCGGCCTCTCAAAAGCCCATGCATCTCAAAAGCCCAGGCACTCCAAGAGGCTCGGCCCTTCATAAGGCCGCTTGGTCGATCACCGTTGAACCAGCCAAGCGCAGCCCATCATTACCGGGCGCTCCCCGTTGGATATGACGCCCTAGTGTACACAAGCACGCTTTCACTGGCCACTGCGGCAATGGCTGATGCTCGTAGACCGGCCCAAGGGCATTGGAGGGAACCACCAAAAGGCGCATCCCCGTTCCCAATGCTACGCCTAGCCGTTGTTACGCCTACCCGTTCAGGCGCGGGCGGACCGGCCCCTGGGTTTGCACCGGTCAGTCCGGCACAAACCCCGTGGCGGACGCAAAGGGATCAGGATTTGGAAAGCTGCTTGGCCCGGGATGCCATGCCGAAATTGATCCCGAAATAGTTGTCCGGCCCCGGGACCAGGAAGCGGCGCAGGGCTCCCTTGCGCTTCTGGAACATTTGCAGGATCGCGAAATAGCAGCGCATTTTCTGGGCTGCGGTCATGCGCGACGAACTGATGGCCCGGTGATAATCCTGCACCATCAGAACCTGCGGAATGTGGGCCTTGGCTTTCGAGTCAATCCACTTGCGCTTTTCCGCCGTGGACTGGAAGAAGCTCATTTTCGGGTGCACGCGCTTGTTGAAGAGCTTCTCCTGCACCTGGTGATACTTGCCGATGATCGCCAGATCCGCGAGCAGAACCTTGTCCCCGCCGTAGTAGCTGCGCTGGAGCTTGGTCTGGGCCAGAAGATCCCGCCGGTACATGCCGAACACCTGGAGGCACCAGCAGACCTGGTGGAGGACGCTGGCAAAGCGTTCAGCCGGAGAGTTTTGTTCAGCAACGTGCAGGGGGTCATCCCCCATGAATTCGTTGCCGTTCTGGTCGAAATAGGTCTTGCTCTGGTGATTGAGTTCAAGCTCGTTGTTTTCCATGTCCAGCATGCGGATCAGGGAATAAGCGAGGATGACGTCCGGATCGTTGTCGAGCGCTTCGACGCATTTCTGCACCCAGGTCGGCGCGTAATAGTCATCGTGGGCCTTCCAGGCGAAGTACTCGCCGGTCGATTCATGGAAAACCTTGTTGAAATTCGGTGACGCGCCGAGATTTTCCGGGTTCCGGAAATAGCGCACCCGGGAATCCCGGGCGGCATAGGACGAACAAATGTCGGATGTGCCGTCGGTCGATGCATTATCCGTGATGACCAGTTCCAGGTCTTCGTAGGTCTGGTTCAAAACCCCTTCAATGGCGGAAGCAATGTAATTCTCGCCATTATAGACCGGTATTCCGATAGAAACCTTAGGCATGCCGCTACCCCTTAGCCATGGCCCTTGAGCCTGATCCTTCGCCTATTCCGTGATGTCCGTCTTGCTCCGATCGGGAATGCCCCATTTCAGGCCGCATCATTCCGGATCGCTGGCCAGTTTGCGATCCAGATCGCTCGCAATCCCACCACTGGCAAACCGACCAGACAGCCGGCCACCGTGACGGCATCGTTCCATCGCAGCCTGCGCTGACGCCGATGGTGCACTGCGAGATGGAAAGGGCAACCCCCAATCCTCATTCCATGCAGCGCGCGCCAACCCTGCCCGTCACCCGTCTCTTATGTTTTAGCACCCGCAACCTAATCCTCCCTCAAGACCGGGAGGCTGGTCTTCCGCGTGCACCCCGTGTGAACAGTCGAGGCGGAGCGCCCTTCACCGGGCATGGCTCAAGCCACGGGCTCTCAATAAAACGCACGTCAACCGTGCTGTCTTCCATGCGGTCACTGAAGACCTGTCCGACGGCCGGCGTCAGGCCGCATTCTTCATTATGAATTGCGTGGGTTATAGGCGCGGCATGGAGGTAACGCAAGGCGGGTTCCCGGACGATCCACCCTAACCGGTTGGTCTATCCGCCCCGCCACTGGATTGATCATCAAGCGCCGAAAGCCGCCCGAAAGGGGCATTCGCGGGCTGGATGGGCGCCTCGGGGACCATCGGAGGGACGGTGGCAGGTGGGACCACCGCAAAGCCTGGAATTGACCCGGATTGGCGCAAAACAGTGCATTTTTGGGCCAGGCGCCCTGGAAGTGTTGCTTATAGAACGCAGTCCCAAACCGACACGGCATGGGCGGCGGAATTAACCTTGCACACCCTTGCGTGAGTTGGAGCGATCTGGTTCCATCACGGCATATCGCAGGGGTGCGGGTTTGGGTGCTGCCCGAGCAATAAAAAGAATAAATTCGCGAAAACGAAGACTAGGCACTTACACCAAAAGACGCCGGGGACTGGGACCGCTCGAAATTGACTGTGGCAGCCTGGGTGGCACATGCCGCTTGGCCCAAGTCGTGCGTGGTATGGCTGGTGAGCCTGTATCGGATGTTGGGGGCAGACGTGGTGTCCGTTGATCTTGTTTCGGCCCGGAGGGCGACCCTCCATGATGTGACCGCGCGGCGTGATGGCCTGCGGTCCCGTGCAACCTGGACCTTCATGGTCCTGACAGATCTTGTTGCACTGCAGCTTTGTGTTTTCCTCGCCTACCTGACCCGCCTCATTCTGGATCCGATCTGGCCCATCAGCATCAATACGGGACAGTACTGGACTATCTCTGTCGGTGTTTTGGCCCTTCCGATCGCGTTCCAGCTTATGGGTTTTTATCCCGGTTATGGGGTCTGCCCGGTGAAGCGGCTGCGCCAGCGGGTTACGGCCACCTTCATCCTGTTCGGACTGTTGATCACCGGGGCGTATCTCCAACAGGACTCGGATCTCTCCCGGGGCATCCTCATCTTTTCCATGGCTTACGCCTTGGTCATTCCCTGGCTTTTTGAAGCGATCGTGCGGGATATGCTGTCCCGGTCCGGTCTGTGGGGTCAGGGCACCGTGGTAATCGGCAGCGGCGACGCGGCGGCGGCCATTGTGAAATGCCTCAAGGATCGCCCGGAACTGGGCCTCGTCCCCGTGGCCGTGCTGAATGAGAATGAAACCGACTGGGGCGGTACTGTCGAAGATGTGCCAGTGAGCGGTACCATCGCCCAGGCTCGCGAATTCTCCGCCGCAGGCATCAAGAACGCCGTGCTGGCCATGCCCGATCTCGACGGATCATCCGTGGCCAAAATGGTCCAGGATCTCCAGTTCGAGAATGTCATCGTCATTCCCAACCTGTTCGGCATGCAGAGCGTCTGGGTGACGCCGGTGGATCTTCAGGCCGTGGTCGGTCTCAAGGTTCGCAACAATCTCCTGGTCCGGCACAATTACCTGATCAAGCGCGTGGTGGATTACATGGTCGCCCTGCCCGCCGCCTTGGTGGCTGTGCCGGTCATTGGGATTGCCGCCCTGTGGATCAAGATCGTCGATGGTGGTCCGGTGTTCTTCGTGCAGCGCCGGCGGGGTTTCGGGAACGAGTCCATCAACGTCCTGAAACTGCGGACGATGTACAAAGACTCCGACCGCCGCTTGAACGAGCACCTTGCTGCCAATGAGGAAGCCCGGGAAGAGTGGGAACGGTTCTTCAAGCTCAAGAACGATCCGCGGATCCTTCCGGGCGTCGGCAACTTCCTGCGCAAGACCAGCCTGGATGAACTGCCCCAGCTCTTCAACGTGCTCAAAGGCGAGATGACCTTGGTCGGTCCCCGTCCCTTCCCGGATTATCACCTCAACGAATTCGACGACAGCTTCAAGACCGTCCGGGCCAGCGTGCCACCGGGCATCACCGGCCTCTGGCAGGTATCTGCTCGGAGCGACGGCGATCTGGAAGTTCAGGAGCGTCTGGACACTTACTACATCCGCAACTGGTCCCTGTGGCTCGATTTCCACATCCTGATGCGGACATTCCTGATTGTGGTCCGGGGCGACGGCGCTTACTGACCAATGGCCCGACCGGTTTTCGGTCACCCGGTTTGAGAATGAGGAAAAACCCCGCAGTCGAGGACTGCGGGGTTTTTCTTTGGGTTGATGCAAATTGATGGGCGGGCCAGATCGACCGGAAAAATGAGTTGCCGGTTCCGCCACGATCGGCGGGCTATGTCAGACAATCCATGCCATGGCAGGTCCTGGCTTCTCCCCCCTTGGGAGAAGCCAGCCTGGAAGACCCGCTGATCAGTGGTCGCCGTAGGCGATGCTCAGGGGCTGGAGGGTCGATGTCGGGAACTCGACACATTTGGCCTGAAAGTCATCGGTATTGGCGAGGCGGTTCAGAAGATTGGTGTAGAACCCTTCCAGGATCTGGATGACCGCGCGCTCCGGACCGGCCACTTCCAGGCCAAGGGCCGGGAAATTGCCATGGGTCAGCCAGAGGAAGTCATCCCGCTCATCCATGGTCACCCAACCCCATTCCGTGTCGAGGAAATAGTTGTTCAGGGCGTATTGGAGATCGGACAGGGATTTGGTGGTCCCCAGATCGGCGCTCTGAGCAATGCTCGCCCCGGCCTCCCGCATGAAATCGGCGGATTGGCGCGGATCGTCGAACTGGTCGAGCATGGCCAGGAACATGTGGCGCCACTGGGGATGAAACCGGTGCTTGAGTTGCGCGCGGATTGCGTATTCGTCCATCGCGGTGATCCGTCTTTCTAGAGGGAGCCACATTCGCGGCGAATGCGGGATCCTGTGGGAGCCGGGCCGTAAGGGCCCCGGCAAAAGGCTGGACAATCAAGCCTCCACCAACGCCCGTATCCTAGCAAAACACGGGACAAAGGAGGAGGACACGGTGCCTTATGTCAGGCGGACCTTGAGCAGCATCCGGGGAGAGGTGACCGCACCTCCCCTCTCGAAAAGCGCGGACTTGCACCACGCTCACCTGCGGCCCCCACGCCTGAAGGCACCATTGGCTCGGATGCGGCGGACCACTTGGACGTGGGCCTATCCGCGCGCAAAACCCGAACCAGAAACAGTTCGCTATGGTGACCAGCCTTCCCGGAGGAGGGCTGATCCCATCAAGGAAGACGCCTCTTTTCTGCGCCTCTCCCCTCCCAGTAAACCTGGACCCTCAGGTCCTTAACGAGTTGAGCCGTCTCCGAAACGGTACCGAAGGCTCAAGCCGCCCTGGGTTTCGGTGTAGTCGGCAGCATTATCAACCAGAAGACGGGCACCCATTTCCAGCCTCTCGCCAACCCTGTAGTTCACATCACCTCCGGCCCGGAAACTCAGCTGAACTTCCTGGTTGCCGTCATGGATGACCCGCTCAGAGGGCCCGGCGACGGCCGCGGCTGCGGACTGGAGATCGGAGTCTTCCGGGAAGAAGGCCACATCGTCTTCTTCGAAATACTGCAAGCCGATGGCGCCGACCAGCCCGTAATCCAACAACCCTTCCTCAACCCGATACTCCACAGGAACCGATGCGGAGATGAACTGCTGCGGGCTGAAGTAACCACCATGGCCAAGGGTGAAGAACCGGCGGTTTTCTTCAAAGCCGAAATAGGTGGTGTTAAAGCCAAGCTGCAGATTGCTCTTTTCCCGCTCGAGGATGTTCAGGAAGAAGCCGCCGCCGATCTCGGAATATTGGTTCGTGTCGACACCATCACCGTCATAGATCATGTAGGCGAGCGTGCCGTAGACGCCGCCACCACCGAAGTCGCGCAGTAAGGTGATACGACCACCGCTGCGGGTCACGGCACCGAAGCTTTCTCCAGTGACCGGATCTTCCGCACCGGCATAGGACAGCACGCTGTCGGTCACCGCCCGGCGTTCAAGAGTACCTGTCAGGAACACGCCGTCGGACAGTTCGAAGGTGTAGGACGCTCCACCTTCCAGATTGACCGTGTTGAAGCCCAGTGGCGTGATGCCAAGATCCGCACTGAACTGGCCCCGCTTATAGGCCGCGTTGAGGGCGATACCCGCATCGGCAAGCTGGTCCTGATTGATGAAGGCACCCCCGGTAGTGGCCTGGGCACCAAACCGGCGAATTTCATCCGCCTGGGTCAGATCGGCGCCGGAGGTGACGAACACCGGCGTACCGGTGACGATCACCCGGCCACTGCCTGCCCGCATATTGACGCTGAGATCCGTCTTGAGCTCGAGAAGCTGGCTGAGGCCCGCCTCCCCGGTCCGGAACCGGAAGCCGAGATATTGGCTGCCGACATTGTTGACCTGCCAGCGCAGATCGGACAGGCGGCGGCTCAGCGGGTCACTCGCAGGACGGCCGATGTCAAACCGGGCCGCTGAAGATGGCTCAAGAACATTCTCGTCGATGGGAACAACCCGGCGGTTCCGGCGCCGGCGGATTTCCGCCTCGTCGATTTCCTGTTGCTGCTGCACTTCCTCGGGCTGTTCTTCCTCGCGGATGTTGCGCAGGAGGCGGCGGATCCGCTCGGAGGCTTCGGCACCGGTCTCCGTGGTGCTCTGTGCCAGGATGACGGGACCATCCGTAGCCGGATAGCCACCGGCATCGTCCTCAGCCGTGAAACTCAGATCGAGGTCGAGCGCGGGGCCGTCCCAGGTCATCTGACCATCAGAGACCGGCGTTCCCGCAGTTTGGGCCGGGGCCGCTGCCGCCGTCAGAACCATTTGGCCGGTATCGTAACCGGCTGCCGCCAACCGGCGCTCAAGGGAGCCCAGCCACGTATTGGACCCGTACTGATAGGGTTGTTCGGTCATCGAACCGCCCCGGCGCTGAAGCTCCCGCTCCAGTTTCTGGGCCGCTTCGAGGGCCTCAATGGCGGCGAACTGATCACCGGCCGCCTGGGCCACTTCGGCAACGAGGAAATAGAGATCCGGCTCGTCAGGCATCCGGGTGATGGCCGGTTCCAGAACGTCCGTAGCCGTCTCAAGGTCACCGGACTGGAGCGCGGCCCCCACAGCCCCCTTGATGGAGTAGAGATCGAAGGGATCGGTCTCCAGGGCCTGGCGATAGTAGATCAAGGCCCGCTCGGGGATACCGGCCTTCTGGTGAAGTTCACCGGCCAGACGCAGCACCACGGGCCGTTCCTGTCCCGGACGCAGCAGGGGCTGGAGGGTGTCGAAGGCAGCAGAATACTGGCGGGAGTCCATCTGCTCCCGGGTCAATTCAATGATCGATTCAAGCCGCAAATTGCTGAGCTGCTCGGAAAGGTCGTCGGGCAGATCTTCGCGCATGCGCAAGGCGGACAGAAGCTCGCCAGCGTCCTGGCGTTCACCAACCTCGGAGAGGACCCGGGCCGCGGCGATCAGGGTCGGGGAGGCGACTTCGTCAATATCCGCATCCACCAGGATCCGCCGGGTCAGGGAAACAGCCGTACCGGGAGCATCCGCGAGCAGATAAGCCTCGGCGATCCGGACGAGACGATCCGTGTCCCCCTCGTTCTGCCGCTGGAGCTTGGACAGGATCCGCCGGGCATTGACCGGCTCACCGGCCAGGGCTTCCCGGCGGGCAATCTCCAGTGACTGGGAGAAACGGGCCTGGTCCAACAGATCGGAGTCTGAAAGCTTGCGTTCCGCAGGAGGCACGCTTTCGAGAAGTTCGACGGCCTTGTCGTAATCTTCCGTACTCACCGCATAGATGGCGAGAGCGGTCTTGGCGTCATTGGATTGACCTGCACGGTTGACCAGCACATCCATGACATTGTTCGCGGCCCGGATTTCGCCCAGGCCGTAAAGCAGCCGGGCATATTCCAGCCGCAGCCAGGGATCGTCCGGCGTCTTGCGCAGGGCTGCATCAAGCTGCTGACGGGCGACCCGGTTCTGGCCGTTGTTGCGGGCCTCCGCTGCCTTGGAGCGCAGAAGCTGGGCCTCAAGCCGGTCAAGGCCGACCTCATTGCGCTGGTCAGAGGCGAGGCGCTGACCCAGACGAGCGGCTTCCTCGAATTCACCGCGCTGCTGGAGCAGACCGACGAGACCGAGAATGACATCCGGATCGTCGGGGAATTCCTGGAGAAGTTCCCGGTAATAGACTTCCGCATTTTCCAGATCGCCACGGTCCACATAGATCCCGGCAATGGACAGGCGGGCAAATTGCCGTCCTTCCACGTCCTGATCGACAATCTCGAACAAAAGCGCCTCGGCACGGTCCAGATCGCCCGCATCCTTGGCTTCGAGAGCGGCGTGGTACCGGCGCCAGAAAGCCGCGGCCGTGTAGGCCTCACCAATCTTGGGCAGCAGGTTCGGGTCCGCCTGGACGGCCCGCTCGAACGCGGACTCGGCACTGGCGAAATCCTGGCGTCTCAACCGGACCAGACCCAGACCCGCATAGGCGTTGCCGTCATTGGCGTTTTCACGCAGGGCGCTTTCGAAGGCCTGCTCGGCCTGATCGAGACGCTCTTCGAACAGATCACGGTAGCCCTGATTGACGAGGTCAGACGCGTTCTCGATGATCGGCGGGCTGATCAGCATGGTGTATTTCTCACGCATGCTGGCATCGTCCGGGTTCCGGCGCAGATATTCTTCGTAGATCTCCCGGTCATCCACCGTGGCGCCAAGCCAGAGCAGGGCGTTGCGATAACCGGTCTCCGCACGGTCGACAAAAACGGAGTCGCTCAAGAATTCCCGAAGGCGGCGCAGCCCTTCCCGCCGGGTGCCTTCCTGGTAGGTCAGAATTTCGGCAAGGGTAAACTCGGCCCGACGGTTGCCGGGATTGCGCTCCAATTCCGCTTCAAGACCACGCACCGCCGTGCGCCACTGGCCGTCGAGGCCGGACATGGTGTGGTAATATTCCACGGCAAGTTCGCCCTGGGGCGGCGTGCCGCCAAAGATGGCGTTGTAGCGGATCACCGCCTCGGCATTGCGTCCGTTGCGCGCCAGTTCACGGGCTTCATCGAGACGCTGACCCTGGTCCTGATACAGACGGATCAGGAGCAGTAGAGAGTCGATGGTTTCTTCCGTCGCACCGGCAGCCTGGAGGCGGCTGACATAGGTCCGCGCTTCTTCCAGATCGCCGCCCTTGGCCTTGTGGCGACCGAGATTGAATAACGCCTGCTGATTTTGCGGATTGATGGTGAGGACCTTCTGGAGGGCCTCCAGGGCCGCATCCTCATTGAACCGTTCTTCCCAGAACTGGGCCTGATTGAGGAGCCATTGTTCATTGGCACCACCGGCAGGAAGCAGGCCGACGGCCCGAACGGATCGTTCCGGGGCGGCCAGGAGATCGGCGCGGGAGGCGTTGCTCACGTCACGGGATTGACCGGCCGCCTCTGCGGACCCGGACCACATTGTCCCGAGCAAAGGAAAGCCCAGGCAGCCGAGAAAAAGAGCGCAGGCTGCGGCGCTCGATTTCAGTTTGGAATGACCGGAAGGGGTGCCAGTTCGGATCGAACGGTTCGGATACTCAAACATCATACATCTCCAGATCGCACGGAGCCGGCCCGGCAGCCTCAGTCCATCCCACCAGGAGCCGGTTGCCCGTTCACAGGTCACCCGGCCCTGCACATTGTCCGTAAGGTGAGTGATCAACCCAATGATCTCACCTTACCGGCTTATCACGCCACCCTTAAGACGCGTCCATTTTCCGATTCGCGCTAGACCTTAACCACGTAAATACCGGAAAACCAAGAAGTAATCCCGCAAAAGCAGCAAGGCCGATCATCGCTACAGGCTTATCGGACAGGTACCAGCGCACCCAGATGGTAAAGGGCAGATCCCCAATGACGTATTGCTCGGTAACCCGGTAGCTGGTGATCGTATCGCCTTCGGCCACCACGAGATCGCCCTGGATCAACGGATTCAAGTCCGGAGAGGTCAAGGCGTTGAGCAAGGGACGGGACGGGTTGCCTTCGCTGCTCATCAGCGCGACCACGGTCCGGTCCCGATCAAGGGGAGAGCGGAAGGATGCCATGCCGGCCTTCACCGAAGCCGTGCGCAAGGTGACGGCGTTGGGGGTGGTCGGCTCATAGAACCAGCTGCTCAGGGTTTCTTCCCGGCCCTGCTCGATGGCCCGGGCACCAGGCACGACGATGGAATTTTCCCGGCGCTCATACCCGAAACGGGAGCCCCATTCCCGCAGCAGAGGCTGGCGGTCCCAGGACCCGATCAGGATGAGATCGTTGTTCCGGAATTCCTGGACCCGGTCATGGGTGACAATGTTGACGCCGTGACCTGCCACGCCGGTCCGTGCACCGAACAGCCCCATCAGGGTCAGAACCGCTTCAAGATCGTCCTTGCGCATGATTTCCGGGACGACGATGGCGGTCTCGGACAGATCCGCAAGACGGGTGAAGGGGAACCCGGCCTGAGTCAGGAAGGCGAGGTTGGGCATGCGGGCCTGCCGGTAGACCCGGCTCAGATCGACCTCGGAGTTGACATCGATCACACTGCGCACATCGGCGGGTGCCACGTCCACACACTCGTCATCGCCCCGGATCGGCTCATAGGCGAAATAGAACTGAAGCCGGTTCTGGCCGCCGATCTGGAAGGGCGGGACCTGAACAGTGCCCTCGAACTGGGTGTAGTCGTTCAGGGTGATGGCGCTGATCATCTTGCCGCGTTCGCTCTGCACCAGGGGCAGGCTGTCCACATAAACATCGTTGATCAGCACGTCGAGACGGGAATTCACCGCGTCGATCCAGGGCCCCTGGGGATACCGGTAGCGCACGGTCACCGGGATGCCCTTGTCGGACCAGAGGAAGATGTCAGGCGAGGTCCGGAAGTTCACGTCCAGCACGCCGGGGGTGAGGCCCCGGGCTTCGAGATTGCGCTGGGTGGTCAGTTCACCGAGCAGCACGGGCCGGTCCGTTGCGGCCCAGCGGGGCGCGTCGTAAGGACGGCGATCCATGATTTCCGGCGGTGCGACGGTGATCACCGGACCGCTCAGGCCTGCTGACGACTCTGCCAGGGCCTGGGCCGCATGGACAATTTCCGCATCGTTCCGGCCCATGACCAGAAGCAGCTTGGCGCTCGGCGCGGCCGGATTGTCGACAATCGCAATGGAGGGACCGTCAATCCGGGGCAAGGTCACACCCCGCGGCCCCCGGCCCGGGCGGGCGAACACAACGGCATTGCTTGTGGGCAGATCATTCTGGGCCACAGGGAAATAGGCGCCGCGGAAGTCAGCGAGCATGCCCCAATAGGACGCCACAATACCGGCGGCCCGGACCATGGCGAGGGAGGGGTTTTCGCCCAGAACGAAATGGAGCACCAGCCGGGTCGGATCGCTGGGGTCGAAGAAGGGAGACGGCATCAGGGCTAGGTCGTTGCGCACCCGGAACCGGCTCGCAGACAGAACGAACTTACTCAGGTGGCCGATCTTGACCCAGGTGTTGGCATCAACGGCGCCAGGGCAGGACGACTGTTGCTCCGCCCCCTCACCGCGAAACTCGAACAGCAATTCGTTGTTGGTCTGGATCAGGAAAGGATCGATCTCGAGGGTTTCGGTCTGGGTGGTGCCGTAGCTCGGATCCAATTCGATGGTCTTGATCCCCTCCCCGTTCAGAAGCACCACAAGCTGGCTGCGTCCGGCAAGGAGATTGGGGGAGAAGGTCAGATTAAGGGAAAGCTGGGCTTCAGTGATCACCTCATCGTTCCGGATCGAGAACGGAATGCCCCGGATGGAGCCATTGCGCAGTTCCATGGCCGGTTCCGCGCCCAGATCCCGAAGGGTAAGGGAGATAACGCGCTTGTCGCTCGAACGCCGCTCATCCGACAACGGCATGAGATCCGCAGGCATGCTCGAGTCCGCAGCTTCAGAGACCGGCGTGGACTGGGGCTCAAAAATCGACGGCACCGGAGAGGGCACGGACGGGCGCAAAGGCGGAGCGCTTTGCAAGGTCGTGCGTCCTTCGTCCTCTTCCGCGGAGATGCCCAGACCCTGCTGAAGGGGATCGGGAGCGGAAGCCGGTTCTTCCACCTGGGGCAAACGCAGCCGGGTCGGCGCATTGCCTTCCTCTTCGCCCGGAACAGGCTGTGCGAGGCCGCTGCCTCCCGATGAGATAAGCAGCACGGCGGCCGCGGCGGCAGCCACGATCAGCGTGCGGCTCTGCTGAGCAGCTTCACGCATGGCATTCTCCAGGATGGACTTGGCAGAGGGCCGCACGGCAGCTTTGTCCACGGACCGGGACACGCGCTGGGTGGCGCGATCAACGGTGTGGTACTTCAGCCGGCCTGCAGACCAAGAGAAGAAATTGCGGATGGAGGAGGCAATGTCGCCAAGAGCCTGGAAGGGAGAGACCACAACGACCTTGTCCCAATCGACCCAGGCATCGCCCCGGCCATAAACCAGACGCACGAGGGCGGCGTCCTCTTCTTCCGTCGACGGCGCGAAGATGCCCCGGAGCTGATCCCCTTCCCAGGACAGAACCCGGGCGGGCAGCACGATCCGGTCGCCTGCGGCCTCGGCATCGATATGGATATCTTCGCCGATCTCGCCCTCGGGCTTGGGTACACTCATCACGAACTCGGTACTCGACAACTGGGCGGTCATGCCCGCCATGGTCCGGCCGTCTCCGAGCCAGACCACGCCCGGCATTTCCGCACGGATCATATTGTCGTTTTCCTGGGACAGTTCGCGTGCGGTTGCAAGGGCCGCCGAGAAATAAAGCATGCTCACGGACGCCCAGAACAGGTTGAGGAAGGTCGACATGATCTGGTCGCGGGTGGTGATCCGCTCCGGCTCGGTCAGTTCCGTGTAAAAGAGCGCCGTGAAATCCGTGTACAGAGAAGAAATGCCGAAGCCGATCCCGGTCAGCAGCGCGCCGACCACCACCATGTGGCCCAGCATGAGACGGTAATCGAAATAGGTCTCGTCCATGCTGCCGCCCTTGGACGTCACCCCGAATTTGCCGCCGTGAGGCTTGATGAACGTCTTGATGGTGGGCCAGAGCAGGTGAAGGGTCAGGGAAGTCTCGTACACGTCAGACCAGAATGTGTGGCGGAACTTACCCTGGATGCGCCAGTTCACGTAAATGACGATGAAGAGATACGGCAGTGCGTACGTGAAAACTTCCGCCGCGCTGGCCGCGATGATGCGCACATCGAGGAGCAGATAGGCCAGTGGCGCGGTCAGCAACACGAACCGCGGCAGGGGAAAGAGGAAGTGCATCATGGCGCTGAGGTAGCAGCAGCGCTGCGCCAAAGTGAGCCCCGGTTTCAGAATGGGGCTGTCCATGCGCAAAATCTGGATCATCCCCCGGGCCCAGCGGATCCGCTGACCGATGAAGCGGCCGAGGGTTTCCGTCGCCAGCCCCGCAGCCATGGGGAAGCGCACAAAGGCACTCTCCCACCCCATGCGGTGAAGCTTCAGAGCGGTGTGGGCATCTTCGGTCACCGTTTCGACGGCAAAGCCGCCGATGCTCTCAATGGCTGTGCGCCGCAGAAGGGCGCAGGATCCGCAGAAGAAGCAGGCATTCCAGAAGTCGTTGCCATCCTGGACGAGCCCGTAGAACAGCAGACCTTCGGACGGCACCGGATTATTGGTTTCCAGATTCCGGATGAACGGGTCACGGTTATAGAAATGGTGCGGCGTCTGAACCAGAGCCATTTCCGGATTGCGCAGGAACCAGCCCGCCGTGAGCTGCAGGAACCAGCGGGTCGGAATGTGGTCACAGTCCAGAATGGCGATGATCTCGCCATTGGTCTGGCGCACGGCATTGTTCAGATTGCCGGCCTTGGCGTGCTCGTTGGTATCCCGGGTGATGTAGCCCACCCCGGTCCGGTCGGCGAAGGCGCGAAATTCATCCCGGCGTCCGTCATCCAGGATGTAGATGCGCAGTTTTTCCGGCGGATACTCCAGATCCTTGGCGGCGTAGACCGTCTTGGCCACCAGGTCCAGGTCTTCGTTGTAGGTTGGGATGTAAAGGTCGATCGTCGGCCAGAGGGACATGTCCTCGGGCAGGGGTTCGGGTTTGCGCCCCAAAGGCCAAGCGGCCTGGACGAAGGTCACGATCAGAACCGTCCAGAGATAAAGCTCGGCGGCGATCAGGCCGATCCCGAAAAAGGCCGCCAGGGGCCCGTCGAAATCCAGGGTTTCCGTGAGGCGCCAATAAATGTACCGGGTGGCAAAAAGGAAGGCCAAAATCGTCAGGACCGTTATGACGAGGCGGTTTTCGAGCCGGCCTGCCATAAAAATGCCCGCCACGACGAATAGACCAAACAGTGCCTGGATAGGCGGATCAAGCGGCGTGGCAATAATCAGCCAGGCAAGAAACAGCCCCGCGATAAATGACAGGATTAGAAGCCAGCGGGGAGAGGACTGCTCTTGCGTTGCAATCATGACGACACACACTCATTTCGTCGGCAGCCGCACCGATCCGGGCTTTCACTCAGCCGGACGCGCCTAACCTTTGGCAAAACTGATCAAGTCGGAACTGTGACGCCTGCTACTGTCCACTTTTACCCCAATCCGCGCGCCATATTTGGCCAGAAGCACGTCGGCAATCTTGTACAGATCACCGGTCGGGCTCGCATTGGGGGATTGGTCGATGAACAGGGAACGGCGTGCTAACGCTTCCGGCACGTGCTGATCCCGGCGGACACATCCCAAAAGGTCATCACCCAGATGGCGGGTCATGACAATTTCCATATCCCGCGCCAAGTGCCGGGTTGGATCTGCTTTGTTCAGGATGAACGTCACCGGAATTTTGCTTTCGTGGCGGAAGAATTCCACTGGATCGAGCAGGGCCAGGGACGACGGATCTGGCTCTAACACGATGATTTCCAATGATGCTGCACTGGCAGCATAATGTCCCGTAACGCCACCACCGGCCGCAGTGTCATTAATTATTAGAAAGCCTTCGGACAGAAAGCCTTGAAGCTGGTTGATCAACCACTTCTCACTCACCTGATCCGTGATGGTGAGTTGGGACTTCGCATCGATTTCGAATTTTCCGAAAGGGAGCAGATAGAGGTTTTCGCGCACTTCGATCAGATGGTCGAAGAGGCTGTGACGCTTCGACGCACCACCGTACCAGCCATCGTCGTAGGACAATGGCAAGTTGAAGAAAACCCGCACTGCATTTTGCGGATCATAATCGATCAAAAGGGTCCGAACGCCGTTGTCCGCCAGGATCGCAGCGAGATTCGTTGCAAGCGTGGATTTACCGACGCCGCCCTTTGGCGAACTGATATTTACGATACCCATACTGGAACCACCGCAGAGGGATGCCCGTCACACACGGCCTGACGGTCTATTAATAACCGAGTCGCCCGAAAACTGTCGGGCGAAGCTTGCGTCCGACCAGTGTCGCCGGGACACGCTACCCGAACATTACATTCAGGTCCCATGATCCCCGATGTCAAAGCCGTATGAGCGTCGGGGGTCATCGGAGGCCAGCGCAAAATCGTCTTAGACCGTGACCAGATTGCTGTCCGGCTTGGACGGCTTGGCCTTTTCCCGGTGCTTCAGACGCAGGAAAACATTTGAAAGCTGATGGGAGGGGACCTGCTGCTCGGCAGCCTGCCTCGGCGCTTCCGGCTCAGCCGCGGACCGGCTGTCGGACTGGAAAAGGCTGCGGCTGCGCTTCTTTGCAAATGTCGCGATCTCGCTCTGCTGCTGGACGGTCGGCGTGTCCGTCAGGGCGAGATTGATCGGCCGGCGCGCGGGCTCATACCCGTTCACCAGATCATTGAGGATCGGCCAGCGCGACGCTGCTTCAAGCAGGCGCTGCTCTTCGACAATTTCTTTCAGCTTGAGGTCAGGCACACCCAGCGTCTGTGTCAACCGCGTCTTCTCGATCGTCATCTTTGATCGCCCCATTCCCGAATTTGCTTTCAGCGGCACCTGCCGCCGAAACCTGTCACCACCACCCCGACCACTACAAGTCCTATGCCACATCTTCTGGCTTCTTGGAAATCCTCTGCCGGGCCTCAGGGGCCCATGCCGGTTCTGGACCGGTCTTGTCAGTTCGCCCTCGCCACCAGTTGGCCAAGGCCTGGAGGGTTCAGTCTCGAGCCAGTTTCAGGTCGGTCCCCGGATTGCCCGAAGCGCCGCACACGCTCGCAGAAACCCAGCAAAAGGGGCTGAATTCACACGACGCGGGCGCAGGGCCAACGATTTGGCCGAGCTCTGCGATCTGCCGGGGTTTCTCCAACGCGGACCCATTCTTTGACACGAAAAACACAGGACGTGAAGACTGCGGACGTGGGAAAACAGAGGGTTGCGGCGCGACCGGTTGGTCCGATGGCGTGGAGCAAGCCCGAGATCCGGCGGACCTCAGGCTGAACGCGACTGGCCTGATCTCCGCCCAAACACCCTCATGCACGAGACCAAGAGAGAGCAAATCTCCGACTTAGCGGCGTGAATACCAGAAATATAAATGACTGGAAAGAGAGAGGGCAGGTTTTTAAGAGCATTCCGGGCCATTCTCTCAATTTCTGCTATGACATTGTCTGTCCGATTTCGCTCCAGCCTCCGTAAACTCCTGCCCAAGGGTCGCACCCGCCGGGCGCTTGATCAGCGCTCGGCCGGCCGTATCGGGGCCTCGGAACCGTTCCCGGCTGGCATCTCAGCCTGACCGACAAGCCCTAGGAATGCCGTGCGGGCCAGGGCGCAGGGGCGTTGTGAGCATGGTCAAAAAAAGAGCGCGGACCCTGCCCGCGCTCTTTCTCCCGTTACCAGGTTTGGCAACCCGCAATACTTCAGGATGCTGCCATTGAGGGACTGCCCATGGCCCCGAATGGGACCAGGGGCTACCCCGATTGGCACAAATCCCTCTTCAGGCGTACGTCTTTCGTCCGGCACACCTCAATCGGGATCAGCGGCGTCAGGCGTAGAAGCCGTCGGTGTCGACAAAATCGAAGTCGAATTCGTCGATGTCGAAGCCGGCGCCATCGACCCGTACGGAGAAGTCGATGGTGTCGCCTTCCATCAGGCCCCGGCGGTAGCTGCCATCGACCGTTGAGAAGGTGCCGGTGTCCTCATCGAAATCGACCCGTCCGGCCCCGGAGGTCCAACCGTTCTTGAACACGGCGTTCTCGTTGTCGAGATCCACGTCGAGATCGAAATGGAAGACCTTGCCGTCCTCGATGTCGTCCTCGGTCAGGGTGAGACGGAAATTCGCCGTGTAGCCGCCCTGGCCAGTGCTTTCGCTGAACCAGTCATTGACCCGCAGCACTTCCACCTCAAGCTCCGGTGCAACGAGGTCCAGGCCGATCACGATGGGATCATGGTCGGAGCCGCGGAACGGGTTGGCGGCGTAAAGGCCGTCCAGCTGTGCCTGGGGCTTGAACTCGACATTGTAGTCGAAGACCACCGATTCATCAGCGTTCACATGCCAAGCCTCCGCGCCGGTGACCTGACCGAGAAGAGCCTCGTTGGCCAGGGCATAATCCAGGGCGCCAAAGGATTGGGACTGGGGGCTGGTGCCCAGATCCACCGGGAAACCGAAGGAGTACGGGAAAGCATCGCTGCCCAGTTCCGCCACCAGATCCGTGTAGCCGGCCTCCTCCAGGGTGGTGATCGGCGTTTCCATGGCATAGGCGTTCAGGTCGCCGATGATCAGGAAATCCTCGTCACCGGAACCGGTGGGGTCCGTGCCGAGCCATTCGGACAGGGCAATGGATGCATTGGTGCGGGTCTGATTGGCAGCGCCCACGCCATTGCCGATGTCCTCGTCCCCTGCCCCGGCGGTGCCCGGAGAGCCTTTGGATTTGAAGTGGTTCACGGCCACGGTGAATTCAGCGCCGGTCTCCAATTCCTCAAAAGTCGCCGCCAGGACCGCCCGGTTCGTGCTCGGTCCGTCGAACACCGGCACGCCGAAGTCCAGGCCAAGACCGGCAAGATCGCTGTCGTCGAGGATCTCAACGGTGGTGCCTTCAGCGACGGCAACTGTGTTGGCGTTGTAGATCAGACCCACGCTGATCACATCGCTGGTGTCCACGAAGGGCACGCCCGGATCCACGAAGGCATAGTTCGCGCCGTCGATCTGGGCATTCAACGCGTTGACCAGGAAGTCGACGGCGAAGTCACCGTCCCCGTTCTGATCGCCGCCGAATTCGTTCTCGATTTCCACGAGGCCGAAAACATCCGAATCCAGTTCGGCAATGGTGGCGACCAGCTTGTCCACCTGGCGCTCAAGCTCAAGCAGCGGATCACCGGGCTGTTCGTTCGCGCCGCGGGGCTCCTGGTTCTGCTCGGGTCCGGCAATCAGCGGGGTGCCGTTCCGGGACACGTTGTCGTCGAGGGAAGTGAAGAAGTTCAGCACGTTGAACGCGGAGACGGTCAGACGACCACCCACGTCCGGTGCTTCGGACGGACGCGGATTGTCGTTGATGAACTCCGGCGTTTCCGTCGGATTGACCCGGTAGATCTCGTCACCGAAGCCTCCGGAGCCACGGCTGTAGCGCACCACGCCGGTTACGTCGGTCACGGTGTCGCCTGCGCGCAGTTCGTCATTGGCATCGAGCTGACCGGCCACATCACCGGGCGCAGAAGCGATATCAAAAGGCACAACGCTCGGGTTCTGGATGGTGCTGCCATCATCCAGGACGACCGTGTTGCGTACCGCAAGATCCTGGTAGGCCTGGAAGCCCGCCACGTCCGGGGTGTTGCTCTGGGTGAACACCTCCAGGCGGCCGTCCGCATACAGACCGACATCACCGAACCGGCCCAGGGTGAACAGGTCCGAGACCGTCAGTTCCTGGGGAATTGTGACGAGCATCCCCTCAAAAGCTTCCATGTCGGCAATCAACACACCATCGCTGTTGGTGGTGGTCGACGCGATGGGGAAGCTCACCGTGGCGGCGGTGGTGGTCGTGTCGCCTTCCGGTGTCAGCACCTCGACGACCACGTTGGTCAGCTGGGTCTCACCGAAGAATTCCGACACGGTGCCGGTCACCCGCACCAGATCTCCATTGGCCACGTCCACGGAAGGGTTGGAGCCGTCGAAGACAAAGAGACCTTCAGAAGTCAGGTCATCGGTGTCCTGATCGGCATCTTCTTCCTGGAGATAGAAACCGTTGAAATCACCATCCGTACCGGCGGATCCGTCCTGGAAGTCACCGACCACGACCGCCTCAACGACAATCCGGCTGCCCAGCAGCGGGCTGGCATCGTTGCGGCCCGCACGGAAGATCTGGGTGTCCGGATTGCCCTGGATCTCGGAAATCAGCTTCAATTCCGGCTCCGGCTCGGGTTCCGGCTCGGGCTCAGGTTCAGGCTCGCCGGCACCATCCGTAATCTGAAGGAAGTCGATGGCGATATCTTCGTCACCGGCTTCCAGGAATTCGGTGGTGAAGCGCAGATCCAGGGTTGAGCCGGTCCCGGCAATGGCCGCGGTGAATTCCGCGAAGGCATCGGTCAGGGCCGGACCGTCGGCAATGCCGTCAAAATCCGTGTCCAGACCGGGCTCGGTGTTCGTACCGCCAAAGGCCGCAAACTGAAGGACCTTTTCGAACGCACCGCCATCAATGGAGACTTCGAAGAAGGCGAGGCTGTCGGCATCCCAGTCCTGATTGCTGTCGTCGTCATCCTCGGCCACCAGGGCGGAAAACTGCAGGTTGGTCGCACCGGAAATGTCGATGCCGGTCCACAGGATCGTCTGGATGTCTCCGCCTTCCGTCTCGCCATTCGTGTCCATGGCGCCGAACCAGAAGTTGCCTTCCTGGCCAGCCACCTGAACGAAGCCGCCGATATTGCTGCCGTCGGTCCGGGTGAAGAAGTCGCCGCTGCCATCGGTGAATTCGGTGGTCGTGTAGCGGGTGCCGTTCCCGTCGGTCTCGAAATCCTCAAGGAAGAGCGAGGCGGGTTCCGGCTCGGGCTCGGGCTCGGGCTCCGGCTCGCCGACGCCATCCGTAATCTGAAGGAAGTCGATGGCGATATCTTCGTCACCGGCTTCCAGGAATTCGGTGGTGAAGCGCAGATCCAGGGTTGAGCCGGTCCCGGCAATGGCCGCGGTGAATTCCGCGAAGGCATCGGTCAGGGCCGGACCGTCGGCAATGCCGTCAAAATCCGTGTCCAGACCGGGCTCGGTGTTCGTACCGCCAAAGGCCGCAAACTGAAGGACCTTTTCGAACGCACCGCCATCAATGGAGACTTCGAAGAAGGCGAGGCTGTCGGCATCCCAGTCCTGATTGCTGTCGTCGTCATCCTCGGCCACCAGGGCGGAAAACTGCAGGTTGGTCGCACCGGAAATGTCGATGCCGGTCCACAGGATCGTCTGGATGTCTCCGCCTTCCGTCTCGCCATTCGTGTCCATGGCGCCGAACCAGAAGTTGCCTTCCTGGCCAGCCACCTGAACGAAGCCGCCGATATTGCTGCCGTCGGTCCGGGTGAAGAAGTCGCCACTACCATCGGTAAATTCGATGGTGGTGTAGCGGGTACCGTTCCCGTCGGTCTCGAAATCCTCAACGAAAATCGGGCCTCCGGCGGCGTCCCCTTCAATGATCAGGTTTTGCGCTGCAAAGGCTTCAGACCCACCGTCACTGCCGCCTTCCAGCCGGATGGTCAGGTTTGAACCGGCGCCGACGAGAGCGGCGACAAAGGTCTGGAATTCGTCATCCAGTGTGACGGTGTCAAAGACCATCGGATCGTTCAGGCTGACAATGTCGCCGTCTTCCATGGTGTAGGTCTGGGACCCGGCCTCATTGATGGTCGAGGTGAAGATCTGGGTGAAGGCGCCGCCGTCGATGGCGTAGCTCCAGGTGTAACTATCGTTGGAGTTCTCGAAATCGCCCATGGCGGCCATGTCGACGTTCATGACCAGGTTTTCGAAGCCGCTGATGTCGAACACCCACTCAGCGGTGGCCGTGCCGCCAGCATTGCTGCCGTTCACCGTATCGACCGCGCCGAAGAACCGGTCCGTCGCGGCGGTCGTGGAGTCGATGATGCCTTGGGTGTCGTTGGTATCAATGCCGCCGCCGCTGATGTTGGCCACGCTGTCGTCTGCCAGAGCGAAGGGCACACCTGCATCCTGGGGGAAGGCACCGTAGGAGGCTACGCCGAACCAGTCGCCGGGGCTCCAGGTCACGGGATCACTGCCACCGGAGGTGGTCACCGTGAAGGTTGTCAGGTTTTGGGAAGCCGCCCCTACCATATCGAATGCGATGATCGTCATCGTCCTGCCCCGCTTTTGATTGTGCTTGGATGTCCCGGAACTCTGGGACTGATAAATTGTCATGACCGCCAGTAACACCGGCGGCAAACCCCACATTTTCGAGTACGCGAGTTTTATGACACCCAGGCGACATCTGGCAGGAGCGGGGACGGATTCCCCACGGCCCTGTGGCCCCATGACCTTTACAAATTTACGGGCTTAAAGACGGTCGAGAACGGCCTTGGCTAGGTCCCGTTCCATGCCTCGCTGTCGGGAGGGACGGATCGAACCGGTCACCGGGCGGACATTGAGGGTCAGGGAAATCGGGCCATCGGCGACATGAAGAGCGCCGTCCCAGAAGGCGTCCTCACCCAGATGATCGATGGTCCGGGAGGCGGTGCGCCGGGTATTGGCATTCTCTCGCATGGACCGGACATACTGGTGGGCACCCTGGGACCCCTCCGGCCAGGACCAGACCATCAGTCGGACACGGATTTTGTGTCCGTCCGTGCGCATGCCGCCCCGGGTGGAGGGCCACTCGCAGGACGACAAGGCCGCCCTGCCCCCGCCCCCAGCCAGATGCTGGGCAGGCTCGGCATCCTGCATGGGCACACCCAGGAGACCTTCCATGGTCTGGCGGGGCAGAAGCACACAGGCATCGAGGGGCTGCTCGGGCCGTACCTCCCGGCGGCAGGCGACCAGGGACGGGAGAATAAGCGCTGAAACGAGGAGGAGGGAGAACAGGCGCCTGGCGAACCGGGGCACCATGGCCGGGCGAACCTGAACCGGGAACGCCGGAGAGGGAAAAAGCACCATCAGTCTCATCAATCTGCACACTGCCGACTTGAATGTCGCCAACGCCCCCTCCCATGGACCATAGACAGCATAGAGCGTTGATACCTAATGAATTTCGTGAAAACCCGGTTCAAGGGACCGTGACCGCGCCCACCGGCACCCTTGCACGGCCCAGACCAAGAGCATCCCAGTGCATCCCAGCGCGTCAGCCCCGTGCCCTTGATCCGGGTCGACGGCCTGTCCACGTGAATATGGCCCAATTCAGCGACCCACATTCGGGAGTAACGATCCGTGACCGAAGCCTCTTCGCCCCCGTCCACATCCATCCCGCCGGACTCCATCGCCAATCACCGTTTCTCAGGCGGCGAGATCGAAGAGTTGCGCCGCTACGGCACGGTCAGCTTCTATGACGCGGGCACCGTTCTTTATGAGGAGGGCACCCGGGAAGTGGGCGTCCATGTGGTCCTGTCCGGGGAACTTGAAATCTTCATTCAGGAGAAAGGCGCGCCCCGCCGGGTGGGCTGGCTGGAGCCGGGCCAATTCTCCGGCGATGTTTCCTCGATCACCGGTCAGACCTCCCTGGCCCGGGCCGTGATGCTCAAGGCGGGTGAGGTTCTATCCATCGATCATGACGCTTTTCATCGCCTGCTTGTGGAGAACTCCGCCCTTTCCGATGTCTTCGTGAATGCCCTGGTGGCCCGGCGCGCCTGGGCGCGGGCTTCCGGACGGGGCAGTGTGGTTCTGGTGGGGCTGGCCTATGACCGGGATTCCTTTGCCATCCGGGACCTCCTGACCAAACACGCGGTCCCCCATCTCTGGGTGGACGCGGACCAGGACGAGGCAGCCGAAGTGGTCCTGGAAAAGCAGGGACTGACCCGGGATCAGGTGCCCGCTCTCATCACCGGGACCAACAACCGGCTGATCCGCCCAAGCCTTGAAGAGGTCAGCGCCCATCTGGGCCTCGATCTGGTGCCCGACGGGACACAAGTGGATGTGGCCGTGGTGGGAGCAGGCCCGGCGGGGCTGGCGGCAGCGGTCTATGCGGCCTCCGAAGGGCTCAGCGTCGTGGCCCTGGACAGCGCGGCCCCGGGAGGACAGGCGGGCACCAGTTCCAAGATCGAAAACTATCTGGGCTTTCCCACGGGCATTTCGGGACGGGATCTGGCGGAACGGGCCGCGATCCAGGCCCAGAAATTCGGCGCCCGCCTGGCCGCGCCCGCCTCGGCGGCTGCCATCCACCGAGACGGCCAGCTCTATCAGGTGGCGTTGAAGGACGGGCGCAGCCTCAAGGCCAGAGCAGTGGTCCTGGCCTGCGGAGCCCAATACCGGAGGCTGCCCATTCCGGAGCTGGAGCATTATGAAGGCAGCGGCATTTACTACGGGGCCACGGCCATGGAGGCCCAGCTTTGCATGAGCGCCAAGGTCGCCATTGTGGGTGCGGGTAACTCCGCGGGCCAGGGGGCTGTGTTCCTGGCGAAAACAGCCGAAGAGGTCCATGTCCTGTTCCGGCGGGACGACCTGCGGGAGACCATGTCCGAGTACCTGGTCCGGCGCCTGGAAGAGACACCGAACATTATTCTTCATCCGGCCACGGAGATTGCCTCTTTCGCCGGGAACAGACAGCGCCTCCAGGCCATTCATCTGAAACGTCATGGCAAGGAAACCGACGAAAACCTGCCAACCCCCTTCGTGTTCCTGTTCATCGGCGCGACACCCTGCACCGACTGGCTGCCCGAGGATCTGGCCCGGGACGAAAAGGATTTCCTGAAAACCGGGCCGGATATCGCACCCATGGAGCTGGTGCGGGCGGGCTGGTCCCTGGAGCGGATGCCCCGGCTTTATGAAACCAACTGGCCCCGGGTCTATGCGGTCGGGGATGTGCGGTCAGGATCGGTCAAACGGGTTGCCTCAGGGGTTGGGGAAGGCTCGGTGGTGGTGCAATATGTCCACCGCGCCCTTCAGGAGATCGAGCCCGAGGGCGCCTGACCGGTTTCCCGGATGCGGCACCTCAGGCACAGACGATCCCGGTACTGACGGAGCCTTGAAAGGGGAGCCTAATCCCGGCCGTAGGCCCGCAAATCGGCAAAGATCAACACGATGAACCAGCCGTCGGTCTGGCCCTGGCGCCGGATCCGGACCAGGAACCGTTCTTTGTCCGCGAGGGTCACGCCCCCCATGAATGGGGGGACCCAGGGGGCATTGCCGGTCAGGTCGCTGGCCAGCCACTCGGCCATGCGAGGGCGCATGGGGGCCAGGTCGGCGCCGATTTCCGCTGCGATCCGCTCAACACGAGCGATTGCTTCCTGGCGGGTCACCGGCGCGGTCAAGGGCAGCACGTCGATGGAACTGACAATGCCTTCCTTTGCGTTCACGTAAAGCGTCTCGGCAGGGGTAGTCCATTCAAAGCCCGAGGCCATGCGGATCGTCACCTCGGACACGTTTTCCACCGCGCTGACCGTGGCCGGACCGCCCCCTTCAAGCCGGACCCATTCAAACCCTTCAACGGCATCCACGGGCTGGCCCAGGGTGACCGCCACTGAGCGGCCCGGCCCGCCCTCAAGCCCGCTGCCGGACTGTTGGCCGGATCCGGCGCAGGCCGCAATGCCCAGCAGAATGAGGATAGGGAACGCCCGCCTGAACAATGCAGGACAAAGACTGTTTCCGACTTGCAGGAGAGAACGGTTGAGAGGTCCCATGGCTTTTCCCGATGCCTTCCGCTCTGTGTTCAGCGGTTCAATACACATCCGAAACGGATCATAGGAAGTGCTGACCGGGCGGGCAAATCACGGCCGCGTCGGTGATTGCTCAAGCCGTGCTGGCCAAACCGTTGTGGAACGACAGCCTGGAGAGAAAAGCCGCCGGAACAGCACAACACCTTGTGCCGCTCCGGCGACGGGCCCCAAAACCGGGTTTCACCTGGAAACCCGCCCACCCCACTGGGACCGCTCACCCCCTCAGTGCCATCGGCCAGACCGCAAGACGGGTCCATTGGCAGGGTCAAAGCCAGGTGCACCCCGGCAGGGACCTGCCCCCGGCGAAGAACATCCAGACTGTAAGGCTGTAATACCTTGAGAGTATTGCGATGTTCTTACACTTCAATTTCACCGCCCATTTCAATTTCACCGTCGGCGGAGCGCACCGGGCCAGCGGTTCCATCGGGTTCGCGCCGCGTCAGATAGGGGGCAATAAGCCGGGCGAACACCTGGGCCAAATCTTGGGCGATCCGGCCCTCGCTGGCCGGGTCTCCTTCGAACCGGTCCTGGTTGATCAGCCCCCGGAGAAAGACCCGGCAAATGGACCAGATCACCCGGGCATCCTGCTCCGCGCCACCCAGGTCCCCGCCAGCGTCATGTCCTTGAGCGGACAGGCGATAGAGGCTGGCGAAATGATCGTTCATGGCCCGGTCCCAATAGAGAAGCCGGTCCTGGATCTTGATCCTCAAGGCCTCATCGGTGCGGGTGGCCATCAGGATTTCCAGAAAGGCCCTGCCCTCGGGCGTATTGACCATCCGGTCCCAGAGCCAGAGAAAATCCTGCTCGAACCCCGCGCCCTCTGCACCGGGATTTCCGGTCGTTCTCTCGCTGGGCAACCGGGCCTGAACGGGCCGGGTCAGCAGCCGGTCCGTGGTGGCGACAATAAGATCTTCCTTGCTGGGGAAATGGTGGGTGAGCGCGCCCCGGGAGACGCCCGCAAGGTCCACGACCCGGCTGATGGTGGTCTCCGCGTACCCCACAGCATCGAGGCATGCGATCACCGCTTCGCAAATGGCCGCCCGGGCCGCCTCCCCTTTCAGTTCACGCCCGTCCGGGCGCCGGCCCGGTGCCCGGGCGCGATCGGCCTCGTGCGCCACTGTGTACTCCAAGCTTGCCCCGGACAGGTACTCTGGTCCGGCCACTGGTTGTCTGACCCCGTCAGCCCGTGATAGAAAACAAAACGTCCGTTCTGTTTTTATTAATAACCAATAATGGGAGGAAGCGGCAAGGGAGGCGGGCGGTGTCTTTATCCGCGCCCTGATGCCGTGAGCCAGCCAAGCAGGGACCAAGCCGCCGATGACCGTCTTTCAATCCAAGATCGATCCCCGGTCAGCGGCATTTGCCGCCAACCGGTCGGACATGCTGGCCTATGTGGAGCGGCTGCGGGCCTTGGAGGCCCGGACCGTGACCATGTCCGAACGCCGCCGGCCCCGTTTCGAGGAACGGGGACAATTGACGCCCCGGGAGCGGCTGTGCCGCCTCCTCGATCCGGGGATGCCGTTCCTCGAACTTCATTCCCTTGCAAATTATCTGTACCAGGACCCGGATCCGGAAACGAGCGTGCCCGGGGGCAACACCATCGTGGGGATCGGGTTCATCCAGGGTGTGCGGACCATGGTCTGGGTCGACGACAGCGGCATCCAGGCGGGCTCCTCCACGATCGGTTCCCTGCCCAAGACCGAGAGCATCCTGAAACTGGCGGAACGCCACAAACTGCCCCTGGTGCATCTGGTGGAAAGCGCCGGGGCCAATCTCATGGAATACCGGGTGGAATTGTGGGCCAAGGGCGGGGTCATGTTCTACCGGCTCGCCAGGCTCAGTGCGGCGGGGATCCCCACTTTTGCGCTTCTCCATGGTCCGTCCACGGCGGGAGGGGCCTACATGCCGGGCATGAGCGATTATGTGATCGGGGTGAAGAAGAACGGGATGGCGGCCCTGGCGGGCGCGGCCCTGGTGCGGGCGGCCACCGGGGAAGTGGCGGACGAGGAACAGCTTGGCGGCTCGGAAATGCATGCCTCCGTGTCCGGTCTGGTGGACTATCTGGCGGAGGACGACGCCCACGGCATTGCCATTCTACGGGACCTGATGGACCGGATCGACTGGAACGCCGCCTGCCCTGCCCCGCCACAGCGGGATTATGCCGAACCACTCTATGATCCGGACGAACTGGCCGGTGTGGTGCCCGCCGACTACAAAAAGCCCTATGACGTGCGCGAAGTGATCGCCCGGATCGTGGACGGCTCGGACTTTGACGACTTCAAGTCGCGATACGGGGTCTCGACGGTCTGTGTCCAGGCCAGCATCCATGGCCATGCCTGCGGGATCATCGGCAACAACGGTCCCATCGATCCGGCGGGCGCCACCAAGGCCGCCCAGTTCTTCCAGCTTTGCGACCAGGCCAACCGGCCCCTCATCTTCCTCAACAACACCACCGGCTACTTTGTCGGTACGGAATATGAGCAGCGCGGGATGATCAAGCATGGGGCCAAGATGATCCAGGCCACCGCCAATGTCCGCGTGCCCCGTATCAGCCTTTACATCGGTGCCAGTTTCGGTGCCGGGAATTACGGCATGTGCGGTTATGCCTATGAGCCTGATTTCCTGTTTGCCTGGCCCAACGCCCGGACCGGCGTGATGGGCGGGGAACAGGCGGCGCTGACCATGTCCCAGGTGGTGGCCCAGGCGGCCCGGCGGCGGGGCCAGGAGGTGGACGAGGATGCGATCAAGGCCCAGGAAGCCCGCATTGTCGCGCTGTTCGATGCCCAGGAAGACGCCTTCTACACCTCGGGCCGGTCCCTGGATCATGGGGTGATCGACCCCAGAGACACCCGCAAGGTGCTGGGTTTTGCCCTGGAGACCTGTTGGGAAGGGCGCAATCGCACCCTGCGGCCCAACAGTTTCGGCGTGGCGCGGATGTGAGGAGAATGACGGACATGACCCGGATCCACACCATTCTCATTGCCAATCGCGGGGAAATCGCCGTACGGATCATCCGGACCGCCCGGGCCCTTGGCTACCGGACTGTCGCGGTCTTTTCCGAGGCGGACCAAGGCGCACTCCATGTGACGCAGGCGGATGAAGCTGTTCTCATCGGCCCGGCCCCGGTCTCCGAATCCTATCTGGATATGGACCGTATCCTGAAGGCCGCCCGGACAACCGGCGCGGACGCGGTTCATCCCGGATACGGGTTCCTGTCGGAGAATGCGGCCTTCGCCCGGGCCTGCGGCGATGCCGGGCTCACCTTTATCGGGCCGAGCCCCGAGGCGATCGAGGTGATGGGCAACAAGGCGGAGGCGAAACGGCGCATGATTGCCGCCGGCGTGCCCTGCATTCCAGGCTATGAAGGCCGCGATCAGAGCGACGGGGCCTTGCTTGCGGCCGCCCAATCCGTGGGCTTTCCCCTGATGGTGAAAGCGGCGGCCGGGGGCGGCGGACGGGGCATGCGCCTTGTGGACCACCCGGCGGCCCTGAGCGATGCCCTGGCCCTGGCCCGCAGCGAGGCCCTCAACGCCTTCGGATCCGGGGAATTGATCCTGGAGCGGGCGGTGATCCGTCCCCGGCATGTGGAGGTCCAGGTCTTCGGCGATGCCCACGGCACCATCGTCCACATGGGGGAGCGGGACTGTTCCGTGCAGCGGCGCCACCAGAAAGTGATCGAGGAAGCCCCGTGCCCGGTCATGACGGACACCTTGCGCGCCCGGATGGGGGCCGCCGCCGTGGAGGCCGCAAGAAGTATCGGCTATCAGGGGGCCGGCACCGTCGAGTTCCTGCTGGATGCCCGGGGGGATTTCTTCTTTCTGGAGATGAACACGAGACTTCAGGTGGAACATCCGGTGACGGAACTGATCACCGGGCTCGATCTGGTCGCCCTCCAGATCCAGGTGGCGCAGGGCCAGCCCCTTGGCCTGACCCAGAGCGACATCCGCCTTGAAGGACATGCCATCGAGGCCCGCCTCTATGCGGAAGATCCGGCCCAGGATTTCCTGCCTGTGACCGGTCCGGTGACCCATTGGCGCCCGGCCCAGGGGGAAGGCGTGCGTATCGATACGGGCATCTCCAGCGGGCTTGAGATCTCTCCCTTCTACGATCCGATGATCGCGAAGATCATGGCCCATGGTCCCACCCGGGAGATTGCAACGCGCCGCCTGATCGAGGCCCTGGAGCAGACGGCCCTGTTTGGCATACGGACCAATCGTTCATTCCTGATCGACATTCTGACCAGACCGGCATTCGCTGGCGCAGAGGCGACCACGGCTTTCATCGGCGAGGAATTCACCGCCGATGATCTGGCCACCCCGCAACCGGCTCTTTTGGACGGAGCCATCGCAGCCTTGTTGCAGCATATTCGGGAGCGGGAGGCCGCCCGGCGCAAATCCCTGGGGGTGGCCCCGGGGCTTCTCGATTGGACCAGCACCGGCACCCTCTATAGCCGGTATCAGTACGGGTCCGATGACGCAGGGTTCGATCTGACGGTCACACCGCTCGGCGCGGACCGGTACCGGATGGGCGCGGGGCCGGAGATTTTGTCCCTGACCCTTGAGCGCATTGAACAGGGACGGGCGGTGGTGGCCGTTGACGGACGGCGGCACGGGGTTCTTTTCCACCATGGCGCCCCGGGCGACCTTTATCTTCAGCGCGCCGGGCAGGCCCATGTTTTCCGCAATCTCATCGGCAGGGCGGCATCTGGCGACGAGGTCCAGAGCACCGGTCGGGTGGTCGCGCCCATGCATGGCAAGGTTCTGGAGGTGTTCGTTGCCCCCGGCGATCAGGTTGCCCGGGGTGACCGGCTGGCGGTGCTCGAGGCCATGAAAATGCAGCATGAAATCCTGGCCGCTGTGGATGGCATCGTGGCGGCGGTTTATAGTGAGCCCGGCAGCCAGGTCGCGGCGGATGATCCGCTGATTGACATCGAGGAGCAGTGATCCGACCTCTCTTACGGCCGGGGCACGCGCATGAAACCAGCCGTCCCGACCGATCGGCACTGACTGAATGCCAGGACATGAAAGGGGGCTACCGCCATGCTTGAACAGGCCATTGATTTCCGGGACGAAAGCGACGCCCTCGCCGCCCTGCTGGAACCCCTGCCCGAGGACGCCTTTTCCAGACCGACCCAGTTCAAGACCTGGACCCTCAATGATGTAATCGGCCATCTGCATTTCTGGAACTGGGCCGCAGACCTGTCCCTGACGGATGAAGCCGGGTTCACGGCCGTCATGTCCGAAGTGAGCGAGAAGCAGAAAGCCGGCCACACCCTGCGCCAGACCGAGACCGTGTTTCTGGGGGACCTGAACGGCCATGAGCTGTTGGAGGCCTGGAGAGGCTTTTATGGTCCGATGGCGGAACGATTTGCCGCCGCTGATCCGAAAGCCCGGCTCAAATGGGCGGGGCCGGACATGAGCGTGCGCTCCAGCATCACGGCAAGGCTTATGGAAACCTGGGCCCACGGCCAGGAAGTCTACGATACGCTGGGCATCGAGCGGGTGGATGCGGACCGGATCCGGAACATCGCCCATCTGGGCCTGAATACCTTCGGCTGGACCTTCATGGTCCGCGGTCTTGCGGTTCCGGAGGATAAGCCCTATGTGCGCCTGACCGCTCCATCGGGAGCCATCTGGGAATGGAATACGCCCCAGGCGGACAACATGATCGAGGGATCGGCCACGGAGTTCTGCCAGGTGGTCACCCAGGTGCGCAACATTGCCGACACGTCCCTTGCGGTAACCGGAGACACCGCCCGGCGCTGGATGGCCATGGCCCAGTGCTTTGCGGGCCCGCCGGAAGAGCCGCCGGCACCAGGCACCCGGTTCCGCCAGGTACCTCGTTTTTAATCAGGTGGATTTCATCGGCGTGGACGCTCCTGGAACACGGCTGGCGCCGACGCGCGGCAAACATGAACGGGTCGTCACCCTGGGCATGGTTCGCCAAGCCGCGTGATTTTCGTTGCCTTGAAGGGTCAAGTGTGGCACACCATGTCCCAACCGCGTCACGCGTGGATAGCGAGGTATTTTATTCAAATGTCTCTGTTGGTGACGCACAGAAGCAACTTCTCTTTGTTAGGTCGTTGCCGTCCATACCGTGCCCTGATGCACACGAACCTGGCAGCTGATCTACGCAAGCTTCCTGAAATACACCCAGAACCAGACCGATCCGATTGGGACCAGTCCGGTAGGAATTTGAAAGACTTTCCTTGACACAGTTCTGTGACCTCGGTCTCACCGAGGCTCTCCTTCGTGCCGTTTCGGCTGAAGGCTACACTTCTCCCACGCCCATCCAATCCCAGGTTATCCCGGTCATGTTGGACGGGCGGGATCTGCTCGGAACCGCCCAGACCGGTACCGGCAAAACGGCGTCATTCGTGCTTCCCATTCTGAACCGCATTCACGGCCTTGAGGGCATGCCCAAGCCCAAGACCGCCCGCGCGCTGATCCTGGCGCCGACCCGGGAACTGGCCGCCCAGATTGCTGAGAATGTCAGTCGATACGGACAATTCATGAAAGCCAAAACCGCGGTGGTGGTCGGCGGTGTAAAGCCGGGACCCCAGGTGCGGGCCATGGCCCGGGGCGTCGACCTTCTGGTCGCCACCCCCGGCCGGTTGCTGGATCACATGTCCACCGGCGCCATTCGGCTTGATGAGACATCCATCGCGGTGCTTGATGAGGCGGACCAGATGCTGGATCTGGGCTTCATGCCCGCCATCCGCCGGGTGATGCGGGCCCTGCCCCAGGAGCGCCAGACAGTGCTGCTCTCCGCCACCATGCCGAAACAGATCCGGGGGCTTGCCCAGGATTTCCTGCGCGATCCGGCTGAAATCGCCGTGGCACCAGCGTCCCGTCCCATCGAACGGATCGACCAGAAAGTGTTCCATGTCAGCCAGTCCGCCAAACGGGGCGTGCTGATTGATCTGCTGAAAGACGCGGATCTGGACCGGGCCGTCGTTTTTACCCGCACCAAGCGGGGGGCGGACAAAGTCAGCCGTCACCTGGATCAGGCCGGCCTCGCGAGCGCGGCAATTCACGGCAACAAAAGTCAGGGTCAGAGAGACCGGGCGCTCGGGGCCTTCCGGAATGGTAGCGTGCGTATTCTTGTGGCCACGGATATTGCCGCCCGGGGGATCGACGTAGACGGCGTGTCCCATGTGTTCAATTTCGAATTGCCGAACGTCCCGGAAGCCTATGTGCACCGGATCGGACGGACCGCCCGGGCCGGGCGCAGTGGCATTGCCATTTCTCTGTGTGACGGTGCCGAGAAAAGCCTGCTCCGTGACATCGAGAAACTGATTGGAAAGCGGCTGCCTGCCACCCAGATCGGAGACCCGGACGACAGCACTTCCGATGAGGCGGCACCGCAGGATACGAAGACCTCTGACCGTCCGCGTAAGGCCGACAGGCCGCGCCAGGATGCGGGGGCCCGGCGGCGCAGAAATGAGCCCCGGCGGGACCGGAACCACCGGGATCAAGAGCCTCGAAACCACGACGGGCGAAATCAAGAAAACCGGAACCAGGACGGGCGGGACCAAAACCGCGCCGCTTCCGGGAAACCGGCAGGCAACAAGGCCGCGTCCGGACGCAATGTCGGCGGGAAAGCCGACAATGGCGCGCGGCAGAACCGCAAATCCGCCGGACGCAAGCCGCAGGGTGACAATACCCAACGCTCGGACAATTCAAGACGTCCGGACAATTCAAGACGCACAGACCAAACCAGACGCAAAGCGGCGCCGGCACGGCGCGCAGGATTTGCCCAGCCGGGACCGGATGCGCCGGAAGCCGGGCTGGAACGCATGCTCGGGGTTCTGTGACACGACTTTCAACAGCGGAATACCGGACTGAACCCCGGTATTCCGCATTCCTCCATTCATCAATACAGGAGATACCGAGATGATGAAGGGTTCCGTCAAGTGGTTCAACGCAACCAAAGGCTATGGATTCATTTGCCCCGATGAGGGCGGTGCGGACGTTTTCGTCCACATCAGCGCCGTGGAGCGGGCCGGCATGGCCACTCTGGACGAAGGTCAGCGCGTTTCCTACGAGATCGAAGTTGACCAGCGCCGGGGCAAGTCCTCCGCTGTGAATCTGCAGGCGGAGTAATCCGTCTGTCCAGCCCCTGGAGTTGAAGCAGGGGCTGGAGTGCAAGGTGTTGCAAGACGCGCCGTCCGGAATGCGTTGCATGCGTTCCGGACTCCCATCGCGGAAATCACGGCCAAGGGTGCTCTTGTGGCTTTTGGCACGCCCTGACCGGCAACACGCCCTGACTGGCGATGCACGCTGACTGGCGATGCACCTTGCTGACATCACGCCTCTACCGATCAAGCCTGGCCAAGGGAGTACTCCATGACACAGGCACAGTTAGGCGACCAGGTCGTCATGGCCTATACCGTGAAGACCAGCAAGGGAGAGATCGTGGGCAGTAGCGAGTCCGATGGTCCGCTCACCCTGGTTCTGGGATCCGGAACGATCTTCCCCCCCGTTGAAGACGCCCTTGTGGGTATGGCGGTGACGGATGAAACCACTGTCACTGTATCGCCGAATGACGCGTTCGGCCCGCGCCGGGAAGACCTGATGGTCGAAATTCCCCGGGAGCATTTGCCTCAAGATCTTACGCCGCAGCCGGGCATGCAGCTCAAGGCCCAGGCCCCTGACTCCGAGCCGGTCATCCTGACCATCGTGAAGGTGGGTGAGGCCAAGGTTCTGGCCGACGGCAATCATCCTCTCGCCGGGGAAGAGCTTCACTTTAGCTTGACCGTGCTTGATGTGACGCCCAAAAGCGCCGAAGGCTGATGATGATGGTGCCTCCCGGGCTGCCTCGGGAGGCCTCGTTTTCTTCGTCCATGGGGTCTCGATCCGGTGTTCCACCCTTCGATATCGCGCCCCATGGATGGGGCATTTCTAGAGCCCGCTCAATGATCTCCGGGCCATTGAACGGGCTCTGGCCTTCTTTTTTGAGCGCATTTCGGGCGGAAAACCGCACACCCTTTTCCTGAATGTGCTCTGAATCCTCCCCTCCCCTTTCATCCAGACCCTGACCATCTGACCTCGTCGGAAGGCTCTTGCGGACCGGCTGGACCTTGCCATGCCATGGCTCGCACAAGTGCGCCGTGGCCCTTCTTCCGTGACAGGGTTTCCCTTGCCCCTCCCTCCTCTGGATGGGTCATGGGCCTGACGGCTTGATCCGTGGGGGGCTTGGCTGAGGCGGACCTTGTGGGCCTTCCAGCATGTCAGGTTTGGCATCGGACTGTGCTTGGACCGTCTGGCTTTGCGCGGCTTCAAGCGGGACTGGTGCCGCTTCCTCTTGCGCTTTTTCCAAGGGCTGATCGTCCGCTGTCGCTTCCGGACTCTCGTGCTTGCGCGCCTGGGCAACCGTCCAGTTCAGGACTTCCTCCTGAAACAGACGGAGGAATTTGAGATAGCGGGGAAAGAGTAGGAAGCCCAGGATCAAACAGGGCCAGATGATCACGCCCAGGGCCACATCTTCCGTACCAAAGCCTTTCTCGCCATTTTCGATCCTTTCCACCTGCACGCTGAAGGCCGGATCCATGCCGAACAGGGTCATGCCCGCCAGGAGAAAGACCGCCCAGAACATCAAGGTGAAGGAGAGATTGCGGGAGAAATGATATTGGTTGCGATAGGTCTCCAGTTTCTCGGTCTCTGCTCCGGCGCCAAGATAATCTCTGTACAGACAGCCAAACAACCGGTCCGGAGAGGCGGTCGGGAACCCCCGCGCCTGCGCCACCTGCATGATCGCGTCGGGATCGTCTCCCTGCCAGGGGCGGACATAATCGGTCAGGATGCCGAGAAATCTCAGGCCACACCTTATGCTGCCCGGCTCCCACAAATCGAGAATGAAACCCGTAGGCACACCGATGACCTTGCGCACCAGGATCCGCTCATAAAGCCAGCTCGCCGCACTGGCGGTCACCTGACCGAAGGCATAGGCGAGGCCCAGAAGGATTATGCTGCCGGTGATGTCGTTGGTGTTGGTCCCGGTCAGGCGCTGACCGAGAAAGACGAAATCGATCAGGATCACCGTGACGATCCCGTTGGCGAGATACCCGAAATAGGCAAAGGGTCCAAATGGCAGTTTGGCCATGGCGGCCTCTCTCCTTGCCCCTCGGTCCGGGCCCACTACTGGTCCGGCCCCACTAACGGTCCGGTAGCGTCCTGGTCAAAGGGCCCCCTGGTCAGATGGGGTCCATCCATCGCCTGGGCCCCCGGCACGGCGCCACTGGCAAGTGTCTCCTGATCAAAGGGGGCTCTTGGACAAGAGAACACGGGATTTCCTACTGCTTGCATCAGTAAGTATATCAGTATCCCTGACAAATGTCGCCCAAAAGATGTGGTCTCCCATCAAGACACCAGTAACCGTTTGTCCTGTGCTGAGTTGGCTTGTGCCCCACTGTCCACTACACTATGCTAACAAAGACGCCGAACAAGGAACTGCCGTCTTCAGTGGGTCCAGACGCAGAAAGAGCAACACCATGGCAGGACGGCAAGATAATCCCTGGCTCACCCTTGCGCCACGGGATGGCGGGCGCCGGGTGGTCCACCAGATCTCTGCGGTCGCGGAAACCCTGTTCGTGCTGCTGGGCATGGTCGTTCTAGCCCGCATCCTGTTTAATGCCCTTGGTCTGGCGTCCTCGGACAGCTTTCTGTTCCCGGACGACGGACCGGCGGATTTCGGCGCGGCGGCCGTGGCCGAGGGCCAGTGGCACGCCATGCGCTACGGTCTGATCTTTGGCGTGATTATCATCATCGGTGTCATCCGGTCTCGGACGGCCTTGCAGTCCTACGGGCTGGGGCGCAGCCGACATTCCCTTGGGGACTTGATCCTGTTCGGGTTCGGACTGTTCGCAGTGATGCATATTCCGGCCCTTGGTCTGAGGATTGTTGATCATTTCGTCGATATCGGTCCGGGCACACCGTTCTGGTCCCTGATGGAAACGGCGGACTGGGACCGGGATTTCTGGCTCTACATGGCGGTCTCCAGCTTCCTCATTGTGCCGATTGTCGAGGAAATCGTTGCCAGGGGCTATATTCTGGGGCGCTTCCGGGAAGACTTCTCCGCCGGTGGGGCCCTCCTCATGATGGCGATCCTGTTTGCCGGCGCCCACACTCAATATCACCAGACGGACTTTTACGCCTTGGGCAGCCTGTTCGCCCTGGTGTGGGGCAGTCTCCTCATGGGGTATGCGGTCTATCGGACCGGGTCCCTGCTCCCGGCGATCATTGCCCATGGATTGGTCAACATCCCCACAATCCTCACGGTCGATTTTGCCATCGCGACCCTGATCATCCTGACCTTGATGATCTGGCGCCGTCTCTATCTGGATCAGGCCCGCCAGCTCCTCGCGGTCTTTGGCACGGCCCGGGAGTGGCCCGGTCTCATGGCGGGAGCCGTTTTGGTGATTGCCCTGGTCACAACCCTCACCACTACCCCCTGGGCGCCCCATGCCTGGTTGGCCGTTCTGGTGACCCTCTTTACCCTCAGCCTCATGACAAAATCCGCGTGGTCAGGGGCAAAGCCCGATGGGGCGGACGACGCCTGAAACGTAACGATCATGACGCCAACCAACCCGGAATGATTGCAATTCAATGGAGAGATCACACCTCATGAACACCCAGACCCTGCCCTCGCAGCCTAACTTCCAACGCACACTGATTTTATCGGCCGGCATTGCCCTGATGGTGGCCGTCCTGGTCCTCTGCCTCGGCAGTAGCGCATGGGCCCAGACCTATGAACACGGCCATGGCGCCCTTCAGGTCTTTGACGCGGAAGGCCAGGCCAATGCCCCGCAATGGGTCCGCACCTGGATCTTGATCATGGCCACGACCTTTGCCCTGGGCCTCATCTTTGTCTGGTGGCGGGTCGAGGCGCGCTGGGCCGTGGGCGGCATGATAGTCATGCTCATATCATTCGTCGTCATTAACCGGTACACGGATATTCCGTTCCTGTCCGGCCTGATCGCTCTTCACCACTTGATCCTTTGGTCACCAGCCCTCTACCTGCTGCTCACCCGGCGCCCGTTCCTGAAGGAACGCTCGGCTTACGCGGTCTGGTCTGCCGCGATGACGGTTGTGATCCTGTTTTCCTTCATCTTCGACATCCGCGACGCAGCCATCTATCTCGATTACCTCGCCGGCACCGGCCTCCTGTCCTAGTGACCTGAATCATGAGTTCGTGCGATAATTGCCTTTGGGTCGAGCCG
>CAZLPU010000031.1:0-51665 GCA_964561475.1 uncultured Alphaproteobacteria bacterium
CCCCCCCCCCCCCCCCCCCCCCCCCCCCCCCCCCCCCCCCCCCCCCCCCCCTGTTTCGACCGGCGCCATGCCGCCCCGGCCCGATCCAGGCTTCAATCGGACTGCCCGATTCGGGC
Source organism: uncultured Alphaproteobacteria bacterium (assembly GCA_964561475.1). Classification (GTDB taxonomy): domain Bacteria; phylum Pseudomonadota; class Alphaproteobacteria; order JAJFIK01; family JAJFIK01; genus CAYUYV01. The sequence goes on from CAZLPU010000031.1 coordinate 117, forward strand.
CGAACCAAATGTGGGCCAAACCAGAATCGGGCCGATCCCGACGACCGGAACGGGCCTGCACCCATTTCGGCTTGTCCCTTAGTCGTGTTGCCACTTCGTGTCCAACGGGCAACCGGCGGGAAAAGCCCAGCCGAGTAGTTTAACAGGCAATGTGACACAATTTACCAATTAATGATGCCTCAATCACTGGAACAAGACAAGAACATTAATCGAAACCCGCCCGAAAAATAGCCCTCTTACGGAAGGATCGCCCTATGCGCCCAGCAGACAATGCCTCACAAAACCAGCCCGATCCGGAGGAAATCCGCAATGCGACGGGCGCATCCGTTGACGCGGCGGAAATAGACAAATTTTCACAACTTGCTGCGGAATGGTGGAATCCAAACGGCAAGTTTCGCCCACTCCACAAATTCAATCCGGTCCGGCTGGGCTTCATCCGGGATCAGGTTTGCAGTCATTTCGGGCGGGATCCGAAGGGCGAGAAACCGTTTGAGGGTCTTGACCTTCTCGACATCGGCTGTGGGGGCGGGTTGCTGTCAGAACCCATGTGCCGGCTGGGTGCGCGGGTCACCGGTGTGGATGCGTCAGCCAACAACATCAAGACTGCCAGTGTTCACGCGGCCCAGTCCGGCCTCAACGTGACCTACCGCGCCGTGACCGCAGAAGATCTCGTCGCCGAAAACCATGGCTTTGATGTGATCCTCAATATGGAGGTGGTGGAACATGTGGCCGATGTGCCCCTTTTTCTTGAGGCCTGCGCGGCAATGTTGAAACCCGGAGGACTGATGATCATCGCGACCATCAATCGGACCGCAAAAGCCCTGGCCCTCGCGATAATCGGGGCGGAATATGTCCTGGGCTGGCTGCCCAGGGGCACCCACCAGTACGGCAAACTCGTCCGTCCTATCGAGATCCGGGATGCGCTTAAGCCCTGCGGGCTTACGATCGCACAACCGGTGGGGGTCAGCTACAACCCGTTGATGGACCGCTGGGGGCTCTCCAGCGACACCCAGGTCAACTACATGGTGGTCACAACCCGTCCGGCAGCAGGCTGACGGATTTCCATTCGGATCATGTCTTCGGTTCACGTCGTTTTGAACGGACTGTTCCATCGAAGACCGGCATGCACGCGAACCGCCTCAAGGTACTGGAAACCCTGATCACATGGACCGGGTTGGGAATCGCATGGCGGATCATTCATGGCACGCTCTCCTTAAGAACCCGGCTTTGCTCACAAAGGTGCCTTGAAATCCGGCTACCGACGGTATGGGGACGCTGAGGTCAATGGATTACCTAAGAGGGAGGAGCCCATGCCGCGCAGCCTGCTGGTTCTGTTTGCATTCTTCATACTGTCGTTTACGAGCCCGGCTCTCGCCGACTGGGAAAATGCCGGGCGGATCGCCATAAGCGGCGATTACACGCAAAGGGTTCTCGGCGTCAGTTCACGCACCCCTGTCGACCGGATCCGGTTCACGGCAGGGAACCGGAGCGTGGTGTGCAACCGCGTTGTTGCCGGTTTCCGCAACGGGGAACAGGCCGTGGTGTTCAGTGGCCGTCTCGAAAGCGGCAGAACCCGGGGCGTCCACCTGGCCCAACCCCGGTATCTGCGCAGCCTGAGCTTTTTCTGCCGGGGTGCACGGGGAAACAATGCCAGCGTCCAGGTCGCTCTGCGCACGGACAGCCGTTACAATCGTGGCCGCCGTGACGACTATGACGACAGAGACTGGCTGGCGCCGGGTTTTGACCGGGTGGGCGCGGTCTCCTTTACCCGCAGACCCGAGCGGGAAGTGGAAGTGACCGAATTCAAGGGTCCGGTCGACATCATCCGTCTCACCGCCCGGCGTGGCGGGGCGGTCTGCGAACGGGTGGACGCTGTTTTCGGTAACGGCAACCGGCGCCCGGTCTTTTCGGGCCGGATCCGCGAGGGCGCCTATCAGGACATCGTTCTGCGCAATGAGCGTAATGTTCGCAAGCTGATCTTCTTCTGCCGTGCCGACCGGGTCTCCGAGCGGACCCGTCTCCTGGTGAGTGGCCGGTACAGCGGGCCGTCGGTCTTTGTGGATCCCCAGAACCAGGGCAATTTCCAGGTGTTCGGCCCGGGAGGGGGGGCGGCGAGTGCAGCCACCTTCGGCCGGTCCTATGCCCGACGGTTCATCAATCTGGACTATAGCGGCCGGGTTCGGGGGCTGTTGCTTGGCGCCCGTGGCGGCGCGCTGCGCTGTGACCGGGTCACGGCCCTGCTGGCCAACGGATCCCAGCGGACGCTTTTCGCCGGGTTTCTGCGCGAACGGGAAATCCGGACCATCACCTTCAATCAGCCACGCAACATCCGCGGTGTCATCGCCACCTGCCGGTCGGGCCGGAACGACCGCCGGGCAGACCTTGTGGTGGGCGCGGTATCCGGGCGGGGCGCCCAGGCAGCCACTCCTGACCGGTTCACCCGGGTCGGCTCGGTGCGTTTCGGTGAGACATTCACCCGGCGCGTTTTGAACCCCGCCAGTTACGGACGGATCGGCACACTTCGCTTCCGTGCCGCCGGCGGCAATGTGCGCTGTGACCGGATCATCGCCGTTTTCCGCAACGGTGCCCGCAGGGAACTTTTCAGCGGACGTATTGCCTCCGGCGAGACCAGGGTCAATCGCTTCGACAATCCACGGAATATTCGTGAGCTGATCATAGTCTGTCGCGCTGGACGGAGCGGGGACGCAACGGCACGGCTCGTGGTGAGCGCGCGCTGACAGTGTCCGGATTGGGGCGGGCTCCTGGAGGCTTGCCCCAAAATCCAGGAGTCCAAAAAATCCAAGCGGCCGAAATCCAAGAGGCCAAATTCCAACAGGCCAGGCCCACACCAGGAAACCTGCCCCACAAAAACAGAAGGCCCCGCATCACAGGCGGGGCCTTTTTCACACTCACTGTACTGCCAACCCGGACTTGAGGGACCAAGGCCCGGAGCATCGGTTCAGTTGGCGTTCTCGGGCAGATCCGGAAGGGGCAGGATGGCGATCCCCTCATCGAGCAGTTCACGGACATCCTCGGCGCCCGCTTCTCCGTAAACGCCCCGGTCTTCCGCCTCGCCATAATGGATCTGGCGCACTTCCTCGGGGAAGCGGTCGCCGACATAATCGAAATTCTCTTCCACGCTTTTGCGAAGCTTGCGGGCCAGGGCCTGCATCCGTGACATGAGTTCCGCCGGAGGCAGGTCCGCGGATTGAGCCGTGCCGGATTTGGACGCGATCGCACCGGAGGTCGCGATATTGGGGGCCATCAGTCCCTTGGACACGTCGGTACTGCCGCATTCCGGGCAGGTGAGCAGCCGCTTTTCCGCTTGAACGTCATAGGCTGAGGAGTCCCGGAACCAGCCGTCGAAGGCATGGCCATTGGCGCAGACCAAACGGTATTTGATCATCGGTCTCTCCACTTGAATGCATTGATTGCAGTCAACATGGGCTGTCCCAACCGCCAAGGCAAGCGCGGGGCCCCAGGGATGAGACCGGGGGATGAGACAGGGGGATGAGGCAGGGGGATGCGGCATAGGGATGGACACAAGGCGAGCTGCGTCTCAAGGCCGCCGGTGCGGCCTTACATGTCGAGAGCGATGGGCCGGTCGATCTGGAGAACCGGCAGGCGGGCGCGCACTTCTTCAACCCTTTGGGGATCGATATCGGCGAGGATGACACCGGGCTGATCACCGGCATCGGCCAGAACCTCACCCCAGGGATCGACAATCAGACTGTGGCCATAGCTTTCCCGGCCACCGTCATGAACACCGGTCTGGGCGGGCGCGAAGACATAGGCGCCATTCTCGATGGCCCGAGCCCGGAGCAGAACATGCCAATGGGCCTCCCCGGTCGGCCGGGTAAAGGCCGAGGGCACGGTCAGATACTGGGCACCCGCCCGGGCCAGCAGCCGATATTGGGACGGAAAGCGCAGGTCGTAGCAAATGGTCAGGCCGAACAGACCGAAGGGGGTTTTGGCCCTCACTGCAACCCGTCCCGCGGTATAGGCATTGGATTCTCGGAAAGAGGTGCCGTCGGGCAGGATCACATCGAAAAGATGGATCTTGTCATACCGGGCAACCACGCTGCCCGTCGGCGAGATGACAAAGGTCCGGTTGGCGATCTTCTCCCGCCCGATGCGGACCGCAAGACCGCCGATGAACACCCAAATCCCCAAGGCATCGGCCAGGGCCCGCATCTCGGCCAGCACCGGATCGTCCTCTTCGAACCGCACCTTTTCTTGAAGATAGCGGCGGCGCGGTTCCAGGAGATTGGTGTTCTCCGGCGTGAGCACCACCTGGGCGCCACGGTCATGGGCTTGGCGCACGAGATCAAGCGCCATCGCCAGATTGCTGGCCATGTCGATGCCACTGCACATTTGGATGCAGGCTGCCCGGAACGGTTCCATGGAGACCCCTCGCCAGTCGTGAACCCTGGTCAGAGTGTCATGAGGCGGTCAGCCGGTCGAGGTCGCCGGAGCGCTCCAGATCAAATAAATCATCGCACCCGCCCACATGGGTCTCGCCGATGAAGATCTGGGGCACGGTGTTGCGACCGTTCGAGCGCTTGCGCATCGCCTCCCGGCCATCCGGATCGCCGGTCACGTCTTTTTCCTCATAGGCGAGCCCCTTGGCGTCCAGTAATCCCTTGGCGCGCACGCAAAAGGGGCAAAATAGGGTCGTGTAGATCACAATCTCAGCCATGCTGTCGGTTCCTCGTCAGGGGCAAAACCATAAGACGGCTCGGTGCCCGATCTTGATATGTTCATGCTTCATTCATGATACAGACCCGCCAACCGCAACGCTATAGGATCTGCCGGGGGCCGGGCACCCGGGCAAGGGTCAGAACGTCGACGCCAGCGGCCCCCGCGCCTTTCAGGGTTCGTGCCGCCGCCTCCACCGTTGCCCCTGTGGTCAGCACATCATCCACCAGAACGATCCGCCGCCCCTCAATCCGGCTGACGGCTTTGGGCGGGACCGCGAACGCTCCCTGGACATTGCGCCGGCGCCCTGAGGATGACAGGCCCTGCTGGGTCACGGTTGCGCGAGTGCGCCGCAGCGCCAGGGCGTCCCAGGGCAACTCCGCCCCAACACCTGGGGGCGAAGCGGCTGCTTGGCAAAGGGCCCAGGCCAGCACGGCGGCTTGATTATAGCGCCGCTTCAAAAGCCGCCAGCGGTGGAGAGGGATGGGCACCAGGAGCGGAAAGGCGCCGGTATCATCGGGCCGCAACAAGGCAGCACCCGCCCGGGCCATCCACTCCGCGAAGGCCCCCGCCCCCTCAAGCCGGTCGCCGTGTTTGAAGGCCAGGATCAGCCGCCGGGATGCGTCATCGTAGATCATCGCGGCCCGGGCCCGGTCATAGGCCGGCGGACTTGCGGTGCAGGCCATGCACAGAACCTCTGAACCCAATTCGAAAGGGAACGGCATGCCGCAACCCTGGCACAGGGGTTCAGCCAGGAACGTGATTTCGGGCCAACAGTCGGGGCAGAGCTGGCCGGGCCGGTCCATGGGCGCGGCACAGGACAGGCACAGGGGAGGCAGGACCGCATCAAGGGCCGTGCGGACGGACCGGCCGGCGAGATCCAGGACCATTTGGCGCAACGCCTCAACGGAGGGCCGCCCGCCGGGAGGATCGCTCTCTTCATCCGGAAGCCCGGTGCGCTGTCCGGTGCGCTCACTGTCGAATTGGGCCATGGGATGTTGTCCTGTAAGGCGGTGCCTGGGGGCGTAAGATTTGGACCAGCGCGCCGGTCACGCCATATCCGGATCAGGAGAAAAGCCCCGACACGATGAATTTGCTTGCCCCTTTCAGGGTTTTCCGGCTCGAACCACGGGCCGCCCCTTCCGAGCGAGGATGCTCCTGGCATGGTCACAGTATACGAAGCACCGCCGCCTGCGGTACCGCCCACCCTGTTCGACCGCCCCCTTGTGCGCGCCCGGCGGGACCGGGCGGCGGCCGGTTTCGAGCATTTCAGCTTTCTTCATGAGCGGGTGCTGGATGAGATCATCGAGCGCCTGGGTGCAATCAACCGCCATTTCGGCCGGGTGCTGGATCTGGGATGTCATACGGGGCTTCTGGCCCGGCGGGAACAGTTTGCAACCATCATTCAGGCCGATCCCAGCCCGGCCATGGCGGCCCGTGCAGGCGGACTTGCCCTTGCGGCGGACGAGGAATGGCTGCCGTTCCGGGAGGAATGGTTCGACTTGGTGATCAGTGTGCTGAGCCTCCACAGCGTGAACGATCTGCCGGGCAGCCTGATCCAGATCAACCGGTCCCTCAAGCCGGACGGGCTGTTTGTGGGGGCGCTGTTCGGGGGCGAGACCCTGACGGAGTTGCGCCAGGCCTTTGCCAAGGCGGAAGAAGAATTCGGGCTGGAACCCAGCCCCCGGGTTGCTCCGTTTGCGGATGTCCGGGATGCAGGCGGCCTGCTTCAACGGGCAGGCTTTGCCCTGCCCGTGACCGATTCCGACCGAATCACCGTGCGCTATGCCCATCCCCTCAAGCTGCTTGCGGATCTGCGGGGCATGGGGGTGACGAACGCCTTGACGATCCGCCCACGGACGCCATTGCGCCGGGACCTGTTGATGGCGGCCTGCGCCCATTACCAGGATCTGTTTTGCGACCCGGATGGACCGGTGCGGGCCACATTCGAAATCATTACCCTGACCGGCTGGGCGCCCCATGAAAGCCAGCAGAAACCCCTGCGTCCGGGCAGCGCCCGACACCGGCTCGCCGATGCGCTCGGCACCAGGGAACGCTCTGCCGGAGAGCGTGTGGATGGGGCACCCGCGAGCGAGAACGAGGATTGAGGGACGCCCGCCCCCCGGCGCGGCGTCTCCAGCCCCGACCCTTGTCTCTTACCCCAGCAGATCGCGCAGATGGGCGATGAGGGGAATGTCCGCCGGGGGCATGTCGTAGTCCTTGAGCCGGTTCGGCCTGACCCAGGCCAATTCCGTATGTTCGATGCAAGCCGGCCGTCCGGACCAACGGCGGCACACATAAAGCGGCATCAGCAGATGGAAATCCTCATAGGGATAGGAGGCGAACACGAACGGCGCCAGACAGGCCTCGGTGACATCGACGTCGATTTCTTCCTTGAGTTCCCGGATCAGGGCTTCTTCCGGACGCTCCCCTTCCTCAAGCTTGCCGCCGGGAAACTCCCACAGGCCGGCCATCGCCTTGCCTTCCGGGCGCTGGGCAATCAGCACTCTGTTGTCCGCGTCCACGAGCGCACACGCCACCACAAGCAGGATGGGTACCCCCGTCTGCGGGATCTGCTGATCATTCATGCCCTGGCCCCCTTTCGTATCCGTCGATCATTGTTGCCGCTCACGCGCCAGCAGCGCCGGGCAGCGAGCTGGACGGGTTTGGCAAACAGGCTCAAACCCACTATTCCTGGTTTTCCGCCCGGCCACCATATCCGCCCAGATCTGATGGGGCGACCCGATGGGGCCACCCGACGTGGGTGACCCGATGTGGGGCTGACCTGACATGAACCGGATCCAAGTTCAGATCGCTGCCCGGCCCAGGCCGGACGCGGGCCTGGACAGATAGACGGTAGCCCCAGGGCGGATTGAGCCACGACCAGACCGGAAAGCGCCTGACAATGCACCATTTCGCCTATCGCGGCGGCACTCTTTGTGCGGAAGACATCCCCCTGACCGAGCTTGCCAGCACCGTGGGCACACCGGCCTATGTCTATTCCAGCGCAACCCTGGAACGCCATTTCCGGGTTTTCTCAGAGGCGGTGACCGGCCTGGACGCCCTGATCTGTTTCGCGGTCAAGGCGAACGGCAATCTTTCCGTCCTGCGGACCCTGGCACAGATGGGCGCTGGCGCGGATGTGGTCTCCGAGGGCGAAATGGTGCGCGCCCTGACAGCGGGCATTCCGCCGGAGAAAATCGTATTTTCCGGTGTGGGAAAATCCGCGCGGGAACTGATATCGGGGCTCGATGCGGGCATCCTGCAATTCAATGTGGAAAGTGAGCCGGAACTGGATCTGTTGTCCGGGCTGTGTGCCGGGCGGGGTCAGGTGGCGGATGTGGCCATCAGGGTCAATCCGGACATTGACGCGGGCACCCATGAGAAGATTTCCACGGGCAAGGCCGAGAACAAGTTCGGCATTGCCGCCGCCCGTGCGGGCGAAGTCTTTGCCCGGGCAAACAGCCTGCCGGGCCTGCGGGTCGTGGGCATTGCCATGCATATCGGCTCCCAGATCACCTCCCTGGCTCCCCTCGAAAAAGCCTTCGACTCCCTCAGGTCGATGATCCTGGACCTGCGCGCCAGGGGCATCACCATCGAGCGGGCGGATGTCGGGGGCGGTCTGGGCATCCCTTACGAGCATGGCAAGACCGCGCCTCCTGTCCCGGCCCGGTACGGCGAGGCAGTGCGCCGCAGCCTGGGAGATCTCGGCTGCGGCCTCATATTCGAGCCCGGTCGAATGATCGCCGGGAATGCGGGCATTCTGTTGTCCCAGGTGCTTTATGTGAAACAGGGTGAGGCGCGGCGTTTCATTGTGCTGGATGCGGCCATGAACGACCTGATCCGCCCGGCCCTTTATGATGCGTGGCACGAGATCTGGCCTGTCCGGGATACGCCGGCGGCCATCCCGCGCACCCCCGCCGATGTGGTGGGGCCGGTGTGCGAGAGCGGCGACACATTCGCCCGGTCCCGGCCCCTTCCGCCTCTTGAAGCGGGAGATCTGGTTGCCATTCTCTCCGCCGGAGCTTACGGCGCGGTACAGGCATCCACGTATAACAGCCGCCCCCTGGTGCCGGAGGTTCTGGTCCGGGGCTCTGACAGGGCAGTGGTGCGCCCGCGTCCTGCGATCAGCGATCTGGTGGGCCAGGACCGGATCGCCCCCTGGCTCAAAAAGGGCGTATTAGAGGCCTAATAAGTTGAGTTTAAAATGCCGGGTCCCTTGCTGGGTCGATTTGGGATCGTTTGAGTTTGCGGATCCCCTGGCATTGGAATGAGATCTCGCAATGGCGCGGCACATCGGTGTGCCCGCCCGTGGAAAAATGGGAACAGTCCGACCGTGACGGAACCATCCAGAACGCAGAAGCGCTCCAGAACCGATGGCAAGCGTCCGGATCCCGCCCGGCATGCGGATGGGCGTCGGCCTGAGCAGGATCTGCCACGGCCCGTGGCTATCCGTCTGGCCTGGGCCCGGATCGCCATGACCTGGGAGCGGTTCTGGCCTGCCCTGTGGCCCGCACTGGCCCTGCTCGGCCTGTTCCTGTCCCTCTCGTTTCTGGACGTTTGGGCAGGGGTTCCCCTGACCGGTCAGGCCCTGATCCTGTTCGCCCTTCTGGCAGCGGCGCTTTACCTGACCTGGCGGAACCTGTCGCGCACCCGGGTGCCGGAACGGCGGGAAGGACTGCGGCGTCTGGAGTCGGACAGCGGGCTCAAGCACCGCCCCTTGAGCAGCCTTCAAGAGAAGCCCGCGGCGGACGCGGATCCCAAAACCAGGGCCCTCTGGCAGGCCCACAGGAAACGGCTGGCCGCCCAAGCGAGCCAGGCGGGCGTGGTCTGGCCCCGCACTGATGCCCCCCGCCACGACCCCTATGCCTTACGTCTGCTGCTGATCCTGATTTTCGGACTGTCCGTGGTCATCGCGGGTACGGATATCGGCCCTCGCCTGCGCACGGCCCTGGCGCCTCTGCTGGGTCCGGGTGTGCCGGCCAATGTGGAACTGGATGCGTGGATCGAACCGCCGGCCTATACCAACCTGCCGCCGATCACCCTGGTGCGGGGGTACCGTCCGGGCGCCAATCCTCAAGGGGCGGCGGCTCAGCACGGCGAGGACGGCGCAATCAAACCCCAGGCTGTGCCGGTGGGCTCGACCCTGGTGGTGCGTCTGACCGGGTTCGACGGCCGGCCCCTGATCAATCTGAAACCGGACGAGCGCCCGGGGCCCGACGCCTCCTGGCCCGCTGCGGAATTCAGCCGTGACGGCAGCATTGTCGAAGGCCGGGCAGCAATCACCATGCCCTTGAACGCGGAAGTGGTCCTGCGCGGCGAAACCCTGGGCCGCTGGCATTTCACCGTGGGTGCGGACGAGCCGCCGGTGGTGGAAATGCCCCTGCCGCCCATGGCCACAAACACGGCCTCCGTGCGGTTCTTCTATACAATCGGCGACGACTACGGCGTGACCCGCGCCCATGCCCGCATCACCCTGGTGCCCGAAACGCCGGAAGAGGTGTTTGCCGCGGAAACGGCCGGGGCGAAACCCGCGGCGGTCGAAACCGATCCCGCCCTGGCCGAGGACGTGGCCCCCTCCCCCTGGCCCGATGCCGCCACACCGGTGACGGTGGAATTGCCCGTTTCCTTGAGCGGTGCAGGGGTGCGTGAGGAAACCGCCATTGAAAATCTCGCCTCCCATCCTTGGGCGGGCCGGGATGTTCTGGTGCAGATCGGGGTGGAGGACGCGGTCGGCCAGAGTGCCTTCAGTGAAGCGGCGCGGATCGAGTTGCCGGAGCGGATCTTTCTGGATCCCTTTGCCCAGTCTCTCGTGGAATTGCGCTCCGCCCTGGCCAAGGATCCGGACTTGAATGCCTACCGGGTCGCCGCCGCCCTGGAGGCCCTGACCGGTACTCCGGACCAGTTCATCGACGACAGCATGGTCTATCTGGGTCTGCGCAGCGCCTATTGGCGGCTCAGCCATGATCCGCGCCCGAGCAATGTGCGCGACGTGTTCGATCTGATGTGGGATATCGCCCTGCGGGTCGAGGACGGGGACCTCTCCGACAGTCTGCAACGGCTGCGTCAGGTCCAGCGTGCCCTGGAGGCGGCCCTGGAGCGGGAAGCTCCGGCGGCGGAAATCCGACAGCTCATGGCCCAGCTCAAAGCGGCCCTGGACCAGTATCTGGCTGATCTGATGAATGAGGCGGATACGCGGGCCGCCGATCCCAATGCACCGGCCATCGGTTCGGACGATCTGTCCAGCCTGATGGACTCGATCCAGCAGCTCGCGGAAATGGGCGCCCATGGCCAAGCCCGCCAGATGCTGGCGGAACTCCAGCAATTGCTCGAAAATCTGCGCCCCTCAGCCGGGTCCGGCGGCAGCGGCGGCAACGGCGAGACCTCGCCCCAGGTCCAAGCCCTGAATGAAGCCCTTGCGGATCTCAGCGACATCATTTCAGACCAGCAGCAGCTTCTGGACCGTACCTACCGGGAATCCAACCAGGGGGAGGGCTCCTCCCTTTACGGTCTGCCCGAGGACGGCCCCATGGAAGCCTTCCGCCGGGCTCTGGAAGGCCAATTCGGAACCGACAACAACAATCCGATCAAGCGCCGCCTGCTGGAAGAGTTCGCCAACCGCCCCCCCGGCTCCACTCCCGATGCGGACAATCAGCAGTCTCCTGGCGCTCCCTCCGCGGTGGGTTCGGGCGACCGAGACGGGGGTGCCTTGGCCCGGGATCAGCAGGCCTTGCGCGATCGTCTGGGTACGGCTCAAGGAGAACTGGAGGGCTCGGGGCTTGAGACACCGGGCACCCTGGGGGACGCGGGATCGGCCATGGAATCCTCCCGGGATGATTTGAACAGCAACGCGTTTTCCGAAGCCTTCAAGGATCAGCAGGCGGCCCTCGATGCCTTGAGAGCAACGGCTGAGGCGCTGGCCCAGGAAGCCCTGCGCCGTCAGGGGCGCCAGGGGGGCACCGCGCGGCGCGATCCGCTGGGGCGGGACCAGGGCCAGGGTGGCCTGGCGACCCAGGGTGGTGTGCGCATTCCGGATCAATCGGAGATCCAGCGGGCTCGGGAAATCCTGGATGAGTTGCGCCGGCGCTCCTCGGAACGCACCCGACCGGAAACGGAGCTTGACTATTTCGACCGGCTGCTCCGCCAGTTCTGAGCGTGATCTCCGACGACGTTGGATCGCCCTTCGTCCACGACTGAGGCCCGGCACCTCTGTCTCGCCTGGGCGGAGGGATTGCGCACCGTGAGCGGTTCCGATCAGGATGGCCGTTTTGTCAGGGTGCGGCTGACTGCATCCTGCCAGCCGACATATTTGCGATCCATCTCCTGCCGGGGGGCCTGGGGCTCGAACCGGCGCTCCAAGACCCAATTTTTCTGAAAGCCCTCCGCATCGGGATAAAGGCCGGACTGCATGCCCGCAAGCCAGGCCGCGCCCAGGGCCGTGGTTTCCAGAATGGAGGGGCGGTCCACCGGGGCCTGGAGAATGTCGGCCAGGAACTGCATGGTCCAATTGCTTGCGGTCATGCCGCCGTCCACCCGCAACACCGTTTGCTGATCCGTGCCGTGGGCCGGTGACCAGTCGCGGGTCATGGCCTCCAGAAGATCACGGGTCTGATAACCGACGGATTCAAGGGCGGCCCGGGCCATTTCTTCCCGGCCCGTGGCCCGGGTCAGGCCGAAAATCGCCCCCCGGCAGGTGCTGTCCCAGTAGGGAGCCCCAAGGCCGGTGAACGCTGGCACCAGATAGACCGACTGATCCGCATCCTGGACACTTTCCGCCAACTGCTGGGTGTCGCCCGCAGCCTCAATGATGTTCAACCCGTCCCGCAGCCACTGCACGACCGCGCCGGCGACGAAAATGGATCCTTCCAGGGCATAAGTGCGTTTGCCATTGAACTGGTAGGCAATGGTCGTGAGCAGACGGTTCCGGGAGGCAATCGGTTCGCTGCCTGTATTCAAAAGAGCAAAACAGCCCGTGCCATAGGTGGATTTGAGCATCCCCGGCTGAAAACAGGCCTGACCCACAACAGCCGCCTGCTGATCACCGGCCACGCCCCGAATGGGGATCGGTGCCCCGAAAAGAGCCGGGTCGGCGGTCCCGAACTCCGCCGCGCAGTCGGTCACCTCCGGCAGCATGGACATGGGAACGTTCAGGGCTGCGCATAACTCCGGATCCCAGGTCCCGGACTTGATGTTGAACAGCAGGGTGCGGGAGGCGTTGGTGGCGTCGGTGACATGGCGGACCCCGCCGGTCATGCGCCAGATGAGATAGCTGTCCACGGTGCCGAAAAGAAGCCGCCCCTGTTCCGCACGGGCCCGGACCCCTTCCACATTGTCGAGCATCCAGGCGATCTTGGTGCCGGAGAAGTAGGGATCCAGCAGCAGTCCGGCCCGTTCCGCCACGACCGGTTCCCAGCCCGCATCGTGAAGTACCGTGCACAGAGGTTCCGTCCGGCGATCCTGCCAGACAATGGCCCGATGGACCGGCTGGCCGGTGTCTTTGTCCCAGACGATGGCGGTTTCGCGCTGATTGGTGAGCCCGATCGCCGCCACATCACCCGGTGCGATACCCGCCCTGGCAATGGCATCCCGGCAGCAATGGACGGTGCCCGACCAGATGTCTTCAGGATCATGCTCGACCCAGCCGGATTGCGGGAAGTGCTGGGGCAGTTCCTGCTGGGCCACGGAGGTGATCTGAAGAGCTTCGTCGAACAGAATGGCGCGGGTTGATGTGGTACCCTGATCAATGGCGAGGATGTAGCGGCCCATGGCGGTTCTCCCTGGTATCGTGCGCCATCGGATCGAACCGCGCGCCCGGCTTATGTGTTGATCGTATTGCGCCGGGCTTCCATAAACCTGTCAAGCCGGGCTGTTTCGTCGGCAGAAAAGCGCAGACCCAGCTTGGAGCGGCGCCATAACACATCCTCCGCGTTATGGGCCCATTCCCGGTCCATGAGCCAGACCACCTCGCGGGCACTCAAGGTTGCGCCGAAAATTTGCCCGAGACCGTCCCGGGTCTTGGCCCCGGACAGGATCCGCGCGGCATCGGTTCCATAAGCCCGCACCAGACGGAGGGCCCAGTTGCGGTCCAGATACGGGTATTCCGTCTTCAGATCGTTGACCAGGGCCTGGACACCGTCCACGGGAAAGTCTCCGCCGGGAAGGGGGGCCATGGCCGTCCAGGCGCCACCAGCCTTCGGAAAGTAAGGCCGCAGCCTGGACAGAACCGCTTCGGCAAGACGGCGATAGGTGGTGATCTTGCCGCCAAAGATGTTCAGGAGAGGTGGCGCGGCACCCTGACGGTCATCCAGGGTCAGCACATAGTCCCGGGTGGCCTTGCTTGCGGAACTGACCCCATCATCATAGAGCGGCCGAACACCGGCATAGCTCCAGACAATGTCATCCACGCTCACGGGATCGGTGAGATACTCTGAAATTGCCGCACACAGATAATCCGCCTCTTCCCGGGTACAGACCGCATCCCCCGGCGCGCCGTCATGGTCCACATCGGTGGTGCCGATCAGGGTGAAATCTGTTTCGTAGGGAATGGCGAAGAAGATCCGTCCATCCCCATTCTGAAAGATGTAGACCCGGTCGTGATCGAAAAGTCTGCGGGTGACGATGTGGCTGCCCCGTACAAGCCGCACGGCCTCGGAGGTGTTGGCGCCGACCTGCTGGCGCAGCACCGACCCGGCCCAGGGGCCCGCCGCATTCACCAGGGTCCGGGCATGGATGGTCCTTTGGCGCCCAGTCACCCCATTGCGCAGAGCCAGGATCCATCCGTCACCGGAACGCCAGGCACTTTCGCATTGGGTCCGGGTCAGAATGTGGGCGCCCCGGTCCGCTGCGTCCCGGGCATTGAGCACCACAAGCCGGGAGTCCTCCACCCAGCAATCGGAATATTCGAAGGCCCTGGTGAACTCCGGCCGCAAAGGCGCGCCGTAAGGGCTTGCCCGCAGGTCCAGGGTTTTTGTGCCGGGCAGAATACGCCGTCCGCCCAAATGGTCGTAAATGAAAAGACCAAGCCTGAGGAGCCAGGCGGGGCGCAGTCCCTTGTGATGGGGGAGGACGAAGCGCAGAGGCCAGGAGATATGCGGCATCGCCCGCAAAAGCACTTCCCGCTCGATGAGGGATTCGCGCACGAGACGGAACTTGTAGTGCTCCAGGTACCGCAGTCCCCCGTGGAACAGCTTGGTGGACGCCGATGAGGTGGCCTGTCCGAGGTCGGATTGTTCGCACAGAACCACACTCAGGCCCCGGCCCACGGCATCCCGCGCGACACCGCAGCCATTCACGCCACCGCCAATCACGGCGAGATCGAAGGGTTCAGGGGACATCGAACCCGTCACGGGCCCCTGCCTGTCGATCATTGTCCCACACCCTTCATCATCACCGGCTCACTCTGCCTGCCGCCCAGCTTCAAGGCCAGTCCGCTTCTGGGCCAGTCCGCTTCTGGGCCAGTCCGCTTCTGGGCCAGGGTGGCTAGATGGACGGCGGAGAGACGCTGGCCCCGGGCAGGAGACCCACATAGGGCAGGCCCCGGTACCGACCGGCGGCGTCCATGCCGTAACCGACCACGAAAGCGTCCGGGCAGGTGAAGCCCACATAATCCGCTTCCGCCGGGACCGCGCGCCGGGCGGGCTTGTCCAGAAGGACCGCGCTGATCACGTCGGCGGCGCCGTTGCCTTTGAGGTAGGACTCCAAATGGACCAGGGTCCGGCCGGAATCGAGAATGTCGTCGATCAGAAGGACCGGTCGGCCGCCAATGTCGATTTTCAGCTCCCGGACCATCTGCACCTGACCGGAAGAAACGGTTCCTGCCCCATAGCTTGCGGCCTGGACGAAACCGATATCCGGGTCGATGCGCCGGGCTGAGAGGGCGCGCAACAGATCGGCGGCGAACATGAAACCGCCCCTTAACGCACACACACTGAGGACCGACCCGGGACGGGCGGTTCGCGCGGCTGCGGCAATCACCGGGTTCTCCGCGATTTCATCGGCCAGAACTTCAATCCTGGCGGCAATCTGGCCTGCGGAAAACAGAACGTCCGGCGCGCCCCGGTCCAGGGGTGCGGATCTTGTCTCGGACACGGTCATTCGGTGCCCCCATCTACAAATTCGAACCTGATGGCCACCGCACTCTGGGGTGGATCATCAACTTCGACATTCAAACTGGTTGAACCGCCCGGCAGGAGGCGGCGCTGTTTCAGGCCCACGACCTGGGCATAGACTTCCACACCCTGTTCGTCGAGAAGTGCGATGCGAATCAGGGGCACGGCCTGGGCCGCAGCGCCGGTGTTGACCACTTCGCACATCACGGTCAGACGGTCTTTCTTGTCCGGGTCGGTCCAGACGAAGTCCGGCTTCCGGAATTCAAGAGAGTCGCTGCCGATGCTCATTCCCACAGCGGACATGGCTTCCCGCGCCCCGGGAACCGCGCCGGCAACATAAGACCGATATTGATAAACGCCTGCGACGAGAAGCGCCACGCCCAGAATCACGAAAACGGCGATCGGCACCCCGGCCCGGCGGATCCCCTGGCCCGGCTGTCCGGCCATGCCTCCCGGATGGGATCTGGCCTGATGGGATCGGGGATGACCGGCGCCAGGGTAGCCTGACTGTGGATCATAGCCGTAGGGCTGGTGGTAAGGCTCATTGGGAAACCCTTGGCCCGGATGGGGACCGCCGGGAGCGTGACCGGGGCCGCCCGGTGCAGATCCCGGACCGATTGGACCGTTAGAAGATGGGCCGCCTGGGGATGGGCCGCGTCCGTTAGGCCCATTGGGGGAAGGACCACCGGAGGGCGGCGCCTGGCCGGAAGGGTCGGCGACAGCATGAAACCAGGCGTGGCCACATTTGGCGCACCGCACGGATCGCCCCGGCGCACGGAAGCTGTCGTCTTCCGTGAGATACCGGGTCGCGCAGGCCGGACAGGTGAGGATCATCAGTTTCCCACGCCGAACTTGTCGCTCAACGTGTCTCAAGTCATGCCCAGGGGGCAGCGCGGCAGATCAGGGTTTTTGAATGGGGCCACCCGGCATGGACGTGCTGGAGCCCGTGTCCAGCCTGCGCAATCCATGTTCATGGTTTTCGGGCGAATCCCTCATTACCACCCACACCATACTGGGTTCCGGCCCGCCAACGAAGCGTGTCATATTCCACCCTGAACTCTGGTGGTATGCGAGGCATTTCAAGCACACTCCGCCACGGGCGAGAGGGTGACGTGTCCCACACCAGAGGCACGCAGGACAACGGAATACCCATGTTTGACCCAGGGCCTGGGCGGACAAGGGATGCTGGGCTTGGGCAGACAAGGGATGGACCGCCGCCGTGGTGCGATTTGAAAATGTCGGCATGAGATATGGCCTCGGGCCGGAAGTTCTGCGGGACATCACCTTCGAGCTGGAGCCGGGGACCTTCCACATTCTGACCGGTGCGTCCGGCGCGGGTAAGACCTCTCTGCTCAAACTGATGTATCTCGCCCACCGCCCCTCCCGGGGGCTCATCTCCATGTTCGGTCACGATCTGGCGACCCTGCCCAAGACACAGCGGCCGTTTCTGCGCCGCCGGATTGGGGTGGTGTTCCAGGAATTCCGTCTGCTCGATCACCTGACCGCCTTCGAGAATGTGGCCCTGCCTCTGCGGATCGCAGGCATAGGCGCGGAGAACTATGAGGAAGACGTGCGGGAACTGCTGACCTGGGTGGGGCTTGGCGACCGGATCGAGGCCCGTCCGCCCACTCTGTCCGGGGGTGAAAAGCAGCGGGTGGCCATCGCCCGGGCCGTGGTGGCCAAGCCTGATCTCATTCTCGCCGACGAGCCCACGGGGAATGTGGATCCGGATATGGGTCGGCGGCTCATTCATCTGTTTCTCGAATTGAACAAGCTTGGCGCGACCGTTCTGGTGGCCACCCACGACACGACGATTGTCGAGGAGGTGGGCGGGCCCAACATGCATATCGAGGCGGGCCGCCTGTCCCAGTTGCGCAAGTCCTCCCGGCGGGGCGGTGGCTCCAACAGCTGGCGGGGGCGGGATATGGGTCCCCTGCCCGGCCAGGAAGGACGCCCGCGATGATCCCCAGTTCCGGCAGCGACACGGTACGCACCAAGGCCCTGGCCCAGGTCAAGGCCCTGACCAGCCAGTCGAAAACCGTGATCCCCTCGACTTCCGCGGCGGGACGGCCCCTGTACGCCGTGGTCGCGATCATGTGCTATCTCGCGAGTCTCGCGCTCGGCCTCACCCTTTCCGTGCGCCAGATGGCCAATGACTACGCCAAGGACCTCTCCGGCGCCGTCACGGTTCAGATCAAGCCCTCGGACGTATCCGAACCGGACCAGCAGATGGAAAGAGTGCTCGATGTGCTGAATGCCACGGCGGGCCTTTACGACATCACCCCCCTGAGCGCGGCGGACTCGGCCTCGCTGGTCGAGCCGTATATTGGCCGGGGCAATCTGCCGCCGGATGTGGCTCTCCCGCAGATTGTGGATGTGCGCCTGGATGACTCAGTGGTGCCGGACCTGGAGAGTCTGGGGGAAAAACTGTCCCGGGAAGTTCCGGGCGCGACCCTGAACGACCACTCCCGGTGGAAAAGCCGGCTGCTGGCCTTTTCGATTTCCCTCCAGGCCATGTCCCTCGCGGCCCTGGTGCTGATCCTGTTCGCCGCGATCGCCATCGTGGCCTTTGCCACGAGAGCGGCCATGGCGGCCAATCAGGACATTGTGGAGGTGCTTCACCTGACCGGCGCCCAGGACAAGTTCATCGCGGCGGAGTTTCAGGGGCACTTTGTCCGCCTGGGTCTTTGGGCCGGGCTGACCGGCGCGATTTGTGCAGGCCTGACCCTCGCCTTCGCCGGTCAGATGGTGATCGGCTCGGATTACTTCATTCCGGGCCTGTCACTGGGGCTCTACGCCTATGGCGCCCTGATTTTTGTCCCGTTGATCAGCGCCCTGGTGGCTATGATCACCGCCCGTGTAACGGCCCTGTCCGTGGTGCGGCGGATACTTTGAACTGGCGGCATGGAAGAGCAGACCGGCCATGGCGCCGACTGTTCACGGCTCTCAGAGAGTTTGCTCCTGGAGCTTCTGGCCTTTGGGCACCGGCGTTTCAATCCGGTTCTGCCGCGTGTTAAGATAAGGATGCTGTGCGTAAGCGTATGTTTTCGGGGCGCTCCAGGGGTGGGGGGCGCTGGCAGGCGAGGCCGTCCAGGTCCCTCAATGCTGCGCCCCGACGCCTGTTCCTCAGGCGCCGTTTCAGTTTTGTCCGGGTGATGCTGATCGGCTTGTCCGTTCTGGCAGCCCTTTGGTGTGTCGGGTTCGTTGCCTTCGTGGCGACGGTTCCCCGGGAGCCTCAAGCGAACATCGCCGCAAGCGATGCCATCGTCGTATTGACCGGTGGTGAAGCGCGGGTGGAAGAGGCCATCCACCTTCTGACCCAGCAACGAGGGCAGCGGCTTCTGATCTCCGGCGTCCATCCTGAGACCACGCGGGAGGACTTGCTGGCCCGCTTCGGCGATGCCGCGGAAGATTACGCCTGCTGCGTGGACCTGGACCGGGCGGCCCTGGACACACGGGGCAATGCCAGGGAAACGGCAAGCTGGGCCGCATCCCACGCCTATCGATCACTGATCGTGGTGACCGCGAACTATCACATGCCCCGTAGCCTGCTCGAGTTCCGCCGGACCATGCCCGGCGTGGAGCTGGTGCCTTACCCGGTCTTTCCTCAGGGGTTCCATCCCACGGCGGATTGGGACTGGTCCATCGCCCTGCGGCTGCTCTTCGCGGAATACCTGAAATATCTTGCGACCTTCGTGGTACCCGTCCGCTGAATCCCAGTCCTGTTATCACCGGCCACCGGGCAGTCCGGCCTGGAGAGCCCGGTCACGGATGGGGCTGATCATCATGGGCTTGGGACATCGTCACCGGCATCCCGGTCTGATCGGAACCATTGATTGTGAGGGGATGGCCAGGTGAACATCTTGCGCACCACACTTTTCCTGATCTGGCTGTTTGGTGTGACCGCCATCATGTGCCTGATCTTTCTCCCTCTCCTGCTTCTGCCCCGGCCTTTCGTCATGGTGCCCTATGGTTGGTGGCGGCGCCTTGTGCTGGGTGGCTTCCGGCTGCTGGTCGGTGTGACGGTCACCATCATCGGCACGGAAAAGGTGACCGGTGAGCCCGTGCTGGTGGCGGCCAAACACCAGGCCATGTGGGACACGATCATCGTGTTCGAGCTGTTCCGGGACCCGACCGTGGTCATGAAACGGGAATTGATGAAGATCCCCGTTTACAGCTGGTATGCGCGCAAATTCGGCATGATCGACGTGGACCGGGATGCTGGCCCCCAGGCTTTGCGGGCCATGGTGCGGGCAGCGGAGGCCAAGGCCCGGGAAGGCCGATCGGTGGTGATTTTCCCGGAAGGAACCCGGGTGGAGCCCGGGACCATGGTGGGCTATAAGCCCGGCGTTGCCGCACTTTATGGTCGGCTCAATCTTCCTTGCGTGCCCCTTGCCCTGAACTCTGGCGGCTGCTGGCCCGGCCGCGGGCTTGGGTTCCGGCCCGGCACGATCACTCTGGAAATCCTTGACCCGATCCCCCCCGGATTGCCCCGCGCCGCTTTCATGGATCGGCTGGAAACCGTGATCGAAACCGCCTCGAACCGGCTGGCGGACCATGGGGACAGGCGCAATTCATCGGACTGATGCCGATCTGTGGAAAACCCATTCAGAAACGGGGACAAACGCTTCGGCAAATATTTGAAACTTTATTTCTGGGGATAAAACGCAGGATATAGAGCATATCTCTTCCTGCGATCGACACGCGATACTGGTGCGCAAGGGTCCACACCATTAATGGCGACAGTTGACGCTCTTTTATGCCCGTTTTGCACATAATCACCCACAGCACTCACAATCCGGCGAGATGCGGCAAGGCCGTCACGAGTTTGGAACAAAAATAGAACATCTCTTGACCCGGGTCCCAGGCTATGGCCATGTTGCCCTCGTTGGCCAATGAAGCCGCGCCCACTCCCCCACCGTCATTCAGAGGAAGTGTTCGGACATGACCCATGTGCCAATCGCGCAGGAAATCTGGGACATGAAATATCGCGCCAGGGACCAGGAGGGCGGCGTTCTCGACGGCACCGTGGAAGCGACCTGGCGGCGGGTGGCCGAGGCTCTGGCGGAGGCTGAAGCGCCGGAGGTGCGTGGGTTCTGGGCGGACCGGTTTTACGAGGCAATGGAGAATTACCATTTCCTGCCGGCGGGACGGATCCTCGCCGGGGCCGGCACGGGACGCCGGGTCACCCTGTTCAATTGCTTTGTGATGGGCACCATCCCCGACGATATGGCGGGAATTTTCGAGCACCTGAAGGAAGCGGCCCTGACCATGCAGCAGGGCGGCGGCATCGGGTACGACTTCTCCAGCCTGAGACCCAAGGGCGCGCCCGTTCACGGGGTGGGCGCCGATGCATCCGGCCCCCTGTCCTTCATGGATGTCTGGGACGCCATGTGCCAGACGATCATGTCCGCGGGCTCGCGCCGGGGGGCCATGATGGCAACCATGGCCTGCGATCATCCGGACATCGAGGCCTTCATTGCGGCCAAGGGGGAAGCCGGACGCCTGCGGAATTTCAATCTGTCAGTGCTCGTCTCGGACGCGTTCATGGAGGCCCTGGACCGGGACGGGACGTGGGATCTCACATTCAACGGCAAGGTCTACAAGACGGTTCAGGCCCGGGACCTTTGGGACCGGATCATGACCGCGACCTATGCCTATGCGGAACCGGGGGTGATCTTCATTGATCGGATCAATACCCGCAACAACCTTCATTATTGCGAGTCGATCCGCGCCACCAATCCCTGCGGGGAACAGCCCCTCCCCCCTTACGGCGCCTGTCTTCTCGGCTCGATCAATCTTGCACGGCTGATCCTGGATCCGTTTACGGAAAATGCCCGGATCGACCAGGGCCTTCTGGAGCGGCGCGTCGCGACGGCGGTGCGGATGATGGACAATGTTGTCGACATCTCCCGCTATCCCCTGGAAGACCAGGCGGAGGAGGCACGCGCCAAACGGCGGATCGGTCTTGGGGTTACAGGTTTGGCGGATGCGCTCATCCTGTGCCGGACCCGATATGACAGCGAAGCAGCAGTGGCCCTGACCAGGACCTGGCTGGAAAGCCTGCGCAACGCGGCCTATGAGGCCAGTATTGACCTGGCCCAGGAGCGGGGCGCTTTCCCTCTTTTTGAGCGTGATCCGTTCCTGGCGGGCGAGACCATCCGGTCCCTGCCTCAATCGATACAGGAGGGTATTGGCCGCCATGGGATCCGCAACGCTCTGCTGACCTCCATTGCCCCGACGGGGACGATCTCCCTGTTTGCGGGCAATGTTTCCAGTGGGATCGAACCGGTGTTCAGCTTCGCCTACAAGCGTACGGTCCGGGAGGCGGACGGCAGCCAGAGCCAGCACGATGTGGAAGACTACGCCGTGGCCCTCTACCGGGAGCGGTTCGGCCGGGATGAGCCGTTGCCGGATTACTTTGTAAGTGCGCAGACGATCCAGCCGGATCATCATGTGGCCATTCAGGCCGCTGCCCAGGCCTTCATCGACAGCTCGATCTCCAAGACCGTGAACGTACCGGAGGACATTTCCTTCGAGGCCTTCAAGACGGTCTACCGGCAGGCCTTCGAGGAAGGGTGCAAGGGCTGCACCACCTACCGGCCCAATCCGATCACCGGTGCCGTGCTGACGGCGGAACCCCAGGCGGATGTCGTCCCCGAGGATGACCCTCACTTGAAATCGGTGGAGGAGGCGGATCCCGTACCGCAATCCTCCGGACAGGCCGAGGACTCTGCTGCCCCAAACAAAGCGCCAGACACAACGGGCAACGACGCGGAGGAAGAAGCCTCCACCGCAGAACCGGATCCGGCTTTCGCGGACCCAGATACGGGCAGTCCGGAGCAAAATACTGATCCGTCCCGGCAAGCCGGGACTGCCGGGCAAGCCGGGACTGCCGGGACCGGGCATCAGACAACCCACAAGAAAGCCCTTGCGGTTGTTGCGCCCTCAAGTGCGAACCGGGCCATGGACCGGCCCATGGATCGGCCCATGGACCGACCAAGAGCGCTTCAGGGCAGCACCTACAAAGTGCGCTGGCCGGAATCCGACCATGCCATTTACATCACCATCAACGACATCTTCCACGAGGGCCGGCGCCGTCCCTTCGAGATTTTCATCAACTCGAAGAACATGGAGCATTTCGCCTGGACCGTGGCCCTGACCCGGATGATCAGCGCGGTCTTCCGCCGTGGCGGGGATGTGACCTTCGTGGTCGAGGAACTCCAGGCGGTGTTCGATCCCCGGGGCGGGCACTGGATGTCCGGGCAATACATTCCGTCCCTGCTTGCGGCCATCGGCAATGTCATCGAGGAACATCTCGCGGTGATCGGGGTTCTGGCTCCGCCCTCGCGCCCCCGGATCACCAGCCGGATCCGTCCGGAACGGCCCATGGACGAGGTCAAGATTTCCGGCCCCCTCGACAGCGACGAGGCTCAGGCGGTGTCGGTTGATCCGGACAAGGAGAACCGCCTCTCACCGGGTTCATCCGACCCAAGAGGTGGCCAGGGCGAAGACAGGAGCGAAAGCGGGGCAATCCCCGGGGCGCGATCCTGTCCCAAATGCGCCCGGCCCACCCTGGTGCGCCAGGACAATTGTGATATGTGCCTGAATTGCGGCTACTCGAAATGTGGCTGACGGAGTGATGAGGTCATCCATGCGCATCCTGGCTCTTGTGGGCATCATCGCCTCCCTGATCGCTGGCTATACCTGGTTCTGGTTCGACGCGGCCAACCGGGCGGAACGGGAAGTGGAAAAATGGGCCGCCAAACAGGCGGAACGGGGTGTGAGCGTCAGTTATGACAGCCTGCGGACAACCGGATACCCCTACCGGCTGAACATGCAGATGGACAATCCAAGGATTGAAAGCCGGGTTCCGGACGAACCTGCGTGGTCCTGGACCGGCGACGGACTTCGGGCCCATGCCCTGCCCTACAACCTTCAGCATGTGATTGCCGAGACCATCGGCACGCAACGCTTCGTGCTGGAGCGCCCTGATGGCAACAAGGTCCGGTTCGAAGAGATTGACGTGCTGCCGGAGAGTGCCCGGGCCAGCCTTGTGTGGGCGGGCGGACGGTTCGACCGGCTTGCCGTCGACATTCAGAACCTCGAAGGCACGCGCACTGTCCGGGTGGAGAAGGATGGTGAGGAGCGCAAGAACCGGCAAGAAGAAATTACGGTCAACCGGCTTCAGGTCCACACGGGCTGGGACCGCTCTCCTCCTCCGCAGGCAGATGGCAGCCAGGGCGCAGCCGGGAACAGAGCGCCAACGGACCCGGCTCAGTATCTGGCCTTCAAGCTTGAGAATCTTGTATGGCGGGGCCACAAGCTCCCCGGCTTGGGGGAGGCCATGGAGGTGGCGCAGTTCCGTATCCGGATGACTGGCGCCCCTGAGAAACTGGTACGCCGGAGAGGCTGGGACGACGAACGGACCCTGCGGACCTGGAGAACCAATGGCGGCACAGCGGACCTGACGGATCTCCTGGTGGACTGGGCGCCATTGAAAGTGATCGGCCAGGGTTCCTTTGAGTTGGACCGCAAAGGCCGTCCCAAAGGCCGGATGGACACGGAAGTGCGCAATGTGGATGCGTTCATCCGGGCCTTGAGCGAAGCCGGGGTAATTGAAGACCTCGCGGGGGATGTGTCCCAGGTGGTGGTCGGCTTCGTGTCCCAGGCGGCCGGCCAGACGCGAGGCACGGTTCAGGTGCCCATCAAGATCCGCTCAGGGAAAATCACCCTTGCCGGCATTCAGGCGGGCAAGGTCAAGCCATGGATTGATGGGGATTGATCTGCCCTGGCGCGCATCGCTCAGGATTTGAGATGGGCCTCCAGCACCTGGACGGTCTTTTCCAATTCATTCTGCAAACCGACGGAAATGCGCAGACAGTCCGGCAGACCGAACGAGGTGGTGGGCCGCACCAGAATACCATTTTGCAAAAGGGCCCCATGGGCGGCCGCCGCGGCCTCGGGCGATGGAAACCGGGTGAGGATGAAATTGGCCTCTGACGGAACCGGCTCGAGGCCAAGGCGGGTGAGTTCACCGGCAAGCCACGCCCGCCAGGTCCCATTATGGGCAATCCCCGCCGCCATGTGGTCCCTGTCGTTCAAGGACGCAATGGCGGCAGCCTGTGCCAGGGCATTCACGTTGAAAGGCGCCCGCACCCGGCTCAGGGCATCGGCGACCCCGGGCGGACAATAGGCCCACCCCACCCTCAAGGCGGCAAGGGCGTGGATTTTGGAAAATGTCCGGGTCATGACCACATTGGCGCAACGTTCCACCAGGCGGATGCCTGGATCATAATCAGTGCGGGTGACATATTCCGCATAGGCCCCATCAAGGATCAGGAGTGTCTGCGGCGACAGCCCTGCCTGCAGCCGCGCAAGCTCAGCCCCATCAAGGCAGGTTCCCGTGGGGCTGTTCGGGTTTGCCAGATAGACCAGTTTTGTCCGGGGCCCCACATGGTCGAGTATGGCATCGACACTGATACGCAGATCCGGGTCGGGCACGATGACCGGCACCCCGCCGTTCACCCGGGTGACAATCTCATAGACGCCGAATGTATGGGCGGGGATGACCGCTTCATCGCCAGGCTGGAGGTAGGTCTGGGCCAGAAGAGCGAGCAATTCATCGGAGCCGTTGCCGCAGACGATCCTGTCAGGGTTCAGACCATGACAATCAGCCAATGTCGCCCGGAGCGCCTGGGCGCCGCCGTCCGGGTAACGATCAAGGGACCTGCCGGCGGCGGTAAGCGCCTCGATGGCCATGGGGCTGGGGCCAAGCGCGCCTTCGTTCTGGTTGATCTTGATGAGCGGGCCGCTGCCCGTTCCTTTTGCCGCGCCGGGCTTGTAGGGCGCAACCTCCAGAATACCGGGGCAGGGCATGGGACCGTCCGCCTGGGAACAGTCAGGGGCAAGGCTTTCAGAAGCCATGGGGGAACATCTCCGTCTCTCAAAACCTGTTTCGCCGGCCGCCGCGCGGGAAGCCGTCCAGTCAGGCCGGTCTCAGGGATCACCCACTCTGCCGACCGCCACTGAAAGGATCACGGGGCAGGTATCGCGGGTCTCGTCTCTTGGGGCAGGCCTCCAGGGTCTTGGCCGTTAGGGTCTGGCCTCCGGGATCAGGCCTCAAGGGTTACTGGCACGGCATAGGCACCGATGGCCGCCGCAGCGCGGATCCCTTCCTCCCGGGCGACATCACCGAAGCGGGGATCAGTGCCCGGGATAAACCCTTCCGCCTCGCACAGATAATGGCGCACATCGCCGCCGCTGGGATCAAGGCCCGTGGCAATCACCTGCGCGGGAATGCCATGGTGGGCCAGCCGTGACTGGACCGCCGTGCGGCTGACCTCCGCATCGGTCATGACCGCAATCACGGTGCAATCCTCGCCGGAGGCCTCCGGTGTCACGCAGGCCAGGCAATAGGCCGGCGGAAAGGTGGTGGCCACCCCGTCACCGGTCAAAAAGGGCAACCGGGCCACCACTTTCGGGCTGTTGGCAATGTCTGAGAGCAGTCCGCGCCACCAGGGCGCATCGGTTTCTCCGTTAAAACTGGGCACGGGCAGAAGGCCGACCACCCCTTGGATGTCGGCCACGGCGCGCACCAGCCCCTGGGCCGAGCCCTGCAACGCCATGGGCGTGGTCATGCCGTAATAGGACCGGGCGAGATCCCAGAATTCCATTTCCCGGCCCGGGGGACCGTAGACATGGACGCTGAACGCGCCCTGGAGCTGGAGTTTGGCGGAAATGAGCGTGCGCCAGATCCCGAGAATGGTCTCCACCGGCAACGGTCCCCGGTGACGCCCGATCAGACGGCGCAGGATCAGGGCTTCCCGTGAGGGGCGCATGAAATCACGGGCGCCTTCCCGGGCCTTCAGGGCAGCAAGGGGGGCCACGGCCTCGACCCGGCGCAAAATGAGATCGTGCATTTGTGTGTCGATGTCATCGATGGTCTTGCGCACGTCATCGATGGAGGTATTGCTCATCGCCGCTCATTCCTTCCTGTCATCCAATCGTATCCCGGTCATCCCGGGGAGGTCTCGGCGATCCACAGCCGTACACGCGCCGCAGACCGTCCAGGCGCCTCAGGCCGTCCAGGCGCCTCAGAGCCTCTCTGTCGCCAGGGGACCGTTTCGCGCAAGTATATTGCACTTAACACCCTCTTGTCTGGACTCTGAAAGGGTGGATCCCCTCACCGGAGGCGGAGTGCTATGGTATGGGTTCAGGCGGCTTATGCGCCTGCGGGGTTCCATAGTGCCGGTCCCGCCCGGCTTGCCAGGCTCAAACGTGCAGATCTTGACCCGCCCATGTCCGCCCAGCCGATGATCGTTCATACCGACAGTCTCAACCTGACCAACGGGATCGGTCTGGACAGTGGCGCGAGGCTGGACCCGGTCAGCATCGCCTATGCGACCTACGGTATTCTGAACGCGGACCGCAGCAACGCCATTCTGGTCTGCCACGCGCTGACCGGGGATCAGTTCGCCGCCTCCCCCCACCCGATTACGGGCAAGCCCGGATGGTGGCAGCGGGTGGTGGGTCCTGGCGCGGTGATCGACACGGACCGGTTTTTCGTGATTTGCGCCAACATTATCGGCGGCTGCATGGGGTCCACGGGGCCGGCATCCACCCCGCCGGGGGAGACCCAGCCCTGGGGCCTACGGTTTCCGGTGATTACCATCGCGGACATGGTGCGCGCCCAGGTGCATCTGATCGACCATCTGGGCATCGACAAGCTTGTGTCCGTTGTGGGCGGGTCCATGGGAGGCATGCAGGTTCTGGAGTGGATGACCGCTTATCCGGACCGGCTGCTTTCAGCCCTGCCCATCGCGACCGCCGCCCGGCACGCCGCCCAGAACATCGCATTCCACGAGGTCGGCCGTCAGGCGATCATGTCGGACCCGGACTGGCACAGCGGCGCCTATGCCGCCCACGGTACGCGCCCCGCCCGGGGCCTCGCGCTCGCGCGCATGGCCGCCCACATCACCTACATGTCGGGAGCGTCCCTGGACCGGAAATTCGGACGCAGGCTGATGGATAGAGCACAGCCGTCCTTCAGTTTTGATGCGGATTTTCAGGTCGAGAGCTATCTGCGCTACCAGGGCACCAGTTTCGTGAACCGGTTCGACGCCAACAGCTATCTCTACATCACCCGGGCCATGGATTATTTCGACATCGCGGCACGCCATGGCGGGCACCTGGACAGGGCGTTCAGTCAATTGAACATCCCCGTGCTTCTCGTTTCCTTTACCAGTGACTGGCTTTATCCGACCCCAGAAAGCGTTGTCATCCGGGATGCCCTCGATTGCGCCGGCGTCAATGTGACCCATGAGGAAATCGAGTCCGACAAGGGCCACGACGCGTTTCTGCTGGAAGAGCCCCATATGGACGGGCTGATCATCGACTTCCTAGACGAAACGGCGAAACATCACCGTATTGGCTGACCCCTTGCATCCGGGCGCTTTACCGCGCGACCATGTCCGGATGACAGGAGTAGACCATGGCGGAAAAAGGCACAACAAGACGGCGGGTCCTGCAATTCGGAGCATTTGGTGCTCCCTTGGCGCTGTCCCTCAGTACACAAGCACACGGTGCAGTTGGCGCCGGATTGGGTGCTGGCGAAGCGGAAGCTGACCCCCAGGGCATGGGTTCGGGCGCGGGCACGGGAACGCCCGGGACCGGACAGGACCGCTCCGGTCTTTCGGTTGAAACCGTGCAGGAGGCGGAAAAACTCTTCGGTGTCACCTATACGGAAGAAGAGCGCCTTCAGATCCTGGACGGCTACGAAGCCCGGCTGGAGACCCTGGCGCGGCTGAGAGCCCTTGATCCGCCCAATGACCTTGCCCCAGCCCAGGTTTTTGATCCGCGCCTGCCCGACCGGCCTGTTCCGCCCCAGGAGGATCGCGTTGTCACCTCTAGTGCGCGACCGCCCCAGCCGTCCACACCGGACGATCTCGCATTCGCCCCGCTCACGGCGCTGAGCGCGTGGATCCGGGACGGGTATCTCTCCAGCCGCATGCTGACGGACATTTATCTGGAACGGATTGGCACCCATGGGGATCGTCTGGAATGCATGGTGACGGTGACCGCGGACCTGGCGCGCCAACAGGCGGATGAGGCCGATGCGGAACGGGCCAAAGGTATCGACCGCGGCCCTCTCCACGGCGTGCCTTATGTTCTGAAGGACATTTGCGACACCGCGGGCATTCCAACCACCTGGGGCGCCAGACCTTACGGAGAGCGGGTGCCGGAGCGGGACGCGGCGGTGACCGCGCGGCTTCGGGATGCGGGGGCGGTGCTCCTGGGTAAATCTGCAAGCGGAGCGATTGCCTCGGGCGATCTGTGGTTCGGCGGGCGCACGCGCAACCCCTGGAACCTCAGCGAGGGATCAAGCGGTTCCAGCGCCGGTTCAGCGGCTGCAACCGCTGCCGGGCTTGCCGGGTTCGGCATTGGCAGCGAAACCCTGGGGTCCATCATCTCTCCGTCTCACCGCTGCGGCACGGCGGGTCTGCGGCCCACCTTTGGACGCGTTTCCCGTGCAGGGACCATGGCCCTGTGCTGGTCCCTGGACAAGATCGGCCCCCTGTGCCGAAGGGTGGAGGATACCGCCCTGGTGCTTGCGGCGATCAATGGTCAGGACATTGCGGACCCTGGGTCGATCGCCATGGGCTTTGACTATGACGGCCGCAGGAGCCTTGAGGGTATGCGGATCGGTTATGATCCTGCATGGTTCGAGGGCGCCAGCCCGGCAGTTGCCGGCGCCCTGGATGCGGCGCGCATGCTTGCGGGTGTTCATGGTGCAGAGGTTGTGGAATTCCGCCTGCCGGATCTTCCCTATGGTTCACTTTATCATGTGGTGGAGGCAGAAGCCGCCGCGGCGTTCGAGTCCCTCACCCTCACGGACAGGGATGACGAGCTGGTGTGGCAGGACGCCCGCGCCTGGCCCAATACCTGGCGGCGGGCCCGGTTCCTGTCGGCGGTGGATCTTGTGCAGATGGACCGGTTCCGGCGCCGGGTGATGGGCCTCATGGCGGATCTGTTCAGCCAGGTCGATCTCGTGATCGGGCCGGTCTATGCAGCCTCCATGTTGATCATCACCAATTTTACCGGCCATCCAAGCCTTGCGCTGCGGGCGGGGTTCACGGACAGTCCGGCCCGGACAATCTATGGTATGGCGGACGCGGAAACCGGGAAAATCCGGCGGGTGCCGGAAGCGGTCAGTCTGTGGGCGCCTCTTTTCGGAGAAGGCCCGATGATCCGCTTCGGGGTGGCTCTGGAAGCAGCCCTGGGGGTGGCGCCGGAACGGCCTGCCGGGTTTTAAGGGTGTGAGCGGGGGCCTTCAGAACCCGTAACCGAGTTTGAGGGCCACCACATCCTCACGGAAGTCCACCGCCGGCAGATTGGACTCCAGGATGCTGTGTTCGTAATCGATACGCACGCTGACATGACGGGTCACTGCCTGTTCCGCCGCGAGTTGGAAGCGCAGCCGTTCGTCTTCGCGAACCTCCTGGATGGACGGGGTGACGCCGTCATAGCCCCGGTCTTCCCAGGATGCGCCCGCCTCAAGTTTCAACTCTCTCCTGGCCAGGACCGCCTTATGGACGAGCCGTGCCCGGACCTCATGGCCTGTATAGCTGAACTGGGCATCACGGGTATTTTCATCCGTAAAGGTATAAATCAGGGTGCTGTAGCTTTTCGCCTGATTGAAAAAGTAGAAGCCATTCAGGGATCCGGCGTGGGTTTCTCCGTCCCGCTCAGGGTCGATATCGTAGGATTTGTCCGCATAGGCATAGGATCCCCGCAGGTATCCGCGGTTTCCGACCATGGTTTCCCCATAGACCGTCCCCTGATGAATGTCCAGAAACCCCTCACCAGCGAGAGCGGCGTCGGCGAAGAAGTAATTGACGCCCACCCGCCGGGCGCCGGTCTGGTGAGAAAGATCTCCCATGGCAATCTGGGTTCTGATGTTGAAATCGGGAAAATCGAACTGGAGGGACTGGGAGAAATCATAGCTGACTTCCGCACCAAGGCCGCCGGCGAGTGTTTTGCGGTAGACCAGCTCCCCCTCGAAAACACCCGCAAAGTCGCCCTCGCCCGAAGTCTGATCCACCTCCAGAACCGCGACATTGCTGTTGTATTCAATACCGCTCCAGGCCCGCCCGGATAAACCATCCCGTTCACTGGCCTCGCCGGATGCCGGCAGTGCCAGAACACCCAGCACACTGACCAAGCCCCCGGCGCGGCGCAGGTCCGCTATCTTCATTTCCGCCCCACTGCCCCTGAGCCATGATCTGTAACGGCCTGTATGCAGGTTTCAGGCCTCGAACGTGTTGTCTTTCAGGCAGAGTGTCTCTGTCCGCTGGGAGACACTCTGCTTGATTCCCTGACACCAAAGCATGGAGGGTTACTGCCACCCGGTGTCCAGCAGGTCCGCTTCCTGGGCGCGATCCAGGGGCTCACCTTCCCGGCGTTCTTCAATCCGCGCCAGCAGGGCTGGCGGAAGGGATGACGAGGCCATGCGGTATCCGCCCGGCGTTGCCCCTTCGCCGGCGGGCACGAGCATATCCACAGCCCAGGTCCCGCCGGTCCGGCAAGCGATACCTGCTCGGCTGTTCTCCCCATGCAGATGGAATGCCCGGCAATAGGTGCCGCTTTTATCCGCATAGGTCATGCCGATCTCGACGGACCCGTAGGTTCCCGCAGGCCGTTCCGTCAAAGACTGGAATAGCGGCTGGGAAAGGTGCACCGGACCGTCACCGGAGAGAGCCCCCCCCTCCTCACCTGGCTGCCAAACAGGCCCCGCAATGAGCATGCCGATACCCAGACACGCCGCCATGGCACCGAACTGGGGGACACCGGAGCGAAAACCGGTGCCGAGAAAATCCCTCGCAGCCTGCCAGAGACGCTCCAGGACACCGGCCTCGTCCGTCTTCGTTGCAGGGGCGGCGGAAAAATCCGCATTGAGCACGAGCGCCTTGAGATGCTCCGGAACCGGCTCATCAATAACCGGAGCATAGGTCTCGGAAACGAGGCCGGCCAAGGACCGGTGCTCATCGACCCGGGCCTGAAAATCCGGCCTTTGTTCCAAAAGAGCCGCAACCTCGGCCGCGTCCCCGGCGCTGAGCGCGCCATCCGCATAGGCCATCAGTTTGAGGTCAAGATCCGTATCCGGCATGACACGTTCCGACGATGTGGTATTCTCAGACATTGCCGCTGGCTCCCTCCTGAAGGGCCTTTTCCAGAACCTTACGCCCCCTTGCAAGCCTGCTCGTGATCGTGCCCACGGGCACCTCAAGAATGCTTGCCGCTTCCCCGTAGGAGAAGCCTTCCACGAGCACCAGGGACACGGTCATACGCTGTTCCGGCGCCATTCCGGCCATGGCGTCCTGCACGATTTTCAGATCCAGCCGCGCTTCCGCCGCGGCCACACCATCAGTGGCCACACCGGTCCCCGCTTCCTCCGGAGCCAGATATTTCTGTCGGCTTGACCGGGAGCGGATCTCGTCAATCCACGCATTCTTCATGATGCGAAACATCCATGCATCAACACGGGTGCCCGGCTGCCACTGGTTGAGCCGTGTAAGGGCTTTTTCCAGTGCGATTTGCAGCAGGTCATCGGCATCGGCGGCCTGTCCCGTGAGCGAGCGCGCAAACCGGCGCAATCTCGGCATCATTGTCAGGATTTCCCGGCGCAGCGTTTCTGTGTCAGTCATGCTCGTATCTTGGGTCGTATCTGGAAAACGGATGAACGGGCCCGATCCTTCCACTCGATCCGAAACAAATTGCGCCCGGATCTCAATCATGGTTTTGCGGCCAGGATGGGGAAGAATTGTTCCGCTTTGTACGTTATCTTGACATGTACATCCATGGAAATGCCGGAGAAAATTTCATGTCCAGGATTGAGATCCGCAAACGGATAGGCCGGGCGGCTGCCATGGGGCTCGCCGTCATGGTCTTCACCCCTATCGCTGGCCACGTCGCAAGCCAGGTCGCCGGGCTCTCTGCGGCCTCGGCCCAGGATGTGGGCAGCCGGATCGCGGACAGAGTGGGTGAAGGCGTGGCTGCGCGTACGGAAAGTACGGTTGTGGAGGCCATCAATGAGCGGGTGGCGGCCCAGGTGAACGGTGCGGTCGCGGATACGGTGGGAGACCGGGTCGCGGACCAAGTGGAAGAGCAGGTTGCGACCCGTGTCAGCGATATGGTCGCGGAACGTGTGGAAAGCACCGTAGCTAACGCCGTGGGCGACCGGGTTGCGCAGCAAGTTTCCGATCAGGTAACGCAGCAGGTGGTCGATCGGGTGGACGAAACCTCCCGCAACCGGATTATCGCCCGGACCAACGACTCCGTGGCCAGTACTGTCGAAGATCAGATCGTGGACAAGACGGATGCGACCGGATCGAGAGGGGCGGCACGGGATCGCATGGACGGGGACGGAGCATGGCGGGAGCGGATGGCGGCAAGGACCGCCGGTTCCTCATTCGTTCAATCCCACAACAAGCGCTGGGATGACCGCCATGACCTCAGAATACGCCGGTACCATGCAGCAAAGTCCCAAGACAGGATCCTGCGGCTGCGGAATACCCATTCGGACCTGATTGAACTCGACCCGGACGGAGCACCGGCGCTGCGCCGGGAGATTGTGGCCATTTCGCCGGATCGCAAGGTCCTGAAGCGGATCCAGGACATGGGTTTCGCCGTGATCGGCCGTAAACGCATGAACGGTATCGGCATCGAGCTGGTTCGCCTGCGTGCGCCCGCATCCCTTGTCACCGATGACGCTCTAGAGAGTTTGCGCCGGATCGATCCGGAAGGGGAGTATGATTTCAACCACATCTATTTCGGGTCCGGCATGACGTCCGTGGGCGGCATCGGGTTGAGCACGTTTCCTGAAGGCCCGAATCCCGGCCAGGATGTGAGGGTCGGCCTGATCGATGGGGGTGTTGATGAGGATCATCCGGGTCTGGCGCATATCAAGTTCACGACCCGGTCATTCACCGGGGAGGCTTATCTGGAGTCGGACCATGGCACTGCCGCGGCGTTTCTGGTCGCGGGCCGGTCATCCGGACACGTTGCTCCGGCACCGGGGGCGCGGATCTACTCTGCCGATGTCTTCGGCGATGTGCCCACGGGCGGCTCGGTGTTTGCGATCGCGGAGGCTTTTGCATGGCTGTCCCGCAAGAATGTCTCCGTGATCAATACGAGTCTTGTTGGCCCCCATAATCTGGCCCTGGAGAAAATCGTGGCGCGGGTGCTTGCCCAGGACCGGGTCATCGTTGCCGCTGTCGGTAATGACGGGCCGTCCGCCCCGCCCCTCTACCCGGCGGCCTATGACGGGGTTCTCGGCGTGACGGCCGTGGATGGCCGCAACGCTCTTCTTCTGGAAGCGGCCCGCGGGGCCCATGTGGATGTGGCGGCCCTCGGCGCGGACCTGATGGCCGCCGGTATCGAAGGCCAGTTCCTGGCCGTACGCGGCACAAGTTTCGCGGCACCAATCATCACGGGGTTTCTCGCCGCTCATCTGGGTCCAGATGAAAAAGACCGCCTTGGGACAGCGGAAAGACTGCTAGCGGACGCCGCCGTGGATATGGGGGAAAGGGGACGGGACCCACACTACGGCATGGGCCTGATCAGCGGACAGGCGATCATACGCCTTTCTTCCGCACAGTGAGGAGCGGAAGCATGACCCGTTCCGTGAGAATTGGACAAGCCTGAAGGCGCAACCGCTTTACCGCCAGACACTGACCAATAAGGACAAGGCCCGTGGGACCACCATGGGCCTTTTGCCATTTCAGCAGGCATGCCTCACCGGCCATCATGCACCAAGGTGGCGGCACGGAACGCCCCTTCACATTTTCTTCGCATTTTTTTTGTGCTCCTGACCGACGGAAACTGCTTCCCGACCCGTTACTCCCATGTCGGAACAAGAGAGCGGCCCGCTGGCTGCTCAGTACCCGGCACAGGTTGACTTAGGAACGCGCCGACGGCGCTCAGGAGGGTTTCAATGGCAAATTTCGCAATCACCGGCAAAGTGCTCCCGTCAAAGGTTTCCCGCGGCGATGCCAGAGGCAACAAGCTGTACGATGAGATCAACGCAGCGGAATCGGATCAACTGGTCTTTACCCGGAACGGGAATACCTACACGCTGACCGGCACGGATTTCACCTATAGCGGCACGCCCGGTGAAGACGACTTCGCCCTGACCGGCGGCACCGTCACCGGCATTACGATCACTGACGGCAACGGTAATGTGGAACTGACGGGAACAGAGCTTGACCGTCATTTGGTGGATTTCAATGAAGCCATCACCGAAAACGAGCTGAACACCTTCGTCCAGACCCTTCTTGACCAGGATGATACGATCACTGGTGACGCGGGGCGGGACAATCTGCTCGGCGGTGACGGCGACGACACCCTGGACGGCGGCGATGGCCGGGACTTCATGGCCGGTGGCGAGGGAGATGACGTCTACATCGCCCATCGCGGCGACAAGATTGTTGAGCTGGCCGATGGCGGCATCGACACCGTTCAGTCCAGCACGAGCTTCAAGCTTCAGCGGAATGTGGAAAATCTGGACCTCACCGGTGAGGGCAATGCCAGGGCCATCGGCAACAACCAGGACAATGTGATCAACGGCAATGATGCCAACAATGCCATCAAGGGGCGCTCCGGCAGCGACATTCTGAACGGCAATGGCGGCGATGACCGGATCTTCGGCGGCGCGGGCGATGACGTGATCAGCGGCGGTGACGGCACGGACGAACTGGTTGGCGGCGACGGGGCGGATATTTTCGTCTTCGGTGACTTTGGGGCCGGTGATGTCAACACGGTCAGGGATTTCACTGCTGGCGTGGACATGATTGATGTGACCGCCGTGGCGGGCATGAGCACATTCGAGGATGTCCTGGCTCAAGCGGATCAGGTCGGGGATCACGTGGTCATCTCGACAGAGAATGACAGCGACCTGATCCTCCGGAACACTGACCTCGATGATCTGAGCGCTGACATGTTCCTGTTTGCCGCTTGACCCTCGCGAGCGGCTGGGGAATTACAGCATCGAGACAAAAAAGGGCATGGTCCGGTACACCCGGACCATGCCCCGAATTTGATTGTCCCGCTCACGTTAGATGTCAGACCAGCGCCGCCAATACCGGTGACACAATGGGCTCTGAAGACACCTGTGGGCGAGGGTTGGTACTCAGACCTTCTCGATTTCGTCGGGGGTCAGCTGACCGTCTTCATTCTCGTCGGCCCGGTCGAAGGCGCGGGGCGGAATGGCGTTCCATTCCTCGAGAGTCAACCGTCCGTCGCCGTTGGAGTCCACCTGGCCGTAAGCCATGCGCGCCCGGAAGCCGCTGCCGATCACCTCGGTCATGCTTTCCACAAATTCATCTTTCGACAGATCACCGCTGCCGTCCTTGTCGAAATTCGGGAAGAACGTGGCGCGGGCGTTGATGAACTCCTCCCGGGTGACAATGCCGTCGCCGTCCGCGTCGGAAATGGTCAGCATGTCCTTGAAGCCCGGCAGGGAGGAGGGGGCTTTGTCATCGGGATTGGCGGAAACAGCAGCCACGGACAGCAGCAGCGCTGCGGCGGCGCAAAAAGACGTTTTCATGGATACCTCTTAATCATTGGATGGGAGGGTGGAGCTTTCCCGGGTGAAAAGTCTCCGATTAATCAGTGCTCAGCCAAAAGGTTCCCCCCAATTGACCGGCGCTGGTATTCCTACGAAGAAATGGCCCCATTGTGTGGCACGAATGAAGGTAACGGATGTCATCCGCAACCTGATCTGGGGCGCTCCCCCACGGGCGCCATGAGGGCAGCCTGCGAACCCGGATATCGCCACCCTCCGACCGTGCCGAGGTGAATGTCACGACCCTGACAGGCCGGCTCGCAAGGAGGTTGCGCCACAATGGGCGCCGCCACCGAATAGTTGAGAGTGTGTCGTTAAAGAATTGCAACTTACCTTGCCGAATGACCTCCCCAAGCCCTCGACCGCTAGACCTGTCCACTTTGAGGACTATCGAGATTGCACTAGGGTACGACTGGATTGAAACCTCCGCCGGTCTACGACCGGCTCCGACGTCGACGCAAAAAACAAAGGCTTCGGGAGCGCTCCAATGCGTCTGCTGGAACACGCGTTGTTTTTGATGTGCACCCTTGCCTTTTGGATGGCTGGGCCCTTGTTCACCACGTCTGCATCGGCTCGGCACGCCGTCGATCCTCGGATGTCACCGCGTACGGGAGACCAGATCAATCTGAACCAGGGGCATACCAATGATGCCCCCCTCTATGGGTTCGGATACGGACTGTCTTACGAACGTGCGGAGCAGGGGGTGGCCCATCCCTCCCCGCCTTCGCTTTGATGTTCTGCGCGCGGTTCAGGTCTGGGAACACGCTGGACACCTTGGGAAGAACAAATTCAGCCTCGGCCACCAGGCCATGGCACAGGGAGAGCCGACATGGCCTTGGGACAAATTGATCTGATTGTCGTGGCGATCTACGCCGTGGCCCTTTTTTCCGTGGCGCTGCTGGTTTCAAGGGAATCCGCGGGGCACCAGAAAAACACGGAAGACTATTTCCTGGCGGGCAAGGCCCTGCCCTGGTGGGCCATCGGGACCTCTCTCCTCGCCGCGAACATCTCGGCGGAGCAGATCATCGGCCAGTCCGGACAGGGCTTTGTTGTGGGTCTCGCCATCGCGGCCTATGAGTGGCAGGCGGCCATCGTCCTGCTGATCGTGGCGAAGTTCTTTCTGCCGATCTTCCTGAGCCGCAACATCTACACCATACCCCAATTCCTGGATACACGCTTTGGTGTGGAGGTGAAGACGATCCTCGCCGTCTTCTGGATCGTTCTGTATACGGCGGTCAATCTTACCTCGATCCTGTGGCTGGGCGGCCTCGCTATCGGCAGCATGACCGGATGGGATGTCTGGCCGGCCATGGCAGGGCTTGCGGGCTTTGCCATTGCCTATTCTCTCTATGGCGGGCTCAAGGCGGTGGCCCTGACCGATGTGATCCAGGTGGTGATCCTGATCCTTGGCGGCTTTGCCCTTTTGTGGATTTCTCTGGATCTGGTCGGCGGGGATGCGGGTCCGCTGGCCGGTCTGGGCATTCTGGCCAGCGAGATCCCAGGCCATTTCGATATGATCCTGGAGCCGGACAATCCGTCCTATAACAATCTGCCCGGCATCTGGACCCTGCTCGGCGGCCTGTGGGTGCTGCACTTTTCCTACTGGGGGTTCAATCAGTACATCATTCAACGTGCTCTGGGGGCGGAGAGCCTCAACGAGGCCCAGAAGGGACTGGCCTTCGCGGCCTTTCTCAAGCTGCTGACGCCGGTCATCATCGTTATTCCGGGCATTGCGGCCCTGTGGCTGGCCCAGAACGGTACGCTGGATTTTCAGGACCTTTCGGAGACTTCCGACCGGACCTACGGCTCCCTCATGACCCTGATGCCCGAGGGACTGCGCGGGCTGGTTTTCGCGGCCCTGATCGCCGCCATCGTCTCGTCCCTGGCGTCCATGATGAATTCCATCGCGACCATCTTCACCATGGATGTCTATCGGGACTTCATCGCCAGGGGGCGCAGCGAGACCCACTATCTGCTCATTGGACGGATCGTCGCCTTGAGCGCCATGGTGATTGCCCTGTTCCTCGCCCAGCCCTTCCTTGGGGGCATGGAAAGCGCGTTCCAGACCATTCAGGAATATACGGGCTTCATCGCGCCGGGCATCGTGGCGGTATTCCTGCTTGGATTCTTCTGGTCCCGGACGAACAAGCAGGGCGCCCTCGCGCTGCTGATCTCATCGGTGGTGTTCAGCATTCTGGGCAAGCTCCTGTTCCCGGATCTGCCCTTCGTGCTACGCATCTGGCTGGTGTTCCTCACCTGTGTGGGTGTGGGGATCATCGTGTCGGTGCTCACGGAGAAGCCCCGGGAAGGTCAGTCGGTGGATTTGAAAGGTCTCCATTTCGCCACCAGCCCGGCCTTCAACATCATCGGAGCGCTGGTGACCGCCACTCTGGTGGCCATCTACGCCCTCCTTTGGTAGGGGCGCTGACGGGTACAACCGCTGGCCAATATGCGCCGCAGCAGGATTATCAAGGCTATTCCTTGGAAGGTGACAGTGATGCGTGTGCTGTTGGGACTGATTGTGTGCGGATTTCTTGCCGCTCCAGCCTGTGCCGATCATATGGATGCCCATGGAGCGGCAATTCCGCCGGTGGCGACCTCCGCCGGCCTCGCCGGGGTCTTTCACGTCCTTGACTGCACCAATGAAGGCTACGTGAACCATGGCGAGGTCATCGAACATGGCGGGTCACTCTTCCGCAATATGGATACGGACGATTCCAAGACAGTGAGCCGGGCGGAATATGTCACCTTTCTGGATGACCACTGGGCCGATCTACGCCATGCCTATTTCGATGCCATGGACCCAGACGGAGACGGTTTCATCAATCACTTCGATTTTAACATCCATCTTGTTGACCTCGTCACACAAGCAGATCTGAACAATGACGGGGACGCCTCCTGGACGGAAATCCTCACCCTGCGCGGCGAAACGGATGGGACCGGGACACGGGCGAACGGCTATGGGCGTCATGACCGTTAGGGGTACGGGCATAACCCGCGCGCCCGAGGGATGGGGACGGGGATGAGGTCTGGTGCGCCTATTTCGTGAATTTCACTTTGTAGCCCCAGGAATCCAGAGTTTCCGGCAGGGCATTGAAGGCCAGGGAGACGCGCTTGTCCCCCTGGTTGGTGGGCACGGAATGGAGCATGTAGCTGGGGAAGAGCACCATGTCACCGGCCCCAAGGGGCGGGCATTGCCATTTGGCGCAATTATAGGGGCCCATCTGAGTATTCTCATTTTCGTTGTTGAAAACATAGTCGATCCCCCCGCCCCCATTGCGATGCAGCACAAGGCTTGATGAGGGGTGAGAGGGGGTGAAATAGATCACCCCTGAAATGAAACTGTTCGCGTGGGAATGGACCGCCTGGTGGCCGCCCTTGTGCATGACATTGATCCACATTTCCTTGACGAACCAGTTGAGCTTCTCGCCGAAAAGATGACTGCCGAATTCGACCACTTTCGGCATCACGAGCTTGCGGACCTTCAGGAAAATCTTGTTCGAGGACGGATTGACCACCTGGGTGTGGGTCAAAAGCTCGGTGTGCACGTTCTTGAACCAATCCTCCTTTGCCAGATCATCATTGAAGGACAGGAGCAAGTCCTGGTCGATGAGACCGGGGCAATGCATGAACGGGGTCGGGAAAAGCGGGGTGATCGTATCCATGGTGCCGTCTCTTGAAAGTGTGGCTCGTCGGCTGCGCGTTATGATGCGGGCCGCCGGAGAGAATGGAAGCTGCCAGAGAGGATAAGGTCAGCCGGTCCGTATGGTGACGTTGAAAGCGATGGAAATCCGCTCGCCCTGGCCGGTGAAGGGATGGACAAAATGCTGGAGCCAGGATGGGGGTTGGGAAGGCGACGGACAGGCGCTCGGCCATGGACCTGGAAAGCTGCTGATCTGGATCCTGGATGCCGGGGCGGCGTTCGTGCTCATGGTCTGCAAGTCCTTCGAAGGATCGGCATCTGTGGGGCTCACCGCAAGCCGGGCATGATGCCGAAATGCCGGGCCAGAAGCACTCCCGCCTCGGACCGGGTCGGGTTCGCTTCTCTCAAGGTGAGAAGCAGACCCTTGGCCGACTGGGGGTGTTGTCGGGCGAGGTAGGCGGCCATGGCGACCAGGGGATCATAGGCCGGTGCAAAATCCGGGCTTGTGCGGACCATCTCCAGAAGGGGCCGGGCCACTTTCCGGATCATTTCGTCCGGATTGCTGGCCTGAGCCATCCCTTCAGCACCCAGAGCCAGGAAGGCGTCCCGGGCGGTCCAGTAGGCGTCGACCCGTTCGGCCATTTCCGCCAGGTTCAGTGCGGAGGCCGGCTTGCGCTCCAGGCTCTCGAGGATTGCCATCAGGCGAACCGCCGGTGCATCCAGGCCGTGATAGACCGAACGGGGCGCCCGGAACAGCACAAGGGGATGGTCGTCCGTATTGAGAGGGCCGGGACCTGCAAAGGCGCTCAGAGCCTGGCCGTCACCCAGATAGCCCTGGAGCGGCTGCACCGGGGAGGCGATTTTCAGGCCCATGAGCGCCTGCTGGAGGGTCTCGTTTTCCGGCTGAACCGGATTGAGGGCAAGCGTACCCTTGGTTCCCACCAGCCCGATCACCGGCGTGGCCAAGCTGAAATCATTCAGAACCGCAAATCCATCGGGATAGACCGACAGGAAGGTCCGGATGATGACTTTCAGTGTGGGCAGGTCGAGCTGGTGGAGGGGCAGCCACTGGCAGAACAGCCCGCCACCGGCCAGCCTCGCGCGGATCGTGTCGAAATGTTCCGCAGTATAGAGAAGCCCGGCACCATCCCTGGACGGATGGAATGTATCCGCAATGATGACATCGTATTGGTCGGAACTGGCGGCCACGTAGCGGCGGGCATCCCCCGCATGAACTGTGAGGTTGGGTGAGGAGGTCACCTCCCCTGAGACACTGGCGAAATGGGGCAGAACGTCCAGAACCTCCGGCACCAGTTCCACCGCCTCTGCGGCCAGATTCGGGTGGTGGGCAGCGGCCGCGAAAGTGGCCCCTGTTCCCACACCGAGGAAGAGGGCGCGGCGGGGATCCGGGTGCATCATCAAAGGCGTATGCCCCTGGCGCCGGTCGGGCACCAGGGATGCGGTGCCACCCATCACATAGTGGTTGTTGATTTTCAGATGGGTGTTGCCTGCCTGATCGTCATAGACAGTGACCGTGCCCATCACGCCTTCAATGCGCTCTCGCAGACGCGCGCCCTTGGGGAGTTTCAGAAGATCAACGGCGATGACGCCAGTGACCATCAGGACACTGACACCGGCCACACCGGCGGTCGGCAGAGCCATGGACGGACGGAACGCGGGCATCAGGAAAAGATACCCCATGGCGATCATGGCCAGGGTGGGGATCACGCCTGCGAGGGGCAGGATCATGATGCCGAACAGCGCCGGAGCGCAGGCCGCCCCCAGGGTATTGACGGCAAGGGCGAGGCCCACGCCACCCCGGTCCGTCCGCAGACGTTGCGCCAGAGCGGTGAAGACCGCACCCATCACCATGGTCGGGATCAGGAACACAAGAAGACCGCTGGCGATTTCCGCGGCGATGGCGGTCGCCGTCGGATTGAATGACAGACCACGGATGAAAGCATAAAGATCCGGCGCAACCGCCAGGGAGAGAATACCGGCAAGGCAGGCTCCGGCCTGGATCTGCAAAAGCCGGGGCAGACTGAGCCAGAAGGGTGAGGATGTCGCCCCCTGCCCATGGGTGAAGCGGTGATACAGGGCAGCACCCAAGGACGTGCCGAGCAGGTAGGCAGAGAGGACAGAGGCGAACGAGAACACCGTGTTCTCCAGGATCTGCGCCAGGGCCCGGACGATCACGACTTCATAGCCGATGCCGAGCAGGCCGGTGGCAAAGAGAACGCCGAGGAGGTGACCTCTGGCGAAGCTCTCGCCGATGGCGCCGGTTTGACCTTGGGCATCGACCGTGACAGGCGGACGGGCCGCCTCCCCTTTCGCCGGGCCAAGCATGAGAGCGCCCGCGCAGATGAAATTCATCAGAGCCAGAACGACCAAGGTACCGCCATGGCCGATTTGAGGTGCGATGAAAAAGGTCGTGAGCACCGCGCCGACCATGGCGCCGAAGGTATTGGCCCCATAGACCCCGCCCAGCAGGCTGCCGTCACGTTGGAGCCGGGCGACCAGCCGCTCGGCGGCCGGCAGGGTTGCCCCCATGGCGGCGGTGGCCGGAAGCAGCAAAACGAAGGGGATGAGAAAGGCCGTCAGCCAATGGGCCAGAGGCCCGGGCGTTGGCCCAAGAAATTGGGGGATGAGCGCGTTCACGGCAGGGATCAGAGCGATCAGCAGGAGGGCCCAGAGCCCGATTACCACCTCAAGGCCCGCATACCAGGCTCCGGGCCGGAGCGAGCGGCTCACCCGGCCGTCAAACACATAGCTGCCGAGACTCAGACCACAGAAAAAGGCGGCAACCACCCCCAGCACCGCCACATATTCATGGCCTGTCGCCTGGGCAATCATACGTGTCCAAACGGACTGATATCCAAGCCCTGCAAAGCCCGACAGGATCAACAGACCATAGACCGGCACTGAAGAATGGCGTGTCACCGGTGTTGCTCCCCATGACGGCCCCGTGATTGCCCCATGAATACCCAAGGCATCCGTTGGCGCTCAGCCCAACGGCACTACGGCAGATCAGCGGCCTTCGACTTCCACGAAGATCGGGTTGCCGTAGAACCACAGATCGGTCCAGGCTTCCACATCGAAGCTGATGACCTTCTGGCCGGCGTCGTTGGCGGGCATGTGAGCCGGGCAGAAGTTGGGGTTGAACTCCTCGTCGCCTTCGGGGTTCTCGAAGGGGCAGACGATGTTGTCGGCCAGACCGTCGAACAGCGGGTTGCCGTCGGCGTCGGTTTCGTTGGGCACACCAGCCGGCAGGTTGGTGCCGCGGATACGGACATAGCTGTCGCCAGCCATGTCGGACACAGGCACGGTCCACCGCATGATGCGCACGCCACCCTCTTCTTCGGTCCAGTTGCTGGCGTCGAAGGTGGCGAACAGGCGGGTGGTCTCGTTGGCATTGTTGGTGGTGTATGCAGGATCGGCGGGCTCGATTTCACCGGTCACATCGCCAACAATCACGTCCACCCGGTTCAGGACCGGCTCGTTGAGGGGCTGCTCGATGCCGACTTGGAGCAGGGACGGGTTGTTGAAAAAGTACGGAGCGTTATTGGCGCCTTCCGGATCCGTCAGACGGACTTGATAGGCCACTTCCCCTTCGCCTTCGAACACCTTCAAGGTCTGACCCATGGTGGCGCACTGGCCGGTCACGGAGTAGCAGGCCACGAAGGTCATATCGTCGCCAACCAGATCGCCCATGACGGTGTAGGTGTTACCGGCGCGCAGACCCGCGACCACGGCGTTGGCTTGACCAACTTCCAGTTCGCTGTTGGGCACGTAGGAGTACATTTTCTGGAACTCGCCCGGCCAGAAGTCGAGGGTGGAACCGGGCTCGAAGGGACCGTAGATGCCACGGTTATGCCAGTCGGAAGACCCGACATGGAAGAAGCGGCGGCCTTCACCGAGCAGGGCGTCCCAGAGGGTGCGGATGCCCGGACGACCCAGGACAATGCGTTCAGGGGTGGAGTCCAGGATGGCGGGGTTGATGCCCGTGCCGTCCAAATCTTCCGGGGTCAGATCGGCGCCGTCGAAGGTCTTGCCCGGCAGGGTGACTTCAGCAGCGGAATATGCGCCGGCGCCGCCATAGGTGCCGAAGCCGGCGGACGGACGGCGCGGAGAGTAGGTGCCCCGGTCGCTACTGGCTTGGTGACCGGCCTGGGCTTCCATGCCGAAGGACACGGAGTAGGACCGCACATCGTCGGCATTCAGCAGGCCGGCATTGTGCCAATCCCGCAGGTGCTCGACGTTGTAGCCCCGGTTTTGACCCGGCACGAAAGCGCCCTGACGCTCAACGTGAGCGGCAATGGCGAAGGCGGTCAGCGGATGGTTGACGCGCAGCCACTCGATGGCCTGAACGGACTTGCCGTGGTCACCGTCCACATTCGGGATCTTCGGCAGGCCGCCGTTGCGCGGATCTTCAAAGCCGGCTTCCTTGCCGCCGGTGAAGTCGTTGTCGGCCCGGTCCCACAAATATTCGAACTGGGCCATGGCATCGGCGTTACCGATCTGGCCGATCCGGTCGCCTGGGAACTGACCGTCGAGGACAGCGGCGGAAGAGTGCTCGTGGCCGGGCACGACCCACTCAAGACCGGTGAAAGCCGGCTTGTTGGCCTGGATGCCGGAAATGGCGACGTCCTGGTACTGGAAGTCCCGGATGGATTGCCAGCGCCACATGGCCTGCACCCG
Source organism: uncultured Alphaproteobacteria bacterium (assembly GCA_964561475.1). Classification (GTDB taxonomy): domain Bacteria; phylum Pseudomonadota; class Alphaproteobacteria; order JAJFIK01; family JAJFIK01; genus CAYUYV01. Next base: position 44,887 of record CAZLPU010000031.1, read on the forward strand.
CGGGCTCTCACCGGTTTCCGGATCGGCGCCGACGCGGGATGTGGAGAGCGTTTCATCGCCGAGGATGGCATCGGCACCGATGGTGTCGACCCACAGAGCGCCTTCGTCACCGCCCTTGACGCGGTTCTTCACAGCACCGCCGACCAGGGAAGAGTAGTCAGCGTCGGTGAAGCGGCAGTCACGGGTGCCGGAACCGCCATGACCAACCATGCCGAACCAATCCAGGCCGAAGGTCACCAGGGACTGGTTGGCCAGGACGTTCGGGGAGGTGGAGCCGTCGGAGCAGGTGGTGTGGTTGTGCTTGTCACCGGCCAGATACTGGCCGCGGGACAGCAGTTCGTTGGCCGCATCGGCAGGGTTCGGAGCAGTCAGACGGGGGACCGGAGCGAATGCGGCGGCCAAGGCTGCACGCTCGCTCAGGAGCGCGGAATCAGTAGCAGCTTCGTTTGTGGCAGCGTCATTCGTGCCAATTTCAGTCGTGCCAGTTGCAGTCGGGCCAGCGTCTTGGGCAGACGCACCGGCGACGGCAACCAGAACACCGGCGAGCGCTGTCGTCGCTTTCAACATGGACTTCATGGTGAACCTCAATCTATGAATTGCGTGAATGGCTGGGTCCGGGCCCCCTGAGGAGATGCAATGATCTGGATCTCGGACGGATCATACGTCACCATAGCGTAATCGGTGCGCGATGACCCCACTACGAGGCTTCCGTGACAGTTTGATTACAGGCCTGCGGCAATTGCGCCGCCCAGGAATATTCCGGGTATCAATGGCCGGGTGTTCATGGCCGTGCATCCATAGACCCCAGGCTTATCAACGGGTTTCTGTTCCAGGATAACGGTGCGGCCCATAATCCCGACCCTGATAAATCGGTGCAAAGGTCGGCAGCACTCCCATACGGCTGTTAAAACAGTGTTATTGGACTGCGCGCTGGGCGCAGGCCAATTGCTGGTCTGATATGAACGACCTGTCACATCCTCGGGGGTTATTGGCATGGCCAGTGGGTTTCGCAAATTCGTCAATGAGCCGCTCGTCCATTTCGCCTTGCTCGGCCTCATTCTCTACTGGCTGAACGGTGTGTTCAATGCTGCCGAGGACAACCCACGGCGCATTGTTGTCAAGCCATCCGTCTACACGGAAATTTCCCAAGCCTTCCAGACCGGTCGCGGGCGCAAGCCGACGCCGGAAGAGATGGAACCGCTGGTCCAGACCTGGGTGAGCAACGAGGTCCTTTACCGTGAAGCAAGGCTGCTCCAACTGGAGCAAGGGGACGAAATGATTCGCCAGCGGATCATGCAGAAGATGCGGGTGATGATCGCCAGCAGCATTGATGTCCCCAATCCGACGGAGGAAGATCTGCGGGTGTGGTTCATGAACCACAAGGAAAACTACGATCTCCCGGCCCATTTCGATTTTTCCTTTGCCCGCCTCGACACGAGCGAGGAGGCGGCGAGAGCCAAGGCCGCTGCCTGGAACGATCTTGAGGAAGGCGCACAAATCGTCGAACCCGGCACACGGGTCCTGAATTTCGCGGTCCGCCCCCGTTACAATGTGGTCGAGATGCTGGGGGAAGACTTCACCAGGACCCTGGAAGCCATGCCCGTGGGCGAATGGCAGGCGGTCGAAGGGCCGACCGGCTGGGCGATTGTGCGTCTGGAACGGTTGGATCCCCCGTCGGAGGCTACGTTCGAGATGGTCCGTGCCGATGTGGACAAGCGCTGGCGGGATCAGCGCTATAAGAGTGAGGGCGCCCGGCAGGTCGCTGAAATGCGGGCTCAATATGAGGTCATCTACGCGGATCCGCCCGCTGATGTGATGGACACGGGCGAGGCCGATGAGCCGGAGACGGCCCAATGAGTGGCTTTCGGTTTTCCGCAGCATCCCCAAACCGGTGCAGGGGCATCCAGACCCTGGCGCGCAGGGCACAGTCATTTGCGCAGGTCTGCTTGGGGGTGCTGGTGTGGACCCTGGCCGGGATCCTGGCTCCGGCCATCGGCGTGCCCCGGAGTGCGCAGGCCCATGACCTTTCCATATCGGTCCTTGAGGTGCGGGAAATGCAGGACGGCCGGTTCGTCATGCAGTGGCCCGGCTCCCGGCCTCAACAGACCGAAGACCTCAATCCCATCTTTCCCGAACACTGCGACGTGGACGAACCCTTTGTCGATTGCGGGGAAACGGGCCTTGTGGGTGCACTGAGCTTCGATGGCCTCGGCGCGGAACAGTCAGCCGCCATGGTGCGGATCAAGTTCCTTTCCGGACAGGTTCAGGCGCACACGGTCACGGCGGCCAAGCCCACCTCCACCATCCAGCCCACGTTCGAGGGGGAAGGCTGGGCATTGTGGGGCCGGGTTGCCTCCACCTACATCATCATCGGTGTGGACCATATTCTGCTCGGCGTAGACCATCTGGTGTTCGTGCTCGGATTGATCTGGATTGTGCGGTCCCGATGGATGCTTCTCAAGACCATCACGTCATTCACCGTGGCCCACAGCATCACCCTGGCGGCGGTCACCTTTGGTGTTGTGGGGGTGCCGGAGCAGTTTGTGAACGCCCTGATCGCGCTCAGCATTGTTTTCATTGGTGTCGAGATCATCAAGCAGAAGCGGGGGGAGACCAGTCTCACGATCCGCCATCCCTGGATTGTGGCCTTCGGGTTCGGACTGCTCCACGGCTTTGGGTTTGCCAACGCGCTCATCAATCTGGGCCTGCCGGAGAACAGCATCGTGGTGGCCCTGCTGGCCTTCAATATCGGTGTTGAGATCGGCCAGATTGCGTTTGTCTTCCTCGTGCTGGCGCTAGGATCGGCTTATAGGTCCATGCGGGTCTCATTTCCCCGCTGGGCCGACGCGGCGCCTGCCTATCTGATTGGCGGCGTGGCGGCATACTGGACTGCAGAACGGGTCGCGATGATCATCGGCGTTTGAGACAAGACCATTGATTGCGGCAAATCAGGCCTGCACGGATTGGCGGGTATCACAGGGAACAGGGAGCTGTACGGATGATGAGGACTGGAACGCAAAAGACGGCACTGCGGGAAGCGAACGTGAGCGGCATTGCGGCGCTGTGCATTGGCCTCGCGATGGTTCTGGTGCCCCAAACGGTGCTCGCCCATGAAGAAGCGGCCATCGGGGGTGGATTGATCAACGGCCTGCTTCATCCGGTTCTGGGGCCGGATCACTTGATTGCCATGGTTGCCGTTGGTTTGTGGGGCGCCCAACTGGGCTCGCCCTTGGTCTGGGCCCTGCCTATCGCCTTTCCGATGATGATGGCCATGGGCGGGGTACTCGGCGTTCTGGGTGTTCCCGTGCCCGCCGTTGAAGTGGGCATTGCGGCATCGGCCCTGGTGCTGGGTCTGGCGGTGCTGGCAGCCTACAAGGCACCGGTCTGGCTGGCGGTGGCGATCATCTCCGTCTTCGCCATTTTCCACGGCCACGCCCACGGCGCGGAACTGCCCCATGCAGCCAGCCCGCTGGCCTATGGCCTGGGTTTCGTGACCTCCACGGGTCTGCTTCATCTTGGCGGGATTCTGATCGGTCTGCTGAATGAATGGCGCGGGTTCGGACCGGGGATCGTGCGGGCCTGCGGCGGTGTCGTGGCGGTCCTGGGCAGTTATTTCCTGATCGCCAGCCTCGGCCTCGTGTAATGGGGTCCGTCTGGATGCGCCGTTTTGGCCCGGTCTGTCTGGGAATTCTTGGGGTGGTCTACCCGGAGGCGGCCAGCGCGCATCTGGTCGATGTCCGGTTCGGCGACTTCTACGGCGGCGCTCTTCATGTGCTGACAGGCCTGCAATATGGCCTGTTGCTCGTGGCCTTGAGTTTCTTCACCGCGCTGCAACCCCGGGAGCAAGGGCGCTGGATGCTGGGCGCCGTGCCCTTGGGCATGCTGGTTGGCGGATTTCTTTCCGCTCCTCTTTCCATACCGTCCGTCACACTGGTGATGACCGGGGCTATCGGTGTTGTGGGTGCCCTCACTCTCCTGGCCCGACCGGTGCCCGCCTGGGGCGTGGCGGTGATCGGGTTTTCCGCCGCCCTGCTGCTCGGCTTCGAGAACGGCATGGCGATGACGGAACAAACCACCGTCTATCTGTTCGTGTCCGGCATGACCGTGGCGGCTCTTCTGGTGGTGACCCTGTTGAGTGCGCTTCTGGCCAACTACACGGATCTGGGCCGGTGGGCACGGATCAGTCTGCGGGCCCTGGGCAGCTGGATTACGGCGGTCTCGTTCATTCTCCTGGCCCTCGCCCTGGCTGGCCCTGCCCAGGCTGGGTGATCGGGTCGGAGGGCATGGGCGCCAGTCAACCGACCTGCTCCCTCAGAAGTGGTCCCAGGACTATGATAATCGGGACCCTTTTGAAGCGCTCTCCAGCGCAGACCACACCTCCTTTCCCATTGCATCACCTCATCGGCAAAAACGCCGGCCCCTTCGTGCCATGTGATCACGGGCACAGCGCGGGGGCGGGGTTTGTCCGAAACTGCAGGTGTTCGGCGCTGGGGCGGACATCGGATCGATGCCGCCAGTCAGGCCCCCTAATTCCAGAGCCCTTGAATCCAGACCCCAAGGAGAGACCTCATGAAATTCCATGTTGAAAGTACGGGATCCCGCCGCATTGAAGAAGGCAGCCCGACGGGCGTCACCGAAGTAACCCTCCAGGTGAGAGGCTATGGCACGGTGCCCGAGGGTACTCAGGTCGTGCGTTTCCGGCCTGAAATTGACCTGCGGGGTGCCAGTGCAAACGATTTTGGCGACTTCCGGAACATGATCCAGGTTATCGTCGATCCTGATGAAAACAACCATGTCTTTTTTCAGAAGCAGTTTACGATCACTATCAATAAAGATACTGCGATAGAAAAAGATGAAGGCTTTGCTGTTTATCTTCGCAGTGTGTTTCTGGAAGAGGCAGGCGGTAGTACAACTGCACAATATTTTCACGACTCTACAAATCCCGAAAAAATGATGAGCAGGGAATTTACCATTGTAAATGATGATTTCCCTCCTGAAGCTCAGGAAACTGCCGACAAGATGACTGCCCTGAGAGAACGGCAACAGGAACTCTTGAACCCGCCAGTCGAGGAAAAGAACCCCGAGGGTGACCCTTCCGAAGAGGCGCCCGAGGAGGAGAAGAAGCCGGCGGATGAATGGAACGAGATCATGGACCAGCTCAAGGAACTGCAAGATATTCTCGACAGGATCATGGACGACTACTTCAAGGAACAGGAAGAAGCCGCTGAAGAGGAGCCTGCGCCCGAGGAAGACGGTGAAACCGCAGAACCTTCCGCGGAAAACGACGGAATGGCTGAGGACATGGAAGATGAATTCTTCTTTGATGACGAAGCCGCCCTGCAGGATGAGAACCCCGATCAAAGCACTCAGATGAAAGATGAGCCTGATACGGAAATTCTTGATCTGGACCCGGCTTCCCATGATGAGCTTTCCGGAGACATGACCCAGGAACTGCAGGAAGAAGAACTCTCCGCCTACGACCAGGATGCGGAGTTCTATTTCTGAGGTCTACGGCGCGGCCCTGTTCGGGGCGCGCCGGACCGGAGGGAATTCCCGGTCGGCCTGTGACGGCTGGCACAGACGCAACCAACCCCACGCTTCCATACTCACAATGGGCTGACCTAAGACGCAAAACCCTTCGAACGGAGATAGAGATGAGACACGCAAAAACACTGGCTGCTGCTCTGGCTCTCTGCGGGATCCAGATGCTGACGGGAACGGGACTGTCCGCAGACGATACCACAGTGAACGGAGCTCTTCGGACCACGACCATTGTCGGCGACAACACCGTACGGGCAGATGGCCTCTTTGCCAGGGCCGAAAGCAATATCGGCTCGATCAACGGCACCACCGTCTCGGGCTCCGTGCGCCAGACCACGGTGGTGGGCAACAATGTCACCAGGTCAAAAGGCATGTTTACGGAAGCCACCACGGAAATCGGCACCTTGAAGAACTCCCAGGTCAACGGCACGGTTTCCCGGACGATCATTGTGGGGAACAATGTCACAAAGGCAGACTTCCTCATGGCCGAGGCGCACACGAAAATCGGCACCATTGAAAATGCGCGCCTTGAGAATGGGTTCGACCAGACCATCGTGATCGGCAATGTGGTCACGGACTCAGGGCACTTCAACAAGACCGCCCGGACCTGCATTGGCACCATCAAAGGCGGTGCCCATGGGGGCACCCAGACCATTACGACAGGGAATATCAAGACGAAAACCCGGTCCAAGAAGGTCCTGGGCGTGAGCCTTGGCCCCTGGGTGGGCCGGAGTGCCTCTACCCATATCGCCAATCAGGGCTGCTGATTGACCCGAGACCAAGCCGCTGATCCCAATCAGACCCGATCCGAGAGTCAATGAACCCTGCCCCTACACCGGGCAGGGTTTTTTGTTTGCAAGCAGATGACCCATCGTCTCCACGGCATAAAAATTTCACCCTGTGCTCCGGGTCACATCGGTCCTTGAGGGGTACGGGCATAGTGAGGGTGTGGACGGGGCGCGGACACGAAAGGCCAAAGCCCACGCCCCGCAAGACCTGAACCCTGAACCTCTGACCCCTGACCCCTGAAAGGACCAATCCAATGAAAACTCTTCTGCGTGCTGCCGTTGTTGCCGGTGTCTTCGCTGCTGCTTCCGTTCCTGCTCTGGCCGATGATGCGGCTGTCGAAGTGGACGGCTTCCTCGCCCAGACCACCCTGCTGAACGGGGCCAACACGGTCATCGCCGGTGGCCTGCTCTCCGAGGCGGAAAGCAATGTCGGCGCAATCAACAACACCA
>CAZLPU010000032.1:0-50894 GCA_964561475.1 uncultured Alphaproteobacteria bacterium
AATTGTTCATCGTCGAGGGTGACAGCGCCGGCGGCTCCGCCAAGCAGGCCCGCAACCGCTCCAATCAGGCCGTGCTGCCGCTGCGGGGCAAGATCCTGAACGTGGAGCGGGCCCGGTTCGACAAGATGCTGTCCTCCGATGCCATCGCCACACTGATTACCGCCCTGGGCACCGGTGTCGGCCGTGATGATTTCAACATCGACAAGATCCGGTATCACAAGATCATCATCATGACGGACGCGGACGTGGATGGCGCCCATATCCGGACCCTGCTGCTCACGTTCTTCTATCGTCAGATGCCGGAGATGATCGAGCGGGGTTACCTGTTCATCGCCCAGCCGCCTCTGTTCAAGGTAAAACGGGGCAACGCGGAACAATATCTCAAGGACGAGAAGGGTCTCTACGATTATCTCATCGCGGAAGGTCTCCGGGATGCGGTCTTCATCGAGACCGATGGCTCCCGGCGCACGGGTAACGACCTGGCGGCCTTGCTGCAAGAGGCCCGGGATGTGGAGACCATCCTGGCCCGCCTGCCCCACAAGCACCGCCCGGCCATTGTCGAACAGGCTCTCCTGGCCGGGGCTCTGGATCCGGCCCTTCTTCAGGACACGGACGCGGCCCAGGAACGGGCCCAGGCCCTGGCGGATCGTCTGGATGCCCTGGCCGATGAGGCGGAGCGGGGCTGGACCGGCACGGTTCTGGAGGAAGGCGGCATCAGGGTGGAACGGGAAGTCCGGGGTGTGCGGGAGGCCGCCACTCTGGATGCGGCGCTGCTTGAATCCGGCGATGCCCGCCGCCTCCATGCCAAATTCGCAATCCTGTCGGAGCCGTTCCGGTTCGGGGATGGGCAGATGCCCTCCTTCGGGCGCAAGGATACATTCGTGGAGGTGCACGGACCGATCTCCCTGCTGAAACAGGTTATGGATGCGGGCCAGAAAGGCATCTCCCTCCAGCGCTACAAGGGTCTGGGGGAAATGAACCCGGATCAGCTCTGGGAGACGACCCTGGACGAGGAGGCCCGCTCCCTTCTTCAGGTCCGGGTGGACCATGTGGACGAGGCGGACGATATGTTCAGTAAGCTGATGGGCGATATCGTGGAGCCCCGCCGGGACTTCATCCAGTCCAACGCGCTCAATGTTTCCAATCTGGATGTGTGATGTCCCGCCGGGGTGAGAGACCGGCGGATACCCTGACCATGGAGGCGACCCATCGCTGCACCGCGCCCGAATGATCTGACCATCCGCTGGCTGAAACGGTTCCGTCCGCCGGTCCTCTTCGCACTTGGGGCCGTCGGTCTTCTGTTCCTGCCGCAGGTGAAGCCGGACGGATGGGATTGGCCCGGCTGGGTCATGGACACGGCCCGGGTGCTGGCTGAAATGTTTGTCGCCCTCGCCGCCGGATGGGGCCTCACCACCCTGGTGGATGGTCTGATCAAGCGCCGTCTGGCGGCCCTGCGCCTGGACCACGCCGACAATCTGGCGGCCCGCAAGACCGCCACACGGCTTGATGTGGTGCGCCGGGTCTGGATCATTTTGGGGGGTGTTCTGACCATCGCGGCGGCGCTGACCGTCGTGCCGGGCATCCGTCAGGTGGGGGTCAGCCTGTTTGCCTCCGCCGGTATCGCCGGGCTTGCCCTTGGTATCGCTGCCCGTCCGGTGCTTGGCAATCTGATCGCCGGGCTCCAGATCGCCTTTACCCAGCCCATCCGCATCGATGATGCCGTGGTGGTGGAAGGGGAGTGGGGCTGGATCGAGGAGATCGGCCTCTTTTATGTGGTGATCAAGATCTGGGATTGGCGCCGGCTCGTGGTGCCCTTGTCCTACTTCATCGAGAAACCCTTCCAGAATTGGACCCGCCAGACCGCATCGGTGATCGGCAGCGTGTTCTGGTCCGTGGACTATACCGCGCCGGTGAAGGCCATGCGGGCCAAACTGGAGGAAATCTGCAAATCCACCCCCCTTTGGAGTGGTGATGTGGTCAATCTTCAGGTCACGGAAACTGACGGCAAGACCATGATGATCCGGGCCCTGGCGAGTGCCCGCACTTCGCCCGAGGCCTGGGATCTGCGCTGCTACATTCGTGAAGAGATGATCAGTTGGCTCCAGGAGGTCCATCCTGAAGCGCTGCCCCGGCACCGGGCCGAGACCTCGATCCTCCGGGACCGGGACGGGGGAGCAGCGGCACCGGGCGGCAAGCCTGAGCCGGAATCCGGTTTCAAACCGGACCAGAGCCTGCAACTTGGCCCCTCGGAGGGCATCTAAGGGACCTCGGGCACGAGCCATCGCTTGTTCCCGGTGCAGAGGGTGTAACCCGAAAGCCCTCCGTGCCCCTCCCCCTGGGGCTCCCCCAACACGGCCCTGCCCATTACCTTCAGTTCACGCGGTATGCCCGGTTCCCGGTAACGGAAATCGGGATCGGTTGGTTGGTGCGGGAGGGATCCGGTCATGTTGAAGCACGAATGGTGGTTTGCACCATCCAAGTTTCCGGGCGGACTATCCAGACTTGAGCCGATGATGACGGAGTTCGACGAGAGCTACCGCATCGAAGAGGCCGAAAGCCTGACCATCGCCGTCGAAAAGGTCTATGTCAGCGAAAGTTTTGACGGCTTGCGCAGCCGCAAGGGCAAGAACGACCTGATTGTCACCACCCAGCACCGCCTGGCGGACACCACGAAGCTGGCCGTCGACAAGCTTCACCATGTGGAAAAGGATGTGCCCATCCATGAGCCCCGGGGGCCGTTCTTCCACCCCATTGTCTGGGCGACGGATGATTTTCAGCAGGACCGCCACGGTGAAATCATTATCCGGGTCCGGGTTTATGACGAGGACGGTCTGCGGGACAGCGACCGGGACCGGATCAGGACTGTCATCGATGCAGCCGGATCGACGGCCTCCGTGGCTTTTCCGGCCTTCATTCCCATCGCAGGCCTGGGCGTGGAGGTCGCGAAGACCCTGGCCGGGGTAGTGAACAGGGTCGATCCTCACACGGAGATTATTGACCAGATTCTTGCCCTGCGCGCCAATTCCGGTGACGCGGCGGATCAGGACATTCTGCGTCCGGGCTATTACATCTGTTTTGATAACCGGGTGAGAGGCGAGAAGCTGGCCCTGAACAAGGGCAGGATGCTGGTCTACCGGGACACCAGGGAAGAGTTCAAGAACCGCAGTTATGTGGTCCTGTCGGTGGAACGGGGCATGCGGAAATATCCCGACTATCAGGTGGACGAAGACGCGGCGACCCTGATGAGCGAGATCAATGCCGCCCAGACCTCCGGCAGCGGATTGGCGCTTGAGCATGTCCGCAGCACGCTTTCGGGCTACAACGCGTTCAAGCGCCTGAAACGGGCCAAGATCCTTGAAGCCAAGGTTCAGGGTGGTGAGCCCCTGTCCCGGCACGAGAAGGATCTGATCGACGCCTTTCTGGCGGATCCGGAGCTGGCCCCTTTTCTGGCCACCCTCAATCTCATTCCACCAAGGCCCAAGCGCCGGTCCCGATCAGACCGGTGAAGGCCCGGCAAGACTTATGTCCGCAATAAGATGATCTGGGGGGCGCCGCGCGGACGGTTTGCGGGTGTCCCGTTAGGTGACAGTCGTCGGTCAAATCGTCAGTCATGGACCTGTTTCCAGCTCCCGCGCCCGTCCATTCAAGGGGCCTTAACCCCGATCTGTTTTGCCTGTCCCCTTGTAAGTACAGGGTGCACGGACAGGTAAAAGGATGGGGACGAAGCAACGGCCCAAACAGGCACGCGGCAAGGCGAAGGCTCCACCGACGCAGTCCGGCACCGGTCCGCGTCCGTCGAAAGGTGCGGTCGGCCGGTCTGCGGGCCGTCCGGTCAACCGCAAAGCGCGGCGGGCGGAGCAGAGCCGGCGTTCGGGTAAACCGGGCTGGGGGTTCCGGGTCGCGGAAGGGACAATCTGGACGCTGATCCTTTTGGGTCTTGGCGCGGGTGTTCTCACGGCCAACCTGCCCGAGGTTGCCTTTCCCGGGCGCCCGGAGGCCAGTGTCAGCGTTGCGGTGCACGATGCCTCCGGAGCACTCATTGACCACCGGGGCCTGACCTGGTCCCATGATGTGACCTTGAACGATCTGCCCGCCTATGTACCCCAGGCCTTCCTGGCCATCGAGGATCACCGGTTCTACGACCACGGCGGTATTGATCCTGTGGGTCTGGGCCGGGCCATCCAGGCCAATCTGGCGGCTGGGCGCATTGTCCAGGGCGGCAGCACGATCACCCAGCAATTGGCCCGCACCCTGTTCCTGACCCAGGACCGGACCTTGATCCGCAAGCTGGAGGAAGCGGTTCTGGCCATCTGGCTGGAAACCCGGCTGACCAAGGATGAAATTCTCTCGCTTTATCTGAACCGGGTCTATTTCGGTGCGGGTACGAATGGAATTGATGCCGCCGCCCGACGTTACTTCGGCAAACCGGCCCACGCAATCGGGTTGGCGGAAGCGGCCATGCTGGCGGGCCTCCTGAAGGCGCCGTCCCGTTATGCGCCCACGAACAATGCGGAAGGGGCCATGGCCCGGGCCCGTCTCGTGCTCCGGCGCATGGAGGAGACCGGCTTCATCACCCGGGACCAGCGGCTTGAAGCCGCCGGGAGGCATGTGCCCATCCGCAGCGGCGCTCCCGCCGGCGCCCAGTATTTCGTCGATTGGGTCATGGCCCGGCTGCCCTTTTATGTCGGGCGCATTGACGAGCCTCTCATCGTTCACACCACCCTTGATCTGCGTCTTCAGCGGGAGGCGGAAGCGGCATTGGCGCGGGTTCTCGATGGTCCGGAGGGTTGGTCGGAGCGCCGGGGGGTGGGCGAGGCGGCCCTGGTGGCCCTGGATGGCACCGGTGCGGTGCGGGCGATGGTGGGCGGACGGTCCTATGTGAAAAGCGCCTTCAACCGGGCCATTCATGCCCGGCGTCAGCCCGGTTCCGCGTTCAAGCCCTTTGTGTTTCTCACCGCCTTGAAGCAAGGGCTGAGGCCTGATGATCTGCTGGCGGACCGGCCCGTGCGCATCGGCCAGTGGGCCCCGGGCAATTTCACCGGTGAGTTCAAGGGCTGGGTCACCTTGGGGGAGGCTCTGGCCCAGTCCCTCAATGCGGCCACCGTCCGACTTGGTGAAAAGGTGGGCCGAGACAATATCATCCGTACCGCCCGGAGTCTGGGTCTGGAAACACCCCTGGCGCCCCATCCTTCCATGGTGCTGGGAACCGTCGAAGTCACGCCCCTGGCCCTGACCACCGCCTATGTGCCCTTTGCCAATGGCGGGTTCACGGTGCTCCCCAATCCGGTGGTCAGCATCACCACGCCCTCGGGCCGTGTTCTGTATCTGCGTGACCCGAGACCCCTTGGCCGCAGTATTTCCCCGGACGTCCTGGCCGACTTCCAGACCATGATGCGCACTGTGGTGGGGGAGGGGACCGGTCGGGCTGCCGCCCTTCCCGGGGTGATGGCGGCGGGCAAGACAGGCACAAGCCAGGGCCATCGGGATGCATGGTTCGTGGGGTATGCGGACGGGCTGGTGACCGGTATCTGGACCGGCAATGACAACAACACCCCCATGGATGGTGTCACCGGGGGCATGGCGCCCGCCCAGATCTGGCGTGCCTTCATGGCCAAGGCTCAGATCCGGCTTTCGGATGCGGCGCCAAGCGCTCCGTATCCGCTGGAACAGATGTTGTCGATGGTCAGTGATGATCCGTAGGCGATGGAGATTGGCATGTGCGCCCGGCGATTGCGGCCTGAGCACGCTGCCGACTACGCGCCGGGGCCGTACCGGTGCAGTTTCGTGCCATTGGCCTTGAGCCACCGGGTGGCGCCGCCGGGATCGGGATGGAGCTCTCGGACCAGGGACCAGAAGGCCGGGCTGTGGTCGTGGTGGCGCAGATGGGCCACTTCGTGGGCTGCGACGTAATCGAGCACGTCGGGCGGTGCCATAATGAGCCGCCAGGAGAATGAGAGGGCGCCCTGGGCGGTGCAGGACCCCCACCGGGTGCGGGTATCCCGGATGGTGATCCGCCGGGCGGCCTTGCCGATTGTGGTGCCGTGGTGGTCGACCCGGGCGGACAGAGTCGCCTTGGCCTGCTGGCGCAACCAGTCCGTGACCCGGCGTTCGATATGGTCCGGCGCCCCTGCAACCGCGATCTCGGCCCGCTCCGGCGGCACATGGACACCGCCCCGCAGTTTCCCCGTGGCCTTGATGGTGTGAAGGCGTCCCAGATAGGGAATGTCCGTCTCCGGCGTGAAGGGAATCCGGGGAGCACACTGGCGCAACTGGCGGGCAATCCAGCCTTGCTGGCGCCGGGCAAACTCCAGGGCCTCTCCCAGGGCGCGCTTGGCCGGTGTGACCAGGATTACCATGCCTGAAACCGGATCGACCTTGAGGATCAGCTTGCGTGCCCGAGGATTGACCCGGACGGACAAGGGCACGCTGGCGCCTTCGATGGTGAGATACTGGGTGTTCAACTCGGCCATGGGCGGTCCTTACTCGGCACCGGGCTCCAAAACATGTACCGCCGGTGCTAAGCGAGAATAGCCGGTGATCCGCCCCGCGCCTACTGTCTCCCGCGTGCCTTGACCTTGTATCCGGCCGTTCCGGGTCCTGGTGTCAGGAGGCAGGACCTATGCGGCCGCCTTGTTTTCCACCGCTCCTGTTTCCCGGGTTTCGTCCTCAAGCTGCTTCAGCAGGTCCAGAAGGCGGCTGCTTTCGGTGGACATTTTGTCGAACAGGTCCCGGGCCTGGCTGGTCTCTTTCCGATTGTGGGCATCCACCACGGCCTTGCCCAGTTCGTGAACCAGCCGGTGGGGTTCTTCGATGGCGATGAAGATCGGGTTCTCCGCGAAGGTGTTCTGCGCCTCACCATAATACCATTTGCCGAACCGGCAGCAGGTGTGGTCGGACAGTTCGTCCACGGCGAGGCCCGTGCCGCCCAGAAGCATATCCGTGAGCCGCTTTTTCCACAGAACATGGTCGGCCTTGGCGATCCTGAGCCATTTGTTGGGCAGGTCCTGGTCCAGGAACAGGGCAAGCTGCTGGCCGATCTGACCTTCCACGGATTTCAGGGTGCTGCGCAGCCCGTCAATCTGGCTCACATTGGCCGCCGTGCTTTTGGCCACCGAAGAGACACCTTCGGCGATCAGGCCCGCGGCCTGGCTCTGTTCACTGACAATAGACGAGATTTCCGACAGGCCCCGGGCCACGCAGGAAATGTTCTCCTGGATCCCGTTCATGCGGGTGCGCACGGTCTGGACCACGCCCCGCCCGTCTTCCACGGCCTGGGTGGCTTCGCGCATGCCCTGGACGATGTTTTCCATGTCATTGAGCAGGCTGGTGATCCGCTGGCGGATGTCTTCCGTCGCCCGGCCGGTCTGCTGAGACAAGGCTTTTACTTCCGCCGCGACCACGGCAAAGCCCTTGCCGGCCTCACCCGCCCGGGCCGCCTCGATGGTGGCATTCAGGGCCAGGAGATTCGTCTGTCCGGCAATGTCGTCGATGGTGGCCACGATCTCCCCGATGCCCCGGGATGCGTCCGCGAGCCGTTCCACCTGGGTGGCCGCGTTGGAGACCGAGGCGGACACCGTTTCCATGGACACGGCCGCCTGCTGGGCGACCCCGTGGCCGGTTTCCGCTGCCGCCACCGCCTCATGGGAGGCCCCGGCCGCGCTTTCCGCGGCATGTTCAATGGTCCGTATGCCCGCAACCATCTGTTCGATGGCCGCCGACATGGATTGGGATTCTTCGTTGACGGACACCAGGGAGTCCAGCATCTGGACATTGGCGATAGAGGTTTCGTTGATGCCGATGGAGACTTCCACGGTCCCGTCCATCAACTGGTCCGTGAGGGACCGGTTGGCCGCCGCCGAATGGGTGGCGTTGGTGGCCTGGGTGTAGGAGCTCATGGCGATGCTCATGTCGAGCAGGGCCCGGGAAATCAGTGCACCAAGCAGGTCGAAGCGTTTTGAATCGAACCCCCATCCCCCCGCCGCTCTTTCACACAGGCGCGGGAGCACATAGGCATAGCCCCCGGCATACCAGGCCGGGTCCACATGGTGCACTTCGTGGATCTTGCCGATCCGCGCCAGGTCCCGGAAGTCCCCCGCGGAGAGAGTGGCTGAGAAAAGCCGCATCCAATGGTCGAGCTGGGCGTTGCGGGCATGGGTCACTCGTTCCGGCGACTTGAAAAACCGGTCCATCGCGCCGAGGGTGGCGATGTGATCGTAGAGGTCATCCAGAAGCCCGGGCAGAACCTTCCGGACTTTTGGCAGGTGAGCCTCAAGGGCGTCCTTCCGGGCGGTATGGTCCAGTTCAAACAGACTGGCGAGTTCCGTGTGGTTCATGTCTGGGCGCTCCCTGGCTCGGCATCCAGGCCTGATTACATCAAACCTGGTTGCCAAACCTTTAGGTGCGCCTAGTTTCAGTTAGTCAAGCGCATGACCTCACCGGCTCAGACCTGGGCCTGGATGAAATCCCGCACCCGGGGCTGGATCTCCTTGCGCCAGCGCGAGCCGTTGAACACTCCGTAATGACCCACCTCCGGCTGGATGTAATCAAGCCGTTTCGCCGGGGGAATATTGGTGCACAGATCGTGAGCGGCCTGGGTCTGGCCAATGCCGGAGATGTCGTCCTTTTCCCCCTCAACGGTCATCAGGGCGGTGTCCCGGATCGCTTCGGGCCGGACGGGGAGGCCGCGATGGGTCAACTCTCCCTTCGGAAGGAGGTGGCGCTGGAACACATGATCGATGGTCTGGAGATAGAACTCCGCCGTGAGGTCCATCACCGACAGATATTCATCATAGAACTGACGGTGTTTCTGGGCGGAGTCCCCGTCGCCTTTGACCAGATTGTTGAAAAAGCTCCAATGGGCATCGATGTGCCGGTCGGAGTTCATGGACATGAAGCTGCCCAGCTGCACGAAACCGGGATAGACCGCGCGTCCCGCACCGGGATTGGGCCAGGGCACGGTCATGGTCATGGTTTCCTGAAACCATTCGAAGGGACGTTCCTGGGCCAGGATATTGGGCTCAGTCGGGCTTTTGCGGGTATCCACGGGGCTGCCCATCAGGATCATGGATTTGGGGCAGCAGGGATCACCGGCCTCCGCCATGAGGGCTGTGGCCGCAAGGACCAGGGGCCCCGGCTGGCACACCGCCATCACATGGGTGTCCGGACCCAGAAAGCGGATCATGTCCATGAGGGTGTCGATGTAATCGTTCAGGTCGAACCGGCCCCGTGCGGCAGGGACCATGCGCGCATCCCGCCAGTCGGTGATGAAGACCTCATGGTCGCCCACCATGGCTTCGACGGTCCCGCGCAGGAGGGTGGCGTAATGGCCGGACAGGGGGGCGACGATCAGGACTTTCGGATCGCGCCGGGCTTTCCGGTCATCAGGCGCGGCGCCGATGGAGCTCCGGCCCAATGCTGCAAGCTGTTCCGGATCACGCTGGAAATGCTTCAGTTGGCAGAATGTCTTACGCCAGACCACCCGTTCCTGGATGGGCACGCTCTGCCCGTCGATCATGGTCTCGCCGATGTCGAAGGCGGGTTTGCCGTAGCGCCGGGTCGTGCTTTCGAACACGTCGCTTGCCGCTGCCACAGTCCGGCCGAAGACGGTGTAGGAGAGCGGGTTCAGGGGGCTGCGGAAAACAAGCTGGTTGAAGTCGGCAACCGCGCGCAGAGGGGCAACCGCAGCGTGGTTCATTTCATACACATGATACAGCATGGCCAGGCATTCTCCCTTGGCGATACACACCAGCCCCACCAGGAACCGGCGGCATCCGCCATGACATTAAGCCGGGCCGGTCGGGCCCTGCCTTGGTTCCCGTGAGGCATGATTCATGCCGCATCTGCGAAACCATGTCGGTCTAACCTGAAATCATACTGCAATGCACAATACGATGTTAATAGAAATGTCCCGACGGGATGAGACGGGGCCGCATCGCCGTCAAGCCTGTTCTTCCACAAGACGCAGAAGGGTTTGCGCCATTTCGTCAGGCGTCGTGGCGTGGGTGAAATGGGCCAGATACTCGTTTGACGGGCTCATGACATAGACGATGCTGGTGTGGTCCATCAGGTAATCAGCCGCCGTGTCCGAGTCTTCCACCTTGTAGTAGGCGACGTAGTAGGCGTCAGCCACCGCCTTGATCTCCTCCGGTGTGCCGGTGAGGCCCACGAGGGAGGGATGGAAGTGCTCCACATAGGCCTTCAGGGCTTCGGGCGTGTCCCTTTCCGGATCGACGCTGATCAGAAGGGGCACAACAGTGTCGGCGGCCTCGCCCATATCCTCAAGGGCTGTGGTCATGACCGTGAGCTGTGTGGGGCAGACATCGGGGCAGAAGGTAAAGCCGAAATAGATCAGCTTGATCCGGTCTGCGAAATCCGCGTCCGTCACCGGCTGGCCATGATGATCGGTGAGGGAAAAGGGTCCGCCCACATCCACCTGCCCGGATGACCGGGTGACCGGGCCTTCCGAGGGCCGGGTGACGATCATCACGGCCACGGCGGCGAGGCATAAAACGAGCACGCCGCTCAGGGCGAAGATCAACTTTTTGGGGGACGACTGGGCCATGATACTCCCTGCTTGTCTGCCAGCGTATGGTCAACCGCGTGTTCGGACCTTTTGACCGGGTTGGATGGCGAGCCTGCCCGAACATTCTGCCGGTGTTCCGGCCTCATTCGTCTTATATCGAGGGTGAGACGGATTGGAAAAGAGGTCATGTCCGCCCTGTTCCGCCCCTCAAGGCCTGTCCTGGACGGAGCTGGACCTGGACGATGAGGCCCAATGAGCCGGGCTTTCTGTGACTTGGCCTTCATTCTGAGGTTAAAATCCGGAAGCAAGAGGGCCGGATTGATCAAGGAGGACTCCATGAAGAGATTTGCATCGCGCGGTGACCGTCAGGACCGGGTTGCCTTTCGTGGCTTGTGGCCACGCCTCGCCGCGGGCGCCTTGATCTGCACTGGCGCAGTTGTGGCCGGCATCCCTGCTCTGGCACCAGTGCAGCCGGCCCTGGCCCAGCTCGGCGGCGCCCAGACCCCGGAGGAAGGTCTCGTCCGGGCGATCGAGGAGAAGGACCGGGACGAATTCGACCGGGCCCTGGCGAACGGGGTTCTTCCCACCGCCCGGGATCAGATCGGCATTCCTGCTCTGGTGCATGCGGTGGAAACCCGCAACGCCTATTATGTCAGTGAGCTGCTGGAAGCGGGTGCCCGGCCCGATGACCGCCCCCGCCGGCGTATCGACGGTCAGAGGGACGACCGCACCGCGCTGACCCGGGCAGCGGAACTGGGTGATACCACAATGGTGCGCCTGCTGGTGGATGCCCAGGCGGATCTGGATCTGCCCGGGGACCAGAATGAACCGGCCCTGATCAAGGCGGCCCGCGCCGGGCATTTCGATGTGGTGCGCATTCTGGTGGAAGCCGGCGCCGATCTTGAGGCCACCGAAATGACGGGACGCACGGCGGCGGAAGTGGCCCGGCGGGCCGGTTATCACAACATCGCCGACATGCTTGAGAATGCCGACGGCAGGTAACGGCGCGGCATGTAACGGCCCGGCATGTAACAGCAAGCGGCATGGTTAATCCGTCTGCGGTCGGCCATGCCTGTCCTGCGTATGCGGGCTGTTTACCAAACTTCCATACCAGACCGTCTATTTATGGGGCGGTCTGACGGCGTGACCTGGCCCAACATGACGCCCATTCCGGCGGCATGGATCTTGATGGCATGGGGCCAGGAGCGCAGGGCTTGCCCCGACAGTGATCTGGCCCGGTATCTGATCAGCGGTCAGAGCATCGGAGGGGGCAAAGGGTCCGGCGCATTGGTGATCCACCGCAAGAAGGAGTTCGTGCCATGACTGTCCAGTCCCTGACCAAAAAGCTGCTGATTGCCGCCGCCATCACGGGCGGCCTTGCCCTGTCCCCCGTTCTGTCATCACCGTCTATGGCCTCCCAGAACCATGGCGCATCCGGCATCGATCTGCGGGAAGCCCCCGGCAGCCGCGGTTTCATTCTGGCGCTCCACGCCGATGAAACCGCTGAGGGTCTCGCTATTGATGTGCGCGTTCCCCGGGGCTTGCGTCGGCGCGGCCATCTGGACGGCACCCGTCTGGTGAAGGCCCTGGCCACCGATGCCCAGGGCGCGGCCCTGGCGGAGACCATGATCGAGGTGTCCAAGCGTGACACTTACGTCACCCTGACCTTTGCCGGGCTGGAACCCAGCACCGTCAGCGCCGTGACGGTTTCCGTCGAGCGCTGATTTGCAGAATATCCTGAATGATTTGTCTGCCGGGTAATATCCGGCAGGCAAATTTTTTGTCCGGCTCTTGGAGTCTGGCCGGTCCAGGTTGGGTCGCGTTCCTGCCGCGACTGCGACCCGGCCCATTTGTGCCGCCCCCGCGGGGCCTGCTCACGGTGAGCGGCAGAACGGCCTCAGTTCGACCAGCCGAATTCATAGGCGAACAGGGCGCCCAGGATATGGCTGTTCTCATCCGTATCATGAATGAAATTGTAGCCGATCTCCACGGATGCGCCGGAGTCGTGGGCATAACCGATGGATGTGCTGGCGGCGTGATCGCTGATCGATTCTTCCATCGGCTCATTCACCTGTGTGACGCGTCCGGAATAATCAAAGGAGAGGCTCCATGGACCCTTGCCGGTTCTGGCGCCCAGGGCGAAATAGGTGCGTGACTGGTCCGCCCCGTCCGCATTGAAGAGCTGGCCCACCTCGACAACGCCCTCAAGATCATACCCGCTGTCCAGGGTCGTGTTCTTGGACAGGGCGCCGACGACACCCGTCTCATCTTCCGTGTCCGTACCACCCCCTTCGAGGCGTCGCACGCCAATGTGATAGCCGATGCCGTCCAGGGTGGGCATGTCGCTGCCGTCAAGGGTGATGGAAAAGGACTGGAGGCTCTCGGTGTTGGTCAGCCCGCCATCGTCCACGCTCACCCGGCCCCGGTCCTGGAACAGGGAATTGGACAGGATGGTGGTGTCGGCGAAGAAGACATTGGCGGCAAGAACATGCTGGCCCTTCAGACCTTGCACCGTGCCCCCGAGATTGACATCGGCACCGAACCCGATCTGTTCCTTGATTTCCAGATCACCGGAAAATTCGCCCCCGTACAGTCCCGGCGCCAGATCCCACGCAAGCCCGAAGCTCGGCGCGAACTTGCCGCCAAAGACACTAAACGACTGACCCGTATAGGCGGCGAACAGCGTTTCCGCATAAAGACCATGATCTTCCAGGATCCAGTCATTGACCGGGTCGATGACCGGCTCGAAAACCACGTCGCTTTGAATTGAGAAACCACGGGACAGGTCGGCCGCAAAGCTCAGGCCCGTGGAATTGTAGAACTCGTTGAATTCCTCACCGCTTTCTGCGCTGACGATCCAGTCGTCCTGGAACTCGACGGAAGCCTCGACGGCAATGCCCGGCTCGGAACCGGCCAGGGCCTGTGCCCCCGGCAGAACGGCACCCGCCGCCCAAGCGCAGCCGCCCGCACAGACTGCGAACAATGGCAGTTTCATAAGTCTACCCCCTATGTCCCGGATCCGAGTTTTTCGGACCCAAGGTTTCCCAAACCCACGCGGTCTTTGAGCTCGCCGCTTTGCTTCCCCATTGATGCGGCATCTTGGGTCAGACTGGATAACCGGCGCTTAACGCCGATCACATTTTGGGGGTGATGCCCTGTTCTAGCAGAAACATGGTGTACAGATCGTCAACACGACAACGATTATTCAAAACATCCGTGTGCTCGTTGTTGCGGGCGGGAAGGCAAAATCGGGCCATGTCAATGGGATGGTAAACTATCCGATGGACTGTGCACCAGTCACCGGCGGGCTTCCGGCGGATCAGTCAGTAAGCGTAGCATTCAAGCGGCACCCGGCCTTGTTTGCGCTCCGGCCCTCCGATCGAGGAGTGGCCTTTGGCCATCTGCCGGGCGGTTGAGGTACGGCGGCGGGATCAGCGCCGCAGGAATTGAAGGGTACAGATTATGGCAACCATCATTGGCCGGTTGGGCATGCTGTCCGCAGGGCTTCTCAGTATCGCTCCGGCGGGCGCTTCTCCTTTCGAGGATGCGGCTCGCCAGATCGCCCAGGAACACATCATGCCGCTTCTCTCCGAACCGAAGCTCATTGATGCGGTGAAAATGCAGAACAAGACCCATGCGGACCTGACCCAGGCGGAGATTGATGCCCTGGATCAGAAATGGCGTGCGGGCGATGCGGCCCTGACCGGCACCGTTCTCGGTACGGATCTGTCCCAGCACCTTGCCCAGGTGCGTGAGGGAAGCAGCGGCATGTTCACCGAGATCTTTGTCATGGACAACAAGGGTCTCAATGTGGGGCAGAGTGATCCCACCTCGGATTATTGGCAGGGTGACGAGGCCAAGTGGCAGGAAACCTACCTCAAAGGTCCCGATGCCATGCACCTCTCGGAGGTGGAAGAGGACGAATCCTCCCAGACCTTCCAGGTCCAGATCAGTCTTCCGGTCGTTTCCGATGGGGCGGTCATCGGGGCGCTCACGGCGGCGGTCAACGCAGAATTCCTGGAGTGACGCGGCGGAGGCGGGCTACCTGGTCCCGGGCACAGCCTGGGACCACCGACCTGGATTCTAGCCCGGAAGATGGACCGGCCTATGGTCTGTCCGATGGCACCTATGACGGTTCGCATTATGACGGTTCGCCTAAGGGGAAGAGTTGATCATGGCACTGCTGACATCCTTGTCGGTCCGGGTGATTGGCGTCGTGACAATCCTGCTCGGTGTGGGTCTGGCTGTCCTCTTGTCCGTCCAGTCAAAAATATCCGAGGAGTTCTTCCTGGATGAGTTCGCTGCCGCAAACCGGGAGCGGACCCTCCTTCTCGCCGCTCAGATGGCAGGCGGGATCAAGTGGAAGAAGCCGGAGTCCGTGGAACGGGTCTATGCCACCCTGATCGAGCCGGACAGCGGCTCCAATCTGGACGCGGTCTTGATTACCACGGCGGATTTCACACCGCTGACGGCTTTCGAGGCACCGGATTATCAAAACACGGATCTAGCCGGATTGCTCAAAGCAGAAGGGCCAGCGGCCCAGGAAAGCGGGATCTGGACCGGCCGGACGAAATCCCACCTTCATGTCCTGGTGCCGGTGATCGACCAGAAAAAGCAGGAAACGGTGGGATATGCCATCATGGCCTGGAGCAAAAGAGCGGCCCAGGCCAGGCTGGCGTCGATTGAATCCACGTCTGTGGTCATGTCCGCCGGTGTTTCCCTGATGATCATCCTGGGTTTGATCGTCTTTCTGCGCCATCTTGCGATCCGACCGATTGTCAGTCTCCAGGAGGCGATGCAGTCCCTTGCGGGCGGAGATCTCGATACGGAGGTTCCCCATTGTTCCCGCCAGGATGAGATTGGCTGCATGGCCGGTGCGGTCCAGGTGTTCAAGGACAACGGCCTGGAGAAGCGCCGCCTGGAGCAGGAGCGCGAGGCGGACCGTCTGCGCCGGGAACGCGATCAGGCCGAGGCCACGAAAGCCCTGGCCGACGCCTTCCAGAGCCGGGTCCAAGGTATCGTGACCACCCTGGCCGCGGCGGCAACAGAAATGGAACGATCCGCCCAGGATATGAACGAGGCCCTTGGTCAGTCTGCGGACATGACCCGCAATGCCGTCGATGGAGCGGCGCAGACCAGCGGCAACGTCCAGGAAGCCGCCCGGTCCTCCGGCGACGTCACAACCACCCTCCAGACCATCGCTGCCCAGGTCGAGACGGCAAATTCCCTCGTGCGCCGGTCCGTGGCGGTGGTGGAGAAAACCGATGCCCGCGCCCTGGCCGTGGCGGAGGCGGCGCGCAAGGTGAATGATGCCCTCCAGCTCATCGCTGACATCGCAGCCCAGACGAACCTTCTGGCGCTGAACGCCACCATCGAGGCCTCCCGGGCGGGGGAGGCGGGCAAGGGTTTCTCGGTGGTCGCGAGTGAGGTGAAGAATTTGGCGAACCAGACGGAACGCTCCATTCATGCCATCGAGACGGTGGTCTCGGATATGAACGCTGCATCCGCCGATATCGTTGCCGCCCTGGCGGAAATCAAAAGTGCCGTGGGCGATATTGCCCGGTCCTCGGAAAGTGTCGCCCAGGCCGTGGATACCCAGTCGGACCTGACCGCCCAGATGACCAACCGGCTCGCCCGGGCCGCCGATGGGGCGCAGACCATTTCCGGAACCCTCAGTACAATCGGTCAAAGTGCGGAGGACTCAGGCCGGGTTGCCGGTCATGTTCTGGAAGCCGCCGGTGATCTCGCCCGCCAGGCCGAGACCCTGGACCACGAAGTCCGCACCTTCCTGACGGAAATTCGCGCACCGGCGGCCTGAAGCCTGGACGGCCGGGTCTGGTTGATCCCCCGGCTGACGGATCCCCCAATTGACTGATCCCTACCGGCGCTGCTCCTCGGACAAGCCGGCGAGATCGCGCCAGAATGTCAGGCTCAGTGGGCCGGAGCGGGCACAGGGGTCCGCATCCGGATGATTTCGGTCTCCGAGCAGGCGGGACGCATCCCAGGCTTCAAGCCGCAGATGCGGGCGCAAGGGGGATGCGCACAATTCCCGTGTCAGGGTTTCGGCGGATTTGGTGTAATGGGCCACGTTCCAGAGCCGGGGGGCGCCATCCCGGATGCGGGTCATGGCAATCCGGCCATCGGCGCTGAACCGGGCGTCCTCCACCGGCCTGTCGTGAGCGTCCAGCACAGAGATCAATGCGCCGGTTGCCCGGTTCCACAGGCGCGCCACGCCATCATAGGCGCCGGTCAGCACGAAGCGCCCGTCTGGGCTGTAAGCCGCTGCGCTCGCGCCCAGCCCGTGCCCGTCGAATACGGCTTTCCCTTCGCCGGTCGCGCTATCCCAAAGACGCACGGACCCATCCTGGGACCAGGTCATGATCTCCGCGCCATCGGGGCTGAAGGTCGCGCCGAGCACCCTGTCCTCATGACCCGAGAAGACGAGGGAATTGATCCCGGTGCGGGCATTGAACAGGCGGGCCGTGGTGTCTGAAGACCAGGTGAGAACGGCCGCGCCGTCGGGACTGATGATTGCGCCCCTGACGAAGCTGGCATGGCCCACAAGATCGCCTTTGCGTTTGCCGGACGCCGCATCCCAGATTCCCCCTTCCCCATACCGACGCCAGGCGAAGACCTGCGATCCATCCGGGGTCAGAACAAGGATGTTGAGATCCTTTCCGACCTCTTCCAGGGCCGCGAGCACAGTGCCGGAGCGGGTATTCCAGACCGTCGCCTCGTCATCATAGGTCCAGGTGAGAAGGCGGGTTCCGTCGGCGCTGAACATGGCATCCTGAATACCCTCCGTATGGGCGGTAAAGCGGGCCACCAGGGTGAAGTCCCGGGCATCGTGGATCTGTGCCCTGCCGCCGGGGGAAGTGGTGAGCAGCAAGGCGCCGTCAGGGCTGAAGAGCGTGTCCGTGACCGGTTCATCGGCGCTGCCGATCGTGGCCAGGACGGCACCGGACTCCCGGTCGTGGATCCGGGCAAACCCGTCGGAGAGCGTGAGGATCCTGTCGCGGGAAGGATCGGGTGAGGGATCGTATGTGCCGCCGTAGACCGGCTCGGCGTGCTCCATCACACCCAGGCTCCGGCCCGATGCGGCGTCCATACGACGGGCCGTTCCGTCAACGGACCAGGTGAGGAGTTCCGCACCGTCCCGGGCGAATGCGGCGCCCGTCACTCGTGACGTGTGGACCTGGGCATGGGGCAGGGATCCGTCCCATTGGTAGAACGTGAAAAGAGTGTCCGTGGTCACGATGCTGCGGCCGTCGGCGCTGAAGATGACCCGGCGCGCGTCGGTCTCATGGGTGTCGAAGACGGCCTGAAGTGCGCCGCTCCACCCGTCCCACAGGCGAATAGGCCCATACTGATTGAATAGGGAGTCCGGGCCCGTGTCATGGGCCGTCCAGAACAACGACCCGTCCGGGCTGTGGCCCGCGCGGCGGACAGGCAAAGAGACGGCACCATTTCGCCCGTCATTGAGCCGCTCAACGGGTGCGCCGGTGCGGGCATCCCAGATCCAACCGGCGCCGCTGGAGGTCCAGGTCAGGAAACGGGTGCCGTCGGGCAGGAAGACTGCACCGATCAGGCCGTCGGGCTGGTCGGGGAGCGCAGCGATGGCGCTCAAGGTCTCCGTGTCCCAGAGGGTGGCGCCGCCCTGCTGATCCCAGGTCAGAATGCGCTTCCCTCCGGGACTGAAAGCCGCCCCCCGTCCCTGGGGCGAAGTATCGGCGGGCTGCAATACGGCTTCCAGAACTCGCGTATCCATCCGCCAAACATGAACCGAACCGTCAAAGGCCCAGGTAAGCAGGCGCGCTCCGTCCGGACTGAACCGCGCGCCGATGAGCCCCCCGGGGTGATTGAAGGTTCCAAGCTTCTCGCCGGTATCCGCGGCCCAGAGGGTGGCGCCGGTGTCCCGGAACCAGACGACGACCTGGCTGCCGTCCGGATGGGGCTCGATCCCCGCCAGCCCGCCGTCTTGATCCGCCAGCAGGGCGACTTCCTCCGCGGACGCTGTGTCCAGCAGGCGGACCTTGCCATCCGCGGAAAATGCGACAGCCCTTGTGTCATCCGCCAACAGGATCGCTTCGAGGATGACCGCGTCCAGGTCCTTGAAATGGGTGAGAAGGCCGGCGTCGGCGGTGTCCCAGATCTGGAGGCTGCCCGGATCCAATGTCCAGGTCACCAGACGTGTGCCCGAGGGATTGACCCAGGCTTCGGTCAGAAATCCGGGCAGCCCCTCCAGGGTCGCGATGGGCTCTTCCATGGGAATGCCCCACAGAAAGGCCCGGGAGGGGTTGATCTGGTGGGTGAGAAGGCGTGGCCCCTGGGGTGAGCTGAATTGGGTGATGTAGCGCTGGGGCGGTCGGGGTTCTAGGGTCTGGCGCAGACGGATGGCGGCGGCGGCCTTGCGCAACTGGGTGGCCGCTTCCCTGGAGCCCGGGCGGATCATGCCCTCACCGGCATTCAGGCCCGCAAGGGCGAGGGTGGCTGCTTTGAGGGCGGCTTGGGTGGAGCGTTCAGCCGGGTCACGGTCGAGAATGGCGCGGGCCGAGGCGGCCTGGAGCCGCGACACCTCGATCTGGGTCTGCCGGTAAAGAAAGACGCAAAGCGCGGCTGTGCCGAGCAGAAGCATCAAACCAAGCAGCCGGAGAAAGGAGGAAGAGCCGCGCCGCTCTCGCCGCCGGTCCGACCGCTTGGACCCTGGCGCAACGTCTGCGGCGTCGTGGGCCTTGTCCGCTGAGTGACCGTCTTGGGGCCGGTTTTCCGGTCCCGTGCTCGACATTGCCATCGATCCCGTCCCCTTGTTGCCTGATCCATCCGCCCGGAGGATCACCCCCTCAAAGTGTATCAGGGGCGCTCACAAGGTTCACTTGGGTTATGAGGGAATGCACGAGGCACGTGTTCAACGCGCCCGACCGGTGGTGCAGGCCTTGGATACAGGACAGGTGCCGCGCAACGGCTTGGGGCCGTGCACGCTTTCACTTCAAAGGATCGTTGTTTCAGAGCAGGAGATCCACCAGCATCGCCAATCCGATGAGGATCACAAAGAGGGTGAACGGCGTCCGGGCGTCGGGAACGGCTTCCCCGCCCGGGGCCCGGCCATAGGCCTCGATCTCTGCTTCGATGCGCTGGCGTGCGATCATGCGCCGGATGGACCAGCTCAAGGCCACCATTGCCAGTATCAGCAGCAGCCATTCCATTACAGTCGTCAGTGTACTCATGAGATACAGTCCGTTGGTGCCTCAACCCGCCACCCGGATCCGCAGCGTTCCACACCGCCACTGAACCAGACCCGGTCTTGCGCGTACAATGGGAGATGCGTGGCCGCCATGCAATTGGAAACGGCGGGGCAAGCCATCTGACCCACCCTAAAGCGTATTCGCGGGGGCGTTCCGGTCGGAAAGGCGTTTGCCGCGAGCCGGAGCAAGAGGAGAGCGAAGATCGTGGTTGCGCCAGCCCGCACCGTGGATATTCCAGACAAGCTTGCGCCCTGGTGGCGGCCCAGCGTCCACAGTCTCAAGGAATGGGTTCTGACCGGCTGGCGGGGCGGTACGGGCCTGCCCCATCAGCAGGTGCGCCTGCGCACCCTGGTGCTGGCCCGCTGGCTTGCGGTCACCGGTCAGACCGCCGCAGTGCTGTTCGTTCATTTTGGCCTTGGGTTCAACCTGCCGGTCTGGCCCTGTTTCGCGATGATCGTGGCCAGCGTTTTGTTCAATATCGGGCTCCAGATCCAGTTCCCGTTCAACAAGCGGATCAGTGTCGGCCACGCCACGTTCCAATCGGCCTTCGACGTGACCCAGCTTGCCGGACTGCTCACCCTGACCGGCGGGCTTTCCAACCCGTTCACCCTGTTGCTGCTGGCGCCGATCACGATTTCCGCGACGCTCCTGAACCTGCGTTCGACGGTCTTTCTGGGGCTTCTGGGGATCGGCCTGATCACGGGCATGGTGTTCTTCCATCTGCCGTTGCCCTGGTATGACGGCCAGTCCCTGACCCTCGCGCCGGTTTATCTCACGGGATTGTGGATCGCCATGGGGTTGGGGATCCTGTTCAATACGGCCTATGCATGGCGGGTTTCCGTCGAGGCGGACCGGATGCGGGCGGCCCTGGCGGCCACCCAGCAGGTCTTGTCCCGGGAGCAGCGGCTCGCGGCCCTGGGCGGCCTGGCGGCGGCGGCGGCCCATGAACTCGGCACGCCCCTTGCGACCATTGCCCTGACAGCCAAGGAACTGAGCCGGGATCTGCCCGAAGACAGTCCCCTTTTTGAGGATGTGAGCCTGCTCCGGGGCCAGGCGGAGCGGTGCCGGGAGATTCTTTCGCGGCTTTCCAGGGATCCGGGCGATGGCGATGCGGTCATGCACGATATGGCCTTGGGGGTGCTGCTCGACGAGGTCGCCGGCCCCCACCGGGATTTCGGCGTGGACATCACCATTTCCCTGGTGGCCCAGACTGATCCCCCAAGCCAGGCCCCGGTGGTGATTCGCCGGCCGGAAATTCTCTATGGGCTGGGCAATATCGTCGAGAACGCCGTGGACTTCGCCCGGGAGCGGGTGGCGATCACTGCCCGGTGGACCGATACGGCCCTCACGGTGGAGGTCTGTGATGACGGACCCGGTTTTGCAGCGGAAGTGGTGGACCGCTTGGGCGAGCCCTATGTGACCACCCGCCGGCCCGCGGAAGCCGGAGATCTGGCCCTCAATCCCGACAGTCTGGAGCCGGAGCCCAGCGGCGACGGGGAAGGCCAGCACGGCATGGGTCTTGGCTTCTTTATCGCCAAGACTCTGATCGAGCGATCAGGCGGACGTGTGGATGTTGCCAATCGCACGGCTTCCGGGTCCACGGCCGGAGCGCGGGTCACGGTGCAGTGGCCACTCAACCGCATTGCGGTCAGTCAAGACGGACTTGCGACAAAAAGTGCCGAATTGGCATGAGAAAAAGCTGAACTTCATTCTAGTTTAATGAAGGAACAAAGGAGTCGCCATGGAAATCCAATCGATGAACGAGAGTTCGAGCGTAGGTGCTGGACCTGTGGACCGGTCCCTGCTTGTTGTTGATGATGATGCCCCTTTCCGCAATCGTCTGGTTCGCGCCATGGAACGGCGTGAATTCATGGTGTCGTCTGCGGAGAGCAAATCGGAAGCCATGACCCTGATCAGCCGGTCCATGCCAGCATTTGCCGTGGTGGATCTGCGTCTGGGTGACGGCAGCGGCCTCGACATCGTTTCCGCCATCCACGAGGCCCGGCCGGAAGCCCGGGTCATCATGCTCACGGGCTATGGGAACATCCCGACAGCGGTTGCTGCGGTCAAGCTCGGGGCGGTGGACTACCTCTCCAAGCCGGCGGATGCCGATGATGTGGAACGGGCGTTGCTCGCCCTGCCCGGGGAGCCCCCTGAGCCGCCGGAAAACCCCATGTCCGCAGACCGGGTCCGGTGGGAGCACATCCAGCGGGTCTATGAGCTGTGCGGCAACAATGTCTCCGAGACCGCCCGGCGCCTGAACATGCACCGGCGCACCCTGCAGCGGATCCTGGCCAAGCGCGCGCCCCGCTGATCCGGGTCTACGCCGACGATCAACTCAGACCGGCACCCAGCTCGGGATCCCGCAATTCGGGATCCCTGATCTGGGCCAGCCGGCCCGCTGCCAGCCGGGCAATACGCAAGGTCAGGGCCTTGCGCCTGGACGAGTGGAGTGTGTGGACCGGGCTTTCCCGCATCACCGCCCCGCCGAACTGATCCGCCACGATGATCCCCGTCTCCCCCGGCAACGCGTCCTGGGGAAAGTCAGCGCCCACGGCGAAATAGAACCGGTCGCAATACTCCCTATAGGCCTCCCATTTCTGATCGGCCAGGAAATCCGCCAGACCGGATTTAACCTCCGCAATAATCAGTTGCCCCGATGAGCCCACGCCCATGACATCCGCCCGGCGGCTGTTGGGCAGGGTGATTTCGCACAGGGGCATGAAATTCAGCGCCGCCAGAAGCCGGCACACGCCACGGGTCACGTTCCAGGTCTCGACAGGGCGCTCTCCGCTCTCAGTGCCGTTTTTGTTCATGATGTGCCCCTGTTCTCGCCCGTTCTGCGTGTTCAGCCTGGAACAAACCATGAAATTTTCAGGGCGACCTGAAAATCCCTCGCTTGCACCTCCGATTTTGGCGACAAAAAGAGAACAAATCAAGATTCATGCAGGGGCGGCCCGGATGGGGCCAGCCGTCATTATGGCACCCTTTACCCGGTCTGCGGTTCCATGTTGCTTCCTGGCGTGGGGTCCCGGATGCAAACCTGCGGGCAGGCGGCGGCGGGAACCGGTTTTGGGTCCGAAAAGGGCGGAGCATGGTCAAGGCACTGGAAAATTTTGTATTCGGACACCGCACAGCGATCCTTCTCGCTTTTGCCGTGCTCACGATCGTCACCGGCTATTTCGCCTTGCAGCTTCGCCTGACCGCGGGCTTCGACAAGCAGCTCCCCGGCGGCCACCCCTATATTGAGACGTTTCAGGACTATCGGGACCGGCTCTTCGGCTCCAACCGGGTGATCGTGGTGCTGAAGGCCCGGGACGGAACGATCTGGACCCAGCCGTTCATGGCCCGGCTCAAGGAGGCCACCGACGACCTCTTCTATCTGCCCGGCGTGGACCGGCGGACGGTCACGTCCCTCTGGACCCCGAACACCCGCTATTTCGAGATCACCGAGGAAGGGTTCCGTGCGGATGATGTCATCCCGGGCACCGTGACCCCGGAGACCATGAGTGCCGAGGATCTGGCCGCCATCCAGAACAACGTGATCCGGGGCGGCTATGCCGGACGATTGGTGGCAAGGGATTTCACCTCGGCCATGATCATGGCGGAGCTTCAGGACATCGACCCCGCCACCCGCGAACCCCTGGACTATTTCGAACTGGCCCGGCGCCTGGAGCAGGACATTCGCGAGGCCCATGAGGATGCGGAAGTGTCCGTCCACATTGTGGGCTTTGCCAAGCTGGTGGGCGACATCGCCGAAGGGGCGGGCGGGGTTCTTGTGTTCTGTGTGCTGGCCCTGCTGATCACCGCCGGACTGGTTTACTGGTATTCCCGTTCCCTGGTGCTCACCGCGCTCCCGCTGGTGTGTTCCCTCACGTCCCTCATCTGGCAATTCGGTCTGCTGAAGATCCTGGGCTACGGTCTCGATCCCCTGGCCATCCTGGTCCCCTTTCTCGTCTTCGCCATCGGGGTCAGCCACGGGGTCCAGCAGATCAACCTGATTTCCCGGCGGGTGGAGGCAGGCGATACGGCGGAGATCGCGGCCCGGGCGTCCTTTGCGGGTCTGCTCATCCCCGGTGCTATGGCTCTGGTCACGGATCTGGTGGGCTTTGGCACCCTTTATCTGATTTCCATTCCGATGATCCGGGAACTGGCGGTGACCGCCTCCATCGGAGTGGCCCTGAAGATCGTCACCAATCTGGTGATGCTGCCCTTGCTCGCCTCATGCCTCACCTTCGACCGGAACTATGGCACCCGCATCGCAAAGGCTCGCCAGTTCCGCTCCCGGATCATGACGAAGCTGGGCCGGATCGCCGAACCCCGGCCGGCGGCAATCGTCCTGGCTCTGACCGGTGTGCTTCTGGTGACGGGGATCGTGCAAAGCCAGGGCCGCCATATCGGGGATCTGCATGCCGGTGCGCCGGAACTCCATGTGGATGCCCGCTACAACCGGGACAGCCGGGTGATCGCCGAAAGCTACGATATCGGCCTCAATCTGCTGACCGTGGTGGTGGAGACGCCAGCCGAGGCGTGCATCAACTACGACCACATGCGGTTCCTGAGGGATTTCGGCTGGGCCATGGAGAATGTGCCCGGTGTCCTGTCCGTGGTCTCCGCCGCCACCGCCGCGATCGAAGCCAATGGCGGCTGGAACGAGGGCAATCCCAAATGGGAGACCTTACCCCGCAACCGCTTTGCCCTGGTGCAGGCCACAAGTCCGATCCCCTCAAGCTCCGGGCTTCTGGATACGGACTGCACGGTCATGCCCCTGATGATCTTCACCGAAGACTCCCGGGCCGAGACCCTGACCCGGGTGGTGGGCGCGGTGGAGGCCTGGGCCGAAAAGAACACCCCTCCGCCGGTGCTCAATCAGGGGACCGGCGGCGAGGACGGGACCTGGGTGCTGCGCACGGATCAATTGGAGGGGCTGGTCTTTACCGCGCCTCCCGGGCTCGATGACGAAGTGCGCGCCAACATCCAGGTGGCCCGGGGGGCGGGGGCATCTGCGGCGCTTCTCCACCAGGGCGGCATTGCCTTCCCTGCCCCGATGCCCGGGCAAAGCGTGCGCCTTGACCTGAAAGCCCTCCTGCCCCAGGTGGCCTGGGAGGATGCGGGCCGGGTCACTCTGGAGGGCCTGCCCCAGGTCCCCCGGATCCGGCTGGCCAGCGGCAATGTGGGTGTGATCGCCGCCACCAATGATGCCATCGAAGAGGCGGAACGGCCCATGCTGATCGCCGTCTATCTGGTCATTGTCCTGATGGTTGCGGGCACCTACCGGGACTGGCGGGCGACCCTGGCCTGCTGTCTGCCTCTCACCGTGGCGACCTTCCTGGGCTATTGGTTCATGAAGGAACTGGGCATCGGCCTGAAAGTGGCGACCCTGCCGGTGATGGTGCTCGCCGTGGGCCTTGGGGTGGACTACGCCTTCTACATCTACAACCGCATCCAGAGCCACCTGCGCCGGGGCCTCGACATCACCCTGGCCTATCAGCGGGCGCTTCAGGAAACGGGCATGGCGGTGGTGTTCGTGGGTCTGACCATGGCCATGGGGGTGTCCACCTGGGTGTTCTCGCCCCTGAAATTCCAGGCGGATATGGGCCTGCTGCTGTTCTTCATGTTCATGACGAACATGATCATGGCGATCACCGCGCTGCCTGCCTTGGCGGTGACCCTGGACCGACTGGTGCCCCGGGGGCAGGGCCGAAGGGCCGCGCCCCGTCCGTGAGGGGGATCAGGGCTGTTGCAGGTTCAGGCCCGTGGCGCTTTCCAGTTCGGCAATGGCCACGCCCGGGTCGATGACCTTGATGGTGGTCATGCCCATCTGGCGCGCGGGCTTCAGATTGATGCCCAGATCGTCGAGATAGACACAGGCCCCCGCGTCCACGGCGAGGGCTTGGCACATCATCTCGTAAATGCGCGGGTCGGGCTTGCGGATGCCCACTTTGGAGCTTTCGATCACATGGTCGAAAATCTCCATGATGGGACCCATGTCGTTGCCCCGACGGTCGGATTCCCAGCCCGTGTCGCTGCCCACCGGCTTGACGTTGTTGGTGATGCAGCCGGTCTTGAAATGGGCAGCACAGACTTTCAGGGCATGGACCATCGCCGGGCGCAGATCGCCGTAGAGCAGGCGGATCACGTCCTTGCCGGGCACTTCATGGCCCATGGCCCTGGTTTCGGCGGCAAACAGGCCGTCGAACTCATCCAGGGTGACCTTGTTCTGCTCGAACTGGGCCCAGGCATTGGTTTCCGGGTTGGTGGCGTTCACGGTCCGGATGAAATCCGCCGGCATGCCCCGTTCCTGTTCATACCGGTTGAAGGCCTCGAAGGGGGATGTGGTGATCACCCCGCCGAAATCCCAGAGCACGGCCTGGATGTGGGGATTGGCATTGGGCTGACGGTCCATGGTCGTGCTCCTGGTTGGTGGGATCTGGTCGTTACTGCGCCGGGGCGGCATCCCGGGGCATGTCCTCTTCCGCCATGGGCGTGATGCCCAGCCGGTTGAACAGGGCCGCATCACTGTCCGCATCCGGATTGGGTGTGGTGAGCAGTTTCGAACCCACGAAGATGGAATTGGCACCGGCCAGGAAGCACAGGGCCTGGGTCTCGTCGCTCATGTTCTCCCGGCCCGCTGACAGGCGCACCACGGAGCGGGGCATCATGATCCGGGCCGCGGCGATGGTGCGCACGAAATCGATGGGGGAGAGGGCGGCGCTCTGGCCCAGGGGCGTGCCCTTGGTGGGCATCAGGGCATTCACCGGCACGGACCCCGGGTGCTCGGGCAGGGTGGCCAGGGTCACCAGCATGCCGATCCGGTCTTCCTCGCTCTCGCCCATGCCGACAATGCCGCCGCTGCACACGGAAATGCCCGCCTGGCGGACTTCTTCCAGGGTCTCAAGCCGGTCCTGGAAGCTCCGGGTGGTGATCACCGAGTCGTAATACTCTTCGGACGTGTCGATGTTGTGGTTGTAGTAGTCGAGGCCTGCGTCCTTGAGGCGGCGGGCCTGATCACCGCTGAGCATGCCCAGGGTCATGCAGGTTTCCAGGCCAAGGGCCTTCACGCCCCGGACCATGGCTTCGATGGCGGGCAGGTCCCGGTCCTTGGGCGAGCGCCAGGCGGCTCCCATGCAATAGCGGGTGGCGCCCCGGGCCTTGGCCTCGGCCGCGCCTTCCAGCACTTTTTGCACTTCCATGAGCTTGGAGGCAGGCAGGCCCGTGTCGAAATGGGCGGACTGGTTGCAATAGCCGCAGTCTTCCGGGCAGCCGCCGGTCTTGATGGACAGCAATTCGCAGGCCTGGACCGCGTTGGGGTCGAAATGGGCCCGGTGCACCGACTGGGCGGTGAAAATCAGGTCCGCGAAGGGCATGGCGAAGATCTGCCGGGCCTCGTCCCGGGTCCAGTCATGGCGCACGGCGCCGTATGACCGGGAGGCGCCGCCCTGAACCGGCCGGTGCTCCTGGTTTGCGGGGGCGGCACCTGCCGCGGTGGGGGCGGCGTGTTGGTTTGCGGCGGTCGGGTTGGCGGTGTGCATGCTCTCTCCTGGTGGGCGGCCCGTGGTTCAAGGCCCGGGAGTGTTCTGGTCCGGCAGTGTCAGGTCAAGACCTGTCCAGGTCGACAGGCCCAAGGGTGCCTGTTCCCCTGTTTCATCATGGACCCGGGACCTTACTGTTGGGCAAGACCGGACCGGCAGTTCCTCAAGGGGGTGCGCAACGCGCAAAAAAACCATAAAAGGGTCCTAGTCGACAAAGCGCAGGGTTGGGAGTCGCGAGGGGGACGCGGGCAAGGGTGCAGAGGTGTCCGTGCCGGCTCAGGCCATTGCAAGTACTAACATATGGGGCAGGAAATGAAGCGTATCGTCCTTTGGGCTCTCGGAGGGCTGGGTGCTGCTGCCGTGGCCACAGCCGGATTTTACGGTTTTGGAACCGGCGATCCTGAGCCGACTCAGGGCTTTTCCGACGCGCCGTCCCTGGAATCCGTGCTGCCCAATGAGGAAACCCAGGCGGGGGGCACTGCGACGGCCGACCCGACCGTAACCACGGCCGCGGCCCAGCCCGCGTCCAAAAAGGCCGCCCGGGAGGCCGAGGCGGAACGCACCCTGGCCTTCCGCCGCCTGCAGATCAATACCAGCGGTGATGCCCCTGAAGCCTGCCTCGCCTTCTCGGAAGATCTTTCCACCGATGAATCGGTCCGCCTCAAGGACTATCTCGAAGTCTCTCCCTCTGAGACTCAATATGCCGTGCGCGTCGCCGGGCCCCTTCTGTGCCTGGGCGGCCTGGAGTTCGGCAAATCCTACACTGTGACCATCCGCTCGGGCCTTCCCGGCGCGTCGGGGCGCAAGACCCTCGAGAACGAGACCATCCCCGTTGAACTGCGCAACCGTCCGGCCGCGGTGTCGTTCGGATCCGGACTGATCCTGCCCCGGGAAAGCAGCGACGGGGTGCCCCTGAACACGGTGAATGTGGAGCGGGTGGACATTCAGGTGTTCCAGGTGAATGACCGTCTCCTGTCCCAGCTCGAAACCGGTCTCATCGACGAGACGGTGCTTTACGGTTGGAACATCAACCGGGTCGAGAACGATATGGGTGCCCTGACCTGGGAAGGGTCCATGGGCATTGCCAACCAGTCCAACCAGACTGTCCGCACCCTGTTTCCGATCCGGGACGTTCTGCCCCAGTCCCAGCCGGGGGTCTATCTGGTGCTCGCCCGGGACGCGGCCCTGACCGAGGAAGACCGGGAATACCGTCAGGCCGCTGCCCAATGGGTGGTGGATTCCGATCTGGGTCTGACCACCTTCTCCGGCAGCGAAGGATTGCATGTTTTCGTGCGCTCCCTGAACAGCGCCGAGCCGTTGTCCAATGCCAAGGTGACCTTGATCGCCCGCAACAATGCGGTGTTGGGCACCGCCACGACCGGTTCCGATGGCAGTGTGCGTTTCGATCCCGGTCTTATCCGCGGCACCGGCGGCATGACCCCAGTGATGGTGATGGTCTACCGGGACGAGGATTTCATGTTCCTGGACCTGCGCCGCCGTCCCTTCGATCTGAGCGACCGGGGGGTGAGCGGGCGGCCGGAACCGGACGGGACGGATGCGTTCGTCTATCTGGACCGGGGCATCTACCGGCCCGGAGAAACCGTCCAGATCGTGGCCATGGTCCGGGACAGCGACGGTGTGGCCGCTGAGGATGTGCCTCTGACCATCATTCTGCGCCGACCGGATGGGGTCGAGTACCGCCGGGTGACCGTTGCCCAGCAGACCGCCGGGTCCGTGCATGTACCCCTCACCCTGTCCCGGTCCGCGGCGCGGGGCCAGTGGCGGGTCAATGTCCATCTCGATCCCGCCCGCCCGCCGGTGGGGACGGCCACATTCGATGTCCAGGATTTCGTCCCCGAACGCCTTGAAGTGACCCTTAAGAGCGATGCGGAATATCTGCGCCTGGATGAGCCCTTCACCATCGCTGTGAATGCCCGCTATCTCTACGATGCCCCCGGCCGCAATCTCGGCGGCAATGCCACGGTCCGGGTGGTTTCCGATCCCGCCCCCTACAAGGATTTCGGCCGCTACAGTTTCGGTCTCGTGCAGGAGACGTTCAGCCCCAAGATCGAATATTTCGATGTGCCGGTCACCAACGCCCGAGGCGATGCGAAAATCTCCGGCAGCCTGCCTCAGGTGGGCCAGACCTCGAAGTCCCTGCGCGCCGATTTCTCCGTGAACGTGGCCGAGCCCAGCGGCCGGACCACATCCGAGCAGATTTCCCTGCCCATCCGCTCAAAGCCGGTGGCCCTGGGCATCCGTCCCGCCTTCGAGGGTGGATGGCTGCGCCGCAACACGCCAGCCCGGTTCGATGTCGTCGCCCTGAACGAGGACGGGGAGCGGATTGCGCTGGAGGGGCTCGAGTGGCGGTTCATCCGGGAGCGGGTCCATTATGACTGGTACCAGGACGGTAACGCCTGGCGCTACCGCCGCATCGTCCGGGATGTGATCGTCGATGACGGCACCCTCGATGTGGACGCGAACCAGGATACGGCCCAGACTTTCGACAGGGTGTCCTGGGGCTCCTACCGGTTCGAGGTGCGGGATCTGGAAAGCGGTGCTGCGTCCAGTTTCCGGTTCTATTCGGGCTGGTATGGTGCATCATCCGGTGATGCGCCGGACCGGGTCCGGATCATCAGCGACCGGGAAACCTACAAGGCCGGAGATGTGGCCCGCATCACCATCGAGCCCCCCATGGCAGGCAAGGCCCTGATCACGGTGGCATCGGACAAGGTACACGAGACCCGCACTGTGGACGTGCCCGAGGACGGCCGCGCCCTCGACCTGATCATTTCACCGGAATGGGGCAGCGGCGTCTATGTGATGGTCAACCTGTTCCGCCCCATGAACAGTGACGCCAGCGCTCAGGTGCCTGTGCGCGCCATCGGTCTGACCCACCTGTCCATCGACCAGTCCGGCCGGACCTTGACCGTGGAAATGGAAACCCCCGACGTGGCCTCGCCCCAGCGTCTGCTGGATGTGCCGGTGAAGGTGGTCATGGCCGACGGGTCTCCAGCGCCGTCCGGCACCTTCGTGACCCTGGCGGCAGTGGACCAGGGCATTCTCAATCTCACAGGCTTCGAGCCGCCTCGCCCTGAAGACCACTATTTCGGCAAGCGCCGCCTAGGTGTGGAAATTCGCGATGACTACGGACGGCTGATCCGGGGTGCCCAGGGCACCGTTGGTGAGATCCGCTCCGGCGGTGACGGCTTCGGCAATGGTGGCGCCCTCAATGTGGTTCCCATCAAGACCGTTGCGCTGTTCTCCGGCATCGTCGCGCTGGATGACACAGGCTCCGCCGTGATCCCCCTCTCCGTGCCGGATTTTGCCGGTGAGTTGAACCTCATGGCCGTGGCCTTCGCCGGCAATGCTGTGGGCCATGGAGCAGGTCCCCTGACGGTGCGCGCCGATGTGGTGGGTGAATTGACCCTGCCCCGGTTCCTCGCCCCCGGCGACGAGGCGAACGCAACCCTTCAGATCGACAATGTGGCCGGGGCCGCTGGTCAGTACACAGCCGTTATCAAGACCACGGGCTCCCTTGGCGAGACGGAAACGGTTCTTGATGGGCCGGATCTCATGCTGGAGCAGGGCGGCGAAGCGCGGCTGTCCATTCCGGTGACCGGCGAGACCTCCGGTCTCTCCACGGTGACCTTGACGGTGACGGGTCCCAGGGATTTCACCCTGGAACGGGAATGGGCCATGGAAGTGCGCCCGCCCCGTCTTGCCCGCGCGGACCAGCAGGTCGGCCTTCTGGAGCCGGGCACCAGCCTGGACTATGGTCTGGATGTGCTGGACGGGTTGATGCCGGAGACGGCGGCGTTCACCTTAAGTGTCGCAACCTCCCGGGGGTATGACGTGCCGGGACTGTTGAAGTCCCTCAGCCGGTATCCCTTCGGTTGCCTGGAGCAGACCACCTCCCGGGCGTTTCCGCTCCTTTACTTCAACGATTTGGCCCAGGTGAGCGGCCTGGACGAAGACGAGGATCTGAACCAGCAGATCCAGGAAGCCATCGACCGGGTGCTGGATTATCAGCGCCCTGACGGGGCTTTTGGCATGTGGAGCCGGAATGCCTCGCCCGCCTATCCATGGCTGAGCGTGTTCGCCCTCGATTTCCTGGTGGCCGCCAAGGCTCAGGGCCATATCGTGCCCGCCGATGCCATCCGCCGGGGGAACAATTGGCTCAACACCCTGACCCGGTCCGATTGGATGGACATCAATGCCCGGGTCTACGGCTTCTATGTCCTGGCCAAGCAGGGTGAGGCCTATCTGCCGGATCTGCGCTACCTGTTCGATACCAGGCGGGGCACTCTGGAGAGCGCGGTCAGCCATGCCCTCATGGGTGCGGCCCTGGATCTCATGGGAGACCGGGCCCGGGGACGGATCGCTTTCGTCCGGGCCATGACCATGCTCGAAGAGCCGGTCAGCCGGATGGACGATCGTAAATCCTACGTGGCTCTGCGCTACGGCACCTATCAACGGGATCTCTCCGCCCTCATCGCTCTTGCGGCAGAGAGCGGGCGCACGGAAATGCTCGCGTCCCTTTTCGAGATCCGGGAAAAGACCGACAGCCAACTGCGCTATCTCAACACCCAGGAAAAAGTCTGGATGCTGTTGGCGGCTCATCATCTCAACCAGATCCGTGAACGCACGGTCCTGAGTGTGTCCGTGGAAGGGGCTGAACAGCAATCCCGGGAGGACGGCTCTATTCTGGTTGTTCCCAGCTCTGAGGAGTTGAGCGAGGGCGTGCGGATCACCAACACCGGCGATTCCGCCATCTGGTACGCCGCCACCGCCGAAGGTGTGCCCGCTGAGCCGGAGCCGGCCCAGGAACAGGGCATGCGCCTTGAAAAGACCCTGCTCACCCTGGACGGTGCAGAAGTCGGGGGAGGGCCCCTTCAGCATGGGGAGCGCTACATCGTGTTGTTGCAGGGCCAGACCCTGGACATTCTCGCCCGGGAAATGGGGCTTCTGGATCTTCTGCCCGCGGGCCTTGAGATCGAGACGATCCTGCCTGCCGGTGATCCGCCCTCGAATTATGCCTTTCTGCCCCGCCTGACCTTCACCCTCAGCGAGTCGGCCCGGGATGACCGGTTCGTGAGCATGTTCCGCCTCAGGGGCTCCAAGAGCCGATCGTCCGAAAACGCAGGGCTGGTTTTCCCGGATTTCGCATTGGCCTATGTGGTCCGGGCAATCACCCCCGGTACGTTCGCTCTGCCCGCTGCCAAGGCAGAAGATATGTACTCGCCCCGCATCATGGCCCGGACGCAAGAGCGTGAAATCACGATTGTCAGGGAGTAACCCGGCCGGAGGAAACCCATGATGGGGTCAGACAACGGTGGGGCGCAGAACGACGGCGAGGTGAGCCAGGATCGGGACTATTCGTCCCGGTCCGGACCGCCCGGTACGGCCAAGGCCCGGCCCCGGTCCCGAAACTGGCCCAGGCGGAGTCTGGCCTGGCTTGGCCTCACCTTTACCAGTCTTGTGCTGGTGGCGGCGGGCGGGCTTTGGGTCCTCGACCGGCTCTATCCTATGGATCTGAGCCGGTATCAAAGCCACTCCACGGTGGTCCTCGACAATCAGGGCCGGATTCTCCGGGCCTTCCTCTCCGGCGATGACAAATGGCGGTTGCGCACCCGGCCCCGGGATGTGGATCCGCGGTTTCTCCGGATGCTGACCCATGTGGAAGACAAGCGCTTCCATAGCCATTTCGGTGTGGACCCACTTGCCATGGCCCGCGCGGGGGTTCAGTTCCTGGCCAATGGCCGGGTCGTTTCCGGGGCGTCCACCCTGACCATGCAAGCCGCGCGCCTCCTCCACCCGGAGACATTGGGATCGGACACCCGCTCGCCCCTGATCAAGCTGTCTCAGGTGCTCCGGGCGATCCAGCTTGAATATCATCTCTCCAAAGAAGAAATACTCCGCATCTATCTTACCCTGGCTCCCTATGGCGGCAATCTGGAGGGTCTGCGTGCCGCATCCCTCGCCTGGTTCGGCAAGGACCCGATCGCCCTGAATGCCGGTGAGGCGGCCCTGCTGGTAGCCCTGCCCCAGTCGCCGGAACGTCAGCGTCCGGACCGCCAGGGAGAGGCGGCAAGGGCGGCGCGGGACCTGGTGCTGCACAAGGTCTTCGAAGGGGGCCTGATCGACGGCGCGGGCCTCGCGGAGGCCCTGTCCGAGCCCATGCCTGACCGGCGCCAGTCCTTTCCGTTTCTCGCCCCACGGTTTGCCCGCTACCTCGCCCGGCGGGAGGCCAGTCTCGATGGTCGTGGACGGATCATCCGTACCCATGTGGATGGTGCCCTTCAGACCACCCTTGAGGAAGTGGCGGGCCGCCATGCCCTCTATCTGGAAACTGGTGCGACCTTGGCCGTGGTCGTGGCGGACAACCGCTCCCGGGGCATCATCGCCTATCTCGGCGGGCATGATTTCCACGGACCCCAGGGGCAGGTGGATCTCGCCCGGGCCGTGCGGTCGCCGGGATCCGCCCTGAAGCCCTTCATCTACGCCATGGCGTTCGACGACCATCTGCTTCATCCCGAAACACTGATCGAGGACCGGCGGGTGGCCTTCGGCCATTATGCGCCGCGCAATTTCGACCGGTCATTCCAAGGAACTGTCTCTGCACGGATGGCTTTGCAGCAGTCCCTCAATGTGCCCGCGGTCGCGGTGCTGGACCGTCTCGGGCCGGTGCGGCTTTATGCCGGACTGGAGCAGGCCGGGGCTGATCTGCGGCTGCCGGTCGGTGCGTCCCGTGCCAGCCTGCCCCTGGCCCTCGGCGGGGTGGGCATCACCCTGACCGACTTGACCGGCCTCTATGCCGGGATTGCCAATGGGGGGCGGATGGAGCCCCTGGCCTTCAGTGCCAATGGGACGGACAAGGATGGTCAGGTGGCCCGCCGCCTGTTCGGCCAGGAGGCCGCCTGGTATGTCCGTGACATTCTGGAGGATGTGCCCCTGCCCGATGGCTGGGGCGCGGCGCGCAATATTGTCCGGGATCGCAGCATTGCCTTCAAGACCGGGACATCCGCCGCCTTCCAGGATGCCTGGGCCGTAGGATTTTCCCGGCGCTACACTGTGGGGGTCTGGATGGGCCGGGCCGATGGCGGCTCCCGGCCCGGACGCATTGGCCGGAACGAAGCGGCGCCCTTCATGCTCCGGGTCTTCGGGCTTCTTCCCGCCGAACCAGCGGCCATTGATCCGCCGCCGGAAAATATTCTGAATGCGGCCAGTGCGGATGCTCTGCCCGCAGGCCTCAAGCGCTTCGAGATCAAGGACCGGTTCACCGGGCTCGATCGGGCCGATGATCCGCGCATTACCTATCCCCCCAATGGCAGCACGATCATCTATCCCCGGTCCGGCGAACCGGTTCTGCTGACGGCCGAAGGCGGGCGGGGCCGGTTGCGCTGGATCGTCAATGGCCGGGTGCTGCCGGAGAACACGGAAACCGTTCAGGGGGCCAGTTCCATGGCGCCGTGGATGGCGGACGGGGAGGGG
The DNA here is from genome assembly GCA_964561475.1 of uncultured Alphaproteobacteria bacterium. Classification (GTDB taxonomy): domain Bacteria; phylum Pseudomonadota; class Alphaproteobacteria; order JAJFIK01; family JAJFIK01; genus CAYUYV01. Next base: position 34,791 of record CAZLPU010000032.1, read on the forward strand.
TTCGTGGATGTCTCGGTGGTGGATGAAACCGGGCGCAGCGCCCGATCCGTTTTCCGTGTGGTACGCTGAATATGCCCCTGATTGCCGCCGGAATCGTCCTGGGTGCTAATCGGACGTTCACGCCCCTCTGGTTCCATGCCTGACAAAAAGAAACCCCCAGGGCGCGATTGCTCCTGGGGGTCAAGTGGATGGGAACTCATGCCGGCCCCGCGGGCAGGCCCTACGGCCGGGCCGGCGGGATCGAACGTCAAACACCCTGCACGTGCGGGGCCAGACGGCGTTGCGGGTCTTTTGTGCCGGGTCAGGACACTTTCGGCTGATCGGTCGGGCGGTTGGGTAATCCGGATGCACTGTCGGCGCGCCGGTGTGGTACGGCTGTGCCAATTCGACTCATGATCCAACCGGGTTAGGCTACGGCGCGCCGATGTTGGAGAGGCCGTCCGGATTTCGGGTCCTTTCAGGCGGCGAATAGGGTAGGCTGAAGGTCGTGTGGGATTTTGGTGAACGGGTGCGGATGTGAGGGCGGTTCATCCGATCGGCCGGCTGGAGTTTGAAGCGGGGCTCGCAAGGGCCGCCGGTATGGCCTGCAATCCCCAGGCGGGGCTGTTCGGCCCTGAAAGCCGTCTCTGGTCCGTCAATCGTGAATCCCTTGTGTTTCTGGGCGCCGGCCGGGCCATGGTCCTTCAGACCGCTCACCCCTGGGTGGCCGAAAGCGTGGCCCGCAGGGGCACGAGCCTCAAGGACCCCATAGGCCGGTTCCACCGCACCTTCACGGTCATGTTTTCCATGGTTTTCGGGTCCCTTGATCAGGCCCTCGGCCAGGCCCGCACTCTGCACCGGATCCACGCGGGCATCCGGGGACCCATGAGCGAGACTGTGGGTCCGTTCCTGGAAGGCTCCCCCTACAGCGCCAATGATGCCGAAGCGATGCTCTGGGTCCAGGCGACCCTTTGGGACACAACCGTGCGCATGCATGAGTTGGTGCTCGGACCCTGGAGCCCGGATGATCTGGAGGCGTATTATGCCGACGCGAGGCGCCAGTCGTCGCTTTTCGGCATCCCCGAAGACATGATGCCCGCCGACTGGTCCGCATTCCAGGCCTATATGGACAGTGTCCTGAACAGTGGTGTTCTGGCTGCCGGAACGGCGGGGCGGCGGGTGGTGGATACTCTGCTCCTCGGCAAGACCCGGCGGCCCCTGATCAAGATGCCAGCCTGGTATGTCGCCCTGACCGCCCAGACCCTGCCGCCCCACATCCGCGATCTGTTCGACATTCCCTATGGGGACCGGGAACAGCGTCTGGCGGAGCGGTGGACCAAGCGTGTCCGGACCCTCTACCCCCATTTGCCGGACCGTTTACGTTATGTGCCATCCTACTGGGAGGCCATGGGGCGGATCGAGGGGGCAAAAGGCCCCGACAGCCTGACCCGCATGCTCAATCTACTCTGGGTCGGCCGCAGTTCCCTGGTCGCCTGATATTCTTGATGCTGATTGAAAAGGCGGGTGACCTGCACTGACTGGGTTGGCCCCGTTGTGGTGCCCGTTCGGTGCCCCAGACCGGAGCCGCCGCGATAAGACACTTCTCAACACATGCGTAGCAGGATTTGCTGTAAGCCCTCTTCGCTGAGGTGGCGTCCGGTTGGAGAGGGGGTGTCGGGCAATGCGGGGAGGGGCGGTCCGTGCCCGTCATTGTTCCTTGTCGAGGGCTTCTTTGGTGATGCGTACGATCAGGCCGGAGAGCAGCAACAGGGCAATCAGATTGGGGATCGCCATCAGGCCGTTCATCACGTCGGAGAAGGTCCACACCAGGGACAGTTCCACACTGGCCCCCAGGAGCAGGGCAAGAACCCAGGCCATGCGGTAGGGCTGAATGATCCGGGGGCCGAACAGATACTCCGCCGAGCGTTCCCCGTAGACGCTCCAGCCCAGAACCGTGGTGAAGGCAAAAACGATCAGGCCAAGGCTGATCACCCATTGGGCGCCGGGCAGGCCGCTACCGAAGGCATAGGTTGAAAGCTCCGCCCCGGTCCGGCCCGTTGACCAGGCGCCGACCATCTCCTGGCCCTGCTCGACGCCGAGGCCCTGGGCCACGCCGGGACCGGAGACCAGGAAGAGGATCGGGGTGCCGTCATCCATCTCGCCGGGCAGGCGCACCATGACCGTGTCCCCGTCCCGCTCGATCACCTGTATATCATCCGCCCCGAAGCCTGCGTCCAGAAAGCGGATGGTGTCGCCGGGGCCGAAATCCGTAATCCGGTCGCCGGAGAACTGGCTCGGGAAGCCGACAATCGTGTCCGCGCCGGTGCCCGTGGTGATGGTCTGGGCGCCGTCGGTGACCCGCACGAAGTCATCCGCCTCATCGGACCCGGACAGGGTGCCGGTCTCCGCCTCGAAAAGGGCCCCGCTGGTGTCCGGGTCAGCGGTTGCCGTAAGAACCCGGGCATCCGCCCCCTGATCAGAAGCCGGTGTAAGGCTCGTGGTGGCGAAAGGCACCTGGACGGTGAGGATCACCAGGGCCGTCATGGTACAGACGATGATCGTGTCGATGAAAGTGCCCATCATGGCGATGGTGCCCTGACGCACTGGATCTTCCGTGCGTGCGGCGGCGTGGGCGATGGAGGCACTGCCCAGCCCGCTTTCATTGGAGAAAATGCCCCGGGCCACACCGAAGCGCAGGGCCGCCCAGACCGCCGCGCCCGCGAAGCCGCCCGCCGCCGCGGTCCCGGTGAAGGCATCGGTGATGATGAGGGCGAAGGCCCCGGGCACACCCGGTGCATTCAGGATCAGGATGATCAGCGCGCCTGCGATATAGGCCAGGGCCATGAGGGGCACCAGCCGTTCCGCCACCAGGGCAATCCGCTGGAGGCCGCCGATGATCACCGCGAAGGTCAGGGCCGAAAGCGCAATCCCGCTCGCGATATGGGGCACACCGAAATTGGCCTCCATGGCGTCCGCCACGGAATTGGCCTGGACCATATTGCCGATGCCAAAGCCTGCGATCATGGCAAAAAAGGCGAAGGCCGCCCCGAGCCAGGCCCAGCCCTTACCCAGCCCGTTGCGGATGTAATACATGGGTCCGCCCACATAGCGTCCGTCCGGGCTGACCTCCCGGAAGCGCACCGCCAGGACGGCCTCGGAATATTTCGTGGCCATGCCGAGAAGGGCGGTAATCCACATCCAGAACACAGCCCCCGGCCCGCCCAGGAAGATGGCGGTGGCGACACCAGCAATGTTGCCGGTGCCGATGGTGGCGGCCAGGGCCGTGGTCAGAGCCTGGAACGGGGTGATTTCCCCGTCTCCATCCTTGGCCTGACGTCCGTCGAGCGCCATGCGAAAGCCGGTGCCGATCCGGAGCAAGGGCATGAATTTCAGCAGGACCGAGAGGAACAGACCCGTGCCCAGCAGCAGGGGGATCAGCAGGAAAGGACCCCAGACGAACCCGCTTGCTGTGTTGAGAAAACTCTGAAGTGCATCCATGGCCTGTTCGCCCCTCACCGCCGCCCGCTCCATTCCGGGCACTCGCTCAAGTCAACAACCCAGTGTGCGTGCGCCTCATCTGGAATGCAAATCGGCCCCGAATGCAAATCAGGTTGGAACGCGGGGCGCAGTCCGGTCGGAGGATTGGGTGCCCATCCGGGAAACGCCGCCCGATGGCTCAACGTGTTGCTCCGTGTCCCAATACCATCAGGAGGAGGTTACCGACCGGTCACTGCGCCACCAGGTCCCCGCCGAGATTCCCCGCGCGGGTGCACATCCCGCAAGCACCAGCAGCCCGGCGAGGATTCCCAGATTCTTGATGAAATTCTGGGTTTCCCGGGCCACCGCGTCCCCCTCCATGGTCCAGAAGTCATGCAGCATGACATTGACCAGGAGGACATAGATCACGAACCCGTAGGCCACGAGCTTCACGTGCCGTCCGGACATCAAGAGCAATCCGCCCACGATATTGGCTGTCGTGGCAATCCACATGAGCACCGGCGCGAACGCGATGTCGTGGCTTTGCATATAGGCCAGGGTCCCGGTGGGATTGGCGGCTTTCATCAGTCCAGGCATCAGGAAGTAAAGCCCGAGCAGGAAGCGCCCCATCAAAATGCTCAGCGATGACGTCATGGGCGGTCCCCTTCCTTATGTCTGACCTGTGTTCCCGCTTGTCTGCCGGGCCGGTTTATCCGTCCAACACCCGATCCACACTTTATCACACCCGGCCGCGCACACCGGTTCCCCTCACAAGAAGCTCGGAGCCTCTCACAGGAAGGTGGTGTCTGCTTCCAGACCGTAGAGCACCTTCCCGGCGAGTTCATAGGTGGAATGACCCGCCATCATATGCTGGGTGGCCACATGGGCGTCCCGGAACCGGCGCTGGAGAGGGGAGGTGAGGTAGACCGACGTGCCGCCGCCCAGATCGTACATGGCCCGGGCCACATTGGCGCTGGTGCGGGTCGCATGGGTGGCCGCCAGACGCATCCGCGCCCGGGTTTCCACATCCAGAGGGTCGCCGGACTGGGCCTTGGTCCAGGCCTCATGGGCCATGTCGTAAAGGAAAAGCCGGGCGGCGCACCATTCCGCTTCCGCCTGGGCCATGGCCGCCTGCCCGTGCTGGGTCTCGGCCACGGTCCGGCTGGAATCCCGGCGGCGTTTGGCCAAAGCCAGGTCTTTCAATTCCTCCATGGCGCCCTTGGCATTGCCCAGAGCCACGGCGGCGATGCCCAGGGCCAGAAGCCCGAACAGGGGAAACCGGTAAAGGGGGCCGTCCGCAACGGGCTCGTCGTTAATGATGGATACGGAGCGTTGCGCCGGGACCACCAGATCGGTGACCGCCATGTCGCCGCTGCCGGTGCCGCTCATGCCTGTGGCGTACCAGGTGTCGATCAGTTCCACATTGTTCCGGGGAAAGATCACCATGCGGCTGTCCGGTGCCCCGTTGGGCAGGCGGCGCATTTCCCCGTTCTCGATGATGACGCAGCCCCCGAGGAGCCAGTGGCAGTTGTGCCCGCCGCTCACCCATTGCCAGCGCCCGTTGACCCGGAAGTCCGGCCCCTCCACGACGGCCTTGCCCGTGGGGGCAAACACGCCGCCGAACACCGCGCCGGGGGCACCATAGATCTCCCGGGCAAGCTCCGTAGGCAGATAGGCCGCTGTGAGGCCCGTGGTGCTGGCGATCATGGTGCACCAGCCCGCCGCGGCATTCGACTGGGCGATGATTTCCATGGCCTGAAGCGCGTCCAGGGGCTCCACTTCATGGCCGCCCGCGGCCCTGGGCACGAGCATGGCGAACAGGCCCTGGCCGGCGAGGGTCTGGGCCACGTCCACGGGCAGGCGCCGGGCCGCTTCGATTTCATCGCCCCGGGGGGCGAGCGTTGGCGCGATCTGGGCCGCGACGGATGCCATGGTCATGGATGATCCCTCCCAGGATGATCAGAGGACGGTTTCAGTTCGGCCGGTTCCCGATGGCGGTTCGGGCCAGCCTGTTCATTCAGGCCATATTTTTCATTCAGGCAAACGCAGGCGCGCCGCGATATTGTTCTTTTGCATGTTGGATGAGCCGCCGACGATTGGCATGAGGGTGATGTCCCGGACATGGCGTTCCATGTTGGAATCGCTCGCCACGCCATAGGCCCCCATGACCCGCTGGCAGGCGAGCACGATCTCCACCGCCGTGTCCGCCACATAGAGTTTGGCCATGGAGGTCTCCACGCTACAGGGCTTGCCCTCGTTGGCCAGATGGGCGGCATGGTAAAGCATGTGGTCACAGGCCCGGAGCTTCGTGCGGGCCTCCACCAGGGCATGGCGCACTGACTGATGGGCGCAGATGGGTTTGCCGAATTGCTGGCGGGTCTGGGCGTAGTCCCAAGCCTCGTCCATGGCCGCGTGGGCAATGCCCAGGGCCACGGCGGTGATTTCCAGTTTTTCCACGTCCAGGGCCGGGCCCGCCAGCATCTTCCAGCCCTTGTTCCACCCTTCAGGACCCCCCAGCACATAGTCGATGGGGATTTCCACATCATCGAAAATCACATCCGTGGTGGCGGCGTATCGGATGCCCCCATGGTCGATGTCCCGGATGGTGATGCCTTCGCGGTTGGTGGGCACCAGGACGAAACTGAGATTGCGGTACCGGTCCCCATCCGGATCGGATTTCACCAGGCAGATGATGTAGTCGGCAAACCGGGCGCCGGTGCACCAGCGTTTGGTTCCGTTGAGAACGATACTGTCATTGGAGCGCCCGGGCCTCGCGGTCATGGACACGGAGGCGAGATCGCCGCCCACATCCGGTTCGGAAAGGCCGTAGGCGAACAGAAGCTCACCTTTCGCGATCCTGGGCAGGAACAGCTTTTTCTGCTCCTCCGATCCGTTCTCGGAGATATTCATGCCCCCATAGAAGGCACAATGGATGAACGGTCCGGCAGCGGCCGCACCCTTGCGGGACAGCTCATCGATGACCGCAACGGCGGCCACCAGATCCCGCCCGGCGCCGCCGTAGGCCTCCGCAATGGTCAGACCGCAAACCCCCGTCGCGGCCAGTTTGCGGAACAGCTCCGGCGGCACCTCACAGGCCCTGTCCCAGGCCCGCACCTTGTCGTCGGGCATTTCCAGGGCCACGAACCGGCGCATGCTTTCGCGCAACAGGGTGATGTGCTCCGGTTCGTCGGTGAAATACATAGGCTGGTCCCCTGATTGCCGTTCCGTCTCAATCGCCGGTGAACTGAGGTTTGCGCTTTTCCAGGAAGGCGGCAACCGCCTCCTTATGATCGTCGGTAATGTTGGTCATCATTTCATAGCTGACCGAGGGGTCCATGAGACGTGCGGCCAGGTCCCGCAGGGGCATGTTCGTGACCGTCTTGGTCCAGCGCACCGCCCAGCGGGGGGAGGCCTTGAGCCGTTCGATCATGCCCTCCACATGGCTGTCGAGCTTGTCCTTGGGGACCGCGTAATTGATCAGCCCCATGTCCACGGCCTTGCTGGCCGGGATCATCGCGCCGGTCATCAGCATTTCCTTGGCCCGGGCGTAACCGATGAGCTGGGGCCAGATTACCGCGCCCCCGTCCCCGGCGACAAAGCCCATTTTCACATGGGGGTCGCCGATCAGGGCGGTCTCGTCGGCGATGATGATGTCGCACATGAGGGCGATGGTCGCGCCCAGGCCCGCCGCTGCACCGTTCAGACGGCAGACCACCGGCTTTTCCACTTCGAGCAGACTGGAGACGATCCGCTTGGCATGGTTGGCGATCCCCCGGAACTTGGCGGGCTCGGCCATCATCTCCTGCATCCATTTGGCGTCTCCGCCGGCACAGAACACATCACCGGCGCCGGTCAGGACAATGATGTCGCTGTCCTCGTCGTCCTGGGCGTCGAAGAACACCCGGGCCAGGTCATGATGCAGATCATCATTGACCGCATTCATGGGCCCCGGAACATCGATGGTGATGGTCAGCACCCGGTTCGCGGTGTCAAAGCGCAGGGTCTTGTAGCCGTCGAAAGCCATGGCGGTCTCCTGAATGATCCTTGTGCGGATGGAGGTGTCTCAGGGGCGGATCAGTCTGCGTCCGAAATTCTCGCCCTTGAACAAACCGATGAACGCGCCGGGCAGGTTTTCGAACCCGTCGATGATCTCCTCCCGGTATTTCAGGCGCTCTTCCTGGATCCAGGGCACCATGCGGCTCGCGGCCTCGCCGAAACGGGCGGCGTAGTCGAAGACGACGAAGCCCTCCATGCGCACCCGGTTGGTGATGAAGACCTCCGTGTGGTGAATACCGGCCCGGCTGCGCCCTGAGGTGTTGTAGTCCCCCACCTGGCCGGAGACGACGACCCGTCCGTAAAGCCGCATGCAAGGCAGGACCCTGTCCACCATGGCATTGCCCACATTGTCAAAGTAAAGGTCGATGCCCTTGGGCGCGAGGCTCTGGATGGCGCCTGTGAGATCCCGGGTGGCCTTGTAGTCGATGGCCGCATCAAACCCCAGTTCCTCCGTGATCCACCGGCATTTGCGCTCGCCGCCCGCGATGCCGATGACGATACAATCCTCCAGCTTGGCGATCTGACCCGCTGTCGCGCCCACGGGCCCGGCGGCCGACGACACCAGCACCGCCTGACCCTTTTTCAATCCGCCCACGTCGTAAAGTCCGAAATAGGCCGTCATGCCGGGAATGCCCAGAATGCCGATGGCGGTGGAGGGGGGCAGTCCCGTCTCCGGCACCTTGCGCAGCCTTTTGCCCGACGCAATTCCGTGGGTCTGCCAGCCAATGGCCGCAGCAACCGTATCGCCGGGCTCGAAGCGCTCATCACCGGAGGCGATGACTTCTCCCACGCTCGCGCCTTCCATAGTGCCCCCGATGGGGACGGGCGGGGCGTAACTTGCGGTCTCGTTGAGCCGGGAGCGCATGCCCGGATCCACGGAGATAAAGAGGTTGCGCACCAGCACCTCACCGGGACCGGGGGCGGGGACCACCACCTCCTCCAAGGCGAAATCCTCCTCCCGGGGAAGCCCGTCGGGCCGCCGGGCGAGCACGAAACGCTTGGCGGGCGTGCCCTTGTCTGGAGGTGAGGGATTGGCGGCTGATGGCTTTCCGGTCATGGGCGTTTCCTGGCGGTTGTTTTGCCTGGCGGTCGTTTTCATCATGCGGGTCGAGGGGCGGCGGGCTGGCTCACCCCGTCCGGTCACCCGGTCGGGCGTTGTTCCCCTTCGCCAGCTTACCCGTTTGAAGGGCAGCTATTCGACAACTCGCTGCCGGGTCCGGCCCTGCCGCGCAGTCTGCTCGAAACAGTTTGGACAGCCCGCAAGCCCCGTCAAGAAGCCCCGTCAATGAGCAACTGGGTCCATGATCATCGGGATCGTGGGCCATGGGCCTGGGCGCAATCCGGTTGTCGGCTGGCATGTTTGGAGGCGGGCCGCATTCCGGAAGAAGGTTGTGACCGGAGTGCAACGCACTGTGCCGATCCAAGCCAAAATGTGTCAGTTTCGTGTTATTTTGATTGACGTTGAAGCGACCCTCTCCATACGCTCAGGGCAGTGTGAGGTGATCTGATTGATATGGGTTAGGTCTGATATTGCGCGATCCACTCCCGACACCACGCGCTCTGCACAGTTCCGGTGTCCGGGCCGCAAGGATCGCAAACTGACCCATGACGGATCGCTTTGATTATTATACTATAATGGATGAAGTCTCGATCTGATCGGCTGAAGGCGCGGGGAACAGTGCTGGCGGCAGGGACCGAAAACAGAAAGCTGAGGCGTTGATCAAATGCCACCAGCTCCTTGCCTCAACGAAGGCAACGTCTGTTCAAGGCGTAATTGACAACGAGAAACCCGGCGCGCGCCGGGAGCCTGGGCGGCTCGACAAAATTGAGGGCACCCGGGCACTGGATGACCATAGACTCATGGGGGTTAAAACAGTGTTCGATTGGACATGTAATCGGCGTGCTTTCCGCACGCTTTTGATGGCCGGGGCGGCGACGTCCGTCATGGCCGCAGCACCGGCTCTCGCCCAAACGACGGACATCGCCGTCGCGGACGACGACATGGAGCGGATGCAGGTCACCGGTTCGCGTATTGCCCGGGAAGACCTGACCGGTTCCGCGCCGCTCACCATCGTGGATGCACAGGCCATCTCCCGGTCCGGCGTCACCTCCCTTGGTGAATTGATTCAGGAACTGCCGTCTTTCGCCGGTCAGGCCCAGACCACCCAGGTGAACAACGGTGGTAACGGTGGCCGGACCATTTCACTGCGCGGCCTCGGATCCAACCGGACCCTGGTTCTGCTGAACGGTCGGCGTCTGCCCGGATCCTTCTCCGGCGTCACAGCCTCCGTCGACTTGAACGCCATTCCCGTTGCCGCCGTCGACAGGATTGAAATCCTGAAAGAAGGCGCATCCACCGCATACGGCGCCGACGCCGTGGCCGGTGTGGTGAACATCATCACCAAGCGGGACTTCGACGGTGTCGAGCTGTCCGTCCAGTATGGTGAGTCCTTCGAAGGCGATGCTGAATCTGACAACGTTTCCTTCAGCTTCGGCAAGACGGCTGAGAAATTCAGCTTCTTCTTCAACGCGACCCGCTTCAACGAAGACGAAATCGAAGCCGCTGACCGGGAATTCTCCCAAGAGCCCCTGGCTTTCTTCCTCGGTGATGTGATCTTCCTTGGGTCCTCCGCCCCGCCCTGGGGGAACTACAACCCCGGCGGTACCGGTCAGGTGACCCTGGGTCCGGATTTCGAGGACGAGTTCCGCCCCTTCGACTTTTTCGGCGGTGACTCCTACAACTTCGCTCCGGCCAACTTCCAGCGCCAGCCGATCGAAGGCTTCAACATCTACTTCCAGGGTGATTATGACCTCTCGGAAGAGTTGAGCTTCACCGGCATGAGCGAGTTCCGGATTTTCGGCGAAGTGCTCTACTCCGAAACCGACGGTCAGCAGAAGCTCGCTGAAACGCCCCTGGCGCCGCTCGCGTTTTTTGGCATCAACGCACCGTATGCCGCCGACAACTTCTACAATCCGTTCGGCGTGGAGATTGGTGACTGGCGCCGCCGGATGGTGGAATCCGGATCCCGGACCGATGACAACGAGCTGGATCAGATCCGTGTCGTGCTGGGCGCCAATGGCGGCTGGAACGAAGGTCTGCTCAAGGGCTGGGATTGGGATGCCTTCTATCTCTACAGCGAAGTGAAGCGTTCCAGCCGGTTTGGTCCGATCTTCAATCTGGACCGTGTCGCCAACGCCGTAGGCCCGACCACCGGTTCTCTTGAAACCGGCGACCTGCAGTGTGTGAACGACAGCGAAAACTGTGTTCCCCTGAATGTCTTCGGCGAGAACAGCGTCACCCAGGAGATGCTGGATTACATTGCCTTCACCACCAACGAAGACTTCGGTGCCGAGGTGGAGCAGTGGGAACTGAACGTCTCCACCCCTGAGCTGTTCGCTCTGCCCTACGGTGATCTCGGTGTCGCCTTCGGTTACTCCCACCGTGATGTGTCCGGCTTCGACATCCCCGACTCCCAGGTGGTGACCCTGGGCGACCGGTCCACGGGCACGCCGCGCCAGCCGACCGGTGGCGGCTTCGTGGTGAACGAGTTGTATGCTGAAATCTTCCTCCCCCTGCTGGCTGACCTGCCGTTCGCCAAGCAGCTGGATGTGGAATTCGGCGTGCGTCACTCTCGCTATGACACTTTCGGCAACACCACCAACATCAAGATCGGTGGTAAGTACCGTCCGTTCGAGGACCTGCTGCTGCGGGCCAGCTATTCCGAAGCCTTCCGTGAGCCGACCATTTTCGACTCCTTCGGTGGCGCCGGTACGAGCTTCCCGAGCCTGAGCGATCCCTGCGCGGAAAATCCGACGCAGTTCTGTATCGAGGACGGTGTGCCCGCCGGAGGTTTTGAGCCGGTCAGCACGCAGATCCGCGAGCGGACAGGCGGCAACCCGAATGTTGAGCCGGAAGAAGCCGAAACCTTCACTGCCGGCGCGGTCTACACCCCGACCTTCAACGATTGGGTTCAGGGCTTCGCGATCGGGTTCGACTACTTCGATATCGAGCTGACCAACGCAATCGACACAGTGGGGACGAGCTTCATTCTCACCCAGTGTGCCGAGAACGGTTCGACCTGTAACCTGATCGACCGTTTCGGTCCGGAAGCCGGCAATTCCGAAGGCTTCCCGAGCCTCGTCGACAACACCACCACCAATGTGGGTGGCATTGACGTGCGCGGCGTGGACATCTTCGTCAGCTATACCGGGCTGGATACGCCATTTGGTGTGTTCAACTTCAGCGTCGACGGCGCCTATCTGGATCAGTACGACAAGATCCAGGCCGATGGCTCCGTGATCGCCCACGCCGGCCGGTTCATCGACGATCAGGATGGTTACTTCGCCCGCTGGCGGGTGCTGGGTACCACGACCTGGTCTTATGACCTGGGCATCGGTCAGCTCGGCGCGAGCTGGGATGTACGTTGGATCTCCGAAGCCGACGAAAACTTCCAGGATCAGGGTACTGGTGAAGTCCTGGAACGAACCGTTGACGGTCGGATCTACAACGACATTCAGGTCAGCTTCGACTTTGAAGCAGGCCCGTCTTCCAACATCCTGGTGTTCGGTATCGACAACCTGTTCGACAAAGAGCCGCCGTTCTCCCTGGATGCGTTTAACGACAACACTGATGTGCGGACCTTCGACACGGTTGGCCGCTTCTGGTACGGCCGGATCACCACCAGGTTCTGATAAGCATGGCTGTCTAAGTCAGGCAGCATGACTGAAACACCGGGCCGCGCTCCCACGGGGAGCGCGGCCTTTTTTTGTTGAAGCGCGCCGGGGCCGGACTCAGCTCTCCGTGCCTCGCCCACGACGGTACGTGGATCCACGCCGGGTAACCCTGCGATTGCCTTAGAGTTGTATGAGGCGCATCCTGCTCGGTAGGGGATGGTCTCGGAGTGGGATACGGACGGGGATTTGGAATGGGCTGCTGTGCAGCGCGTGAAACCGGCGTCTGGCCACAATTCGGGAGGTGGAAACAGGTCGGCTGCTTCCGGTTCAACGCTGTGTTCTTGTCAGGGTGGTGCCAGCGGGATGGGGCAATAGCATGGCGGGTATCACATTAGGACGGGACACCAAATTGACCCATAGCGGCGCGTGCCAATTCAATATAGCATAATCAGATGATGGCTTTCGTGAGACTGGCTTGAGGCGCAATGATGTTGCGTCACGGTGGCGCGAAGCAAGGAAGGTCCTCGGTTTTTCAGACCATGGGCCATGGCTTGAACAGCGGACAACACGCTGACAGGCCCACGCTCAACCGGGTGTCCGCCGCATAATCCATAGCGGTGGGAGCCCAGGGCAGGTAACGGCAACAAAAAAGTCTGGGCGGCCTTAAAAACAACAAGGGCAAGCCGGGCGCTGGATGAACCTAGACTCATGGGGGTTAAAACAGTGTTCGACACTCTTAAGGATAAGCGTGCCTTCCGTGCGCTTCTGATGGCTGGCGTGGCGTCCTCCGCCCTCGCCTTGTCCAACGGCGCGTTCGCCCAGGACGTCGTTGAAGAAGACGATGACATCGAACGTGTCACCGTTACCGGTTCGCGTCTGGCCGGCTCTCCGGTCTCCGCGGCCGCACCTGTTCTGCAGGTCACCGGCGAGGACCTCGTGTTCCGCGGCACGACCCAGATCGAAGACTATGTGAACACCCTGCCCCAGGCCTTCGCGGTCCAGACCTCCGAAGTGTCCAACGGCGCAACGGGCGCTGCGTCCATCAACCTGCGCGGCCTCGGCTCCACCCGGACCCTGGCGCTCATCGATGGCAAGCGCCTGCCTTACGGTGCTCTGACCCAGGCCGCCGGCAACATCAATCTCGTGCCCAGCCTGCTGGTGGAGCGCGTTGATGTCGTGACCGGTGGTGCATCCGCCGTGTACGGTTCCGACGCCATCGCCGGTGTTGTGAACTTCGTGCTGAAAGACGACTTCGAAGGCTTCCAGGTCGACGTCCAGGGCAGCTTCTTCCAGGACGGCAACGACAATGATCTTGCCCAGGAATATCTCAGCCTGGCCGAGCAGCCGATCCCCGACAGCAACAATTTCGACGGCTGGCGGACCAATGTGTCTGCTCTGTTCGGCGCCAATTCCGGCGACGGCAAAGGCAATGTAACCATCTTCTACCAGTACCTCCGTCAGGCCGACATGATCGGTGCGGACCACGATGTGGGCGCCTGTTCTCTCGGTAACGGCAGCGGCCCCCTCGGTGCCGGATGCGTGGGTTCCAGCAACTTCCGCCGCATGAACAGCAACATCGGTGAAGGTGCCTTCTTCCAGGAAGAAGACGGAACACTGGTTCCGCTCGTGGGCGGTGCTGCCCAGACCTTCAACTTCGGTGCGTTCAACTTCTACCAGCGCCCGATTGAGCGTCATACGGTCTACGGTAAGGCCCACTACGACTTCACCGATTGGATGCGCGCCTACGCTGAATTTCAGTTCCAGGATAACCAGACTGACGCGCAGATTGCGCCCTCCGCAAGCTTCAACCGGAACTTCTCCATCAACTGCGACAGCCCTTTCATCAATGAAGGTCTGAGCCCGGATGGACAGAGCGGCCGGACCTACTTCGATCTGCTCGGCTGCGCCGGCGATGACGACGGGATCGTTCCTTTCATCCACTCCCACCGGAACGTGGAAGGTGAGCCCCGGATTTCCAAGTTCAACTCCCAAACCTACCGGATCGTCGGCGGCATCGAAGGCTCGTTCTACGACAATGTCTTCACCTACGATCTGTTCGGTCAGTTCTCCCAGACCACCGCTGACAACGTGTCCGTGGGTGACCTCAGTGTGGAGAACATCCAGCAGGCTCTGTTCGTGACCACCGACGCCCAGGGCAACCCGGTCTGTATCGATCAGTCCGGCGGATGTGTGCCCTGGAACATCTTCTCGCGTCCGGGTGGCAACACCGGTGTGACCGCCGAAGCAGCAGCCTTCGTTCAGGGCACCGGTATCGTGGTCGGCACCATCGAACAGGTTGTGATCGGCGGCACGCTGGCTGCGGACCTCGACAAGTTCGGTGTCCAGTCTCCGTTTGCGGAAGAAGCCATCCAGGTTCTCGGCGGCTTTGAATTCCGTGGCGACAGCCTGGAGCGGATCCCTGACGAAATTTCTCAGGCCGGTTCCGCAGGTTTGACAGGTGTGGGTGGAGCAGTCACTCCGCTGGCCGGTGAAGTCCGGGTGACGGAAGTCTTCACCGAGGTGAAGCTGCCGCTGATCCAGGGCCAGCCCTTCTTCCAGGACCTGACCATCCAGGGTGCCTATCGTTATTCCGACTATGAAGTGGAAGACGATCTTGGCTTCAGCAACACGTTCGATGCCACGACCTTCAATGCCGGTCTGACATGGCAGCCGATCGACGACATCCGTCTGCGGGCTCAGTTCCAGCGGGCGATCCGGGCACCGAACGTCTTCGAACTGTTCTCTGATGTGAACTCCGGCCTGTTCGACCTGCCCAACGAAGATCCCTGCTCCGGTGCCACGCCGCGGGCAACCTTCGAACAGTGCGCCCGGTCCGGTGTCACCGCCGAGCAGTTCGGCAACATCGAAGTGTCCGCTGCCGGTCAGTACAACTCGATCATCGGTGGTAACCGGGAACTGAACCCGGAATCCTCTGACACCTACACGGCGGGCGTGATCTTCACTCCACGCTTCCTCGACAGCCTGACGGTCTCAATTGACTACTTCAACATTGAGATCGAGGACTACATCAACAGCATTCCGCCCCAGACCACCCTCGATCTCTGCATCTTCGAAGGTCAGTTCTGTAACCTGGTCCGTCGTGATCCGCTCGGCACGCTCTGGCTCCAGGCCAACACTGCCGAGGGTGATCTTGCCGGGGTTGAGGCGACCAACCAGAACATCGCCTCCTACTCCACCGATGGTCTCGATTTCATCGTGGACTACACCTACGACCTCGGCCGTCTTGGCTATGGTGACCTGGGTCTGTTCAACGTGAACTTCGCGGCGACCTACCTGTTGAGCCTGGACTTCGTCGACTTCGCTGGTGCGCCCGTCACTGAGTGTGCCGGCAAGTATCTCGGCTCTTGTACCGGTGCGGGCAGCATCGTCGGTGTGCCATCTCCCAAGTACCGTCACCTGACCACCTTCACATGGCAGTCCCCGTATGATGTGGATGTGCGTCTGACCTGGCGTCACATGGGCGGCGTCGAGGCGGTTGATCCGGCGACCACCAACGCCCTCAACGACACGATCGACTCCTTCAACTACCTCGATGCAGCCGTTGGTTGGCAGTTCCGGGACGATATGCGGTTCCGGGCCGGTGTGAACAACGTGTTCGACACCGATCCGCCGCTCGTTTCCGACCCGGGCACTGGTCAGGGTAACAACAACACCTTCCCTGGTGTGTACCCTGCAACGGGCCGGTTCATCTTCTTCGGGCTGACCATCTCCCGCTAAGAGGTCCATTCCCCCGTGGATCGAAGGCACCGCAGACATCTGTCTGCGGTGCTTTTTTGTTGCTGAGCTGAGGATGCGCGTCTTCGGCAAGCAGCGCATGGGTCACGGTGCGTCTTAGAGCATGCGGCGTTTAATCCGCATCATGCTCAAGGCCGCGACTGCGGTCCGGCGCCACTGCGC